>CAVEUM010000013.1:0-64675 GCA_963618735.1 bacterium | reverse complement strand
CTGTTTAGCTGCGTCATTGCGTCTTCCATTAGTTCTTGAGGGCTTTTTGCCACAATGGGCGGAACGTGCGGAAGGCCTGGTTTCTTTTTAGAGGTCTTGAATTCTATATAGGAGGGAAATTGCTCGAGGTACTTTAGGGTCACACAGTCTGCACCTTTATTAAATGCCTTCTCCCCCTCGGCAGTGATGAAGAAATAGCCCTTGGCAGGACTGATGATGAGTCCAGCCTTTTTTAGATAGGTTCGAGCCCAACTAACACGTTCATTGAGGACGAGCGTATTGCTAGTTTCAAGCCGCTCTAGGCAATCTTCAGTTGAAAGATGTTTGTCGGCGATACAGTAATCCAGAATCTCTTTCGAAGTGTGTTTCTTGCCACCATGAAGGCAACGAATAATTGAAGGGAAAAATTCATCATAGTTCGGCACTGCCATGGGATCGTCTCCTCTATATTGAATTGTGAAAGTTTAGGGAAGAGGGATGGGTGTGGGAAGGGAGAAAACGCTTTTCAAAGCGGTTTCTCCCTTCCCACAAACGCATTGCCCATTGCCCATTGCCTTACAGTTTTTCTGCAAACTTTGCCAGGGCGTCCAGGCCGTCTACAAGCGTCTGTTTGTCGCAGGCATAGCCGATCCGCATGCTGTGGGGCTGTTCGAAGCAGTCGCCGGGGGTTACAAAGGAGCCGGTCTCGTGATAGAGACGGGTGCAGAAATCGTAGGAGGGGATATCGAAATCATAGTACACCAGCGCAGTGGTGCCAGCCTGGGGTTTGGTGTAGAAGAAGTGGGGGTGCGCCTGCATCCATGCATCCAGAATGGCCAGATTCTCGCGAACAATGGCACGATTGCGCCGGAGGAGCTTGTCGTAGTGCTTCAGGGCAAGGGACGCGATAGCATCATCCACCATGCCGCAGCTAATCAGGTTGTAATCCCGATGGGAGCAGAAAGCACGCAGAGCATCCTTATCATGGGTGGCAATCCAGCCCATGCGAATGCCTGCCAGGGAGAACACCTTGGACATGCTGCTCACGGAGATGCCCTTCTCATAAAGGTCGGCCATGGATTCAAAATAGCCGTCCTCCTGGGTCAGATTGCGGTAGACTTCATCGCACAGCACATAGGCACCAACGCTCCGCGCAATCTCCACAATGCTTTCCAGCAATTCTTTGCTCATGAGGGCACCTGTGGGGTTGTTTGGATTGTTTATGCAGATCATTTTGGTGTTCGGGGTTACCAGACGGCGCAGCTCTTCCAGGTCAGGCAGATAGTGATTTTCCTGCTTCAGATGCATAATGGCCACGTCTGCACCGATGGATTCGGGAATGGAATACAGCTGCTGATAGGTGGGCATGATGCTAACAACACGATCCCCGGAAGAAATCAGCGAGCAAAAAACGTGATGGTTGGCACCTGCCGCGCCATGGGTGGGAACGATCTCGTTGGGGGTTAAAGTGCGATAAAGCCGGCAAACGCCCTGGCGCAGATCATCGCTGCCAAGAATGGCGCCATAGGTCAGACGCGTTTCGCAGAGATTTTTCAGGAAGACATTTTTGTCTTCACCTGCCAGGTCAAATAATTCGTCCAGCGAAACAGAGTCCACACAGGTTTCCGCAATGTTGTAACGGGCACCTGTCTCGTAAGCGTTCATCCATTCTTCTACGGCAAAAGGCTTGATGTTCATTCGTTTTTCTCCTTATGATTGGACATTATTTAACACCATTTTTGAGCGCGAAAAGCTTCAGCATGGCACTTTCCAGAGCACCATCCTGATTGAGCTTGCCAGACTTAACCGCAAATTCGGTTTGCAGGCAGACGTCCACAGCGCGGCGCACCTGTCCGCCTGTATAGCCCCTGGCCTGACGGACGTACCGATCTGCTGCAAAGCGCGGGACACCGAGATTCTGCTGAATTTCCTGGGCAGATTTCTTTTCGTACTGCATGATCTTCACGTGCTGCAAAAGGCGAAATTGCCTGAGCAGCATGGCCAGGATGCCAAGACGTTCCTGCCCCATGATCAGCATGTCCTGCATCAGGCGGAAGGCTTTTCCCTGCTCGCCTGCCACCACAGCATCCACCATTTCAAACACGGTGCATTCGGTGGAGCGGGTCGCAAGGGCGCGAACATCCTCATCGGTTACCTGCGGTGAATCTCCGGCATGAGATGCCAGCTTTTCAATCTCTGTGCGCAAAAGTCCTGTGTCATTGCCTACGGTGAAAGCCAGCAGAGAAGCCGTCGCGGGGGAACACTGCTTCTGCAGCTCCGCGAAGGCCTGCACAATCCATCGGTTCAGCTCGTCATCCGCCAAACGCTCAAAGGACACAACATGGCCTGACTTGCGGATGGCGTTGTACAGCTTCTTGCGCCCATCTGCCTTGCCGCGGACGAAAAAAATCAGCGCGGTGGAGGTGGGCACGTGGGCGATGTAATCACAAAGACGATCGTCCGTCTCACTTCGACCGGAGAGCGCGGCAAGATCCCGTACCAGCACCAGCCGCCTGTCTGCCATGAAAGGCAGCGTTTCCGAGGCGGCAATGATGGTGTCTGTGGCAGGGTCATCCAGCACAGATTCATTCAGCTCTTCAAGACCTTCGGGCAAAAGTGCCTTGCGAACGGCCTTCAGGGTGCTGCTCTTGATGTTTTCCTCAACGCCCTCAAACATGTAGGCGCCATAGACCATGCCCTGCTTCAGGCTTTGCATAAAGTCCTTGTAGTTCATGCCCTTGGGGGCAGATTCTTTCATGGAAGGACTCCTTTCTGCAGACTTTCCTCAGTCCTCAATCCATGTTTCGACGGTATAGGCATTTTCGGTGAAATGAATCATAATCGCGCCGCAGCTTTCCGTGCCGTAAACGGTACTTTCGGGGAGCTTGGCGGCGGTGTTCAAGTGCCGCTTGGCATCGCCGCCGGAAATGATGGCGACGGTGGGGGATACCTTGCTCAGAAATGTCTCAGAGCTGCTGGCGGCAGAACCGTGGTGGGCAACCTTCAGGATGTCAACCTCCGTGGCGGCGTAGTTTTCATAGCGGCCGTCCAAATCACCAGTGAACAAAAGCGTGGTTCCTTTGATGTTTCCAAGCAGGGTCAGGCTGGATTCATTGGCGTCCTGCCCGGCGCGTACACGCCCCGTTTCCGGCCAGAGTGCTGTCAGTGTGCCGGAAGGAAGCACCAGCACATCGCCGCGTCCCATGGTTCGCACTGTGGTGCCCATGGATTCCATCTGATGGAGCAGAGGCAGAACGGAAGCATCCACGGAAGCGTCTTCTGCACCCCAGGGGAGAATGATTTCCTTCACGGGAATGCCTTCGTCCATCAGGTCGGTAAGGCCTAACGCATGGTCGCGGTGAAGATGCGTCAGCACCAGATGGTCAACGGAAAGACGATTCTGACGGAGATAATCTGCCAGCACGCCATCGCCTTCGCCTGTATCGATTACCGTGACGACATCCTCATCATAGAGCAGGGCGGCGTCTGCATTGCCTACGCTGAACTGGATGTACTCCGTGCCTTGATGCGGCCATACCACCAGAGACAATGCCGTTATGGCAACACCAAGGAGCACCATAAGATTTCGACGCTTGATGCGAAGAACCTTTACGCAGCTGAAAAGAATCAGTGCCCAGCCCAGCAGGGTGATGATATTCGCCTGCCTGACCCATAGATTGGTGATGGGAAGTGTGTCCAGCAGGCGCACAGCGGCGGTCAGCAGGGACGTTCCATAGCTGGCAATGGTGCCGAGAAACGGCCCAACAACAGGCACAGCGGAACATAGCAGCACCACCCAGTACAGACCGATGAGAACGGAAGAATAGGGAAGTGCCGCCAGGTTAATGATAAGCCCAAGCAAGGGGAGCTTTTGAAACCAGTAGCACAGGGGAAGAAACACGCCGATTTGCGCGCCCATGGAGGCGCAGAGCATGCTCCAAATTTTCTGCATGAATGTGTGCTGAGGCTTCCATAACCGCTGAAGAGCGGGCGTAACCAGGATGATGCCCAGCACGGCAGCATAGGTCAATTGAAAGCTGGCACTGGTGAGCTGTGCGGGACGGAAAAGGAGCGTCAGGCAGTAGCAGGCACACCACATCCAGATGCCCAGCGAGCGCCGATGACAAACTCTGCCGAACATCACCAGCAGCACCAGCAGAGAAGCGCGAATGACGGGGGCGTTCATGCCTGTGAGCAAACAGTAGGCGGCCAGCACCGCAGCGCAGACTGCAAAGCGGAACTTGGGCGAGCACCAGCCCAGCAGAAAAGACAGCAGTCCCGCTAAGATGCCTACGTGGAAACCGCTGACGGATAACAGGTGCGCGATACCTACGCGGGAGAAAGCGGCACGGTCATCCTCAGGCAGGCCGGACTTGCTGCCAAGGAGCATGGCCACCGCATACGCACCATTTTCCCTGCCCATCACGGCATATAGCTGCTGCGACAGCGTTTCCCGCAGGGTGGCGGCGATGCCCTTCAGGGAGAAGGAGAAGCCTTCTGCTAAAGCGAGATCCGTACAGCCGTAAACGCCTACGCTGATGCCCTGCCCCAGCAGATATTCACGGAAATCGAAGCCGCCGGGATTTTCAGCCCCAGAGGGTTCGTATACGGAGCCTGTAAAGGTCAGATGGGCACCGGGAGTGATCAGGGAAAGCACGTCACTCTGAGGGTAACAGCTCCAGTAGACCACGCCGCAAAGGGGCTCGCCGTTCAGCTTGACATTGGTGAGCCTGGTTCGTGTGCGGTATGTGCTGCTGTCCGTGGTGACACTGTCGCACACCACACCTTCAATCACATAATCCCCTTCAGCGGGAAGGGATGGGTGATAACTGATCTGCCCCAGAACCGTGCCCAGGGCGCAGAAAACGACCAGCATGGCGGCCTTACGCCCTGTGTCGTGAAGGAAAACGGCGGCGATGATCCCCAGCGCCAGTGCCAATATCCCGTACAGAGGCGTGGAGGCGCTGCGTCCGCAAAGGATGCCCAGGGTGAGTCCGACACTCAGCAGCGGCAGCACCCAGGCGAGATTTTCACGGCGGTTGTCTGTCAGCATTCGTACACGTCACCACACTGCGCCAGCACTGCATGAGGGTAGATGGATCGCGCCTCCTTCAAAAGTGCGGCAGGATCAATGGACGGGTTCAGGTGGGTGATGATCAGTTTTTTCACCTGGGCATCACGGGCAAGCTCAGCCACCAATTGGGCGGACAGGTGAGGCTTCCCTTCTGCCCATAGCTGCGCGGTGAATAAGCCGTCCGCCAGCAGAAGATCCGCATCCTTCGCAAAGACAGGCAGAGCGTCCGTGGTGTTGGTATCACCCGTGTAGCAAAGGGTGGAGATACCATCGCACAGGCGAACCATCAGAGCAGGCACGGGATGACGTGCCTCAAAGGCGGTCAGACGCACGTCACCCAGGGTAACCGTATCGCCGGCGTGCAGATCATGAAGCGCTACCTGCGGACAATGGGCTAATGCCTGCCGCACGGGGGATGCGTCATCTACGGGGCCATAAACGGGCAGAGGACGATCCTTTGCATGGTCTGCCAGACGGAAAATCAGGGGGAGCGCGTCGCTGCAGTGATCAAAGTGCCAGTGACTGAACACCAGCGCGGTCAGGGTTTCCGGAGGAGTAAGGGCTGTCAGCGCGGAAAGTGTTCCCGTGCCGAGATCCAGCTGAATTTTTGTGTCACCTGCGGCAACCAGATAGCCGGAACAGGCGCTTTTCGGCGCGGGATAAGGGCCGTTCATGCCCAAAATGGTAAGGCGCATGGATGTGCCTCCTTTACGTCCTAATAAGGGAAAAAATATTCCCTCCTATTATACGGCAAGGCAGTGAAAAAAGCAAAAAACAAATGCGCCAACGAAATTTTTTTGAAATTTTCCGAAACAGCAGGGGAAGAGAATCTTCCTGCAGAAATTGATAAAACGGATTTGCTGGTGCGTTTCTTTTTGCGAATTGTATGAATGGAGGACATTTTGCATGATCCTTAGGTACGATTTCGGCACCCCTATTCCCACGGATGCAGTTGTTGCGGATGTTCCAATGGGCAAGGGCAACATTCCTCATATGACCACAGAGCAGGATGGAGAATCCGTCCGCTTTACTGTCTCCCTTGGCGAAAACGACATGATTTTCGGCCTTGGCGAAAGTGTCCGCGGCATGAACAAGCGGGGACACCTTTACCGCGCGTGGAATTTGGATGATCCCACCCATCATGAAGGACGGGATTGCTTGTACTGCAGCCACAATTTCCTGCTCTTTTCGGGAGAGTGCGGCCTGTTCGGTGTGTTCTTTGATGACCCGGGCGCGGTGACCTTTGACCTGGGGTGCACAGATTCTGACAAGGCCGTCATCACCAGCCCGGAGGGAAACATCAGCGTCTACCTCATTGAAGGGGAAAACGCCAGAGCCATTGTTCATGCATTCCACGGCATCATCGGCCGCAGCTATCTTCCTCCGAAATGGGCCTTTGGCTACATTCAATCCCGCTGGGGATATGCCAGCGAGAAAGAGGTGCGCACCATTGTTCATGAGCATCGCAGCCGCCACATTCCGATGGATGGACTGTGCATGGACATCGACTATATGGATCACTATAAGGATTTCACCTGGAATAAGGAAAGCTTCCCTGACCTGCCTGGGCTTGCGAAAGACATGCATGAGGATCACGTCTGCCTGGTGCCTATTATGGATGCAGGTGTGAAGAAGGAAGACGGCTACGATGTGTGCGAGGAAGGCCTTGCCAAGGGCTACTATTGCATGAAGGCCGACGGTACGCCTTTTGTGGGCGCTGTGTGGCCTGGCCATAGCTACTTCCCTGATTTTCTTCGGGAGGATGTGCGGGCGTGGTTTGGCAAACAGTACGCCAGGCTGCTGGACGCGGGCATTGAAGGCTTCTGGAATGACATGAATGAGCCGGCACTTTTCTACTCGGTGGAGTCACTGGAAGCGGCACTGGAGCTGGCGGAAAGCTGCCGCGGAAAAAATCTGGGTGTGGATGATGCCTTCCATCTGCGGGCCGTTGTCCATGGCATTGCCAACAACATGGACGATTACCGCCGATTCTATCATCAGGTAAATGGCAAGCAGATTCGGCATGATCGGGTGCATAATCTGTACGGGTACAACATGACTCGTGCTGCTGCGGAGGGCTTCAGGGCTTACGCACCTGAGAAGCGCTATCTGCTGTTCGGTCGCTCCTCCTACGTGGGTGCGCATCGCTATGGCGGCATGTGGCAGGGTGACAACTGTTCCTGGTGGAGCCATATTCTGCTGAATCTGAAGCAGCTGCCGTCCCTCAATATGTGCGGCTTCCTTTACAACGGCGCTGACCTGGGCGGCTTTGGACAGAATACAACGGAGGATCTGCTCCTGCGTTGGCTGCAGCTGGGCGTCTTTACGCCTCTGATGCGCAACCATACCGCTCAGGGAACACGCAATCAGGAAATATACCGCTTCGGTCGCTGGGAGGATATGCGCCGTGTGCTGACAGTTCGCTATGCGCTGGTGCCCTATATCTACAGTGAATTCATGAAGGCTGCCCTGACGGATGAGATGCTTTTCCGTCCGCTGGCTTTTGACTATCCTGAAGATGACGTAGCCTGTCGCACAGAGGATCAGGTGATGCTGGGCGGCGAGTGCATGATTGCTCCCATTTATGAGCAGAACGCCCGCGGACGTCATGTGTATCTGCCGGAAGATATGCTGATGGTGCGTTTCCGCTCAGCAGAGGATTATGACCTTGTGCCCATGCCCGCGGGTCACCATTGGGTGGAGATGAAGCTGAACGAGTTCCCGCTGTTCATCCGCAGAGGCGCAATGATTCCCCTCAGCCATGGCGGCGAATGGGTGGAAGATGTGGACAGTCATACTTTGACAATGCTGGGCTGGGATTGTGATCACACTGACTACGCACTCTATGATGATGATGGGCAAACCACGGATGTTCAGCTGGAGGGACACGTGACATCCCTCTGCACGGATAAGCCGACGGAAGGATACAACCTTGATTGCAGCAAGCTGGTGAAAGGGTAAGACTAGATTGACAGCCCTTCCCAAAATTCGTATAATACAGGCAGGCCGTCATAGGTGTGGCGGCCTGTCTTTTCACTTATCGGTTAGTTATGCATAACCACATCTTTTGAAAGGAGAATCCTATGCTTCAAGTATTATCGATCCCTTTTCTGGGAACAACACTGGGCGCGGCTATGGTCTTTTTTCTGAAAGGAAATATTCCTGCGCGGGTGGAGAAGCTCCTGCTGGGCTTTGCCTCCGGCGTGATGATTGCCGCATCGGTGTGGTCGCTGCTGATTCCTGCCATTGATATGTCAGAGGGCGGCACGCTGCCTGCATGGTTCCCGGCTCTGGTGGGCTTTCTTGCAGGCATTGCCTTTCTGCTGCTGCTGGACAGCGTGATTCCCCATCTGCATCGCCATAGCGATACACCGGAGGGCATTCATGCGAAAATTTCCCGCACGGCTATGCTGGTCTTTGCAGTGACGCTGCACAACCTGCCTGAAGGCATGGCGGTAGGCGTTACCTATGCGGGCGCTGCATCGGGTCAGGCAGATATCAGCATGGCGGGGGCGCTGACCCTGGCACTGGGCATTGCCATTCAGAATTTTCCTGAGGGCGCTATTATCTCCATGCCGCTGCGGGGCGAAGGGACACCGAAGGGCAAGGCCTTCCTGTACGGCGTGCTGTCGGGCATTGTGGAGCCGATTGGCGCCATGCTGACGATCCTGCTGGCACGGCAATTAACCCCTGTACTGCCTTACCTGCTTGCTTTTGCAGCAGGGGCTATGATTTATGTGGTGGTGGAAGAATTGATTCCCGAAAGCCAGAACGGTGAACACTCAAATCTTGGCACTATTGGCGCGGCGATTGGCTTTGCACTTATGATGGTGCTGGATGTGGCACTGGGGTGAGACTGACTTTTTTGAAGCGAAAATGAGTTCGCTTTTTGCGGTGTTCCCCTTGCAAAGAAGGGGAAACCGTGATACCATTGACCTGTGAAGAAAATGTGCGGCGAGGCTGCCTGCACTTCCTATAGCAATGGAGGGAATTTTATGGCAACGAAGAAGACGACTGCCACCAAGACCGAAAAGGTGGTCAAGACATCGGAAGATCCTCAGGAAGAGAAGCTCAAGGCGTTGGAGCATGCCTTGGCCAGCCTGGATAAGCAGTATGGCAAGGGTGCGGTGATGAAGCTGGGCGAGAATGTGACCGACCAGAATATCCCTGTGATTCCGACGGGCTGCCTGACGCTGGACGCAGCTTTGGGCGTTGGCGGCATTCCCCGCGGCCGTATTGTGGAGATTTATGGACCTGAATCTTCCGGTAAAACCACGGTGGCACTGCACATTGTGGCGGAAGCCCAGAAGGCTGGCGGCATCGCGGCCTTTGTGGACGCAGAGCATGCACTGGATCCCGCCTATGCTAAGAAGCTGGGCGTGAACATTGACGAGTTGTATGTATCCCAGCCTGATACCGGTGAGCAGGCGCTGGAAATTGCCGAAGCACTGGTTCGCTCTGGTGCACTGGACGTGGTGGTTATTGACTCTGTGGCCGCTCTGGTGCCTAAGGCGGAAATTGACGGCGAGATGGGTGACAGCTTTGTGGGTCTGCAGGCCCGCCTGATGAGCCAGGCACTGCGCAAGCTGGCAGGCATTATCAACAAGACCGGCTGCGTGGCGATCTTCATCAACCAGCTGCGTGAAAAGGTCGGCATCATGTATGGCAACCCTGAAACGACGCCCGGCGGCCGCGCACTGAAGTTCTATGCCTCGGTTCGCCTGGACGTTCGCCGCTGCGAGCAGATCAAGGACGGCTCCACCGTGGTGGGCAATCACACCAAGGTGAAGGTTGTGAAGAACAAGGTGGCACCGCCCTTCCGCATTGCTGAGTTTGACATTGTGTACGGCGAAGGCATCAGCAAGGAAGGCACGCTGCTGGATCTGGCTGTGGAACGGGATATCATCCACAAGAGCGGATCCTGGTTCTCCTATAAGGATCAGCGCATCGGCCAGGGACGCGATAACGTCCGACTGTACCTGAAGAGCCATCCTGAAGTCGCCAGCGAAATCGACGCTATCGTGCGTGCGGATCTGATGAAGAACAACAATCAGATTCCGACGGAAAAGCCTGTTGGGGAAGAGGAGGACGCAGGCGAAAACGAGAGCGGGATCGAGAGCATGGAAGCTCCTGAAACCTTTGAGGAAGAAGACGATCTGGCACTGCTGGACGAAGATCTCCCTGACGAAGAATAAGTCACTGCGAAGACTTGCCGAAAACGTCTGTTTGATGTATCATTACATTATTGCAGGCGCGACGCATCAACAGCGCCGCGCCTGTTTTTGCATCCTTTGGAAAGGGCATTGATAGCATGAAGAAAATTGTACTCACAGGCGGCGGAACCCTGGGGCATGTGACACCTCACCTTGCATTGATTCCTCACCTGCAGGAAAAGGGATATGAAATCCACTATATCGGAACCGAAAAGGGCATGGAGCGGGAGAAGATGGCGTCTGTTCCCGGCGTGACCTACCACGCGGTGAAGAGCGGCAAGCTGCGCCGCTACTTCTCCTGGCAGAACTTCACGGATCCCTTCCGCGTGATTGCGGGCGCGTTTCAGGCGTCCCACGTCATCGGCAAATTGAAGCCAGACGTGGTATTCAGCAAGGGCGGCTTTGTGGCGGTGCCTGTGGTCTTTGGCGCATGGGTGCATCACGTGCCGGTGCTGTGCCATGAAAGTGACCTGACCCCGGGTCTGGCTAATAAGCTGTGCAAGCCATTTGCCAAAAAGATTGCCACCACCTTCCCCGAATGCGCTGCCGCGCTGGGAGAAAAGGCGGAAATGACGGGCACGCCCCTGCGGCCGGAGCTTTTCCGGGGAGATCGCACGAAGGGGTTGCAGCTGCTGCATTTTGATGGCAGCAAGCCCGTGCTGCTTATGATGGGCGGTTCCTCCGGGGCACAGGCGGTCAACAAGGCCTTGCGGGATGCTTTGCCGAATTTGACGGATACATTCGATGTGGCGCACATTTGCGGCAAGGGCAACCTGGATGCGTCCCTGGAAGGAACGGCAGGCTATACCCAGGTGGAATTCCTGGATGCAGATTTACCAGACGCCCTGGCAGCGGCGGATTTGGTGCTGTCCCGTGCGGGCAGTAACGCCCTGTGTGAGTTCCAGGCGCTGGCGAAGCCTCTGCTTCTGGTTCCTTATCCCAAGGGAGCCAGCCGCGGCGACCAGATTCTGAATGCCCAAAGCTATGAGAAGCGCGGACTTTGCCGCGTTCTGCTGCAGGAAAACATGACGGCGGACACCCTGACGGATGCGCTGATGAAAACCTGGGCGGAGAAGGATCAGCTGGCCGCAGCAGTCAAGGCTGCACCGCCTGCAGACGGAACGAAGCGCGTGCTGGAAATGATTGAAGAAATTCAGAAGTAAGTGTAAGGGGAAAGACATGAAACGTTGCATGCTGGCGCTTTTCACGGCGCTGCTTGTGCTGATGGCTGGATGTGCTCTGGGAGAGGAAATTCAGCCTGAAGATGGGCTGGATGATGAAGGCTTCGAAATTGATGTGACGGATGACCGCGAGCTGAAGGTAGGGGACGATGGTGATGATGTATCGGAACTGCAGTATCGCCTGATCGACCTTTACTATCTTTCGGGGGATGCGACGGGCACCTACGATGATGCTACCGCCGAGGCAGTGCGCACCTTCCAGACGGATTTTGACCTGGAAGCAACGGGCGAGGCAGATGCCGTGACCCAGAGCGTGCTGTTTGCGGCGCAGTATCGTCCGCTGAAAAACGGCTGTTTCGGTGATGACGTAAAGGAATTGCAGACCCGCCTGACGGTGCTTGGCTACTACAAGGGCAAGGTCAGCGGCGAATATCTGGACGCTACGGAAGAAGCGGTGCGTGCTTTCCAGGAGGCCAATGGCGAGGAAGCGACAGGCATTGCCGACCCGGATACCCAGAAGATTCTTTTTCAGGTAGATGAAACCACAGGCGAGGCAACGGAGACCGACCTTGGCACGGTGATGCAGGGAACGGTGGCCTATACCGAGCGTCTTGCCAAGGGCTCAACGGGTACGCTGGTGAAGCAGCTGCAAACCCGCCTGACGGAGCTTGGCTACTATTCCGGCCCCATCAGCGGCAATTTCCTGGGCAAAACCATGACCGCTGTAAAGACATTGCAGAAGCAGAATGGCGTCACGGTAGACGGCATTGTGGGCGAGGTTACCTGGAATTTGATCTTCAATGATGCCGCGGTGGTTCTGCCGGACGCGACGCCCAAGCCTACGCCAACCCCCACCCCCGTGCCTTACGCCATCACCGTGGACGTGGCCAACCAGGTGACCACCGTGTATGGCCTGGATGAAAACAATGAGCATACGGTGATTGTCCGCCAGATGCTGTGCTCAACGGGTACGAAGAAGAATCCCAGTGACGTGGGTGACTGGGTGCTGAGCGGCCGCAAGGCGAAGTGGTGCTATTTCCCCACCTGGGGAAGCCATGCACGGTACTGGACGAAAATCAACGATTCCATCGCCTTCCACTCCGTGATTTACAACAAGGTGGATACCATGGCGCTGTCTGTCAGCAGCTACAAGCATTTGGGCAAGCGCGCATCTCACGGATGCATCCGATTGACAGTGGCAGATTCCAAGTGGATTTACGATAACGTGGGAGAAGGCACGGTGGTCAGCATCGTGGAGGATATGCCTGCGGACCCTGAGCTGCGAGCCTCGCTGGCTCTGCCGGAACTGAACACGAAGACCATGCTGCCGAAGGAGACACCTGAACCCACGGCAAGCCCTGAGTACAAGTCAGATGGTCAGCCGCCCATGCCGCTGACGCAGCTGAAGAAGAATGATTCTTCAGAGGCAGTCTACTGGATGCAGATGAAGCTGACCGACCTGGGGTATTACCATGGCAAGTGCTCTGGCACCTATCTGGACGGCACGGTGCAGGCTGTGAAGGATTTCCAGAAAGCCGCAGGCCTGAGGGTGACGGGAACGGCCAGTGTGGAAACCCTGGAAGCACTGTATGCCGATGTGCTTGCTACGGCAACCCCTGAGGCAACGCCTACACCGACGCCGACTCCCGTGGCATCCCTGCCGACTCCTGAGGCAAATCAGTAAGAAACGTGAAGAAGACGCAGGAATTCGCGTCTCCCTGCTTGCAGAAGATAGTTGAATTTGCTATAATGTTCGTTGCACGTTTGGCAGTTTTGGAAGGAGAGATATTCCTATGATGCAGATTACATCCGCGGAGCTGCGTGAAATGTTCCAGAAGTTCATGGAATCCAAGGGACATCATCGCATTCAGTCCGCTTCCGTTATTCCTGAAAATGATCCTACCGTGCTGTTTACCACGGCCGGCATGCATCCCCTGGTGCCTTACCTGATGGGCACGCCCCATCCCGCCGGCACCCGCCTGACGGATGTCCAGAAGTGCATCCGCACCGGTGATATCGATGACGTGGGCGACGCAAGCCACCTGACGTTCTTCGAAATGCTGGGCAACTGGTCCCTGGGCGATTATTTCAAGAAGGAAGCCATTTCCTGGTCCTGGGAATTCCTGACCAGCCCCGAATATCTGGGATTGGACAAGAATCGCCTGGCCTTCACGGTGTTCGAGGGTGATGAGAACTGCCCCCGCGATACCGAGAGCCATGACATCTGGCGTTCTATGGGCGTTGCGGAGGATCACCTCTTCTATCTGCCCAAGGAGCACAACTGGTGGGGTCCTGCCGGCATCACCGGTCCCTGCGGCCCTGATACCGAGATGTTCATCATCACCGATAAGGAGCCCTGCGGTCCTAACTGCTCTCCTGCATGCTCCTGCGGCCGCTATCTGGAAATCTGGAATGACGTGTTCATGCAGTATAACAAGCAGGCCGATGGTTCCTTCATCCCGCTGTCCAAGAAGAACGTGGATACCGGCATGGGCCTGGAGCGTACCATCGGTGTGCTGACCGGCAAGAAGACCGTTTACGAGACTGACGCCTTCACGGGCATCCTGAATAAGATCGCTGAAATGAGCGGCCATACCTATGGCGAAGATGATGCTGTGACCAAGGCTTTCCGCATCATCGGCGACCATATGCGTACGTCCACCTTCATCTTGGGTGACGACCGCGGTGTGAGCCCCTCCAATACCGACCAGGGCTATATCCTGCGCCGCCTGATTCGCCGTGCTGTGCGCTACGCCATGCAGCTGGGCATGCCTGAAGGATTCACCTGCGAGATTGCTAAGGTCATCATCGACCAGTACAAGAGCGCCTATCCCGAGCTGGAGCGCAACAGCGCTTTCGTGCTGGAGCAGCTGAGCCTGGAGGAAGGCCGCTTTGCCCGTACCCTGAAGCAGGGTGAAAAGGAATTCGACAAGGTTTACAACAATGTGCAGCAGACCAAGGCACTGCTGGAGACCATCCTGGCTGCAGACGACAAGGCTGCCTGCGCTAAGGAACTGGCAGAGACCAAGAAGCTCCGTCCGTCTCCTGACATGATGCCCATCATCGAGGCTGCCAACGCTGGTGACGCTGCTGCAGTGGAAGCTAACGTGAATGCCCGCATGGCCTCTCTGGACGTGCTGGACGGCCGCAGCGCCTTCAAGCTTTATGACACCTTCGGCTTCCCCATTGAGATGACCATGGAGCTGGCTGCTGAGAAGGGCCTGAAGGTTGACAAGGCTGACTTTGACGAGCGCTTCAAGAAGCATCAGGAGTTGAGCCACCAGGGTGCTGACCAGAAGTTCAAGGGCGGCCTGGCTGACCACAGCGAAGAGACCACCAAGCTGCACACCGCAACCCACCTGCTCCACGCTGCACTGCGGAAGGTGCTGGGCGAGGAAGTGCATCAGAAGGGCTCCAACATCACCGCTGAGCGTCTGCGCTTCGACTTTACCTTCGGCCGTAAGGTGACCCCTGAGGAGCTCCAGCAGGTCGAAAAGCTGGTGAATGAGGCTATTGAGGCTCATGTGCCTGTTGTCTGCCGCGAGATGACCGTTCCCGAAGCCAAGGCGCAGGGCGCTATCGGCCTGTTCGAGAATAAGTACGGCGAAAAGGTTCGCACCTACAAGATGGGTGACTATTCCTTCGAAATCTGCGGCGGCCCTCATGCTGAGAATACCGGTGATCTGGGCTCCTTCCACATTCTGAAGGAAGAGTCCTCCTCCGCAGGCGTTCGCCGCATCAAGGCTGTACTGAAGCGGTAATTTTCCACAAAATATTGAGGAGCTGTGAAGAATGCTGGTCGTTCTTTCACAGCTCCTTTTCATAAAGAATTCGTATTCACTTTCAACGTAGACAAACATTTTCGGAGAGGTGCACCATGTCACACACGAAGGACTTGACGAAAGGCAGCGTGACCAAGCTGATTCTGCTGTTTGCCTTGCCGATTATTGCGGGCAACCTGTTTCAGCAGATGTACAATCTGGTGGATACGCTGGTCATCGGGCGAGTGGAAGGCGTTACAGCATTGGCAGCGGTGTCTTCTGCCGGATGGCTGGACTGGGCAGTGCTGTCCATCGCCATGGGACTTGCCCAGGGCTTTGCCATCATGATCGCCCAACGGTTTGGTGCACAGGATCAGGAGGGGCTGAAGCTGGCAGCGGGTCAGAGTATTATGCTTTCCATTGCGGTGATCGTGGTGCTGGAAGTGATCTCGCAGGTGCTGCTGGTGCCCATCCTTCACGTACTGAACACGCCGGATGATACCTTTGACCTAACAGTGACTTATCTGCGTATCATCTTCGGCGGCATTCCTATGGTCATGGGCTTTAACCTGTTCTCGGGTTTCCTGCGCTCGGTGGGGGACAGCCGAACGCCGCTTGTGGGCATGATTTGCGCCGCGGTGAGCAACATATTGTTGGACATCCTTTTTGTGGCGGAATTTCACTGGAGCGTGGCAGGCGTGGCCATTGCCACCATTATGGGACAGGGGCTCGCATTTGTTATCTGCCTGGTAGTGTCGCTAAAACTTCCTATGATGAAACTTGGCTGGAAGGACATGCGCCCCGATGTGCAGGAAGATCGGCGGCTGCTTTTGCTGGGCTTGCCCATTGCCTTCCAAAACCTGATTATCGCCATTGGCGGACTGGTGCTGCAGGGCGTGGTGAATGCGGAAGGCTTCATCTTCATGGCTGGGTACAGCGCTGCGTCCAAACTGCAGGGTCTGGTGGAAGTGGCAGGCAACTCGTTGGGATCCGCCGTGGGTACCTTCGCAGGACAAAACCTTGGTGCGGGCAAGCTTGATCGAGTGAAGAAGGGCTTAAGGCGATCGGCACAGATTGGCGTAGCGATGGCCATCTTGGTGGCTGCCGTTGTGCTGATCTGGGGCAAGCCTTTGCTTGGACTCTTTGTGGACGATGAACCTGATGTGGTGGCGCAGGTGCTCGATTTCGGCTACAAGTTCCTTGCGGTGATGGGTAGCGGATTATTCTCCCTGTATCTGCTGTTTGTGTATCGCTCAACGCTGCAAGGTTTGGGGGACACACTGATCCCCATGGCCTCTGGTGTGATGGAACTGATTATGCGCGTGATGGCCGCATTGGTTCTCCCGAAGCTGTGGGGCGAATGGGGAATCTATCTGGCGGAGATTCTTGCCTGGATCGGAGCGGCCATTTTGCTGATTGTCGGGTACTATCATCGCATTCGTCAGTTGGAAAAGCGCATGAAGACGGCGTGACGGCGTCGGCGTTTACGCATTCCATGGATTTGGCCGCGACACACCGTTGCCCAACCATCCCGTCATTTCTTTGCATATCCTGCTCAAATCAAAAACAACCTCCTGCTGTATCGGAAAGGGTACAACAGGAGGTTGTTGAATTTCTATGAGATTTGATTATTCTGCACTCACACAATCCACCATTATTTCAATGAAGTGTGGAAAATGTGATTAACGACCTTTTTGCAGAAGGTGCCAAAGCCCTGCTCATGAAGGACGTTCATGGCGCGCTGATTCAGAGACTGGGTTTGGATCTTCGTCTGGCTGGCGGAAATCATGGAGGTGAGGGCGGCATCGCTCAGGGCGAAGGGGTTCTCCACCGCGTCCATATGGGCAATATTGTTGCGGTAGGCGATGCGCACCTTATTGTCGATCTTTTTGCCGGAGAGGTAGGTGCTGTAGCTCCAGGGCGTCTTGGAGATGTGATCCGCGTCGTTCTGCGTGTGCAGCACGCGATAAGCGGCGTACAGCTCATGGAAGATCTTCTCATCCGCGGGCATCCAGTTCCGCATGCACATATCAATGGTGTCGCTGTCGTAGCCAGAGAAGTGGATGAAGCGCAGGGGATCACCTTCCACGAAGTAGTGTCCGTTTTCTTTCGTCAGGTTGCAATCCATCAGAGACCAGGTGGCGAAGTCATAGCCATGGTGCTTGAAGATTTCTGTGTCGAAGAAGCAGGGCGCCAGGTCAATCCACTTCTGGTCGGTGAAGATGCCGCGGGGGATGTCATCGTAGCAGAACTGCTGCAGACGATCTGCCCACCAGTTGATGAACTTCACGGCTTCCTCGGTATGGTTTACCGCCAGGAAGCCCAGATTGTACACGCCGTGCGCCGTGCTGGAAAGCTCCATGTCGATGTTGCCGGGCTTGAGCAGATGCGGGCAGAGCACAATGGGGCGGGTCTTCAGCTTTTCGCGCAGCTCGGGCATATCGTCGTACACGTAGCAGTCAGGGTCCAGGTAGACGAACTCGGTTTCATCCGTGTAAGTCTTCAGCAGGTAGCGGAAGAATTCGCCCTTTACGGCGGTGGAGGCTTCCACAATGGCGTGCTTGAAGATGAAGTGATCGAAGTTGCCGGGCCACATGTCCTTGCTCAGCACGATCTGGTCAAATTCCTTGCAACGGGCGCCTTCGGGGATTTCGCGCTCCGTCAGGCAGAGGAAGAACTTGGCGTAGGGCATGTGCTGCTTCACGGATTGGGCAAGGCAGCGAGCCTTATGGATGTAGTTGCTGCATACAGATGTGAAGATGATCATGAATTATTTCCTCCTGCTTGCCTACGGAATTTATCTGGCAAATAGATGATAGATCTTTCGAAGAACCTTGCCTACGACTGGTACCTCGCGGAGCTTGGCGACAGACTGCGCCTTTCCCTCTGCCATGCGGCGCAGATAGAGCTGGTCAATCAGCGCGTCCCGCAGCTGGGGGATAATCACATCCGCATTGTCCAGCATGAACTGCTTGTGGTTGTTCATCAATTGGTGATAGGTGGCCTTGATGCTGCTGGGATCCTTCTGGAACTGTGTGGTGCGGGACTTATCCTTGATGCGGTAATGGAACAGCACCTCAGGAATCTGATAGATTTCCTTGCCTGTTTCCAAAATGGAGAGCCAGAAGTCATAGTCTTCCATGCCATCCTTCATGTTGGTGTTGAAACCGCCGACCTTTGCCCAAAGCTCCCTGGGAAAAAGGGCGGTAACGAACACGATGTTATCCAGCAGCATGGACTCGCGGCTATAATTGGGAAGATCCCAACGGCCTGTTTGGGCGCCGAAAAGATCGGCCTGGCAGTACACGACACCGATGTCCTGACGAGTTTCCAGCACCTGCACAGCCTTTTCAATGTAGGTGGAACCAATCGTGTCATCGGAGTCCAGGGGCAGGATGTACTTGCCCTTGGCCGCGGCGATGCCTGTGTTTCGTGCCTGAGAAGGGCCTACGTGATCGGCGCGGATCACCGTGACCTGATCATCCTGCTGAAGGGCTTTCAGAGCAGAGCGTGTCTTGAGGTCATCAGAACCGTCATCCACGATAATCAATTCGATTTCGGGATAGGTCTGTGCCTTGACAGATGCCACACTTTCCTGAATGTAGCACCCGTCATTGAAACAGGGCATGACAACACTCACGAGAGGATTGGTATTCATCCGATTCGCTCCTTTTTGTCTTACCGAAGAACCTTGCGCACTTTGGTGCGGATTCGCCAGGTACGGCTTCCTTTAATCAACTGAAGCTCATTGGCAAGTGCCTCGTTGGCCTTCTGGGCATTGGTAAGGGCGTTGGTCAGCTGCTGATTGGTTTGCGTCAGCACATGGGCGGCATCGTAGGCCTGACTCAGAGCCGTCTGCTGTTCCCTGGCCATTTTCTGTGCGTTAATGGCATCATCGAAGTCCAGCGGATATATGGGCTGGGACAGAGACACCATGCTCTTCATCCCGGTGTATTCATTGGCAAAGACGAGCACCCACTTTTCGAAGCAGCGCAGCGCGTCTGCAGAACAGGAGAGCAGCTCCATCATCTTTGCATCTTCCGTATAGGCCGTGCTGAGCAGATTGGTGTCGTTAATCAGGCTGATGAGGAAGCGCCACAGGCTGAACTCTGCAGGCACAGGGAAATTCATCTGCCATTCATAATCAATGAGGGTAACATCGCCAATCCGGCCAAAGATGTTGGAGGGGATCATGTCGATGTTGCCGCAGGGGACCCAGTGGAGGTCATCCGTGCATACGGCATCGCCAAAGACCTGCCGGAAGGCGTCGTCCGATGCCTGGGGACGCACTTCACCGATGGAGAAAAGCTCGTTCTTCAGCCAGGTGAACCACTGCAGAATCATACCTTCGCGATCTTCCGGGGCAGAGGCGATCAGGCGGCGCTGCAGGGAAGTACCTTCCACATAGGGGAAGAAGACGGTGCGGCTGCCTGCGGCGGTGCAGGAAACGTTCCGCAGGCCGTCGGTATAAACGTGACCGCCCAATTCAGCAACGTTGCGGAGATGCTCCTCGCCGCAGGTGTACAGCGACTGCTTGATCACCTGGTTGTCATCCGTGATGATGGTGCAGATGGCATGCTCACTTTTGCGGTTATTGGACACCTTCACGTACTTGTAGGGGGTGGGGGACAGGGATGCGTCCTTGGTGATTTCCACCAGGAAGGAGTTGGCGAAGTTCCCTGCGATGCCGTCATTCATGAGTCCCTGATAGAAATCCTTCACGGAGAAGATGGACACACGGGAGGAATCCAGCCTGTAATCCACCGAAATGGGATAACGCTCGTTCACTGAACTATCGGTGAAGATTTCTTCAGGGAACTTGTAGTCCGGGTAGGGGTAGAAGAAACGGCTCACGTGCAGGTCGGCACCGTTAATCTTTCGCGTCAGCTCGCTGCGGGAGTAGGTGCGCACGCTTTCGCCAGGGTAATTGTTAATGCCGGCAAAGAAGTGGCCGACATGATCTTCACGGGCGCCCGACAGGTACTTGTGGCCAAGGCGATTCTCGATGGCCAGCAGCATCTTGCCGTCTTCTTTCAGAAAAGAGGCGGCTTTGCGCAGAAAAGCATCCGCAGGGTCATCTCCGGGGGAAGTCCAAGCGGCGTATTCCAGCACGCCAATGACCACCACGTAGTCGTACTTTTCGGCAAGCTTCATGGTGGCGAAGTCATCTACCACAATTTCGAGATTTTCGCAGTTCGCATGCCGCTTCAGGTTAATTTCGGAACGAATGACGGACTTTTCCACGGAGGTGACGTGCGCCACCCGCTCACACAAATAGCCTGTCAGTGCGCCGCAGCCAGCGCCGATTTCCAGCACGGAGGCACCCTCCTTGAAGGGGTACCAGTTGAAAATATTGGAGCGCAGCTGGGAAAAGTGACAGATAATCGGCCAACGCTTATCAGCATACCAGTCCATATCTCCCTGGGTGGAAACAGCCTGCAGAATTTCCTGCTCAATGCTGCCATCGGAGTAGGTCTTGGTTGAATTATCGTGACCAGGGCGCAGGTCAAGCTTTGCCATGGCTTATCGCTCCTTTCACTTGAAAATCCGCTTAAGGAAGGCCTTGATGAGTCCGCGCAGGCCTCTGGGGGCAGGCTTGTTGAGAATATACCTCAGGTGAATCCAGTCCGCGCGGAGGGCGGCCATGTATTCTTCTTCATAGCGCATGAAGAGGGCGTGATGCTTCTGATACAGGTAATTGTAATTATCCTGCATCTTCTGCTCGGTGTCGGCGGAAACCACGTTGTGGGATTGAGCCTTCACACGGCAGTGGAACAGCACCTCGGGGATGCGGTAGAATCTTGCGTCATGCTCCAGCTGGGTGAGCCAGAAATCGTAATCTTCCAGACCCTTTTTCATGCCCTCATCGAAGCCGCCGACAGCGCTCCACAACCTTTTAGGAAACAGGGCGGTGATGAACACCACATTGTCCACCAGCATCGCCACAGGGGAGAAAGGCGGCAGATCCCATGGACAGTTGACCTTGCCGAAGCGATCAGCCATGCAGTAGACGATATCCGCGTCGCCGCGGTCAAGAATCTGCGCGGCCTTCTCGACATAGGTGGGATCGATCAGGTCATCGTCATCCAGCAGGAGAATGTAGTCCCCGGAGGCGGCGCCGATGCCATTGTTTCGGGCAGCAGCAGGCCCCGCAGCAGCCTGGTGAATCACCTGCACGTTTTCAGGCAGGGAAGATAAATACTGCAGGAAGGAAGCGTCGTCGGAACCATCGTCCACGATGATGTGCTCGATGTCGCTATAGGTCTGCGCATGAACGGAGGCGATGGTTTCGGGCAGCGTCAAAAGCCCGTTGTGGGTTGGGGTAATGATACTGACTTTCCGCATGCTTGCCTCCTTTCTGCAGGGGGAGGGTTACTCCCGTGCGTATTGCTCGCAGATGTCGGCTGCTTCGCCCATCATCTTCACGTGACCGTGATCCATCCATACCACGTGCTGGCACATGGAACGGATCTGATTGATATTGTGACTGACGAACAGCACAGTGGTACCGCCGCTCATCAGCTCCATCATGCGCTCGTAGCTCTTCTTCTGGAAGTGCTCATCACCAACGGCCAGAATTTCATCCACAATCAGCACCTCGGGCTTCACCATGGTGGCCACGGAGAACGCAAGACGTGCCAGCATGCCGGAGGAATAGGTCTTCAGCGGCATGTTGATGAAGTTGCCAAGCTCGGAGTATTCTACGATGCTGTCATACTTTTCTTCGAGGAAATGCTTTGTGTAGCCCAAAATGGCGCCGTTGAGGAAAATGTTTTCCTTGCCCGTCAGCTCCATATCGAAGCCGCTGCCAAGTTCCAGCATGGGAACGACTCGCGCGGCACGTTCAACGGTGCCCTCCTGGGGCTTGATGATGCCGGAAATGACCTTCAGCAGGGTACTTTTGCCGGCACCGTTGCGGCCAATCAGCCCAAGTACCTCGCCCTTGCAAACGTCAAAGCTCACATTGCGAAGCGCCCAGAAATTTTCGACCTTATTCTGCCGCTTCAGTGCGCGGACTGCCCATTCCTTCAGGTTCGTGGTGCGGTTCGCATCCATGCGGAAGCAAACGCCTACATCCTTGACGGAAATCATGATGTCACTCATCGTTATTTTACCTCACAGGTACAGCACGAAGCGGTTCTGATACTTGCGGAACACATACAGACCCAGCAGGAGGGGAACAACGGCGCAAACTACGCAGTAGATATAGGTGATGGGCTGAGGTGTTACGTTGTCAATCAGGATGCAACGGAGGAAATAAACGAACTGGTACAGGGGATTCATGTGGTACAGCGTTATCAGATTGGAAGGGATGATGGACTCCGGATAGAACACAGGAGTCAGGAAGTTCCACATCATGATGAGGACGCTCCACAGGAACTTGGTGTCACGGAAGAAGACATTGCCCGTGGCGAGGATCAATCCCATGCCCAGTGCGAAGACGGCTTCACAGAGAATCGGAATGGGAAGCAGCAGCAGCGACCAGTTCAGGTGAGAACCCGTAAACAGGGTCACAATCAGCAGGGGAATCAGGGAAATGCTCAGGTTCACCAGGGAGGAAATTACGCGGCTGAGGGGATAAACGTACTTGGGCACATACACCTTGGTAATCAGGGAAGCGTTGCAGGTGATGGATTCCAGACACATGCTGGATGCCTCGCTGAAGAAGTTGAACATGACGATACCAGTGAGCAGGTAAACAGGGAAGTTGGGAATATTGCTCTTGAATACCGTGGAGAAAACGATGTAGTACACCAGCATGGTCAGCAGAGGATTGAGGAAGCTCCAGAGCACGCCCAGAATGGACTGACGATACTTTGTGTTGAAATCACGGGATACAAGCCGCTCAATCAAGTAGCTGTAGCGCAGGCATTCCTCATAGAGAATGATCACGATGTTGTTTTTCCCAACCTTGCGGCAGTGCAGAGTCCACACCATCAGCGCAATGTAGGCGGCAAGCACGAGCAGCACCAACACCAGATACACGGTCAGTGCGTTGGTGGGGCGCATCATGGACAGTGTGCAGGACAGGCGGCCTTCGACTGCTTCGCCGTTCACGGTGAGCTTGTCCAGGTCAGAGGCTTCAATCTGATAACGTCCCGTATCAATGGAATTCCAATAATAAAGGGAGAAGAAACTTTCGTCCTCGGCACGCTCCACGGAAATGCGAAGGAGAAGATCACCTGTGCTGCTGACATCAACGCTGTCAAAGGAGGCCGTGATGCCTGCCATGTTCGTCAGGGAGTCCAACGGGAAGGAGGCCATGCCAATGACGGTGTCGCCGTCCAGTACCTGCAGGGTCATGGTGCCTTCAACGGCCTGGGGGATGCTGGGGTAGAGCGTCACCTCGGACAACTGCGTGCCGTTTTTGCTGATCTGCTGTTCCACCACGGCGCCGTTCGTCAGGTTGGAAAGCACATACTGCATGTTCGCATTGCTTTCTGTGTTGCTGACGACTGCCCAGCTGGGCGCTACAATCAGGTAAATCAGGCCGAACAGGAGAACCAGCGCACCAAGCCCAATGAGCATAAGGCGCTTGACTGCGTTTGTACTGGTAGGGGCGTTGTCGGATGCCATGGCGGATACCTCACTTTAATTCATTGCTGAGGGGCGAAAAACAACTTTTGCAAACTTTCGTACACAAAAGTTCATTTCTTATATACTTTCGTAACACATTATATCATATACGTCATACATTTGCAACATTTAGAAGGGGAAAATAGAGAAAATGGAGGACGGATCAGGACATTTGGGGGACAAAAAAAGATCCCGCACCCAAAGCGGATGCGGGATCGCGAAAACCTGTGATTACTTGGCGGATACGGTTACCGTGTAGGAAGCAGACACGCCGCTGCCGTCCGTCGCAGTTGCGGTAATGGTTGCAGTGCCAGCGCTCACAGCGGTCACGATACCGCTGGTGGTGACATGAACCACGGCAGGATTGCTGGAGGTGTAGGTGACGGTCTTCACAGTCGCGTTGGTGGGCAGAATCTCATAAGAGGGATAGGTAACCTGACCAACGGTCATGCTGGCTTTACCGGAAACACCCACATAGGTCACGGGCACTTTGCCGACGGTCACCGTGTAGGTGCCCTTGGTGCCGCTGCCGTCCTTGGCGGTGGCGGTAATCACAGCCGTGCCGGCGTTCTTAGCGGTCACAACGCCGTAAGCGCTCACAGTGGCCACATTGGTGTTGCTGGAGGAGTAAGTGATGGACTTGTCGGCAGCATCCACAGGCCATGCAGCGTAGGAGAGGTATTCAACTTCGCCAACAGCCAGGGTGCCCTTGCCGTAAACTTCCAGTCTGGTGACTTCCTGCGTGTTCTTGCTGACGGTGACGGTGTAAGTACCCTTCACACCGCTGCCGTCCTTTGCGGTGGCAGTGATGGTGGCGGTACCGGCGCCGATGCCGGTGACAACGCCATACTCGCTGACCGTAGCAACCTTCTTGTTGCTGGTGGAGTAGGTGATGGACTTATCGGCAGCATCAGCAGGCCATACTTCGTAGGAGAGGTATTCCACAGAGCCGATGCCCAGGGAGCCCTTGCCATACACGTTGATCTTCGTGACCTGGCCGGACACGGGAGACACGTTGATGGTGAGGGAAGCCTGCTTGCCGCTGCCGTCCTTGGCAGTAGCGGTGATGACAACCGTGCCTGCAGACTTGGCAGTGACCATGCCGTACTGGTTCACCGTAGCAACCTTCGTATTGCTGGAGGCGTAGGTGACTTCCTTGTTGGTGGCGTTGGCAGGCCAGATTTCGTAGCTCAGGTATTCAACCTCGCCAACCATCAGGCTTTCCTTGCCGGAAACACCAACCTTGGTAACAGGAACAGCGGAGGTGTTGGAAACCGTCACATCATAGGCGGTAGTCACGCCGCTTCCATCCTGCGCAGTGGCAGTGATGCGGGTGGTGCCGGCAGCGATTGCCTTGACAACGCCATAGTTGTTGACAGTTGCAACCTTGGGATTGCTGGAGGAATAGGTGATGCTCTTGTTATCAGCGTTGACAGGCCACACTTCATAGCTGATGTAGTCCACAGCGCCGATGTTCAGGGAAGTCTTGCCGTAGATGGCAATGCGGTTGACCAGGGTCTTGGCGCTGCCAACCATCACGATGAACTTTGCGGACTGCTTGCTGCCGTCCTTTGCGGTGGCGGTAATGGTTGCCTGGCCAACGGACTTGCCGGTGACTACACCATACTGGTTCACCGTAGCAATGGCGTCATTGCTGGAGGTCCAGGAAACGGTCTTGTCGGTGGCGTTGGCAGGCCAGATTTCATAGCCCATGTACTGAACTTCGCCGATGCCCATGGAAGGCTTACCGGTGACGTTCACCTTGGTCACCATAACCTGATTGTCGGCAACAGTTACCGTGTAGCTGCCAGCCTTGGCGCTGCCATCCTTGGCAGTGGCGGTAATAACAGCAGTACCAACAGCCTTGGCGGTCACCACGCCGTACTCGCTGACGGTGGCCACATTCTCGTTGCTGGAGGACCAGGACACGGTCTTGTCGCTGGCGTCAACAGGGTAGATTTCATAGGAAGAATAGCTTACAGCGCCGGGATACAGATCGGTGTTGCCGGAGGCGTTCACCTGAGTGACCTTCACGAAGTTGCCCTGAACGGTCACGGTGTAGCCGCCGCGCACCAGGGTACCATCGGTTGCGATGGCATTGATCATGGCCGTGCCGGCGGAAACGCCAGTCACCACACCAGTCTCATGGTCCACCGTAGCAACGGCAGGATTGTCAGTATCCCAGTACAGGGTCTGGTTGTGAGCGTTGGCAGGCAGCACAGTAGCGGTTGCCTGGGTAGACTCGCCCACGCCAATCAGGGTGCGGCCGGTCACGGTGACGCTCTTTACGCTGATCACGGTCTTGCTGACGCTGATCGAGATGGTTGCCTTCACACCGCTGCCATCGGTGGCTGTGGCGGTGATGATGGTGGTGCCGGCAGTCTTCTTGCTGGCGGTCACCTTACCATTCTGATCGACCGTAGCAACGGAGGGATTGCTGGAAGTCCAGGTCAGCTTCTGGATGGAGGCATTGGCAGGATACACCTTGGCACCGACGGTCTGGGTGGCCTTGTACACCATGCCGGTTTTGCCGGTGAGCACGATGCCGGTGACAGGCACGTTTTCGATGCCGATGAGGAAGGAACCGTACACATTCGTGTCAGAAGCGGAGGTGGCAGTGATGACCACGGTGCCGCTGGCAACGATGGTCACATTGCCCTTCTGGTCCACGGTGGCAACATTGGTGTTGGAGCTGGACCAGGTCACGTTCTTATTAGAAGCATCGGAAGGAAGAACCTCGGCGGTGAAGGCGTAGGTATCGCCAACAGCCATGGAGCTCTTGCCGCTGACGTTGATGGTGGTGACGGGCACCAGTGCAGCAACAGTCACTTCATAGGAATCAACAATGGAAGAGTTGTCGTTGGAGGCAACCACGATGGTGGCAGTGCCGGCACCAACAGCAGTCACAACACCCTTGTCGCTCACAGTGGCAACACTGGTGTTGGAGCTGGAGAAGCTAACGGTCTTGTTGGTAGCGGTAGAAGGCCACACTTCGTAAGTCAGGGCGCAGGTTTCGCCAATCTTCATGTTGGCCTCGCCGTAGACGGCTACCTTCGTGACACGGGTGTCATCATCGTAGGCGGGGGTAACGGTCAGCAGATAGTAGCCGAACAGGTTCGTGCCATCGGTAGAGGTGGCGGAAATCAGCGTCTGGCCGGCACTGCGGGCGTATACCACGCCGTTGCTGTTAACCGTGGCAACAGAGGTAACGGAGCTGGACCAAGTGACCGTCTTATTGGTAGCCGTGGTAGGCAGAACGGTCAGGGTGGGATAGTCGCTTTCGCCGGCCTTCAGGGTCGTCCTGCCGGAAATTGCAACGCTTTCTACGGGGACGTTGGCGGCTGTCATCAGCTGCGTCAGGCTTGCAGGAATGGTAGCGGCCGTAACGAAGCTGGCAGCGTCGGTTTCTGCAAGGGCAGAAGCTCCGCAACCCAGCGTCAGGGTGAACGCTGTTAGAAGAGCAAGCGCCTTGACAAACACTTTCTGTTTCATGTTCAGGTCTCCTTCCTTATTTATCAAGATCCCAACGGCAAGATCCGCCGCGGAGATTGATAGCTGAATAAGTGCAACTCTCATTTTCCACAAAATGGAAACGAAGAATCAAACTTGTTCGGTGTAAATTATATCAAAATATTTCAATTCTGTAAAGAAACTATGCCGAATTTCACACGATTTTTTACAGAATTGAGTAGATTATGTGATGAAATGATGCCGTGAGTCTGTTTTTGACGGCACAATTTTGGGCAAAAGATACCGAAGTCTGTTTTATTCATCCGTTTCGAGGATGACGACATATTCCGGAGGCACCATCATCAGAGAAGGATCACCGCCTGCCTGCACCACGCAATCTGTTACAGCAGCCAGAATGGCATTACTGGTATGGGTGGCGCCAGTGACGGTATCCACCGCCAGAGACTGCCAGAAGATGATGTCTGCAGGGATGCGCTCAAAAGCAGGGTCGCTGATGCCGGGGGTTTCCTTGTGGCTGAGGATTACGATGCTTTCAATGGCTTCTTCAGTGAAGGTGACTTCCACCGTGATGGGCCCCATTTTCCCTTCGGCTTCAGCGGTGTAGGTGCCTGGCACGAAACATATTCCCTCCCCTAGGGCAGAAGAAACGGTCAACAGAAAACCAAGCAGAACAATCAGCAGTCTTTTCAAGAGACTTCCTCCTTTGGTGCAAGTCACTCTACTTTTTGAAGGAAGCTGGACATAACATAGCCTTCCATCACATCGGTTTTCACGTGCGCCCAGCCTTCCTCCTCACAATCGGGGAGGACAATGACCTGCTGCGATTTGTACAGCCTGCGGAGCACGGTGGCAGAAGTGTTGGGTTCCTCACGAAGGTTCACACTGCTGTCATCCTCAATGCCTGTGATTTCTGCCAGGTAGGAGCCGCTGGGCAAATCATCCGTCAGGGTAGCGGGCATCAGGGTGGGGCGGGGCGTTGCGGTAGCAGCGGGGCCGGGAGTTTCTACCAGCTCCGCAGGGGCGGTGGGCAGCACAGCACTGCCGGAAGGCGCCTTCATCAGCGTCATGCCCGGATAGTAGAAGCTGAGAATTTCCACATAGGTCTTGCCGTACTTGGAGGCCATCCACTGGGCACCGCGCTGACTCATGCCAACACCGTGACCATAGCGGCGGGATTCCAGAACGAAGGCGTCATCTTTTTCTACAAGGGTCACAATTTCATTGTCAGCACCGTAGATGGAAAGGTTCAGCGCACGAATGACGGTCGGGAAAAGCGCAAGCGTCACGGTGAAGCTGTCTTCCACAGGCTGGAACACGCTGTAGACAGGCGTTGGCGCAGGAGTGGGCGAGGCATCGATGACCTCCGTTAATGCAGGGGCAACCGTAGGCGACGGGGTGGGAGTCGCAAACAGGCTCAGCTCCGTATCACCATCCTCTGCAGGCGCGGCGGTACTGCCTGGGGTGTACAGGACGCGGCGCCCAGACCAGTTGAAGGTGATGGTGATTTCCGTCATCAGCTTGCTTTCACTGGCGCTGCGCGGAGTGGAAAGCTGAACGTTTGTGATGCTGTCAATCTGCAGGGAGGAAACGTCCGTATCAAGCCCGCGTTTGGTCATTTCATCCTTCAGCGCATCGGCCAGCAGGGTCAAAAAGCCAGAAGGGAGTTTCGCACCATTCTTGTACAGCCGCGCCCGTTTCACGGGGCTTTCGGGATTCTCTACATCATAAGGGTCATCGGTGACCTGATAGTAGCTCCAGTCGCCGCCGCTGCCCCACACAGTTTCAACCTTTTCGGTCTGCCCGCCGTTGCTGGCAGCGTAATAGCAGGTGGCAAGAGAGCCTTTGTATCCGCCGACAACACCCGCAGTTTCCTGCACGGCCTGAATGGCATTGGTGTTGCTGTAGTTGATGCCGAGAAACACCTGATTGGCGGTGGTATCCACCATATCATAGGCAGCGGATGTGTTCAGGTGCGCCATGGCATAGGTTCTGGCGCAGATGGCCTGTGCTTTCAGTGCCTCCAGGGGAAAGCTGTTGCTCATCTCGTAGGGAACGACGCCCAGCAGATATTCCTCGATGGTCAAGGCCAAAATGGGCATGAGCTGGCCCGACTGCACGGAGAAGGTCAGTGTGCCTGGATACAGGTTGCCGCCATCGGTGAAGCGAATACCTTCCGGTTCACTGGAAGAGGATTGATTCTGCGTCAAGGTGATTTTCGTGCCGACGTTGATGCTCATTCCGAGATAAAACAGGTAGATGTTTCCGCTGCGAATCTGCAGGGTAATTTCGCTTCCGCGTGGGAAAGCCAGCGAGATGCCAGAGGCAGATGCGGTGTATACACCGTCCAGGTGCAAGTCAGCACGGTCTGTCAGTCCAAGGCGCTTCAGGTAAATGCGCACGGTGGGAGAACTTTCCTCCGCCTGCGCAGGGAAAACCATCGGCAAAAGAACAAAGCATAAGAAGAGACATAGAACGCGCTTCACTCGATTCATGAAGGTAAGCTCCCTCCTATGTGGCAAATGCCTTCGCTTTTGCCTGTTTCGGGAAAGATCCCTGAAAATACGACGTATTAGCGAAGGCATTTTATCTTTCATCATTCATTTTTTTCGCTCATGGCGGCACGTTGGACAAATTCTCCGGGGGTCAGGCCGGTGTATTTCTTGAATACCTGGCAGAAGTAGCTCTTGTTGGGATAGCCGCAGGCCTGGGAAATCTCCTGCAGGGACTTCCCATCCCCTGCCGAAAGAATCTCCTGCGCCTTGTTCATCCGCGTGGCAGTCAGGAAGGCGGAAAAATGCATCCCCGTCTTTTCATGAAAGAGGCGGCAGAAGTAGGCGGGTGTCAATCCCAGAGAGTGGCTCAAATTGGCCTGGGAGTAAGGCAGAGAACAATCTGCACGAATTCCGGCGATAACGCGGTCAATAGGCTCGGCCGCGGAAGAAACGGTGGGGCAGGCACGCAAGCGGGGCTGCAGGGAGGCAATCCAGTTGAGCAGCGCTTCCTTCGGCTTGCGGGTCATTTCGTTGAGATTGAGTTCTTCGGTCAATTTACGGAGGCTGATTTCCGCGTGCTGGCTCCACACAGCCTCGATCATCAGCGGAACCATGGCGAAACAGAAACGATTCACCTCAGGCTCGGTGCGGAGGGCACGGGTGACATATCCGCCGAGATTGCCAAACTGGCGGCGCTTGATCAGCGTCTGCAAACCTGCACGGTGGGTGTGAGCCGCGGAGGCGGAAATGGGGGAGACACTGCTCCACCAGTCGGAAATTTCACGCATGGGGGTTAATGCAGCCCGCCACAGGGCGGGGGAAGAAAATTCCTCGCCAATGGTCAGGGTGCCTTCCTGCTCAAGCAGAATACTGCATTGCTCCAGCAAGGCGTGACCGCACAGCCAAAGCACCGTTTCCCGATGAATAGCCGCAGGAAAGTGCAGGCAGCACAGCAGAATGGTAACCATGTCGCCATCCTCGGAAAAGCTCCAGCCGCATACGCCTGCAGGCTGCATACACGATGGCAGGCAGTCTGTCAGCAGAACCCGCTGCTCCTCTGTCAGCGGAACGTCCGCGTCCCAGCGAATCATTCGCCAGGCATACGCTTCACATCCGTCAGGCAGGGTGATTGCGTCTGAAACATCTTTTGTCAGCAGGTCAGAGATTTGTTGCGTCAGGTCCAGCATTGCGGCCATGCAATCGTTCCTCCTTGGTACACATGGGAAAACGTTCGTATCACAAAAGCAGACGATCTTCCCATCATCAAGTCTATTGTACCGTTTTTTTGACCGTTTGAAAAGAGCAGGACGAAAAAAAGTTGCTTTACAGCAGAAAAACACACAGACGGAGTGCTTGTTTGTTGAAAAATCATGAAGGAGAAAGAACAACATGGCTTGACAGTTCTGCAGAAAGAGGTATGATGAAAAGTGCAACTGTTTAGGAGGGTTAGAATGCTTCTGGATCATCTTCGGCGAGAATGGAAAAGGTATGGAATGCTTCTGCTGGGCTCAGCCATCCTGACCTTTGGGCTGTATAATGTGCACAATCGGTGCAGCATTACCGAGGGCGGTGTGTTGGGTATGACGCTTTTGGTACAGCATTGGACTGGCATTTCACCATCCATCACCGAAGCGGTATTGGACATCATTTGCTATGCACTGGGTGTGAAATACCTGGGGAAAAGTTTCCTTCGCTGTGCGCTGGTTGCTACAGGAGGATTTTCACTGACCTACGCGCTGTGGGAAAATATTGGCCCCATCCTGCCGTCCATGGCCCATCTTCCTCTGCTGGCGGCCGTAGTAGGTGCTTTGTTTGTGGGCGTAGGTGTGGGACTGGTGGTGCGGGCTGGCGGCGCCTCCGGCGGTGATGATGCTCTGGCGCTGGTGATTGCTAAAAAGCTCCGTTGGCCTGTTGACCGTGCGTATCTTTTCACGGATGTAATCGTTTTGACCCTGTCCCTGAGCTATATCCCGTGGCGGAAAATCGCCTGCTCGCTGGTGACGGTCACCCTTTCTTCCTTTATCATTGGAAAAATTCACGGCATGAAAAAGCATGATGAGATGGCAGATGCCATGGAGTAAGTGCCTGATGTGTTGATCCTCCTGTATACAGCAGGGGGATTTTTGTTGTGAAAAATCTTCGGAAGGAAGGATGTTCGCCGCGTACTCCTGTTCGTGTTCCCGTTGACAAGCGAAAAAGATGTGATAAACTATTTCCGGAACATCAAGGCAGGAGGTAACATCATGAGCGCATCAAAGGTTTATTTCACTGATTTGCGAACACACAACACAACATCCTTGCTGGACAAGCTGGATAAGCTGATGACCCGCGCAGGCATTGGCGATATCGATTTCCGGGATAAATTTGTGGCCATCAAAATCCACTTTGGCGAAATGGGAAACCTGGCGTTTCTTCGCCCGAACTACGCGCGCGTAGTGGCGGATCACATCAAGAAGCTTGGCGGCCGCCCCTTCCTGACGGACTGCAACACCCTGTATGTCGGCAGCCGCAAGAACGCACTGGATCACATCGAAACGGCTTACCAGAATGGATTCAATCCGTACAACACGGGCTGCCATGTACTGATTGCGGACGGACTGAAGGGTACAGATGAGACTCTTGTTCCTGTCAAAGGCGAGTATGTGAAGGAAGCCAAGATTGGCCGCGCGATTATGGATGCGGACGTTTTTGTGAGCCTGACCCACTTCAAGGGTCATGAGAGCACGGGTTTTGGCGGAACCATCAAGAACATCGGCATGGGCTGCGGCTCCCGTGCCGGCAAAATGGAGCAACACTCTGCAGGCAAAGCCGAAGTGAACCAGGATCGGTGCGTAGGCTGCGGCCGCTGCCAGAAGATTTGCGCCCATAGCGCTATCACCATTGAAAACCATAAGGCATCCATTGACCATAATAAGTGCGTGGGCTGCGGACGCTGCATCGGCGTTTGCCCCAAGGATGCTACCCATGCCGGCGAGGATACAACCAACGAGCAGCTGTGCTGCAAAATGGCGGAATACGCTCTGGCTGTGGTGCAGGATCGCCCGCAGTTCCACATTTCTCTGGTGATGGACATCAGCCCCTGCTGCGACTGTCACGCGGAGAACGATTTGCCCATTCTGCCTGACATCGGCATGTTTGCCAGCTTTGATCCTGTGGCACTGGATCAGGCCTGTGCGGACGCATGCCTGAAGCAGGAGCCGATTCCCGGTTCCCGCCTTAGCGAGATGCCGCATCTGGATGAGGATCATTTCCATAACAGCTACCCCGATACCAACTGGCGGATGCAGCTTTCCCATGGCGAAAAGATTGGCCTTGGTACGCGGGAGTACGAGCTGATTACCATTAAGTAAAATTCGAGGTACATGTATGACCAATGACGCACTGATTATTCGAGGCGCGCGGGAGCACAACCTGAAAAACGTAAGTCTGACCGTGCCGCGGAATAAGCTGGTTGTCTTCACAGGACTATCAGGATCAGGCAAGAGCAGTCTGGCCTTTGATACGATTTATGCGGAGGGTCAGCGACGGTATGTGGAGTCTCTTTCCAGCTATGCCCGTCAGTTTCTTGGACAGATGGAAAAGCCGGATGTGGACGCCATTGAGGGGCTGAGCCCTGCCATCTCTATCGACCAGAAGACCACCAGCCGCAATCCCCGTTCGACGGTCGGCACGGTGACGGAGATCCATGACTACCTGCGCTTGCTTTGGGCACGGATTGGCATTCCGCATTGCCCTGTGTGCGGCAAGGAAATCAAGCAGCAAACCGTGGATCAGATGGTGGATACGGTGCTGCAGTATCCGGAAGGAACACGGCTGCAGGTGCTGTCTCCGGTCATTCGTGCGAAAAAAGGCGAGCACGCGGCAGTGCTGGAAAAGGCGAGGAAGAGCGGCTTCGTTCGTGTGCGAATTGATGGCACCATGTACGAGTTGGACGACACCCCTGATCTGGATAAAAAGAAGAAGCACTCCATTGAGCTGGTGGTGGATCGCCTGATTGTCCGCCCCGGAAAGGAAATGCGTCAGCGGTTGACGGACTCCATTGAAACGGCAACGGCGCAGTCTGCAGGTCTGGTCATTTTCGACATGTTCGATCGGGGTGAGCTCCTTTGCTCCATGAACTATGCCTGTCCTGACTGCGGCGTTTCCATTGAGGAACTGGCGCCCAGAATGTTTTCCTTCAACAGCCCCTTTGGCGCCTGCCCTGAGTGTTCGGGTCTGGGCACGCAGATGAAAATCAGCACGGAGGTGATCTTTCCTGACAAGGAGAAGAGCCTCCGCCAGGGTGCGCTGAATGCCATGGGATTCAATACTGGGGATGACAACGGCATTGCGGCACAGTACTTCGCGGCGATGGGCGAAAAGTACGGTTTTACCATGGATACGCCCGTGAAGGATTTTCCCAAGGCGGCATGGAACGCGATCCTCTATGGCACAGGCAAGGAAAAGATCACGATTCACTACGAGGGCGCTAATGGCACAGCCTCGTATTCGACGGCCTTTGAAGGGGTAATCCCCACGATGGAGCGCCGCTATCGGGAAACAACGTCAGACAGCATGAAGCAGGCCTATGAGGAATACATGGCCGAGGAAGAATGTCCCGCCTGCCATGGACGCCGCCTGAAGCCTGAGGCACTGGCAGTGACGGTGAACGGCAAAAATCTGGCGGAGGTATCCGCACTGCCCATCGCACAGGCACGAGCATTTTTTCAGAGCCTGACACTGACAGAAAAGGAATCCATGATTGCGGCACAGATTCTGAAGGAGATTGACGATCGTCTGGGCTTCCTCATTGATGTGGGACTTGGCTATCTGACCCTTGGACGTGCGGCAGGGACGCTTTCCGGCGGTGAAGCACAGCGAATTCGCCTGGCAACGCAGATTGGTTCTGCCCTGATGGGCGTGATGTATGTGCTGGATGAACCGTCCATCGGTCTGCATCAGCGCGATAACCAGAAGCTCATCAACACCATGAAGCGGATGCGCGATTTGGGCAACACGCTGATTGTCGTTGAGCATGATGAAGACACCATGTACGCGGCGGACTGGATTGTGGATGTGGGTCCCGGTGCAGGCATCCACGGCGGCAACATTGTGGCAGAAGGCACGGTGGAAGACATTAAGGCGTGCCCCGAAAGCCTAACAGGGCAATACCTTTCGGGAAAGAAACGCATCCCTGTGCCTACAGAACGCCGAAATCCCACGGGTTGGCTGAAAATCCTCGGCGCGCAGGAACACAACCTGAAGAACATCGATGTGAATATCCCTCTGGGTGTGCTTTGCTGTGTGACAGGCGTCAGCGGCTCAGGCAAGAGCAGCTTGGTGAATGAGATTCTCTACAAGCATCTGGCTCGCGTGCTGAATCGCGCCAAAACTAGGCCTGGTAAGTTCCGTGCCATGGAGGGCGTAGAGCAGCTGGACAAGATCATCATGATTGACCAAAGCCCCATTGGCCGCACGCCGAGAAGCAATCCCGCCACGTACACGGGTCTGTTTGACATGATTCGCAAAATCTTTGCCCAAAGCCCGGAAGCGAAGGCGAGGGGCTACAAAGAGAATCGATTCTCCTTCAATGTGAAGGGCGGACGGTGTGAGGCCTGCAGCGGTGACGGCCTGCTGAAAATTGAAATGCACTTTCTGCCGGATATTTTCGTGCCCTGCGAGGTGTGCAAGGGCAAGCGCTACAATCGGGAGACCCTGGAGGTCACCTACAAGGGTAAAAACATTTACGAAGTGCTGGATATGAATGTGGAGGAAGCCATGCACTTCTTTGAAAATCATCCGAGCATCCTGCGCAAGCTGGAAACGCTTTACGATGTAGGCCTGGGCTACATGAAGCTGGGACAGGCATCCACCACGCTTTCCGGCGGTGAGGCGCAGCGTGTGAAGCTGGCAACGGAACTGAGCAGGCACGCTACGGGCAAAACGATTTATCTGCTGGATGAGCCTACGACAGGTCTGCACATGGCGGATGTGGATCGATTGATTCACGTGCTCCAACGTTTGACGGATGCGGGAAACACTGTCATGGTCATTGAACATAACCTGGATGTCATCAAGGTAGCAGATTACCTGATTGACCTTGGCCCTGAGGGCGGCGATGGCGGCGGAACCATTGTGTGCACAGGAACGCCCGAGCAGGTGGCCGCCTGTCCGTCCTCCTATACCGGCGAATATTTGAAGCCTATGCTGGAAAGAAAATAAAAAAGTCGGAGCATTCCGTATTCCCTTGCCCATCCATCGTGGGCAGGGTTTTTTTCATGTACTGTTTGGTGAAAAGTGCGAAATTTTCACCATGACTTCTTTTCAATTTCACGATTGTATGATACAATGACCATAGACTCAAAGTGGGAGGTTTTTTACCTGATGCGACATTCCTCGGGCTTGCCGGGATGGTTTCGGCTGATGTTTACGATCATCATGCTGGCGGTGTGTGCTGTCGTTGCTTTTTGCGCGGTGGAGCGTGTTTCTCTGGAATACCAGGTGGAGGATTTGACGCGCAGTGTGGAAACTAGCCATCAGCGAGAAAGAAAACAGCAGTATGAATACGATCAGGTGGTGGAGAAACTTCCCGCAACGAAGGCAGAGCTGGAAGCGGTGACCCCTCAGGCGGAAGCCGCGCAGGCAACCGTTACCGACCTGAAAGCACAGCGGAAGGCCTTGCGGGAAGAAAAAGAAACCCTGGAAGCGGAGCTGGAGACCGCTAAGGCGGAAGAAGCGGAAGCGCTGCAGCAGGTGGAAACCCTTCAGGCAGAGGTTGACGCATTGCACCAGCAGGTGCAGGAGCTGACGGAACAGCTCCATCCATAAGGCATCCACGCATTTGCGTGATGATAGAGAGAAAAAAACATACGGGAGGGACTTTCTCATGAGCGAAGCCAAGAAGACCAAGAACGTTAACCTGATTTTGCTATGTGCCGTGCTCCTGGTGGCTGTGGTGCTTGCAGTTGTGATGGCCACGCAAAGAAGCTCACTGAATGCACAGATTGCCTCGCTGAACGACGAACTGGCCACGAGCCGCACCAGCTGGGAAACGACCTCTGCTGAAAAGGAGACCCTTCAGGCTGAACTGACTGAGGTGGAAAACCAGCTGAAGGAAGCTACCACCAGTTTGGAGGAAGCCACTAACCGTGCCGATGAACTGCAGGCACAGGTTGATACCTTGACGGCGGAAACAGCAGCCCTGAAGGAAGAAGTCACTGGCGTGACCACCTCCCGCGACACGGCGCAGACCACGGCAGGTGAGCTGGAAGCCCAGGTGGCAACCCTGACGGAACAGGTGACGGCGCTGGAAGCCGAGAAGAAGACCCTGACGGATGCGTCTGCTGAAAAGGACGCCACCATCGCGGCAGCCAATGAGACCAATGCAGCGCTGGAAACCCAGGTGCAGGATTTGACCAACCAGGTAGCAACTCTGACGGAAGAATCCGCCGCAAAGGATGCCACCATTGCAGAACTGCAGGCTGCTGCTACCGAAACCAACGCGGCCTCTGCGGAAACTGAGCCTGTTGAAAAGACTGTCGAAGCCAAGGGCTACCAGAGCGACGTGAAAATCACTGTGACCCTGGATGCGGATAACGTGATTACCGCCATCACGGTGGATGCCGGCAGTGAAGGCTTCTGGGGCAAGCGCACGAGCACCAATGCGGAATTCCTGCAGCAGTTCGTTGGCAAGAAGCTGCCGCTGACCCTGGGCGAAGATGTGGATGCCCTGAGCCATGCAACGGCCACCAGTACGGCGATTGTAGATGCACTGAACAGCCTGGTTGACTGATACGTTATCATGCAAAAAGGAGGCGGGACGATCCTGCCTCCTCTTTTTGTACGAAATGCGTCTTACTGTTTCTCCGTCTTTTGAATCTTAAACGAGTTCTTGTAAAACTCAATGAGACCTTCATCCCGCATTTTTCCCAGTTCCTTGGAAAGGGCGCTGCGATCCAGGTTCAGATAGTCGGCCAACTGCTGGCGGTCAAAAGGAATCTGAAACGTGGTGCTGCCATGCTTGACGGACTGGTAGGTCAGGTAGGTCAGCAAACGCGTGCGGATGGTTTTGCCCGAGGTGCAGAAAATGCGGGTGGACAGGGTCAGATTCTTTTGCATGGATACGCGAAGCATGTTGTTCATGATTTGCATTGCCCAGGGACGCTGATCCTTTTGCGCCTGCTGCAGGCAGTCTGCGTGCAGGAACAGGATCCTGCATTGCTCTGCGGCCACGGCGTCCACCATCATGGGTTCGTGACACAGGGCGTAGGTTTCTGCAAAGACCTGCCCTTTGGCGACACTGCTGAGAATGGAACGATCTCCCCAAAGGTCAATGCTTTCAATGCGCACGGCACCGTCCAGCACGATGCCGATTTCACAAACAGTCTGCCCTGCGTGGAGGATGATGTCTCCCTTTGCGTACTCAGCCTGACGGGTGCAGGGGGAGGAAAGCATCTGCTGCAGGTCATCGTCACGGATGCCTGCGAAAAGCGGGGACAGGATTTTTTCCATAGGTGTCTCCTTTTCGTTGCTAAAACAACGGATGATTCAGGCTTATTGTACTATACTGGACATGATGAATCAAGAGGCAGAGATTCTTTCTTCATGGAAGAATTTGATTCATCGATGTCCCTGAACGGATTTGAAGGAGGAAACCACCATGATTCGCAGAATTATTCATATTGATGAGGACAAGTGCAATGGTTGCGGCGCTTGCGCACGCGCCTGCCATGAGAGCGCTATTGAAATGGTCAACGGCAAGGCAAAGCTGACCCGTGATGATTATTGTGACGGTATGGGGGATTGCCTCCCGAACTGCCCCACGGGTGCCATTACTTTCACCGAGCGTGAGGCGGCAGCATATGACGAGGCTGCTGTGATGGCCAACAAGGCCAGGAAGGAACAGCAGGCGAAGGCGGAAGCTCCTGTCTTCCATGGCTGCCCTGGCAAGCAGATGCGTCAGCTGCATCCGGAAAACGCGCCTGTGCCGCCGATGCCGCCCATGGGTGGGATGCCGCCGATGCCGTCCCAGCTGGGTCAGTGGCCCTGCCAGATTAAGCTGGTGCCTGTAAATGCTCCCTATTTTGCTGGCGCCAAGCTGCTCATTGCGGCAGACTGCACGGCCTACGCCTACGCCAACATGCACCAGGAATTCATGCGGGGAAAAATCACCCTCATCGGCTGCCCGAAGCTGGACGCCGTTGACTATAGCGAGAAGCTCACGGAAATCATCAGCAGGAATGATATTAAGAGCGTAACGGTTGTGCGCATGGAAGTCCCCTGCTGCGGAGGTCTCGAAATGGCGGCGAAGAAGGCGCTGCAGGCAAGCGGCAAGTTTATTCCCTGGCAGGTTGTGACAATTTCCATTAACGGCGAGATCCTCGACCGCTGATGAGAAAATAAGGAGGAAAATTCCTATGATGAAGAACATTGACAAGTCTCAGATTCTTGTGCTTAAAGAGCAGGTCGCTTATCAGGATGGCCAGGTGGTCAGCAAGACGCTGGCACAGAACCGCGCTGTGAGCGTGACCCTGTTCTCCTTTGACAAGGGCGAGGAAATCAGCACCCATGCCTCTGGCGGCGATGCTTTCGTGACCTGCCTGGACGGCACTGGCCGCGTTACCATTGATGGCGTAGATTACGAGCTCCACGAAGGCGAATCCATCGTGATGCCTGCTGGTCATCCCCATGCCGTGTATGGCCAGGAACGCTTCAAGATGCTGCTGGTTGTGATCTTCTAAGAATTGTAATTTTCCCTGATCTATGCTAGAATAGCGCCATGGATGAGGCCATCGTTAAACGGTGGCCTTTCCATGAAACACGCAGTTAGCATCAACTAACGAAAAAATAAAAGCTGTGAAGCTGACCTGCTCCGCGCGTTTGTGAAAAAAATCGAAGGCGTAAGAGGAGGGGTTCCCTATGAAAATCGTTGTTGCTTTGGCGTTTTATCTGCTCTACTGGGGCGTTTGCTTTCTTGCCACGGGCGGCGACCAGAAGAATTTGATGGGTCTGCGTTCCTACCCGGACAAGGTGCAGGAGCGTGTGCGGGCGCAAAAGGAGATGGCAGGCAAGGTTCCGGCGGCCAAGTCAGTTTGGAACATCCTGCTCAGCAATCTGATTCTGTTCACGGTGGTGTTTTCCGTGATGGGGCTTTTGCTGAAGGGGATGTTAGGCCTCAACAGCTACGGCGCGGCATTCGTCTATTTCCTGATCCTTGGTGAGGGTCTGGGCGCGTTTGATTTGCTGGTGATTGACCTGCTTTGGTGGCGCAACACCAAGCGGATTCGCTTCTCCTTCCTGCCTGAAAAGGAAGCGTATCAGGATCCTGCCAAGCACCTGGATTCCTTCTGGCGCGGCATTCCGCTGTTTGCAGTGGTGGCGGCGCTAACGGCACTGATCGTGACGTTATTATAAAGTTCCTGCTTGACATTGCCCGCAAATCTGGTACAATACAGCTGTTCGTCGGAGGGCAATCTGTTCGAGAGAAACATGAGCCGGATAAGGCGCAGACTGAGATGTCTGTTCCTTGTCCGGCCTTTTTTCGCAAAGAGGAGGTTTACAAGATGGATCTGCTGGGCGGCAAAATTAAGTCGCTGTATTGTAAGTATCTGAGTGCGGCCTTTGGCAGTGCACTGATTTCCTGCATCTATGGCGTGGTGGATATGGCCATGGTGGGGCAGTATCATGGCCCCAATGGTACGGCGGCACTGGCAGTGGTGGCGCCTGTGTGGAATGTGATCTACAGCCTGGGACTGCTCATGGGCATTGGCGGAAGCGTCATCTTCAGCACGAAGCGCGGCAGCAACGCCTGCAAAGACGGCAGTGAGATGCAGTATTTTACCGCCGCAGTCATCGGCTCAGCGGCACTGGCGATGCTGTCCTGGCTGGGCATCCTTTGCTTTGAAAGACCTGTGCTGATGTTCTTCGGCGCGGATGAAACCCTGCTGACCATGGCGGAAACCTACATGAAGCCCGTGCTGGCGGCGTTCCCGACCTTCCTGTTTAATCAGATGCTGGCAGCTTTTTTGCGGAATGATAACGATCCTGGCCTGGCTACGGCTGGCGTGCTGGCAGGCGGCATTTTCAACATGTTCGGCGATTATTTCTTCGTTTTCACCTGCGATATGGGCATCCTGGGTGCCGGATTGGCTACGGCCATTGGTTCGGTGATTACGTTTGTGGTGCTGCTGACGCATTTTGTGAAGAAGACGAACACGCTGCGCCTGGTGAAGGTACCGCAGTTGATGCGGAAGCTGAAGGAGATTTCCATTACGGGCTTTTCATCCTTCTTCATTGATGTGGCCATGGGCATTTTGACGGTGCTGTTTAATCGGCAGATTATGCAATACCTGGGCACGAATGCTTTGGCTATTTATGGCCCTATCATCAATGTGAGCACCTTCGTGCAATGCTGCGCCTACAGTGTGGGACAGGCCGCACAGCCCATCATTTCCACCAATTATGGCGCGGGAAAAGGCAGCCGCATTCGGGAAACGCTGCGTTATGCCCTGTGGACGTCCGCGTTTTTCGGCGTGGCTTGGACGGCGATCAGTCTGGCGGTGCCTGAGATGTACATTCGCATTTTTATGACGCCTACGGATGAGATTCTGGCCATGGCGCCTGCTATTATCCGCGCGTATGCTTTGTCCTTCCTGCTACTTCCCTTCAACATTTACTCCACCTACTATTTCCAGGCGATTATGAAGCCGACAGCCGCTTTTGTGGTATCGGTGGCACGCGGCCTGGTAATCAGTGGTGCACTGATTTTGGTTTTGCCTCTGGTGACAAGCGCAGATGCCATTTGGTACGCGATGCCCATTACCGAGGTGATGGTGATGCTGTACGCCGCATGGAAGATGAAACAGTACACCGTCGCACTGCCTGACAAGGAAGCATGACGCTGGCAAGAGGCGACTGGCAGCATCATCAAAAAATCCCTTCCTCGCGATCATGCGGGGAAGGGAAAAGCACGAGGGAAGAAACGCTTATTACAGCGGATCTTCCCTCTTTTGATGGAAATATTGTGGAAAACCTTAGTTCACCGTTTCACCGGTCAGCTTCTTCCAACCTTCGCGGAGTACCTTCTGGTTGGTAACGCCGTATTTCGGGTCATTGGCTTCACATTCGGACATGACACGCAGGAAGTGGACACAGTTCTGCCCGTCGAAGTTGTTGTTCTTGATGCTCTGTCCGCCGTGGGCCACGTTATGCATGGTGGCAACGGTCCACTGCCCGTTCGGCAGCAGAACGTAGACGAACTTGGGCGTCCAGTCGGCAACACCACCGAAGGCTTCCATCATCTTGGCGGTGTCCTCAGCTGTCATGGGTTCCACGTCGGCGTGCCGTCCCAGGGAGTAGAGGTGCAGGGTGAAACCAATCTTCGATTCGGGCTCGTATACATAGATGGAACTCTTGCCCTTCAGGAGAGGCTTCACTTCCGTGTACCAGTACATGAGCTTGATTTTCGACTTGTCAGGGGCGGTTGCCGTTCCGCTAAAGGAACTGGAGGACGTCTCGCTGGCTGTTTTGGCGGAGGTGGAGTAGAGGATCTTGTAGGTGCTGTTTCCTGCGACACCGTCCATGGTTAGCCCGTTGCCGCTCTGGAAGGACACCACGGCGGATATCGTGCCGGAACCATATTTGCCATCAACCGTACCTGTGTAATAGCCAAGATCCTTCAGGCGCGTCTGCAGACTCTTTACGTCATCACCCGTGTCGCCGGAACGCAGGGTGCGGGAAGGCTTGGTCGCGGTGACGGGAACGGCGGTGGTGGTGTCACTTGCGGTGGTGTATTCCTTAGCGTTCTCGGAGAAGAGCACCTTATAGGTGCTGTTGCCTGCCGCACCGTCGGCTGTCAGGCCGTTCTGCGACTGGAAGGTAGAAACGGCGGTCACTGTTCCTGTGCCGTATTTGCCATCGACGGAGCCTGTGTAGTATCCCAATTCCTTCAGACGGGTCTGCACGTTCTTTACATCATCGCCTGTATAGCCAGAACGCAGGGTTCTGGTTGGAATGGTGCTGGTGGGTGCTGGGGTCGCAGTAGCGGCAGCAGCGCTGTAGGAAATGGCGGCATCTGAATAAAGCACCTTGTAGGTGGAAGTGCCTGCCAAACCATCGGCGTGCAAGCCGTTTGCAGACTGGAAAGAGGACACGGCGGCCATGGTTCCCGTGCCGTATTTGCCATCCACCGAGCCCTTGTAATAGCCAAGGGACTTCAAGCGAGTCTGTACGCTTTTAACATCCGTGCCCTGGTAGCCCTTCCGCAGGGTTCTGGTGGGGACGGTGCCGTAAGCGCTGGGGGTGGCGGTGGGTTCGGGCGTCGTGTTGCTGACCTCGCCGGAAAGCACCTGCTCAATGCGCTGCAGGGTGTTCTTACCGGCTTTGCCGTCCGCAGACAGTCCCTGCGCACGCTGGAAAGAAGTAACCGCCTGCTGGGTGCCTGCACCGTAGCGGCCATCAGCCTTGCCGGCACTGAATCCTAACTGATTCAGAGCTGTTTGCAGCTTGGTCACTCGAGCACCTTTGCTGCCGTATTCCAGCTTATCATAATTGCCGCTGAAATAGCTGGAAGTGCTTGTGCCGGAGGAAGTACCGGATGAAGTGCTGCCGGATGCCAGCTGATAGACCAGTGCCTGGGTTTGCTGGCCGGCCTTACCGTCTACCTTCAGGGAGTGATCCTGCTGGAACTGCCGCACGGCCTTCTCTGTGGCAGAGCCATACTTGCCGTCAGCGCTTCCCACGTTATATCCCAATTGGTTCAACGCGGTTTGCAACTGCTGCACGGCAGAGCCGGAGTCATTATAGCGCAGTATGGTATAGGTATCTGCCAGCGCAGCAGTGGACAACATGCACACGGCTGCCACTGTCAGCAAAAGCATCCTGCGCTTCTTCATGGGTACTCCTCCTTCGCACGAGCATAGTCTGCTCCATGATGAAGATAGTATATCAAAAGCTAACGATTTTGTAAAGAGATATGACTTTTTTGTTACAATTTTGCGTGAAACAATGACATAAACAGTGCTCGATCATAGTGCAATACACAAAAAGGACGATGCTTCAGTTGCAAAGCATCGTCCTTGTGAATGCTGACGGGAACCTTTCAGGAAAAGATAGGCCGCCGATGTGTATTATTTCTCTTCCAGCTGACTGGTGCAGTGGGGGCAACGGGTGGCATCGATGGCGATGTCCGTTTTGCAGAAGGGGCACTTCTTGGTGGTGGGGGCAGCCGGAGCTTCCTTCTTCTTGCCGAGGTTCAGCAGCTTGTTAATGCCGCGCATGAGGCAGAAGAGAATGAAGGCCATGATGATGAAGTTCACCACAGCGGACAGGAAGTTGGAGGCAAACGTTCCTACATCGGCCCAGGTGTAGGTGGCAGAGCCCATGATGACGTTCAAAAGCGGATTGATGAAGTTGTCGGTCAGGGACGTCACAATGTTGGAGAAAGCACCGCCGACGATGACGCCGACAGCCATGTCCATCACATTGCCGCGCAGTGCGAATTTCTTGAACTCTTCAAAGAACTTTTTCACGGCTTTCACCCTTCTATCTTTCATTAGGTCAGCAAATTTCATGATTTTGTCAGTGACTCCAATCGTGGAACAACAGCGGTGAGTACCAACCCGACGCACACACCGGCCACGGCCTGAATCAGATTGCCGGGAATGTCTGCCACTGCAAATTCGGGTACAGCAATCCATTCATAGACAAAGTAGCCAAGCACCATCACCGCTTCAGCGGCAATGAAGGCCAGCACGGTACGGCGACGGTCACCCTTGCGGTAAATGAGCCACGCAGTTGCGGCCATCAGTCCCTTGACCACCAGTGTTATCGGGGCATACACGGGATACACCAGCAGGTCGGCCAGCATACTGCCAATGGCGGCGGCAGGAATACTGAAGGTTCCCAGCAGCATCACTGCCAGAAGAATCAGGCCGTCACCCAGGTGGATGTAGCCGGCACCCAGCGGAATGTGGGGGAAGATGGTCAGCACGCAAATCATGGCGGCCATCACACCGGCAAGGGTTAATTTCTTGACGCTTGCATTGCGCATGGTGTCCCCTCCTTGATCGAATCAAAAAACCATGGAAAACGTTGCAGATGTCCTGATTCAGGCGTTTTCCAGACGCTTCAGACCCTCGTCAATGCGGCGCAGGGTTTCTTCACGGCCCAGCAGCCAGGCGATTTCGATGGCACCGCCGGGGGTGGAAGCCTGACCGGAAATGGCAATGCGCAGCGGCCACAGGGCAGCGGCGTTCTTCATGCCGGCTTCCGCAATGGTGGCCATCAGGGCGTCATGAATGGCTGTTTCCGTCCACTCAACGTTTTCCAGCACAGGGCGCAGCAGGTTCAGCGCCTTACGGGAAACCTCAGGGTCGGACTTGCTCTTCTTGTTGGTGTACAGGGACACGTCGTAGTCCGGCAATTCGCCCAGGAACTTCACCATGTCGGGCACACGGTTGAACACCTCGGTACGGGTCTGCATCAGCTCTGCCAGACGCTTGTAGTCAATACCCTTGCCAGACAGCACCTTGTCAAACCAGGGCGTCACCATCTCCAGGTACTTCTCCGGGCTCAGGCGGCGAATGTATTCAGCGTTGAACCATGTGAGCTTGTCAATGTCGAAGATGCCGGGCGCCTTGTTCAGACGGTGCACATCGAACACATCCACCAATTCATCCATGGTGAAGAACTCGCGGTCATCGCCGGGATTCCAGCCAACCAGCACCAGATAGTTAATCAGCGCTTCCGTCAGGTATCCCTTGTCCACAAAGTCGGAATAGTAGGCGTCACCATCGCGCTTGCTCAGCTTATGGTGCGCGTCACGCATCACGGTAGGCAGGTGGATGTACTGGGGAACGTCCCAACCGAAGGCTTCGTACAGCAGGTTGTACTTGGGGGTGGAGGACAGGTACTCCATGCCGCGCATCACGTGGGTGATGCCCATCAGGTGGTCGTCAATGACGTTGGCGAAGTTGTAGGTGGGCATGCCATCCTGCTTAATGAGCACCATGTCATCCAAGGTGTCGTTGGGGAAGGTCATGTGGCCGAACACCAGGTCATCATAGCTGGTTTCGCCCTCCGTGGGGGCATTCTGACGGATGACGTAGGGGACACCTGCGTCCAGCTTGGCCTGAACCTCTTCCTTGCTCATGTGCAGGCAATGCTTGTCGTACTTGAAGACCTCGCCGCGGGCTTCGGCCTCGGCACGGCGGGAATCCAGCTCTTCCTTCGTGCAGAAGCAGTAGTAGGCGTGACCGCTTTCCACCAGCTGCTTGGCGTAGGGCAGATACATGGCCTTGCGCTCGCTCTGCACATAGGGGCCGCAGGGACCGCCTACGTCGGGGCCTTCATCCCAGTTCATGCCGCAGCCCTTGAGTGTTTCGTAGATGACCTCGGTAGCACCTTCCACAAAGCGCTCCTGGTCGGTATCCTCAATGCGGAGAATGAACTTGCCGCCCATTTTGCGGGCGTACAGATAATTGTACAGTGCCGTGCGCAGTCCGCCCAGGTGCATGAAGCCCGTAGGACTGGGAGCAAATCGAGTTCTGACTTCCATGACATTTCCTCCATGCAGAGCATCCTGTTGATCTCTGCTTTTTTATTTAACACCATTGTCCGACCAGAGAAAAACTCCGGTCGGACAATGATAAAGGGTACATTACTTTGCCTGCTTGGCGTAGGTATCCCGCAGACCGACCGTACGGTTGTAGACAGGCATTTCGGCAGTGGAATCAGGATCCTTGCAGAAGTAGCCCGTGCGGAGGAACTGGAAGGTCGTTCCGTTCTCGCAATCACGCACAGCAGGTTCTGCCACGCCGTGCACAACTGTCAGGCTGTTGGGGTTCAGACGGCTGATGAAGTCCTTCTTGTTCACGGGAGCGGCGGTTTCACCTTCACCCTCGGTTTCAGCTTCCTCTTCCAGGTCTTCTTCCAGCGCGTTCAGCAGGGGGTCATACAGACGTGCTTCGAAGGGCACTGCGTCCACCGCACTGACCCAGTGCAGCACCTTGCCCTTGATCTTGCGGTCTGCGCCGGCGGTGCCGGAAGCGGAATCCATATCCACCGTGCAGTGCACTTCCGTGATGTTGCCATCGGCGTCCTTCACGCACTCATCGCAGCGGACAATATAGGCACCCTTCAGGCGCACTTCAAAACCGGGATACATGCGCTGGAATTTCTTCGCGGGCACTTCCATGAAGTCGTCCTGCTCAATGAACAGCTCGCGGCCGAAATGCACGGTGTGGCTGCCCATTTCGGGATGATCGGGATGGTTTTCCATGGTCAGGGTGTCCACACGATCCTCGGGCCAGTTGGTCAGTACCACCTTCAGAGGCTTCAAAACGGCCATGGCGCGGGGAGACTTGTCGCCCAAGTCATCACGGACGCAGCTTTCCAGCAGGGCAAAATCCACCGTAGAGTCTGCCTTGCTCATGCCGATGCGATCCACAAAGTCGCGGATGGCGGCACCGGTGTAGCCGCGGCGGCGCATGGCGGACAGGGTGGGCATACGGGGATCATCCCAGCCGCTGACATAGCCGCCTTCTACCAGCTGACGCAGGTAGCGCTTGCTCATGATGGTCTGGGTGATGTTCAAACGTGCAAACTCGATCTGACGGGGCTTGGCAGGCAGCATGTTCTGGCTGTGTTCCACCACCCAGTCGTACAGGGGACGGTGGATTTCATACTCCAGGGAGCACAGAGAATGGCTGATGCCTTCCAGTGCGTCGCCAATGGGGTGCGCAAAGTCGTACATGGGATAGATGCACCACTTGTTGCCCGTGCGCCAGTGTTCCTTGTACAGGATGCGGTACATGGCAGGGTCACGCATGACGATGTTGGGGGATGCCATATCGATCTTCATGCGCAGGGTTTTGCTGCCCTCAGGGAACTCACCTGCACGCATGCGGCGGAACAGGTCAAGGCTTTCCTCAGCGGGACGGTCGCGCCAGGGACTGTTCTTGCCGGGCTCGGTCAGCGTGCCGCGATAAGCACGCATTTCGTCCTTGCTCAGTTCATCCACATAGGCCAGACCACGCTGAATCCAGTCCTCAGCAATGGCATAGCACTGGTCATAATAATCGCTGGCATAATAGAGACCGCCCGTCCAGTTGAAGCCCAGCCAGTTGATATCCCGCTTGATGGCCTCCACGTATTCCGTGTCTTCCTTCGCGGGGTTGGTGTCGTCAAAGCGAAGATTGCACAGACCGCCGTACTTCTCGGCCGTCAGGAAGTCCATAATCAGAGCCTTGCAGTGACCAATGTGCATGTATCCATTGGGTTCCGGAGGGAAGCGCGTGTGCACCTGCGTGTAGCGGCCTTCCTTTAAGTCCTGCTCGATGGCGTCCCAGATAAAGTTGCTGCGCGTCGTTGTTTCTTCCATGAAAAACAGATCCTCCTTCTCCCAAACAAATCATACCTTATCGGCATTTTCACATTATACTGTCATTTGCGCGTAAACGCAAGCATGGATTTATGTTTCCGCCCTCTGCGGAAGAACATGAAAGGATGCTCTGGCAAAATTTTTGCCGAAATTCACATTTTCATGCTTGACAAGTGAAAAAAGATATGCTATAGTGCAGTAAACCGTTGAGGCGGAGATTAAACCGACAGCGCACTTCCAGAGAGCCGGGAGGATGGAAACCGGCAGAAAGCGGATCGGCAAATGGACCGCCGAGGGCATGCGGAAAGGGATATTTCCCGAGTATGGCGTGACGCAGAGCCAGCGTTAGAGGGCTGCGGATGTGTCGGCATCCGAGAGAGCGGACGGGCAACCGTCAAACAAGGTGGTACCGCAGATGTTTATCGCATCTGTCCTTGATAAGAGGACAGATGCGTTTTTTATATCCTGCAGGTTCCGGAGTATTCTGTTTCATGGACGCCGCCGATCAAGACGTCAGGACAAGGAAAAGCAAAATTGCTTTTCCGGACAAAGAAAGGATGGATTCCCCATGAAAAAGCTGCTGACTTCCCTCGTGACCCTGGTTCTCGCCCTGTGTGTGTGCTGCGCTGCCTTTGCTGAGCCGATCCGTGTTGGTATCATTCAGATGGCCGATAATGGTGCTTTCACGGACATGCGTGAGGGCTACATCGACCGTATGCGTGAGCTTGGCTACAGCGAGGAGGACATGACCTTTGATTATCGCAACGCCCAGGGCGATATGAGCAATCTGGCTGCTATTTGCCAGGCGGTGATTGAATCCGGCGTTGATTATGTGGTGACCATCGCAACCCCTGCAGCACAGGCTTTCGTGAACATGGAGAGTGACATCCCGCTGTTCTTCATTTCCGTGAGCAACCCCGTTGGTGCCGGCATTATCACCGACATGGAGCATCCTGATAAGAACGCTACCGGCACCAGCAACGCCATCCCTGTGGATGAAATGTTCAAGCTCTCTGATGAATTGACCCCTGGCTGCAAGACCTATGGATTGATCTACTGCACCAGTGAGATCAACTCTGTGACCACCATCAACAGTGCGAAGGAATACATGGACGCCAACGGTCTGAGCTACGTAGAGGCTGTGGTGACTTCCTCCAACGAGGTGCAGCAGGCGGCTGAATCCCTGGTGGGCCGCGTGGATGCCATCTTTGTCCCCAACGACTCTGTGGTGCAGACGGCTATGACTGTGGTGGCTGAGGTGGCCAACGATGCAAAGATCCCCGTATACGGTTCCTCTGCTGTGATGGTGAACTCCGGCGCCTTTGCAACCATCTCCATCAGCGACCGTGAAATCGGCGCCCTGACCGCTGACATGTCCTACCAGTATCTGCAGGGCACGGCTATCACGGACATCCCCTCTGTGGTGGTCAGCGATTTCACCATGGTGATTAACAAGACCACGGCAGACGCCATCGGCGTGGAGCTCAGCGAAGAAGTGCTGGCTCAGGCTCAGCTGATTGAGTGATTCATCGAAAAATTTCACCCGACGGACGGGACAGCACCTGTCCGCCGGGCATTTTGCGCAGAAGGAGTTGAAGCGAAATGAACATGGTGATCAGTGCCCTCCAGCTTGGTTTGCTTTATAGTCTGCTGGCTATGGGCGTCTACATCAGCTTTCGCGTACTGAATACCCCTGATCTTACGGCAGAAGGTTCCTTCACCCTGGGCGTTGCCGTGTCGGCCATGATGACCGTAGCAGGGCACCCGTACCTTGGCTTGCTGCTGGCCTTTATTGCCGGCATGGCCGCAGGCTGGGTGACAGGCGTACTTCAGACACGACTGGGCATCCATCCCATTCTGGCAGGCATTCTGACCATGAGCGGCCTGTATACCGTGAACCTGGCCGTCATGGGCGCCAGCGCCAATGTGACCTTGCTGGACAAGCAGACCATCTTCCGTATTTTGATCAAGCAGCTTCCCTTCAGCAAAGACGTTGTGCGCATTCTGATTGGTGCTGTCCTGGTAGCAGTGATGCTGGCCCTGCTGGCGTGGTTCTTCCGCACCCATCTGGGACTGTGCATCCGTGCAACGGGCAACAATGAAGCAATGGTGCGTTCTTCCTCCATCAATGCAGCGCGTATCCGCAATATTGGCCTGATGATCAGCAACGGATGCATCGCACTGTGCGGCGGCATCATCGCCCAATATCAGGGCTATGCGGATATCTCCGGCGGCGTGGGCATCATGGTGGTTGGCCTGGCATCGGTAATCATCGGTGAGGTCATCCTGGGCAGAAAGAGCGTGACCATCGGCCTCATCAGCGCGGTGGTTGGATCAGTGATTTATCGGTTGATTATCGCACTGGCACTGTCTACGAACATTTTCCCGACGTATTTCCTCAAGCTGATCAGCGCGACCATTGTGGCGGTTGCACTTTGCATCCCTACGGTAAAAGAAAAAATCCACATGATGAATGTTCGCAGGGAGGGAAAGCGTCATGCTTGAAATTCGTGATGTAAGCAAGACCTTCGGCAAGGGTACGGTCAACGAGCACACCGCGCTGAACCATGTTTCCCTGAAGGTGGAGGACAGCGATTTTATTACCATCCTTGGTTCCAACGGTGCCGGCAAATCGACTCTCTTCGGAGCTATTGTGGGCAGTTTCCTGGTAGACAGCGGCAAGATTTTGCTGGATGGGAACGAAATTACCTATCTGCCGGAATTCCGCCGCGCGAGAAGAATCGGCATCCTTTTCCAGGATCCCATGAAGGGAACGGCGCCGGATTTAACTATTGAAGAAAACCTGTCGATGGCGTATAATCAAGAGCGGAGATTCCCACTGGCGAAGGCTGTGCGGAAGTCTGACATGGCTTTCTTTCGGGAAGAGCTGGCGGCCTTCGGCATGGGATTGGAAGATCGCATGAAAATGAAGGTGGGTCTTCTGTCTGGCGGCCAGCGGCAGGCAATGACCCTGCTCATGGCGACCATTGCCAAGCCGCAGCTGCTTTTGCTGGATGAGCACACAGCTGCCCTTGACCCTGCCACTGCGGAAAAAGTCATGGCCATCACCGTGAAAATCGTGGAGGAGCGGCATATCCCCACCATGATGATCACCCACAACATGAACATGGCACTGAAGACGGGCAATCGAACCCTGATGCTGGATGCAGGCGAGATCATTCTCGATATTGATGCGAAGCAGCGGGAAGGCATGAACGTGGAGCAGCTGATGGCGCTCTACAGCGGCAAAAAGGGCAAAGAAATGGATAATGACCGCATGCTGCTGAGCATGTAAGGTTATAAGGAGGAAAAGGACAGGATGAAGCAGATTATTTTGACGGGTGACCGTCCCACGGGACGGTTGCATGTGGGCCACTATGTAGGTTCTTTGCGTGAGCGGGTGCGCTTGCAGAACACGGGCAATTTCGATGAAATTTACATCATGATTGCCGACGCGCAGGCTCTGACGGATAACGCGGAGCATCCCGAAAAGGTTCGGCAGAACATTATGCAGGTGGCACTGGATTATCTGGCTTGCGGCATTGATCCTGAAAAGTCTACGATCTTCATCCAGTCCATGGTTCCCGAGCTGACGGAGCTGACCTTCTACTATATGAATCTGGTCACCGTGTCCCGCGTACAGCGTAATCCCACGGTGAAGGCTGAAATCAAGCAGAAGAACTTTGAGGCCAGCATCCCGCTGGGATTCTTCTGCTATCCCATCAGCCAGGCAGCAGATATTACGGCCTTCCACGCAACGGTGGTGCCTGTGGGCGAGGATCAGGAACCCATGCTGGAGCAGACCCGTGAAATCGTCCGCAAGTTCAACGAAGTGTATGGCGAAACCCTGACCGAGCCGCAGATTCTGTTGGCCAACAACCGCGCCAGCATGCGTCTCCCCGGCATTGACGGCAAGGCCAAGATGAGCAAGTCACTGGGCAATTGCATCTATCTGGCGGATACGGCCGAGGATGTAAAGACGAAGATCATGTCCATGTTCACCGATCCTGATCATCTCCGCGTACAGGATCCCGGCAAGGTCGAGGGCAACCCGGTGTTCACTTACCTGGATGCTTTCTGCACAGATGAGCATTTCGCCGAGTTCCTGCCTGATTATGCCTGCCTTGACGAAATGAAGGCACACTATCAGCGCGGCGGCCTGGGCGATGTGAAGGTGAAGAAGTTCCTGAACAATGTGATGCAGTCCGTTCTTGCCCCGATTCGTGAGCGCCGCGCTTACTGGGAAGGCCGAACGGATGAAGTGTACGAGATCCTGAAGTCTGGCAGCGAGGTTGCTGAAAAGACTGCCGCAAAGACCCTGCAGGAAGTTCGCCACGCCATGAAGATTGACTACTTTGATGAAAATAATCTTCTGAAGTAAAGAAAATGCCCAGTCTGCGGATATTGCAGGCTGGGCGAATTTTTTAATCTTTCTCGTTGTAATCATCCAGGAATGAGTGAACCTCATTCCCTTTTTTGTAGGAAATGACGGTGTCCAGGTTCACATTTTCCATGCTGCGGAAGATGTTGGCCTCCACCGTGGGGTTGACCTTTTTCAGCTGCGCGATGAGCTGCTTGATTTCCATGCGCTTGGATACAGTGCGGCCGTTGGGATCACAGGTGGTGCAGGTATCGGTGAAATGGCAGGCACACTGGATGAAGTGCAGGTCGTTGGCATCCCGCCAGGTTTTGATGTCGTTTTCACGGATGAAGTACATGGGGCGAATGAGCTCCATGCCGGGAAAGTTGGTGCTGTGGAGTTTGGGCATCATGGTCTGCACCTGCGCGCCATACAGCATGCCCATCAGGACGGTTTCAATGACGTCGTCGTAATGATGTCCCAGCGCGATTTTGTTGCAGCCGAGCTCACGTGCCTTGCTGTACAGGTGACCGCGGCGCATCCGTGCGCACAGGTAGCAGGGGTTCTTTTCCTCTGCGTAAACGATGTCAAAGATGTTCGTTTCAAAAATAGTGATGGGAATGCCAAGGATTTTGGCGTTGTGCTCGATGACCTGACGGTTGGCCGCATTGTAGCCGGGATCCATCACCATAAAGACCAATTCAAAAGGAAACTTGCGGTGCCGCTGAAGTTCCTGAAACAGTTTGGCCATGAGCATGGAATCTTTTCCGCCGGAGATGCACACGGCAATGCGGTCGCCTTCCTGCACCAGGTCATAGGTGCGGATGGCTTTGGCAAACTTGGAAAACAGACGCTTGTGATAGGTGGTGCGCAGACCAATCTCGATTTGCTGGCACTTGTCCATTTCCTGCTCATGCTGAATCTTCCGCATCAGCCAGCCCAGATAACCGTCCTGCAGGCTGAAAGCAGGGATTCCTCTGTCCCGCAGGCTTTCGGCCACGGGAACGCTGTTGGTGCCGCGGTGGCAGAAGATAACCACCTGTGCTTTGCCGCGGAGAAGCTCGGGATGCTCTTCCATTTCTTCTGCGGAGAGAACCTTCGCACCGGGAATGGTGCCATAGGCAACGTCCTCAGCACTGCGCATATCGATCAGCAGGGTTTGCGCAGGATCCAGCGCCTCGAAGGCTTCCTGGGTTAATTCAATCATGTCGGCCATGCTGTCGATCGTCCTTTCTTTGTGCGGCCATTGCAGACCTGTTCCATTATAGCGAAGTTAGGCGTTCAACGCAAGAGTCGGAAAAGATTCGCAAGCAGGTTCCCTTGACAATTTTCACGGAATGCTTTAGCATAATCATGAACTGAGCAGCAAGGGAGAGTGACGCATGAAGATCCAGGAAATCGCCGATAAGACGGTTGAAGTTATTACCCTTTATTATCAGAACAATGTGGAGCCCTTCCTGGAGATGTGCCATGAGGATGTGCTGTGGATCGGTCCGGCAGAAGGACAGATGATTCGCACCAAACAGGCGCTGGTGGAGGCCTTTAAGGCAGAAAAGCACGGCCTCCGCTTTGCGGTGAATGACCTGACGGTGGTTCCCGTTGCCCTGGGCAGCACACGGGTTTTTGAGGTGCTGACCATGTTTACGGTGGATACCTTCTGGCCTGACGGCAGCCAAAACCGCGTGCTTCAGCGCATCAGCGTTACGTGGACGATGCAGGATGACAAGCCGTGTATTCGCTTCTGCCATATCTCCAATGCCATTGCCTACAACGTGCAGGACGTGATTTATCCGAAAAACTATAACACGGTGGTGGAAACACAGACCTCCAAAATGCCGCTGGCAGGGGATGCGAATGCCGAGCGACTTTCCTTCCGCGGTGTGGGAAAATCGGTCTTTTATTTGCCGTGGGGACACATTGTGTTTGCGGAAAGTGCGGGGAATCATGCCTTGATTCATACCATGGATCAAACCATTGAAACCGTGGAAACTCTGGCAGCGATTGGCCAGAAGTATGCTCGTTTTTTCCTTCGCTGCCACGAAAGCTACCTGGTGAATCCTGACTATGTGCAGTCCATCTGCCGTTTCCAGATTACCATGGCCAATGGCAAAATATTGCACGTCCCGGAAAAGAAATACACCCAGGTGAAAGCACAGCTTGCGCTGAGAGCTCATCACCAGGAGTGAAGAATTTCATTGAGCACAAAAAAAGCGGCATTGCGCCGCTCTTTTTTGATGGATTTTTATTGCAGTCCCAGGGTTTCATCTACCGGCATGGAAACGACAATGCCCTGAGCAGGGGTCTTCATGCCGCAACGGGTGCTGATCGCGCTCATCATTTCCTGACGTTTGTCCCTGGGGGTGATAATGAGCACGATATCCTGCTCTTCCTGCATGGCAACGCCCATGAACTGGCCGGTCTGGCCTTCCACATGGCGCATGCCTTTAATGACTGTACCACCGCGGGCCCCGGCACTGCGAGCTGCCTCTACCACATCACCGCTGAAGCCGCTATTGACAGATACGCAAAGCATGGAATATTCAACACTGCTGTCCATGGACGTGTCATCCTCCTTCGATTCATTCAAAAGACTGCGATCCTTCATGGAGAGGAGCATCCGCATGATGCCGCTCTGCAGACCGCCGAGGGGTACGGTGAAGGCGATGCCCTTGCCCCGCTTGTCCAGGCCAAGGGCGCGGCGCAGACCATCCATGACATAGGCGGTCATGGATTTGGGCATCATGGCAATGGAAATAATGCGCACGGTGCCGGCAAGACCACAGATTTCAAGCCATTCAGAGGGCGCGGTACCCTGACCGCGAATCTGATGGCAAATCGTCAGATGCATGTTGTTCAGCGCGGCGGTGACACGACGGTCATCTTCGTCCCGCGCGATGACAAACAGCATACGGGGGCAAAGGGGATCCTTGACTGCTTCGCTCATGCTTATTCCTCCTCGGGCATAATCACGATATCATCGTCCTGCTCCGTGGGCTGAGGTACGTCAGCCTTGATGGCACGGGACTTGTGCACGTAGATAAGACCCATAATCTGAATAGCAATCAGAGGGGTCAGGGCAACCAGAGAAACTACACCAAATGCGTCTGTGACCACATTGCCGCCCACTGCGGTGCATACGCCCATGGCAAGGGGCAGCAGGAAAGTGGAGGTCATGGGGCCGCTAGCCACGCCGCCGGAGTCAAAGGCCACGCCAACAAACATCGGCGGCACCAGCTTGGTCAGTGACAGGGCAAGGAAATAGCCGGGCACAACAATCCAGTAAATACTCAGCCCTGTCAGCGCACGCAGCATGCTCAGCGCTACAGCACAGGCCACACCAATGGACAGGCTGGCATTCATCATCTTGTGGGAAATGGCGCCGCCGGTGATGTCCTCCACCTGGTGATTCAGCACCTGCACGGCAGGCTCGGCTTTCACAATGTAGAAGCCGATGATGAGACCGATGGGGATGAGCAGCCACTTCATATCACTGGATGCAAGGCTGGAACCCAGCAGGTTGCCCACAGGGGCAAAGCCAACGTTTACGCCTGTGAGGAAAAGAATCAGGCCGACGATGGTGTACAGGAAGCCCATGCACATTTTGACGATTTGCACACGGCGGTATCTGCGGGTGATGAGCTGAAACAGCAGGAACACGCACAGCACGGGCGCCATGCTGCTGAACACTTCTTTAGCGTAAACGGGCAAATACTGGATGAAGATAGGAAGCACGTCCGCTGTGGTGGATACATCGGGAATGGTGACGGCTGTGTAGGTGGCTTCTTCGGGATGATAGAAAATGCCCAGCAGCATGACCATCAGGATAGGACCCACAGAGCACAGGGAGATAAGACCGAAGCTGTCGCTGGCGCCATCCTTGTCGCTGCGGGAAGCAGAGAGGCCAACGCCCAGCGCCATGATGAACGGCACCGTCATGGGACCTGTGGTCACACCGCCTGCATCGAAGGCCACTGCCACAAAGGAATCAGGGGTGAAGATTGTCAGCAGGAACAGAGCCGCGTAGAAAAAAGTCAGCATCTTGGCGAGCTTGACGTGGAACACGATGCGCAGCACGGCAATCACCAGAAATACGCCGACCCCCAGTGCCACCGTCCAAATCAGCACTTCGTTGGGGATGGAAGCCACCTGTTCTGCCAGCACCTGTAAATCGGGCTCGGACAAGGTGATGACCGCGCCGACGGCAAAGCAGATGATTGATGTGATGACCAGATTGCGGCTCTTTACCAGATGACCGCCTAAGCCCTGGCCAAGAGGCGTCATGGCCATTTCAGCACCCAACTGAAAGAAGCCCATGCCAACGATTAGCAGCAGGGCACCAACCAGAAACAGGGACAGGGTGCCGATTTCCATGGGAACAAGGGTCACACTGAGCAGCAGCATAATGACCGTAATCGGCAAAACACTGGAAAGAGACTCACGCAGATTTTGCTTCAGCTTTTCGTTCAGCAATGATCATTCTTCCTCCTTTTTTCAAATGTGGGATCCATTTTGGTGAAAACATGAACCGGAGAAGATGACTCCGAAAGCCAACTATCCAGCGAGTTATTTCATATTAAATTGTAACGAACCTGTCTGCATTCTGTCAATACGACAGATGAAAAAAATACCCCAAAGGGTGAAAAGTATCCTATAGCAAGTTTTTACAGGGAAAAGATGTATTGCATTTTTGCATCTTTGTTATTTTTACTTGCTTTTATGCAAATACTATGTTAAAATACACCAATACAAAGGAGGGCGAGTGCTGTGGCATGGTGGGAAGCTGGACTGCGACTCGTGATTGCAGCAATTGTGGGTTGTGTTGTAGGCATTGAGCGTGAAAGGAAAAACCGCCCTGCAGGCATGCGCACGCACGTATTGGTGTGCGTCGGTGCTGCAACAATTGCTATTTTGGAAGCCCTCGTGGTGGCTGATACGGTGGCGCTGAATGCGTCCACCAGCAACAGCGGCATTGCGGTAAGCATGGGACGACTGACGGCGCAGGTTGTCAGCGGTATTGGCTTTTTGGGCGCCGGCACCATTTTTATCAGCCAGAAGAAAATTGCGGGTCTGACGACGGCGGCTTCTCTTTGGAATGTCGGCTGTTTGGGACTTGCAGTGGGCATGGGCTATTATACCCTGGCGGTGGCTGGATGCGTCATTGTGATGGTAACCCTGACGCTCCTCCAACGGGTGGTAAAGGTGAATTCTGTGAAGAATGTGGAAGTTAAATTCGTCCACCGGGTGGAAACACTGGCTTTCATCAATGCCTATTTCCAGGAAGCAGGCATTCACGTGCTGGACGTGGACTTCCATGTGGAAAACAAGGGCAAGTATAACCTCTATACCAACGTTTACACGCTGGATATGCAGGGAGGCACGACCTATACAGACATTGTGAATCACCTGTCTGAATATGCCAATATTCAAGGCATTCGCACTCGCAATACCTGATGATGAAACCGTGATGACCCTCTTTTCTGCCAACGGAAAAGAGGGTTTTTCTATGGAAAAAAAGAAAGAGAATAAGAGAAAATTTACCTGAGGGGAGATGATGCACGGTGACATGCCGAATTCTGGCGGTGGGCAAGTGCAAGGGAGTCGTGGAAAGTCTGCTGTGGGCAGCGTCTGCAGGGGTTACGCGGGCGTCTGAAATCAATCTCCTCTGGGCAGATGGCACACAGGAAGACCTGCAATCTCTGGTGCCGCAGCTGTCGGCGTACCATTGCGTACGGGAAATCCTGCCGGAGGATGCTTCCCGGCAGGGCTTTCGGGCAAAGCTTGAGGTGACGCTCTGGCAGACAGAAACGGCCGATACGGCAGAAAATGACCAGGGGGAAGATGCCTTGCTTTGGCAGGCACTGACGGCAGCATGCGATGACGCGTCATTAGAACGTAAGCGGCGGACGGTTTCCTTTGCAAAAACGCTGCAGACCCTGTCGCAGGATAGTCCCCTCAGGCAATGGATTCATGAAATAGAGCAGGAAGAGGAAGCGCAGGTTCTTCTCTGCGGCCATTCTGACGAGGAAGAGGCGGCTGCGAAACTGCCGCTTCTGGCAAAGTATTTGCGGGAGAACCTGAGCGAAAAGCATCGAATTGGTGCACTTCTTTTTCTGCCGCAGGAGAGAAAAGGGACGCAGGCTGCGGAGGCGCTTTTGTCGCGGGAGGACTGGCTTTGTGCCGATATACTGAATGCCGTGTATTGGCTTGGCTTGCCTGAGGATGCCTGGCGGGAGCAGCAAAAATCCTGCAGCTTGCTGGACTGGCTGGCCACGCGCTGCATGCAGCATTTCTTTTTTCAAAAGGCTGATGGATGCTATGCCTACCATGGGGCGGACGCATGGATTTCCTGGCAGGTGTTTGAAGAAGATGCCGAACTGTATCGTAAGCGTTACGGCACACTGTGGCGGCTGGCTGTGTGGGCAGAAGGTATCATGGATCCCACGGTGAATGCCGCATTGGCCGGGAAGAACGTCTTGCAGGCGCGGGGGCTTGGATGTGATGCTGCCTGCTATCGTGCTGTGCGGAAGCTGCTGGCGAGTCGCGCTGATGCGAATGCCTGGCAGGCAGTGATGACCTGTCTGCGGGGGTTCAATCAATGGCTTGGTCAGATGATGGATGCTGTGCCCGTCACCATGCGATACAAGAACACCCAAAGCAAAATGCAGCTGGAGGCAGGGGAAAACTACCGCAGTCTGCTGGAAGCCTACGGTCAGTGGGTGATGATGCAGGAAGACATCAAGACCAGCGGCATGGATACGGAAAGCGTTGTGCGGCGGGGCGTAATTCAGGAAAATGAGGCGGATGAAGCCCTTCGCCTAGCCAGGGAGCAGCATGATGAGGTTTTGCGGCTGGAGGGCAACCAGCGCGTGCTGGATCGCCGAACGGGCGGCATGGCCAAAATGCGCCTGATGGATCAGATGGCCAGCGGCATAGCCCGTGCCATGGAGCAAGAGCAGGCACAGGCAGAGCGCGGCCGCAAGGCACTGGAAAATACGGAGGATCTGAAGCTGCGTCACAGCATTCGCAGGCTGGAAAATCACCTTCGTCTGTTGCATACAGAGTGGGATCGTGTCCTGAAAGACCAGGACGAGGCCGAGGAAAACCAGGTGGATCGTTTGCCGCCTGTGATTCCTGAGGGAACCCGTGAAGAAAACGCACTGATTGCTCCTGACTGCTGGACGCTGGCGTCAGATTTGCAGAAAATCACCGAGGTTCGTGAACATAAGGCGAAGTGGGCAGAAGCATCCGGCAAGCTTTCCACCGCGGTGGAAGGCGCAGCGTGCCACGATGCGCAGGAGATTCTTCGCGTGCTGATGGATAAGCTGACTGTGCCCGCACGGCAGGAAACGTCTTCCGTAGGAATCCTGCTGGCAGGACTTTTGGAGGCAGCTGGGGAGGTTGAACCATGAAGAAGCAGGAAAACGAAGGGTTCATCTTTCTTACGCGGCGTGTTGGCCGATTTGCTCTGGGGCAAGGCACAGGGTGGATTCCCTGCAAGGCGCAAAGCAGCACGGAGGACATCATCAGCCAAACCGACCTGTTTGCAGGAGAAAGGACGCTGGCACGCAAACTTGCGGAAGATGATCTGTCAGAAGAAGTGCTTGCCTGGCGCCGACTCATGAGCGTTTTGCTCCTCTGGGACGCGTGGGAAAAGGATACGGAATTTTCTCTTCAGTTTCATGAGTTTGATGGAACGTCGCCCCTTGCCTCTGCCGTGTTAAGCACTGCGGATGCATCCCGCCAAAAAGAAGGCTTGCGAGTCCTTTGCCTGCACCGGGGAGAAAACACGCTGCCTCTGGCCATGGGATCAAAGTGTACCCTGGTGGTGCCAATGGCTGTGCCGCAAGGGGCGCGTCTGCCTCGAATGATGGCACGGCTTATGGAAAGCAAGGATCCATGCCTGAAAATGAATGACGCGGAACGGTCACTTGTATGCAGCCGCCTGCAATGCCTGCTGGAAGAAAATCTGCAGAAGCCTGCAAAAAAGCCGCTGAGACACTTCCTTAAAGATCTTCAGCAAAAAGATGCCGAAGAGAAGCAGCGGATGATGGCGGAAAATTCACCTGCCATGCCGGATATGCTGACGCGCGTTAAGGCTGTATGCGGACTGTATGGCGAGCCTTGCTTTGAGGCATTAACGGAAGAAACAGAAACCCTGTGCACCGGTGAGGATACGCTGTTCTATCAGTGCTTTGGCATCCATGATGTTCAGCGGCAGAGCAAGCAGATTGCGCGGAAAATCTACCGCTGGAAGGGGCAGCGCTTTGCACGGGAAAGCGATACGCTTGGCCTGGAGACCACTGGCGAGGCGGAAGAAACGACGGCACTTGCAGAGCTGGCAGCAGAAATCAATACCCTTGAAGCCCATGCCCATGCCTGGCAGAAAGCGCTTGGCACGGCCATGCATGCATGGCTGAAAAATCGTCCTGACGCTTATGGGCATGAGGCACGTGCAGCTGTGCAGGATGCGGCGATTATGGCAAGCCGAGATGGACAGCAGGCAGAAGAAGCGCTGCATCTGGAAGCAACGGCGCAAACCATGGCAAGACCTGCAGTGCAGTGGCTTTTGCAGCATGCTCTTGACGCATTGGTGACCGGGGCGGACACGATTTTCACCGAAGGATTGATGATCCTGCCTCGTGATGCGCTGGGGGATGAGCCTCTTGATGGAAGGTACGCGGTGGTAAACACCCTGGAGGAAGCAGCGCTGTTGCCTGTGTCGGCAGATTGTGCCGAAAAGCTGATGCGAAAAGACGCTAAGGCACGCTGGCGGGAAGATCAGTCTGCCGTTTTCCGGAACGGGGAAGACTACCAGGCAGTGCTGACACTTGAAGGTCAGCGAACGGTGAAACTTGAAAAGCATTATGATGCGGAGAATGTCCTTCGCCTGCACCCTGAGGAAGTGCCGACTGTGGCTGTATGGCCAGGGGTCACGTTATCTGAAGATCAGTGGAAATATGAAATCGCCTTTGCACATCTTCCGAACATGGGAGAGGATTTCGAGCTTTCCGTCAGGCTGCTCGCAGACGAAGCATGGCTGGACGGAGAAAAACACACCGATGGGGATAACGGCACCTGGTGGATGGGGAAGACAGCCTGCTTCCCCTCCTGCTTTGCGGTGCAGGTCAATGGCCATGATATGGGCATCCTGCCCTGCAAACAGGAAATAGCGCACATTTCTGCAGGCGAAGAGGTTACCGCAGCGGTGGATATGGGCGCGTCGGGCACGTCCATTCTTTTGCGGCAGGGGGATACGTTCCTTGATCTGCGGGAAACGCCTGCCATGAGGATCATGATGCAGGGCACAGGCAGCACCTTGGCGGCACAAATGCTGCCGTCTGCTCCCATGACGCCGACTGTGCCGACCGTGGAGGAAATTTTCGGCACGGGGAATGAAGCACTGCTGTCTGGTCACATGCTGCGTGCGGGGAAGCCTTCCGCTGATGCTGCGTATGGCCTGAAATGGGGAACATCCGGCACGGCGCTGGGAAGAGCGCAACGGATGTACTTGAAGCAAATGATGCTGGAAGCCTGCTTAACGGCAGCGCTCCATGGCGCGTCGGGCATTCGCTGGCGATTTGCTGTGCCCTGCGGCATGGCCAGAGAAGGTAGAAAAAGCTGGCAGCTCGCTGTGCATGAAGTGGCACGGGAAGCAGAGCGCGACACAGGCCTCAAGACGGTGGAGATTGCCTTTGCGGAGGAGCATCAGGCAGAACACACCTATTTCCGGGAAATCGTAGGAATCCGCGGCGGCATGATGACCATGGATGTTGGCAGCAGCAGCACGGAAATTGCCCTGTGGCTCCATGGTATGACCCAGCCCGCAATGAATTGCTCCCTGCCGATGGGTGTGCAGATGATGCTTCTGGAGGAGACCATCAGCCATACCGAGCTGCTTCGTAAGGAATTGCCGGAGGGTCAGGAATCCATGCAGAATGCCCTGAATGAACTGGCAGAGCAGCTCTCACGGGGCATCACCAGCATGAAAATGGCGCAGCAGAGTCAGCTGGCATTGGATGCATTCATGCGCGATTACGGCATGTCAGTCATGGCGGCAAAGTCGGATGAGAATGATGGCCCTGGCTATCTCCGCGCGATTCTTCTCATGCAGGGTGCTTTCCTGATGACACTCGTGGGACTGATGCAGGAGCAGGCCAGACAGGATTCCACCCTGAACGATCGCTTGCCGCCTTACATGGAATTGTGCCTTGCGGGACGCGGCGCAACCTTCCTGCAGGGCGTGGACGAGATGACACGGTACAAATTGACCATGTTCATCCGCCTGTGCATGAGCTCGGATCATCCTACACGGGAATATCCCCTGATTTTCAGCAGGAATCCGAAGCAGGAGATTACCTTGGGCATGCTGAAAATGACGCGGCTGTCACCTGACGTGCCGGATGTTCCGGAAATCCGTGACTCGTCTGTCAGGGCGGAAATGACGGTTGCTCTGGTGCTGGAACGGTTCCTGCTGCAGATGGCCGCTGCCTTCCCGGCAGAATTATCCGCCATTTTCGGACAAACGGTGGAAAATGGTCATGTGACGGAGCAGACGAAACGGGCGATTGACGCCGCATCGGCAGATGGGGAAAAGCTGGAGGCGTCCATGCCTGTGCAGTGCGCAGCGGCATTTACAGCGCTGAAGCAGCATCTGCGGCAATAACTGGACATTCATCGCGGATGGACGTATAATACATACAACGAATGGAAACAGACAGGAGGAATGAATCATGTCAGACCGACCTCAGGATTTTATGGCGGAGGAGGCTCAGCCCTTCTTCTTTGAAGGCGGTGAGCACGGCGTATTGCTGATTCATGGCTTTACAGGCTCGGCGTCTCACATGCGCCTGATTGGTGAACATCTGCGGGATCAGGGTTTCACGGTGATGGGCATCAATCTGCCTGGCCATGCCACTTCGATTGACGATATGGCGAACTACGGCTGGAAAGACTGGCTCAAGGCTTCTATGGATGCCTACAAGGAGCTGCGTGCCAAGTGCAAGTATGTGAGCGTTTCCGGCCTCAGCATGGGCGGCGTGCTGACCATGATCCTTGCTGAACAGGCCAATCTGACGGCTGCTGTGCCGATTTCTGCCCCTATGGGTGTGCAGAATAAGGCCATGGCCTTTGCCGGCCCTGCATCACTGTTCATGAAACGTGTTTCCTGGGGAACTGATCCTGAACGGCAAAAGATGCTGGTGGAACGCTACGATCACGGCTATTCCGGCTTTCCTACGAGATGCGCGGTGGATCTTTCCCATCTGATCAAAATGGCACGGCGCAATCTGGAAAAGGCTATTTGTCCTGTGCTGGCGGTGCAGTCCCATGGGGATGAAACCATTACGGCAGACAGTGCCAATGTGATTTACGAAAATGTGTCCAGCACGAAAAAGGAAATCCTCTGGCTGGAGGAGGTTCCCCACGTGTGCACCATTTCCAAGGAACATGAGCATATTGCGGAGCGGATGGTGCAATTTCTGCGGGATGCAGAGAAATAAGGAGCCATGAACGGAATGCGTGAAAAACGCGATCGGTTGCATAACGGCCTGATCCTTGTCGCCTTTGGCGTGTGCCTGTATTGTCTGCTGCAGAACTTTGGGTCTGTTGCAGCATGGTTCACGCGGATGAACACGATTGTCTACCCGTTGCTATTGGGCTTTGCGCTGGCCTTTGTGTTCAATGTGCTGATGAGTCCGCTGGAGCGGCTGCTTAAAAAGATTCCTGCCCTGCTAAATCAGCAGAAGCTGACGCGCGTGATTGCCATTGTGCTGACACTTTTGAGTGCCACGGCTCTGGTGGGATTGCTGATGCTGGTCGTTATCCCCAGAACAGGCGAAGCAATCAGCATGTTCGTGAACGTTCTGCCCCAGGCCGCTACGGATCTGACCAATACGATTCGGGAGTTTCTGGGACGCATCAATGCGTCAGACGAGCTCGTGCAGCAAGTCAGCGCGTATATCGACGGCATTACCCAGCAGGTGCTGACGCTGATTAAAGAATCCACAGGCACCATTGCCAACTATGTGCTGAACACCGTGGTTTCTGCGCTGAACACGGTGGTCAACATCATTTTCGCGGTGATTGTGGCCATATACGTTCTTTACGGCAAGGAGAAAATCGGTCATTTTGTTCATCGAATCATGCTCCGTTTCATGCCTGAAAAGGTGACGTGCAAGGTGATTCGCGTGGCTACCCTGTCGTTCAGCACC
>CAVEUM010000012.1:0-67085 GCA_963618735.1 bacterium | reverse complement strand
CGGATCCCTTTTCCCTCGAAGATTTTCCTTCGAGGGGTTTTCTTTTGCTTTTGGGAAACGAAAGTGGGCATTTGGCAGATGCTTGGGGAAGAAGAATAACAAGGAGCTTTGCGAGCGCTTATCCAGACATCGCCTTCAATGCAGTATACGAAACGGCGACAGCAGAAGAACTTGCAAATTTGCTGACAACGCAGGATGACAGTACGTATGATGTTTTGAAACAAAAAGGCATGGCGGCAACATTATTTTCAATTTATTCACTGTCTGGACATTTTCTCCTGCTATACTCCGTGGTGGAGGAGTGAGGACGCATGTTGCTATTGCTTGCAGAAGATGAGCCGGCTATGGCAGAGGCAGTTCAGGCTTATCTGAACTATCATCAGTACACGGTGGAATGGGTGGATCATGGTACCGAGGCGCTGGAACGTGCACAGCGCGGCACCTATGACGGGCTGATTCTGGATATTATGATGCCTGGGATGGATGGTATTACGGTGCTGAAAACGCTGCGCCTCACAGGCAATCATACGCCGGTGATTTTGCTGACGGCGAAAGGCGAATTGGAAGATAAGCTTGCTGGCTTTGAGGCAGGGGCGGATGATTATCTGCCCAAGCCGTTTGCTTTGGAGGAATTACTGGTTCGCGTCCGTGCCATGCTTCGCAGGGGAGAAAGCTACCGAAGCGATGCGGTCACCTTTGCAGATGTGACCCTTGAGCCTTCTACCTGTGCCCTGAAGCATGGCACAGAGTCGAGTCCCTTGAGCAACCGCGAATATCAGCTGATGGAATTGCTGATTCGTAATCCCGGCGTTTTTTTCTCGGCAGATACGCTTCTGGATCGCGTATGGGGCATGGATGCCGATGTCGGGCAAGGCACGGTGTGGGCGCACATTTCCTATTTGCGGAAAAAGCTTGAAGGGATTGGTGCACAGGCTACCATCAGTTCACGCCGTGGTGTGGGTTATGCCCTGGTGCGTCCGTCATGAGAAAATATTTTCGAAGTCGCTTTATCTGCGGCGCAATGCTGTCGTTCTTCATTCTGGTGGTTATTGCAGTGAGCGGCATCTTCTTCTTCAGCTATCATCAGATGGAGAAGGAATCTGATGACTTTCTGACGGCAATGCTGTCCGTATCAGATGACCAACGGGGATATTCTCAGGCAGCGCCGCCGCCCATGTTTGGCTATACCCCTAATGATCGAAGCATCCTTTCGGGATTCTATGACATTTTGATGGATCAGGATGGCAACGTTTTGTCCATTGAACAGCATGGCATTGCGGAGGATGCGGTGGTCAGCGTCCAGCAATACGTGCAGCAGGCCGCGAAATCCGACCAGGACAGCGGAAAAATAGGTTCTTATAAATTCTCGATGGTTCGCAATGAAGATGGCACGGTTCGCATGATCCTGCTGGATATTTCCATTCAGCTGCAAGGGTTGTTCAATATTATGCGCAGCGCGGCGGTGGTCGTGATTGCACTGATGATCCTGCTGTTTATCATTTTGTTGCCAGTATCCTCTAAGGTGGCGAACGCCTTCGTGCGCAACGCGGAGACGCAGAAGCGTTTTATCACCGATGCAAGCCATGAGCTGAAAACGCCTGTGGCAATTATTCGCGCCAATCTTGACACGATGGAGCTTTTGCAGGGGAAAAACAACTGGAGCGGCAACATTCGCTGCCAGGTAGGAAGGTTGGAAAAGCTCATCAGTCAACTGCTGATGATGGCTCGCCTGGAGGAATTTGAATCGGCAGGGAAAAAGACGCCTGTGAATATGTCGTCCATGATAAAGGACGAATGGGAAAATTATCGACCCTCCGTGGAGAAGAAGAATCTGCAAAGTCAATTGAACGTCCCTGAAGGGCTTAAAGTCAGAGGATGGGAAAAGACACTTCGCCAGATGCTGTCCCTTTTATTGGATAATGCCGTGCAGTATACCAATGACGGCGGAACCATTACCCTGAAGGCTGAAACCATCGGCAAACGTTTTCATATGGTGATGGCCAATACCGTTTCTGCACTGCCTGCTCAAGCGCCGGAAGAATTAACGGAGCGGTTTACCAGAGGCACCACTGCCCGCACTCAGAGCGGAAGTGGTGCAGGGGTCGGTCTGTCCGCCGTGAAACGCATTGTGCAGATGCATGGCGGCCAACTCAATATTTCCTATGAGAATGAAAATATTTTTCGGGTGACCATTGATTTACCACAATAACGAAAGCAGGACGCATCCCATAGAGCGTGTCCTGCTTTTTTAGTGTATGTGAAAGTTTCGGGAAGAAGGGAGAGCGCGAGAGGGGAGATAACCGCTTTTCAAAGCGGTTGCGCCCCTCTCGCAAATTGCCATGATATGCGGCCAACTCAATATTTCCTATGAGAATGAAAATATTTTTCAGGTGACCATTGATTTACCGCAATAATGAAAGCAGGACGCATTCCATGGAACGTGTCCTGCTTTTTTAGTGTATGTGAAAGTTTCGGGAGAAGGCGGTTGCGCCCCTCTCGCAAATTGCATTGTGGTTTTCGGGGTGGGTGCGGGAGGGGGCTTTTGGCACAAAAGCCGCCCTCCCGCAAAATACTCGGTTCATTTAATGAATTCATCAATCAAAGCCAAAGCCGTTTCCTGAGCTTTTTGCGCCATGGCCTTGCCGAAAGCGGTGGTTTCAGAAGGTTCGATCGATGCAAAGCCATCGATGATTTCGTCCTGAAGTGCATCCAGCGTGTCGGTAACCTTTTGCTTAGCCTCGTCACTGACAGGGGTGCCAGTGATCTGCTCCGCATAGAGAATGTATCCGCCCAAGCCTTCAAAGGTGAAGTAATACGAATCACGCCAGTTTTCGGGATAAGCCACATAGTACGTATCGCCAGTCCAACGGTTGCTGGAATAGGTGTAAAAGCCGTCGGGCGCGCCCTCGCTGGTGAGCGTTTTCACTGCCGTGGACGTGGAGACCTGATAACCTTCATACATTTCATCCAACAGCAGCGGATAGTAGGGGATAAACACATTGTAGGCCATGTTGCCAACGCCGACCCAGCCAACCGTACCTTTTTCCACAGATTCATCGGCGAAAAGTTGAAAGATTTCAATTTCCTGATTGCTGGGCTTGCCCACACTGGAAAGCTTGTAGAAGTTGAAAACGTCCGTTTTCGTCAGCGTGCGGTCAGCAGTGATGTTGGTGTACAGGGGAACAATTTCACCGTCCTTCACGTTGCTGATGGTAAAGAGCGTGTTGTCCTTGGCCAGGTCTTCTGCTGTGTAGGTCACCGCGGCGTTCAGGTACGTCAGGCCGTCCGTCATGCGTGGAGCGCCCACACGAGGGGAATCTTCCGTGCCGAGATTCGCATAAGACGCACGGTAATCGATGAGATTTTCTGCTGCGTCACCAACGAAAGTGCCAGCTTCCTGCGCAACCTCGATGAGCTTCGAGGAGGCAATGACGTTTTCCGTATCGTCCAGATCGATCAGACCAATGACGGAAAGGTTCGGCTCAAGAAACATCATGCTGTTGTTCAGCTTCAGCGCAATGAACTGCGTGCCAGAGCAATTCTCGATGTACCAGACTTCGTTTTGGTCGCAGATGAACAACCCGGAATCAGCATAGGCGCCGTAATCGGTATAGATTTCAGCGAGAAGCTCCACACCTTCACGGGCTGAAGCGGCTTCCGCCAGCAGGATGGTTGGAATATCCGTTTCCTCAATGCCGACCTTGCCATCAACTTTTTCTTCCACATTGGGATCAACGGCTTTCACCTGCTCGTTACCGGAGATGGTCTCCGTAGCGGAAACAGACACACCCATCTCGTTGGTGCCAAACTCCGTGTAGGAGAAGTGGGACGGATTTTCTTCACCGCATTCAGGACAACTGCCACTGTAAATATCATTGGTGAAGTAGGTGAAGCGATAGCTGTCCTTGCGGAATGTCCATTCAAATGCGCCGTAAGCCGGGCATCCGACGTACGTGTCTCCAGCCTTGAAGGCACCCGATTCTGAAATGCACCACAGCTTGTTCATATCCGAGCCATAATCTTCCGTTCGGGCGACAAATGGAGTGCCCTCTTCCGTCAGGTCACCGCCGACATAAAGGGTGGTGCATGCGGAAGCACTGACAGCGGAACCCATGAGCACACAGGAGAGAAGAGCGGCAGTAAGCGACTTAAAAACGTTCATGACGAAAACCTCCCATCTTATACAATTCAATGCACTAACACTTTAACACAATGAATTGATGAGACATATTATACACATGAATTGAAAAATGTCAACCATATGGGAGAAAAAATGCGGGAAAGGCTTGTCAAAAAGATAACAAAGGATTATAATAATGACATCAGAAGTGTTCTTCTACAAAACGAAAGGTGGTTTTCAACATGGCAAAGCGTTTGGTTTCTCTACTCCTGGTTCTGGCTCTTTTCATCCCGATGGCGGCATTGGCGGAGGAAGACGCAGTATCTTCTGCCTCTGTGGCGAACTACTACGCGGATTCTGCCCTCACAGGGGATGAATTGATGAATGCGGTCAACTCCTATTCCGGCTTCTATCTGGTCAGCACCGTGAACCCTGATGGCACGGCGAACGCCGCGTACTTCATCTTCGCTATCACGAAATATGAGGATAAGTACTATCTGCGCCTTGGCCTGGCCGAGAATCAGTCTAAGATCAATCTGGAAGCAAATGGCAATGGTGTGGCTGTGTATGCCGCAACTCCTTCTTCTGAAGAAGGTGCAAAGCCCTATGCTGTGTCCGGCGCTCGCATGGTGTTCTCCAAGATCACGGATGAAGCCGTGGCAGAAGCATTGGCAAAGGAAGCAAACAGCGATACGGCAATGTTCTTCGAGATTACCGAGGTAAAGCCCCTCGGCTAACAACAGACAAAAGCATATGCAAAGACCCCGCAGACTTCAGCGCCTGCGGGGTCTTTTTTGCTTGATTCTTATCTGATCAGATCCCTTAGTTCAGGGCGGTCCAATCAGTTACTTCGCCGACGAAGATCTGACGAATCTGCTCGATGGTCAGGTTGCTTACGACGTTGTTGGTGTTCACAATCACGGCGATGCCGTCCTGGCAGATGGTGATGCCAGTCAGCTTTTCCTTTTCGGAATCCTTCAGCGCACGGGAAGCCATGCCGATGTCGAAAGTGCCGTCAGCAGCGCCGGTCATGCCAGTGGTGGAGTCACTGATCTGCACTTCGATGGTTACATCGGGGTTAACAGTCATGTATGCTTCAGCCAGCTTTTCCATCAGGGGGCCAACGGAGGAAGAACCACCGATGACGATCTTGCCAGCCTTAGGAGCAGCCGCATATTCAGCAGCTTCGTTGGCAACATAGCCCTTTTCAGTTACGATAGCCTGTGCATCAGCGCTGGCCAGCCAGTTCACAAAATCCTGTGCAGTCTCGCTCAGGCCTTCCTTCACAGCAATGTTGAAGGGACGAGCCAGGGCATAGGTGCCGTTCTTAACGTTCTCAGCGGTAGCTTCAACGCCTTCCACGGTCACAGCCTTCACGGTGTCATTCAGGGAACCCAGGGAGATGTAGCCGATGGCGTTCTCGTCGCCCTGCACGGTGGTCAACACCTGAGCAGTACCGTTCTGGATGATGGCTTCCTCATAGGTGTGGTCAACCTTCTCGCCAGCTTCGTTCTTGGATTCAACGCCAGTCAGTTCAACGAAAGCTCCGCGGGTACCGGAACCGGCTTCACGGCTGATCACCGTAATTTCGCTGGCAGCGAAAGCGCTCGTGGCCGTTACGGCCAGCATCAGGGACAGGGCCAAACTTGCAAACTTCTTCATGTCTTTTTTCCTTCCTTTCTGTTTGGTACGGCTCGTATTGTAATCCCCCAATGTAAAATGCAAAAGCGAGTTTATGTAAAGAAAACGTAAAGTCTTTCAGAACGATTTTCTATTATAAAAGGATGTTTTGCGGGAAAAAACGCGTTTTTCGCACGATTTTACATAGATTTTACACATTTCCTCTTACTGTTTTACAGAGATAGTTTACCATAGAACCGTAGCAAAAAATGAAAGGATGAAAACAAGCAGATGAAAGTTCATTTGAAGGAACGGATCATGCGATGGGTCTTTGCCGCAGCGGCACTGTTCTGCGTCGCAGCAGTATTGCTGATCTGTGCCTTCCTGTTTGCCAACGGACTCCCGTTCTTTAGCAAATACAATCTGTGGGACTTTCTTTCCGGCACGACCTGGGCACCCGGCGATGGTGACAGCGGCACTTACGGCATTCTGCCCATGATTCTGGGCAGCATTTACGTGACAGCAGGTGCACTGATCATTGGCGGTCCCATCGGCATTTTGGCAGGCATCTATCTGGCGCGCTTTTGCCCGAAGAAGCCGGCCAAGGTTCTGCAGCCCTTAGTGGCGCTTATGGCGGGCGTTCCCAGCGTGGTTTACGGCTTCTTTGGCATCACGAACCTTGTGCCGCTGGTGCGCAACCTCTTCGGCGGCCAGGGCATGAGCATCCTCACAGCAAGTCTTCTGCTGGGCATGATGATTCTTCCAACCATGATCCAACTTACCTCCAGTGCTGTGTGCGCCGTACCGGAAAGCTACTATGAAGGCAGCCTCGCCCTAGGCGCAACGGATGAGCGCAGCGTTTTCCGTGCGACGGTTCCTGCAGCCAAGAGCGGTATCCTGGCTGCAGTGGTGCTTTCCATTGGCCGTGCCATTGGCGAGACGATGGCGGTGGTCATGGTGGCTGGCAACCAGGCACGCATGCCGAAGGGACTGCTGAAGGGCGTTCGCACTCTGACAAGCAACATTGTTACTGAAATGGGATATGCAGCAGATCTCCATCGTGAGGCCCTCATTGCCACGGGTGTGGTGCTGTTTGTCTTCATTCTGCTGATTAACCTGCTGTTCTCCGCACTGAAGAGGAGGGAAATACAGTGAGCACTCTTGAAATTGCAAACCGGATTGAAGCGCAGAATATCGTTCTGTCAAAACCAACAACAGGACAGCAACTGAGCAGGTTTCTGAAGAATGAAAAGAATCGGCTGGTTCGACATCCATTCAGCGCACTGGTTCGCATTCTGTGCCGTCTGGCCATGGGGATTACGGTGTTTTCCCTGCTGTACCTGATTGGCGACATCCTGGTGAAGGGCATTCCGAATTTGAAGCCTGAGCTGTTTTCCCTGAATTTTACCACGGATAACCAAAGCATGCTCCCATCCTTAATCAACACCCTGATGATCACCGCCCTGGCGCTGGTTGTGGCCATCCCATTGGGAGTAGGCGGCGCCATCTACCTGGCAGAATATGCCAAGCGCAACAGTGTGGTGGTGCGCATCATCCGCGTGACGGCCGAAACGCTGAGCGGCATCCCAAGCATCATCTACGGCCTGTTCGGCATGATGTGCTTCGTGAATGCATTGAGCTTCAAGCTGTCACTGCTGTCTGGCGGACTGACGCTGGCGCTGATGGTTCTTCCGTTGATTCTGCGGACGACGGAGGAAGCACTCCTCTCTGTGCCGGACAGTTACCGTGAAGGTTCCTTCGGTTTGGGTGCTGGCAAGCTGCGTACGGTAATGAAGATCGTCCTTCCTCCTGCCATGCCGGGCATTTTGTCAGGCATTGTGCTGGCCATTGGACGCATCGTGGGTGAAACGGCGGCGCTGTTGTACACGACGGGTACGGTGGCTAAGTTGCCTGAAAATATTCTCTCTTCCGGCCGTACCTTGTCCCTGCACATGTACGTTCTTTCGGGTGAAGGTCTCTACATCGGTGAAGCTTACGCCACAGCAGTGGTTCTGCTAGTGCTTGTTCTGGCCATGAATGGCCTGTCAACATTGGTTTCCAAGAAGATCGGAGGCAAAGCATGAACGCGAAGATTGCCATTAAGGATCTGAACCTGTATTATGGTGCTTTCCATGCCCTGAAGGGCATTAACCTGGACATTGAAGAGAAGCAGATCACGGCTTTTATCGGACCGTCTGGCTGCGGCAAGTCCACGCTGCTGAAAACCTTGAATCGTATGAATGATTTGGTTCCAGACTGCCGCGTGACAGGAAAAGTTACCCTGGATGGAGAAGATGTCTACGGGGATATGGACGTGAACCTCCTGCGCCGCCGCGTGGGCATGGTTTTCCAGAAGCCGAACCCTTTTCCGATGAGCGTATACGACAACATCGCCTATGGCCCTCGCACCCATGGCATTTACCGCAAGTCCCAACTGGATGAGCTGGTGGAGACCTCTCTGCGGGATGCCGCCATCTGGGATGAGCTGAAGGATCGACTGAACAAGAGTGCCCTTGGCCTTTCGGGCGGCCAGCAGCAGCGTCTGTGCATTGCCAGAGCTCTGGCAGTTAAGCCTGAGGTTCTGCTGATGGATGAGCCGACCAGTGCCCTGGATCCCATTTCCACCTCCAAAATCGAAGAGCTGTGCCTGCAGCTGAAGGGACAGTATACCATTGCCATTGTGACGCACAACATGCAACAGGCAGTGCGTATCAGTGATGTGACCGCTTTCTTCCTCTTGGGTGACATGGTGGAAGTTGGCGAAACGGGCAAGCTGTTCTCCATGCCGCGGGATAAACGCACGGAAGATTATATTACAGGGAGGTTTGGCTAATGAGAAGGCATTTTGACGAACAGATCGAATCCCTTAACCGGGGAATGATCGAAATGGGCGCACTGGTGGAGCAGACCATTGAGGACGCGTGTGACGCGCTCCGTACGGCTGACCTGGAAAAGGCTCGTGCGGTGATGAACGGCGACCATCGGGTGGATCACAAGGAACGGGAGATAGAGACGTTGTGCCTCCATCTTCTTTTGCAGCAGCAGCCTGTGGCGCGGGATCTGCGGCTGATTTCCTCTGCGATGAAGATGATTACCGATATGGAGCGTATCGGTGACCAAGCGGCGGATATCAGTGAAATTGTGACGATGATGGATCTTTCCCAGCCTCGGCCGGATCACTTCCGTCCCATGGCAACGGCTGCTATCAGCATGGTGCATCGCGCCATTGACGCGTTCGTCAACCGCGATACTGTGCTGGCAGAGCAGGTCATCGCGGCGGATGATGAGGTGGATGAAGCCTTCATTCGCGTGAAGACGGAGCTGGTGACCATGCTGAATGAGCATCCTGGCCTTTCGCAGGAAGTGCTTGATCTGCTGATGATTGCCAAGTATTTTGAACGCATTGCTGACCATGCGGTGAATATTGCCGAATGGGTGGTTTATGCGGTAACGGGTTTATATAAAGGAGAAGAATTGCAATGATCCATGTAGTGGAGGATGATGCCGGCGTCCGTGAGCTGGAGCTGTATGCCCTGCGGCAGGCAGGCTTTGAAGCGGAGGGCTTTGCTGATCCCGCCTCATTTCGTGAGGCACTGCGGACAACCATTCCACAGCTGGTGTTGCTGGATGTCATGCTCCCGGATGAGGATGGCATTAGTCTGCTGCGCTTTATCCGCCAGGCTGCGCATTTGCACAAGGTTCCTGTGATTCTTGTGACCGCTCGCGATGCGGAAATGGACAAAGTCAGGGGGCTGGATGAAGGCGCGGACGATTATCTTACCAAGCCATTTGGCGTGATGGAATTGCTGGCGAGGGTCAGAGCCATGCTTCGCCGCACCACAGATGTGCCGATGGATGATGTCATGGTTTCCGGAAGGATTACGCTGGATCGTGCCCGTCATTCGGTGTTGGCTGCCGGGGAAGAAGTCATCCTGACCCACATGGAGTTTGAACTGCTTAATTTTCTGATGAGCCATGCCGGCAAGGTGGTCAGCCGGGAGGTTCTGCTGGACAATGTGTGGGGCGTGGCGTACACCGGCGATACTCGGACGGTGGATGTGCACATCCGTACCCTGCGGCAGAAGCTGGGAGTGTGCGGCAGTTGCATTATAACCGTTCGCGGCGTTGGCTATAAGATGGAGGATGCCGATGCGTAAAAAGATTTTTTCATGCCTCACGATTTGTATACTGTGCACAGCGTTGCTGATGAGCGTACTGGTTATTAGCGGCATGTATCTGTATACAGAAAATCAGCTGAAGACAAGCCTGACGGTTCTGTCAGATACGCTGGCATCCCAGCTGAATGCCTCGGAAAATCCGACAGCGCTGCTGGAAAGCGGTGTTTATGCCCAGCGCGTAACGCTGGTGGATGCCCAGGGCAATGTGCTCTATGACAGCCGTCACGACAGCCAGACGATGGATAATCACTTGCAGCGTGAAGAAATTGTGCAGGCAATAGCTGATGGCACTGGCTGGTCAACCCGAGCATCGGATACCATGGGGGAAAACAGCATCTACTACGCGCGGCGACTGAATGATGGCAGCGTCCTTCGTGTGGCAGGTACGCAAAAGACGGTGCTGAGCACAATCAGCAGCATGGCATTGTGGCTGGCGGCAGGCGTCATCCTGTGTTTGGTACTGTCCACCATGGTGGCACGCGCGGTGACGGAGCGCATGGTGAAGCCCATCAACGCCATTGACTTGGATCATCCCTTAAACAGCGATACTTATGAAGAACTGTCGCCCATGCTGCGCCGAATGGAGCAGCAGAATCGTCGCATTGCCGACCAGATGGCAGACCTTACCGCTCAGCGCGCCGAACTGGATGCCATACTGGATGGCATGAAGGAAGGCCTTGTCATTCTGGATCCCAAGACGTGTGTGCTGTCCATGAACCCAGCCGCGAGACGCTTCCTTGGAGTGCATGGAGATCCGCTGGGGCAGCCGCTGGTAGCCGTTAGTCGGCATCAGGTGCTGCTCGACCTGTTGAACGCAGGCCAGGGTGAGGCAGAAATGACCTGCGACAGCAAGACGCTGCGCATTTCCCTGAGCCCTGTTAACAATGAAGGTACGGTCATTCTCCTTCAGGATGTATCGGCTGCCCATGCTGCCGAAGAAAGCCGCCGACAGTTCTCAGCCAATGTTTCTCATGAGCTGCGCACACCTCTCACAACCATCAGCGGGTATGCGGAAATGCTTGCCTCCGGCCTGGCAAACCCTGCGGACGCGGGGCAGCTTGGCAGCAAGATTCAGCAGGAAAGCCGCCGTTTGCTGTCACTGATTGAAGATATTTTGCGCCTGTCCCGACTGGATGAAGGAATCTCACAAGAGATGAAGACTGTGGAGCTTTCTTCCCTGGCGGCAGATTGCGTTGAGAAGCTTCATGATGCCGCGGTGAAGGCCAATGTGACCGTGAAGGCGGATTGTAAGCCCGCCTGCGTGAAGGGTGATGCAGCCCTGCTCAGTGAAATGATCACCAACCTGGTGGAAAATAGCATCAAGTACAACAAGGCAAACGGCAGTGTGGACGTAGAGACGGGCATGAAGGATGGTCATGCGTTCATTCGTGTTGCGGATACGGGCGTTGGCATCCCGCAGGAGCATCAGGAGCATGTTTTTGAACGTTTCTATCGGGTGGATAAAAGCCGCAGCAAGCAAACTGGTGGAACAGGTCTTGGGCTGTCCATTGTGAAGCACGGAGCGCAGCTGCACCACGCATCCATTGCCATGAACAGCAAACCCAATGAAGGAACGGAAATCACGATTACGTTCTGATGGAAAAACTGAAACGAAAAGGACTGCAGAAGAGCGACTTCTGCAGTCCTTTGCTATGCAGAGGACAACCTGCAATGAACGAAAAAAGGGACGCTCCGTGTCCGGAGCGTCCCGCTATTGTCAGGCTAATGATTAGTGCTTCTTTTCCTCTGCAACAACCACAGGATTGGGCTCATCATCAGGAGTCTCCGTTACCGTGGGCAGCGGAATCTCGCCAATCAGGCCGCGATACAGTTCGATGTAGCGCTTGGAAGAATGATCCCAGCTGTAGTCGCCGCTCATGCCGCGCTTCTGCAGGGTTGCCCACACATCCTTGTGATTGGTGTAGTAATCCACCGCACGCTCGATGGTGTGGAGCATGTCATGGGCGTTGTAGTTGAAGAAGGAGAAGCCGTTGCCCTCGCCGCTGTACTCATTGTAGCTGAGCACCGTATCACGAAGGCCGCCGGTTTCGCGGACGATCGGTACCGTGCCGTAGCGCAGAGCGATCAGCTGACTCAGGCCGCAAGGCTCAAACTGGCTGGGCATGAGGAACATATCAGAGCCGGCATAAATCTGATGAGCCAGTGCATGATCCATGGTGAAGCGTGCGGCAACACGTCCCTTATATTCGCCTTCTGCCCAGCTGAACAGGTTGACATAGCGGCTGTCGCCCATGCCAAGCACGACCAGCTGAACATCCATGCGCATAATGTCAGAGATGACGTAGTCCACCAGGTCAAGACCCTTCTGATTGCTCAGGCGGCCAATCATGCCGATGATGGGTACGTTGGGATCAACCTTCAGTCCCAGCTGCTCCTGCAGTGCCTTCTTGCAGGCGGCCTTTCCGCTCGCGTCATCAGCGGAGTAGGTGGCTGCAATACGGTTATCAGCGGCGGGGTTGTAGTCCACCATGTCAATGCCGTTCAGCACGCCGAAAACGCTGGCCTTGCGGGCACGAATCAGCCCATCCAGACGCTCGCCGTAATAGGCCGTCTGAATCTCCTCAGAGTAGGAGGGGCTCACGGTGGTAATGACATCAGCATAGACCAGGGCAGCCTTCATGAAGTTGGCGCAACCGAAGCATTCCAGCTTGTCATTCGTCCACAGGCTGTCGCCCAGACCCAGTACATCCTGCACCTCGCGAATGCCGAAGATGCCCTGATACTGCAGGTTATGGATGGTGTACATGGTCTTGATCTTGGAGAAGAAGGGCAGGTGCGCATACTGAATCTTCAGCAGGGCAGGCACCATGCCGCTCTGCCAGTCATGGGCGTGAATTACGTCAGGCTGGAAGTCAAGCAGGGGAAGGGCGTTCAGAGCACCACGGCAGAAGAAGCCGAAACGCTCGTACTCATCGCCGCCCAAACCATAGATGTACGGACGGCCGAAGTAGTACTTATTATCCATGAAGTACCAGATGACGCCGTTCATTTCCAGCTTTTCGATGCCGCAATACTGTCTGCGCCAGCCGAGCTGAACTTCAAAGTCGCAGACATGGGTCATCTTCTCTGTCCACTGGGCGGGGATAGAAGCATACAGGGGCAGTATGACGCGGACGTCATGTCCCTGGGAAGCCAGCACAGGAGCCAGAGCGCCAACCACGTCAGCCAGACCGCCGGTTTTTACAAAGGGGACACATTCGCTTGCCGTAAACAGGATCTTCATTTTCTTTTTACCTCCAATTTTTGGGGACGATCAGATCACAACGTTCTTGGCAATTACGATAGGATAAGCGTCCGGTCCGATCAGGCGGGCATTGCGCTTGATGACGGCCTGCTTGTCAAGAATACAATTTTCAATGTAGGCGCCGGAATGCACCTGGCCATCCTGCATGATGATGCAGTTCTTCACATGGGCATCAGGAGCGATGCGCACGCCGCGGGACAGGATGGAGTTTTCCACCGTGCCTTCAATGATGCAGCCATCAGCGACCAGAGAATTGCTCACGGAAGCATGGTCACCATAGTGGGCAGGCATCTCGTCACGAACCTTGGTGTACACAGGATTCTGGAAGAGCAGACGGCGCGTGTCAGAATTCAGGATATCCATGTTGAAGCGGAAGTAGCTCTGCACGGAATCAATCCGCCAGCAGGGGCCGGTGTACTCATAAGCAGCCACCCGCAGGGAGTTGTCGTTCAGCATGCGCATCACCACATCACGGGTAAAGTCGTGATAGCCGTGTGCAACGCCCTTGTCCACCAGCGTGCGCAGCAGCTCGCGCTTGAGGATGAAGCAATCCATGCTTGCGCATTCCATGGTGGGATGGGTGGGCTCGACTTCGATATCGGTCACGTTGCCATTTTCGTCCACCGTCAGGTAGCTGCCGTATTCGTCACGCTTCATGTCGGGGTTGCGGGTGTACAGCATGGTGATGTCTGCGCCGCTCTCCACGTGATGACGGGCGAAAGCGTCCATATCACAGGTGAAGATGATGTCAGAGCGGCAGAGCACGACCCACTCCTGCTTGGAGCGGCTCAGGAAGCTGCTGTTGGAACGCAGCGCATCCAGTGCGCCGGAATACACACCCACGTTTTCACGGGTGAGGAAGGGAGGCAGGACGTACAGACCGTCGTTCTTGCCGTGGAGGTCCCATTCCTTACCACTGCCCAGATGGTCCATCAGGCTGTGGTAATTCTTCTGCATGATGACGCCGACCTTCTTCATGCCGCTGTTCACCATGGAGCTCATCAGAAAGTCGATTACGCGATAACGGCCGGCAACAGGCAGTGCGGCAATAGCACGGGTCATGGTCAATTCCCGCAGGCGGGCGTCACTGCCACCTGTATAGATAACACCCATTACGTCTTTCATTGTGTTCAATCCTTTCCCTGCAATGATAAAGATCAGAGCTTTGTCAGAACGTGGTGGTCTCGTCTACCTGCACACCGGCGGCAACAGAGACGCCGGCGGGAATGGAGATGTTCTGACCGACAACGGCGATATTGCCTTCGCTTTCACCAACGAATGCGCCAGCGCCAACCTCAGCACCTTCAGCGATGATGGCACGGCGGATCACTGCACCGCGGTGAATGATGGCACCAGGCATCACAACGCTGTCCGTCACATCGGCACCCTCTTCCACCTTCACACCGGCGAAGAGGACGGAGTGCTTCACAGCACCGTACACCTCACAACCTTCTGTAATCAGGCTGTCGCTGACCACAGCACCCTTGGCAATGAAGTGCGGGGGCATAGCAGGGTTACGGGCGTAGATGCGCCACTTCTTGTCATGCAGGTCGATGGGCATGGGCGTGGACAGCAGGTCCATGTTGGCTTCCCACAGGGACTCGATGGTGCCAACGTCCTTCCAGTAGCCTTCAAAGTTGTAGGCCACCATGACCTGCTTATCATTCAGCATTGCAGGGATGATGTTCTTACCGAAGTCGTTGTTGCTCTTCTTGTCACCTTCGTCATTGTTCAGGTACTGACGCAGCTTTTCCCAGGTGAAGATGTAGATGCCCATGGAAGCCTTGTTGCTCTTGGGGTTTTTGGGCTTCTCTTCAAACTCGGTGATGTTGTCATCAGCATCCGTGTTCATGATGCCGAAACGGCTTGCTTCTTCCCACGGCACTTCACGAACGGCGATGGTTGCATCGGCACCATGGCGGACATGGAAGTCCAGCATGGCATTATAATCCATCTTGTAAATGTGGTCGCCGGAAAGAATGAGCACGTAGTCAGGATGATACTGCTCGATGAAGGACATGTTCTGATAAATAGCGTTTGCCGTGCCGCGGTACCATTCACCGCTCTTACCCTTCTGGTAAGGAGGAAGCACGAACACACCGCCGTTAGAAAGGTCAAGATCCCAAGGAGCGCCGGAGCCGATGTAGGCATTCAGTTCCAAAGGCTGATACTGAGTCAGCACACCAACGGTATCAATGCCGCTGTTGGTGCAGTTGCTCAGAGGGAAGTCAATGATGCGGTACTTGCCGCCATAGGGTACGGCAGGCTTTGCCACATTCTTGGTCAGCACGCCCAGACGACTGCCCTGGCCACCAGCCAGAAGCATGGCAATGCAAGTCTTTTTTCTCATCATGGGGAGAGCACACTCCTTTTAATGTGATCATAGACAACGTATAGGAAAATATGCAAAGGCTTTTCAGCCATTTTGCCGATTGGATGCCACACCCTGTGCAGAGGCTGCTGCGGGGCGAGGTGCCTTCGCTGCGTCGGGAAGCGGAAGCTTCGCGGGCAGGGGATCAGGCAATTTGTCGTAGCGGAAGAAGACGGTGGACAGAGGCGGCACGCAAATCTCCGTGGAGAAGGGGAGACCGTTCCACGGGGCGACCTCTGCCTTGCAGGGCCAAGCGTTGTACTGGTTGGATCCGCCGAATTCCTTCCGATCGGTATTGAAAATTTCCGTCAGCGTACCGTTGTGCGGAAGTCCGATGCGATACATCGGATGGAAAGTGGGCGTGAAGTTGGTCACACACAGGATAGCGTTACCAGCCTTATCAGTGCGCAGGAAAGCCACCACGCTGTTGTCGCAATCATTCACGGTGACCCACTGGAAACCATCCCAGCTGTCATCCACCTGGTAAAGAGCGGGGGTGGACTGATACAGGTTGTTCATGGTACGCACGCAGTCCTGCAACTGGGGATGCTTATCATACATCAGCAGGAACCAGTCCAGCTGATCACCGAATTTCCATTCGATGAACTGACCGAACTCGCTGCCCATAAACAGCAGCTTCTTGCCGGGATGAGCAATGGTGTAGCCATACAGAGCCCGCAGACCTGCGAATTTCTTCCAAATATCGCCTGGCTGCTTGTCAAGCATGGAGTGCTTGCCGTGCACTACCTCATCGTGAGAGAATGGCAAGATGTAATTCTCTGAGAAGGCGTAGTACAGGGAGAAGGTCAGCTTGTCATGGTGCCACTTGCGGTAGATGGGATCCAGCTTGACATAGCTGAGCATGTCATTCATCCAGCCCATGTTCCATTTGAAGCCGAAACCCAAACCGCCCATGGAAACAGGCTTGGTTACCATGGGGAAGGCGGTGGATTCCTCTGCGATGGTCATGGCGCCGGGAAAATCGTGATAGATCACCGTGTTCATGTTTTGCAGGAAAGCAATGGCTTCCAGGTTCTCACGACCGCCATTTTTGTTGGGCAGCCACTGCCCGGCCTCGCGGCAGAAGTCGTGATACAACATGGCAGAAACGGCGTCCACTCGAAGACCATCGGCATGATACCAATCCAGCCAGAAGCACGCGTTGCTCAGCAGGAAGGAGCAAGCCTCACCGCGGGCAAAGTCGAACATGCAGGTGCCCCACTGAGCCATCTCGCCGCGACGAGGGTCGGGGTGCTCATAGCAGGCCGTGCCGTCAAACTGACGGAGACCGATTTCATCCCGCGGGAAATGAGCAGGAACCCAGTCCAAAATGACACCAATCCCCGCCTGGTGGCAGCGATCAATCAAAGCCATCAGTTCTTTGGGCGTGCCGTAACGGCTGGTTGCAGCATAATAACCCGTGACCTGATAGCCCCAGGACATGTCCAGGGGATGCTCCATCACAGGCAGCAGCTCGATATGCGTATAGCCCATGTCCTGCACGTAGGGAATGAGCTGGTCAGCTATCTCTGCATAAGTAAGCATCTTGCCGGCTTCACCGGACTCACTGCCAGCACCGCCGGTTCCTGTTTTACCACTGCCGGCACGCTTCCAGGAACCCAGATGAACCTCATAGATATTCATGGGACTGTGATAAGCATCCCACGTTGCACGCTGCTTCAGCCATGCCTGATCCTTCCACTGATAACCGGAAAGATCGCAGAGCATGGAGGCTGTGTTAGGACGCATCTGCATCTGAAAACCATAGGGATCGGCCTTTTCGTGCCACACCCCGTCAGCACCCTGAACTGCATATTTATAAGTCCGCAGTTTCTCTGCCGCATCGGCATACTGATAACGCTTGGGATCAGACGCTACTGTGAATTTTTCTGCAGGAAGACGAACCTCCCAAATGCCGTCATACTGCTTTACCATCGGACAGACAGTTTTGTCCCATTGACAAAATTCACCGATCAGCGAAACCTTTTTCGCATTGGGAGCCCATACGGCAAAGTGCCAATAAGGCTTACCGTCCTGCTCCACGGGGTGTGCGCCGAGCATTTCATAGGCCTTACGATTGCGGCCGTGATGAAACCCTTCCCGGACCTCCGCTGTGGGAGCGACATAACGCATGACTGCACCCGCTTTCATCATGGAAGCTAAGACCCACAAAGTGGGATTTCTTTCATTGTTATTGTATACGATTTTATGCATTTTCGTCAAGAGAGTTGTACAAATTTGGCTAAAATCATTCAAAAAACAAATCTTTTTTGTAGCTTTTTACGGGCAATCTGGGAAGTTATTTTCTCAACCTGTACAAATCCGCATATGACAGGTCTGAAAATCGCTGCATATTCGCCATTGTATACAGAAATCGCTGCTTTTTGCATACGCATGACAAATAAATAACAAATGAACTGCAAAAAAAAGACGGGAGGCGACCTTTTCAGATCGCTCTCCCGTCCTGTGAGGCATCAACAAAGGAGCGGAATCACTTTGCTGAAGCACCTTACTCGTAATCCACCACGTCAACCCAGTGGAGCAGGAGTTCCTTCTCCTCGGGCTTGCCCTTCACGGACTGGCTGGCGGCAACGATGGGAATCCACTTCTGCACATACTGCTTGGCGGTATCGCTCTTCTTGCAGAACAGGTTCAGGTACTTCTCGGCCACATCTTCCTTGCCATTGAGGCTGAAGAGCAGGAAGGTACGTGCCGCATCAGCAGATGCGTTGCCCTGGGTGGCATGGCTCCAGTCAATGATGTAAGCCTTGTCATCCGGCGTGATAATGACGTTCGAAGGATTGAAGTCACCGTGGCAGAGCTTATGGTGTACAGGCATCGCGGCCAAGCGGGTATGAAGTTCATACCGCGTGGTGGCGTCCAGCGAGGTCTGGCTGATTTTCTTCTGCATCTTCTCCGTCAGGGTGTTCAGCATGGGGCAGGTGTGGCTGTGCATGTCCAGCTGAAGATCCACAAACCGCTCCAGATATTCATCCAGCTTGTCGGGATTCTCATCCATCAGCTGCTGCAGGGTCTTGCCCTCAATGTATTCAGAAACAATGGCCCACTCGCCGTTTACTTTGGTGACTTCCTCCAGATGGGGGATGTTCAGGCCAGTATCTTCTACACGAGCCTGATTCAGTGCGGCATTCAGAATGTCCGCCTTTTTGTCGTCATGGAAAACTTTGATGACAAGATCACCATCACGATAAACGGTTTTGTTGCTGCGCTCGGCAATTACTTGATCCAGTTTCATGGTGCTACCTCCTTTTGGAATGGGTGAACGATATCCTTTATAAGATAGTTTCGATGCAAATTATGCGTTTTCCTGCTTGCCGTTTTCACCATAGTAGGCACGCAGATACATTTCCTTGATTTCGCTCATCAGAGGATAACGGGGGTTAGCGCCTGTGCACTGGTCATCGAAGGCCTGCTCGGTCATTTCATCCAGGGTGGCGAGGAACTTCTCTTCGTCAACGCCATACTCGCGGATGGAATCCTTAATGCCAATCTGGTGCTTCAGGTCATGGATGGCTGCAATCAGGCTTTCCAGCTTGTCGCTGTCGGTCTTGCCGGGCAGGTTCAGAGCCTCAGCCACCTCGGCATAGCGGCGCAGGGTATGAGGATGGTCGTACTGCGGGAAGGTACCCATCTTCGTAGGAACCTCAGCAGCATTGAAGCGAAGCACTTCCTCCAACAGCAGAGCGTTGGCGATGCCGTGGGGCAGGTGATGGAAAGCGCCCAGCTTGTGAGCCATGGAGTGGCAAACACCCAGGAAGGCGTTTGCGAAAGCCATACCAGCCATGGTAGCAGCGTTGGCCATCTTTTCACGAGCCACGGGGTCGTGAGGACCATCGTTATAGGCGCGGGGCAGATACTCGAAGATGGTCTGCGAGGCCTTGATGGCAAGACCATCCGTGAACTCGGTAGCCATCATGGAGGCATAAGCTTCCAGCGCGTGCACCAGAGCATCGATACCGGAAGCACTGGTCAGACCCTTGGGGGCATTCATCATCAGGTCGGCATCCACGATGGCCATGTTGGGCATCAGCTCATAGTCAGCCAGAGGATACTTCACACCCGTGCGCTCATCGGTGATAACGGCGAAAGGCGTCACCTCAGAACCGGTACCGGCGGAAGTAGGCACGGCGATGAAGTAGGCCTTCTCACCCATCTTGGGGAAGGTGTAGATACGCTTGCGGATATCGCAGAAACGCATGGCCATATCCAGGAAGTCCACTTCCGGATGCTCATACATCACCCACATGATCTTGCCGGCGTCCATAGCGGAACCGCCGCCCAGAGCGATGATGCAGTCAGGCTGGAAGGACATCATGGCCTTCGTGCCTTCCTTGGCGCAGGCCAGGGTGGGGTCGGGCGCCACATCGAAGAACGTGGTGTGCTGGATGCCCATTTCGTCCAGCTTATCGGTGATGGTCTTGGTATAGCCGTTATGATACAGGAAGGAGTCCGTTACAATGAAGCAACGCTTCTTGCCCATGACATGCTTGAGCTCGTCCAGAGCCACAGGCAGACAACCCTTCTTCAGATAAACCTTCTGCGGTGCACGGAACCAGAGCATATTCTCCCTCCTCTGGGCGACGGTCTTAACGTTCAGCAAATGCTTTACGGACACGTTCTCGCTGACAGAGTTGCCGCCCCAAGAGCCGCAGCCCAGGGTCAGAGAAGGCGTGAGCTTGAAGTTGTAAAGATCGCCGATACCGCCCTGAGAGGAAGGTGTGTTCACCAGAATACGGCAGGTCTTCATGCGGGCCGCAAACTTGTCCACCAGATCCTGATGGGCAACAGCGTCCAGATAGATGGAAGAAGTGTGACCATAGCCGCCGTCGGCGATCAGCTTTTCAGCCTTGTCGAAAGCGTCATCAATGTCCTTGGCACGGTACATGGCCAGCACAGGGGACAGCTTCTCATGGGCGAATTCTTCGCTCAGGTCAACACTGGAGACTTCACCGATCAGAATCTTGGTATCCTCAGGCACGTCCACGCCAGCCAGTTTGGCAATGGTGGCGGCCTTCTGGCCAACGATCTTGGCGTTCAGGGCGCCATTGATCAGGATGGTCTTGCGAACCTTGTTCAGCTCGTCCTTCTTCAGGAAGTGGCAGCCACGGGCAGCAAATTCCTTCTTAACTTTGTCGTAAACTTTGTCCAGCACGATGGTCGATTGCTCGGAAGCGCAAATCATGCCGTTGTCGAAGGTCTTGGAGTGAATGATGCTGTTGACAGCCAGCAAAACGTCAGCACTTTCATCAATAATGGCAGGGGTATTGCCGGCACCGACGCCTACAGCAGGCTTGCCGGAAGAGTAAGCGGCCTTCACCATGCCGGGACCGCCGGTAGCCAGAATGATGTCAGCTTCCTTCATGGCCATGTTGGTCAGCTCCAGGCTGGGCACATCAATCCAGCCGATGATTCCCTCGGGAGCGCCAGCGGCTACAGCAGCTTCCAGCACCACCTTAGCGGCAGCAATGGTGCTCTTCTTGGCACGGGGATGAGGGCTGATAATAATGCCGTTACGGGTCTTCAGGCACAGCAGCGTCTTGAAGATGGCGGTAGAGGTGGGGTTGGTGGTGGGGATGACTGCGGCCACCACGCCGATGGGCTCAGCAATCTTCTCAATGCCGTAGCTGTCATCCTTTTCAATGACGCCGCAGGTCTTGGTGTAGCGATAAGCGTTATAGATATATTCAGAAGCGAAGTGATTCTTGATGACCTTGTCTTCCACCACGCCCATGCCGGTTTCTTCTACAGCCAGCTTGGCCAGCGGGATACGCATTTTGTTGGCAGCCATGGCAGCAGCCAGGAAGATCTGATCCACCTGCTCCTGCGTATAGGTAGCGTACTTCTTCTGTGCAGCACGCACATTTGCCAGAACTTTCTCAAAGGATTCGACACTGTCCACAATCGGATAAGTGGTAGCCATGATGCTCTCTCCTTACACATCGAGTCGGATGAAAATCCGACAGTCTTCATCAGGCATTTTCCTGAATTCGATAACAGTTTAACAAAGTTCTGCTCAATTGTCAAGTCTTTAACGATAAATTTTTCACAAAATAGCGGTAAAAGAAAGTGTGCTGTCGACCATCAAAACGGAGGAACAGCACACTTTGCTTTTTAAATCACGGGATTACTTAACCTTGCCCCACAGTATGCCCGTATTTCCGAGAAAGCAGGGGAGCGTCAGGTACTTGGGCACATCATCGGGATGACGGGTATCGATCAGATGAATTTCGGACACATAAGGCTCCAATGACTTCATGAAGGCGTCTGTATCACCATAGACCTGCTTGTCGTACAGCGTATCCTGGAAGACGAAAACGCCGCCTGATTTCACCACACGGAGCGCTTCTGCCACCAGTGCTTTCTTGTCCTTTTGCGTGCGCACATCGTGGAAGGCAAAGGCGCTGACCGCAACGTCAAAGGTTCCGTCCATGAAAGGAAGCTTCGCGGCATCCTCTTTGCGGAAAGAAACATGCTGGGCTACGCCTTCTGCTTCTGCGTTGGCTTCGCATTGTGCCTGGCTGCAATCCCAAGTGCTGCGCCAGCTGTCAACGCCGGTGACAAGAACCTTCGGCTCGCATTTGGCGGCCATAATGCCCAGTGCGCCGCTTCCGCAACCGATATCCAGCAGCTTGCCGCGACCATCCCAGCCAGCGTCCCTGGCCTGGTCAAGCACAGCTTTCAACACATTGCGCTGTACACCGCCGCCCTCATAGCTCAGTGCGGTTCTGGCGCGGAGAAACAGCATGTCGATGATGAGCACAGCGAAGGCCGCAAGCATCATGAAAACGCTGAGCAGACGGGAAGCAGACACGGTCCATTCTGCACCGAAAAGCAACAGAAGGAAGAAAAGAAACAGGAGTAAAATAACCTTGGAGGAAACCCAGTTGGCGTAACGGGGTTTGTACGCAGCGGAAGAATTCATCGTATGGCCACCTTTGTATCAATGCATTGGCGCATTGGATTCAGCATGAAAAGTATACAGTTAAGCATGACAAATGTCAATCATAGACCCATGAAAAGCATAAGAAAAAAGCACTGTATGAAGCTCTGCACCGCATACAATGCTTTATTCAGGCAAGCCTAAAAGTATATTTCCATGTGGTTTTCGGAGTGGGCGCGAGAGGGGGACACGAAAGCCGCCCGCCTGCAAATAAATAGCGAAAGTTTCGGGAGTGGGGAGAGTGCGAGAGGGGCGGAACCGATTCTCAAAGCGGTTCCGCCCCTCTTGAAAAATAGGAATTTACTTGATCATGCTCTGCGTGGTCTTCCAACCGGCATCGATGACCTTTTGATGGCTGGTGGCATAGGGACCAATGGCTGCGACCTGCGCATCCGTCCGCGGGAAGTGAATGCAGATGTGGCCGCTGAAGTTATTATCGGTGCGATGCTGCACGCCGTGAGGCATGGAGTGAATGGAAGCCATGTATACACGGCCATCGGCGAACACGACCCACACAGCCTTGGGGTTCCAGGTGTTGCCGCCCAGAGCTTTCTCCATCTTGGCGGTGTCGGAGGCGGTCAGAGGTTCGCAGTCCGCGTGGGCGCCCAGGGAGAACATGTGCACCTGCCAGGAGATTCCTGTAGAGAAGTCATACACCGTGGCGTAGGGATACAGCTTGCAGCGTGCCTTTACTTCTGTATACCAGTTGGCGTAGCGCACGGAGGATGCCGTTGGAACGTAAGACGCACTGGCGTTGGGGTTGATGGTGGGGGTTGCTGCTGCCTGGGCAGTGCCGCTGGAACTGATGGCAGCGCTGCTGTTCAATTTGTTCAGCGTCTTGGTGCCTGCCATGCCGTCCACGGTCAGGTTGTTGGCTTTCTGGAAGGCCAGCAGGGCAGTGTAGGTCTGTACGCCGAACTTGCCGTCTGCTTTGCCGGAAAGGTAGCCCAATTCAATCAGACGCTGCTGCATGCTCTTTACCGCATCGCTGATGTCACCTTGCTTCAGGGTCGTGCTGCTGGCGGTGGGCGTCGGACTGGGAGTGGGGGTAGCGGCTGTTGCTGTGGAGGAATACAGCAGGGACAGGGTGGCGGAACCAGCCACACCATCGCGGCTCAAACCGTTGGCTTTCTGGAAATTGTACACGGCGGTGGCGGTGGAACGGCCATAGTTGCCGTCCGCTTCGCCGCTCAGGTAACCCAGCTCGATGAGCTTCTTCTGCATGTCGGAAACGGCGGTGCCTGTCATGCCCTTCTTCAGGGTGGTGAAGGTGTCCACCGTGCCGCCAGCGATGGCGCCGGTGCTGGTCAGGGCACCAGCCGAGTAAAGCAGAACCTGCGTGTCATAGCCAGCAGAACCGTCTTCCTTCAGGCCGTTCTTGCGCTGGAAGGAACGAATGGCGGCTACGTCATCCGCCTTGCAGACACCGTCCACAGTGGCGTTGTAGTAGCCCAGCGCGGTCAGACGTTCCTGCAGTCTGGTCACAGCATCGCCGGTTACACCCAGCTTGATGACGGTTACATTGTCCTTTGTAATAGGAGTGGGGGAGGGCGTCAAAGTGGCAACGGGCGTTGCGATGGGCGCAGGCGTTGCGGTTGCACCAGCAGACAGGGCGTTGATGCTGAACAGAATGTTATAGGTACCGGAACCGGCAACGCCGTCTGCATCAAGGCCGTTCTTCTTCTGGAAGTTTTTCAGTGCGGTGACACTGGCGGAACCGAAATTGCCGTCCACCTTGCCTGTGTAGTAACCAAGCTCCTTCAGCCTCTGTTGAACCAGTTTGGCGTCCGCGCCGGAGCTGCCTCTTTGCACCTTACTGCCAGGCACGGTGAAGGTCGGCACAGGGGTAGGCGTTGCGGTGGGGAGAGGAGTTGCGGTTGCATCCGCGGAAAGTCCGCTGCCATTTAGTAGAAGCTTCTGCGTTTCGGAGCCGCATTTGCCGTCTACCGTCAGGCCGTTCTTCTTCTGGAAAGCCTTCACAGCACTTTGCGTGGCCGTGTCATAGGTGCCGGAAATTTTCCCTGTGTAGTAGCCCAGCTCAGTCAGGCGGGTCTGGATGGTTTCCACCAGCTCACCTGTGTTGTTCAGGCGGACAATCACGCCATCCACAGGGGCAAGGGTTTTCACGGTTGTTTTGGTCCCCTTGCTGTTTTTCGGCGTGCCGCTGTACAGGAAGGCCTGCAGGTTAGCATCTGCGATGCCTGTGGTGGGATAGCCATTGGTAGACTGGAAGGAAGTTACAGCATACTGAGTGGCATCACCGAACTTGCCGTCTGCGGAACCGGATAGGAAGCCAAGCTCGATGAGTGCACTCTGCAGTGCCTTTACTGCAGAGCCTTCGGAGCCCTTCTGCAACGTTACATACTCGGAGCCGCTTTCCACAGGGGATAGGGTCGGCGCAGGACTGGGCGTGGCAGTGGCCTTCACAATCTTTTTCAGCACGATGTAGTCCGTTTTCACATAGCCTTCCGTGCCGTTGTAGGTCACCTTGGCGAAAGTGCCGGAAACGCTCTGCACCGTAACAGTTGCGCCCTTGGGGATCTTCTTGAGCAGGTCGCTGTTCACAGACTGCCTGGCGCGCAGGTTGACGCTGTCACTGGTGACGGTATCATAAGGATAGCCCGTGACAGTTTCCACCGGTGCGGGGGTAGGCGTCACGATGGTTTCTTCATCGGTCACGATATATTTCTTCAGAATATAACCCGTGCGGTTGTTGTAGCTTACCTTATAATAGCTTCCGGTAGAGCCCAACACCGTAACAGAAGCGCCCTGATCCAGCCGCTCAAGGATGGTGGCGGTAGATGAAGCCTTGGCACGCATGTTGACCTTGTCGTTGGTGACCGTCATAAAAGGATAAGACAGTGCGGCCAGGGCGGTTGCACACATGAGCACCAGTGCCAGCACCAGCGCACAGGCAAAGCAGAGCCGCCGCACGTTACGGGTGTTTTCCATCCAAAGGATCCCTCCTTATCAAATGTAAGAACCCACGCAAAGGGTCAGCATACACTTGTAGTCATTCTATTGTAAGCCTCAAATGTGGAGAATGTCAACTACTTTCTTCATAAAATTGTAACAATTCGTCATCTTCCTGTGCAAAATGAAGACTGCACCCGTAAGACTGCGGAAAATAAGGGGTTTACAATCCGTTCTGCGGGTGATATACTTATTTTTGTCGCAATGAATGGGAACGTTTTGCACCCTTGTGAAGAGAACCGTGCGGCTGGTGAAAGCGCGGGGAAGGATGGAAAACTGCTCGCCCGGGAGCGTTCCGATGAGAAATCGGCGGAGGCGTCCGTTACAGCGCTTGAGTGGCATGGCACGCGCCGTGCAAGCAAAGTGGTACCGCGAAACTGACCGTTTCGTCTTTGCAGTCTGCAGAGATGGAACGGTTTTTACTTTTAAGGAGGAGAAGCAATGGAGATCCAGGCCTATGATCCGAAACGAATTGAGCCGAAGTGGCAGAAGATCTGGGAAGAAACCCACGCTTTTGAAGCAACCGATGACTACAGCAAGCCGAAGTTTTATGGCTTGATTGAGTTCCCCTATCCTTCCGGACAGGGCCTGCACGTAGGTCATCCTCGCTCCAACACGGCCATGGACATCATCGCCCGCAAGCGTCGCATGGAGGGCTACAACGTGCTGTTTCCCATCGGATGGGACGCGTTCGGCCTGCCTACGGAAAACTATGCCATCAAGAACAAGGTGCATCCCGCCATTGTTACCAAGAAGAACATCGATCACTTCCGCGAACAGCTGAAGAAGATCGGCTTCTCCTTCGACTATACTCGCGAGGTGGATACCACTGATCCTAACTATTTCAAGTGGACGCAGTGGATTTTCCTGCAGCTGTACAAGCACGGCCTGGCCTACAAGGCTCACATGCCCATCAACTGGTGCACGTCCTGCAAGTGCGGCCTGGCCAATGAAGAAGTGGTCGGCGGCGTGTGCGAGCGCTGCGGCAGCCCTGTGATCCGCAAGGTGAAAACCCAGTGGATGCTGAAGATTACCGCCTACGGCCAGAAGCTGCTGGATGGTCTGGACACGGTGGACTTCATCGACAAGGTGAAGGTGCAGCAGCGCAACTGGATTGGCCGCAGCGAAGGTGCCGAGGTGGATTTCCAGCTGACGGCGGAAGGCGAGAAGGTGCGCATTTACACCACCCGTCCCGATACCCTGTACGGCGCGACCTACATGGTGCTCTCTCCTGAGCATCCCATGATTGATAAGCTGAAGGATCAGATTACCAACTTCGATGCATGCATGGCTTATCGTGAAGCTGCAGCCAAGAAGAGCGACTTTGAGCGTGCTGAGCTGGCCAAGGAAAAGACCGGCGTTCAGGTGGAGGGCGTGCGTGCCATTAATCCTGTGAACGGCCGCGAAATTCCCATCTGGCTCAGTGACTATGTGCTGATGACCTACGGCACGGGCGCCATCATGGCCGTGCCTGCCCACGATACCCGTGACTGGGAGTTTGCCAAAAAGTTCAACCTGCCTGTGATTGAGGTGGTTGCCGGCGGTGATGTGGAGAAGGAAGCATACACCGACATTCAGGATGGCGTGATGGTGAACTCCGGCTTCCTGAATGGCATGAAGGTTGCCGAGGCTAAGAAGGCGATCATCGATCATCTGGTAGAAAAAGGCGTAGGCGAGCGGAAGGTGAACTTCAAGCTCCGTGACTGGGTGTTTAGCCGTCAGCGTTACTGGGGCGAACCCATTCCTATGATCCACTGCGACAAGTGCGGTATGGTGCCCGTGCCGGAAGATCAGCTGCCGGTGCTGCTGCCGAATGTAGAAAATTACGAGCCTACGGACGATGGCGAAAGCCCGCTGTCCACCATGTCGGACTGGGTCAACACCACCTGCCCCTGCTGCGGCGGCCCCGCCAAGCGTGAAACGGATACCATGCCCCAGTGGGCTGGCTCCAGCTGGTACTTTATCCGCTATACGGATCCTCACAACGCCAACGCCATCGCCAGCCAGGATGCCATGAAGTACTGGCTGCCTGTGGACTGGTACAACGGCGGTATGGAGCACACCACCCTGCATCTGCTCTACAGCCGTTTCTGGCATCTGTTCCTGCATGACATCGGCGCGGTGCCCAGCCCTGAACCTTATCAGAAGCGCACCAGCCATGGCATGATTCTGGGCGAGAATGGTGAGAAGATGTCCAAGTCCCGCGGCAACGTGATCAATCCCGATGACATCATTGATGAAATCGGCGCTGATGCTTTCCGCCTGTACGAGATGTTCATGGGCGCCTTTGACCAGGCCATCCCGTGGTCTACCAATGGTGCCAAGGGCTGCCGCCGCTTCCTGGATCGTGTGTGGCGGCTGCAGGAGCTGGTCACGGAGGAGGAAGGCTATTCTGAAAAGCTGAACAGCCTGATGCATGAAACCGTGAAGAAGGTTTCCGAAGACTACGAGAAGATGAAGTACAACACCGCCATCGCAGCCATGATGTCTCTGGTAAATGAAATGTTCCAGATTGGCAGCGTGACCCGCGGCGAACTGCGTACGCTGCTGCTGCTGCTGAACCCTGTGGCGCCGCACATCACCGAAGAAATGTGGCAGAACCTGGGCTTCGGCGAACCGATTCATCATCAGAAGTGGCCGACCTGGGACGAGGAGGCCATGAAGAAGGCAGAAGTCGAGATTGCCGTGCAGGTATGCGGCAAGGTTCGCGGCCGTATCATGGTGCCTGCGGATATGACCCGCGAGCAGGCGGAAAAGGAATTGCCGAACCATCCCGATGTGCAGAAGCTCCTGGCAGGCAAGACGATTGTGAAAATCATCTTCGTACCTGGCCGACTGCTGAACATTGTGGCCAAGTAATCATAGACAAGTAATCATAGAAAAGAAAACTCCCTCTGACGATCAAATGTCAGAGGGAGTTTTTTTACTTGCGGCGCTCTTTATCGCGTCAGTCTGCAACTTTCTCGGCATGGATGGTGCCATCCTGCACGAAAAGACGGACATGGTCGCCCAGAGCAATGTGACATAGAATCAGCTCTTCACTGAGCATGTCTTCTACCGTGCTCTGAATCAGGCGGCGCAGGGGACGGGCACCGAACTTGGCGTCGTAGCCCTCGGTAGCCAGATGGCTGGCAACCTCGTCATCCCAGGTCAGCTGAACATTGCGCTCTTTCAGAAGGTCAGCCACCTGCGTCAGCATCATATCGGCGATGCGGCGGATATTGTCCTCCGTCAGGGAGTGGAAGACGATCATCTCGTCCACGCGGTTGATGAATTCGGGGCGGAACAGCTCCTTGACCTCTTTCATCACGGAGTCCTTCATAGCCTCGTAGCTGTGTACGTCCGCCATGGGACTGGCGCCGAAGCCCATGGTTCGGCTGGCGGCGATGTTGTGGGCACCTGCGTTGGAGGTCATAACGATGATGGTATTCTTGAAACTGACGGTGCGTCCGGTGTTGTCGGTCAGGCGGCCATCTTCCAGAATTTGCAGGAGAATGTTGAACACATCGGGATGCGCCTTCTCCACCTCATCCAGCAGAATGACACTGTAAGGCTTGCGGCGCACGGCCTCCGTCAGCTGGCCGCCCTCTTCATAGCCCACGTAGCCAGGCGGTGAACCCACCAAACGAGAGGTGGTGTGCTTCTCCATGTATTCGCTCATATCGATGCGAATGACGGCAGATTCATCCCCAAACATGGCCTCGCCCAGGGCGCGGCACAGCTCGGTTTTGCCTACACCGGTGGGACCAAGGAAGATGAAGCTGCCGATGGGACGCTTCGGATCCTTCAATCCGGCGCGGGCGCGGCGGATGGCACGGGCAACGGCACTGACGGCTTCCTCTTGGCCGATGACCCGCGCGTGGAGGGTGTCTTCCAGGTGCATCAGGCGATCGGCCTCGGTTTCGGTCATCTTGCGGACGGGGATGCCTGTCCAGGTGGATACGACCTGGGCAATGTCTTCCTCATTCACAACGTCACGGGCGGCGGACTGCTGGGTTGACCATGCGTTGCGCTTCATCTCAATTTCCTGGCGGAGGCAACGTTCCTGGTCACGCAGAGAAGCGGCACGTTCAAAGTCCTGATGGGTAATGGCGTCCTTCTTTTCGGCTACCAATGCTTCCAACTGCTTTTCCTGCGCCTTTACATCGGGGGGCGCGGTGAATGCCTGAATGCGCACGCGGGAGGCGGCTTCGTCCATCAGGTCAACAGCCTTGTCGGGCAGAAAACGGTCGGCGATGTAGCGATCGGAGAGGGTCACGGCGGCTTTCAGTGCTTCATCGGTGATGTGCACCTTGTGATGCGCTTCGTAGCGGTCACGCAGACCGTGGAGGATGGCCAGAGCTTCCTCCTGCGTGGGTTCGCCTACCATGACGGGCTGGAAACGACGCTCCAAAGCGGCATCCTTCTCGATGTGCTTGCGGTATTCTTCCAGGGTGGTGGCACCGATGCACTGCACTTCACCCCGCGCCAGGGCAGGCTTCAGGATGTTGGCGGCGTCCAGACTGCCTTCTGCCTGACCGGCACCCACAATGTTGTGAATTTCATCGATGAAGAGCAAAATGTTGCCGTTTTCGCGGATTTCCTTCATGACATTTTTCAGCCGCTCTTCAAACTCGCCGCGGTACTTGCTGCCGGCGATCATGCTGCCGATGTCCAGGGAAAGCACCCGCTTGCCTACCAGCATTTCAGGAATATTTCCCTGCACAATGCGTTGAGCCAGACCTTCTACCACGGCACTTTTGCCTACGCCGGGCTCACCAATCAGCACGGGATTGTTCTTCGTGCGGCGGATGAGAATCTGAATGATGCGCTGGATTTCCGTGTCGCGGCCGATGACGGGATCCAGCTCATTATCCCGCGCGGCGGCAGTCAAATCGCGGCTGTATTGGGAAAGCACAGGGGTATCGCCCTTCTTGCCGGCAGGCTTGCCTGCGGGACGCTGACGCTGCGGCTCTTCCTCGCTGCTGCTCCGCTCCATGCGAATCTGGCGGAGGACCTCATCCCGCACCTCTGCAGGATTCACCTGCAGCTGGCGCAGAATGCTGAAGGCCACGCTGCCGTCTTCCCGAAGAAGTGCCAGCCACAGGTGCTCTACGGTAATGTAGGCCTGCCCCAGGCGACGGGATTCAATGACGCTGAGTTCGAGCAGCTTCTTCATCCGCGGCGTCATGCTGATGTGCAGGGGCTTCTCGTCATTCGTGTGCTCCTCGGGGAGCAGATTGAGCACTGCGTCGTAGTCTGCCTTATCCTGAATGGACTGAGGCAGGTGGGCGTCATCTTTCACAAGTGCCAGCAGCAGGTGCTCGGTGCCGATGACGGGGCTGTTCAGCTCCTCGGCAATGGAGCGGGCAGATTCTAACATCTGCTGGGCACGTTCCGTAAATTGTCCGAAAATTGCCATAATTTCCTCCGAAAAATATCAGTGAACCAGCATGCCGCGGATGCGGCTGGAACGGGTCACGGACAGCTCTTTGCGGTTCAGACCGGCTTCAGCAAAGTCGCGCAGATGACCATCCTGCACTTGCTCCAGCATTTGATCCAGCGTGTCGGTTTTTACATCCAACAGCCCCATGGAGGCGCCAAGACGGACGGCACTCCAGTGCTTGAAGAACTCGGGCAGATCCATCATGCGAGCGTTGCACATCAGTCCCCAGGCACGCCAGATGGGATCTTCCAGCTCCAGTCGATGAGCAGTGGCGGATTTTTCACGCAGGGACAGCTCCATGTCCGTCAGCTGATGACCAACGGTGGTTACGGCACTGATAATCTCCTGCTCCGTGCGTCCCAGCGTCACCTGGTTGGAAACCTGATACAGGCTTCCCAACGCCTCAGCACCTTCTCCGTAAACACCGCGAATGGTCAAACCAACCTTGGCGACAATCTGCCCCACATTGCCCATCTGCTTGCCGATGGTCAGCATGGGCAGATGCATCAGCAGAGAGGCACGCATGCCAGTACCCGTATTGGTGGGGCAGGCAGTGAGGTAGCCAAGCTGATGATCAAAGGCAAAAGTCACCTGACGACTCAGCGCGTCTTCCACGCGGAAACATCTGTCTGCGGCTGCCTGCAGAGCATCGCCCGAAACGATGGACTGAATCCGCAGGTGGTCTTCCTCGTTCATCATCACGGAGGTGCTTTCCTCCACATTCAGCAAAACGGCCGCCGTGTCAGGGTGGCGCATGAGATCATTGCTGATGAGATGGCTTTCGCTCAGCACAAGGCGCTGGTTGGCGCTCATGTCGCTTAGACGGAGCATTTCAAAATCACGATCCGCGCCGGAAAGCTTCATGGCGTTGGCGGTGCGGGAGATGCACATGGCGGCATCATCAGGCTTCTCGGCGACCTCAAAGGGTAGATCCTCATAATTTCGTGCCAGCCGAACACGGGAAGATAGAATGGTTGCATGCTCGCTCATTATGATTCTGCCTCCCTTGCGGCCATGTCCCGCAGCTGATCCCGCAACAGGGCAGCTGTCTCAAAATCTTCCTGGGCAACAGCCTGCTCCATTTGGCGGGTCAACTCCTCCTGACGGGTGCGCTGACGCTGCGCCTCGCAGGTGTTCAGCGGCTCGCGTCCTGCGTGCTGCACGCGTCCATGAATCTGCAATAGCATGGGCTGCAGCTGCTCACGAAACGCTTCGTAGCAGTGCGGGCAGCCCAAATGACCAGACTTCGTGAACTGGCTCAGGGTGGTGCGGCAGCGGGGGCAGATAATTTCCTGATGGGGCTCTTCGGGTGCTTCAGCGCCTGTGATGGCGGAAAGTATGGAGGAAAGCAGGCTCTTGATGTTCCCGCTTTGCAGATCAGAATTCATTTTGGCCATGCATTCACCGCACAGGTGACGGGTGGTCACTTCGCCGCCAACGACCACGGAAATGGTAAACGTGGCTTCATTGACCTTGCATTCTTCACATAACATGATGGATCATCCTTTCGGTAACGGGATTGCGAAAAGTGGGGGATGGAACCTTAGCCCTCGATGGCAGGGGTGTTGCGTCGCGCAATGGTTGTCAGCATCATCTTCAGCGTCTTGGCGCGCACGGTGTCCTTCATATTATCGGGAATGGGGACGGACAGTGCCTGGGCAGACACGGCGGCACGCGCCAGGTCACCCTCGCTGGGCGTCAGCAGCTTCTGCTCTACCAGACGCGAGATGATGTGCGCTGCCTCACTTTCAGTGATGCTGTCACCGATGCGCTCGTGGATGAGATACAATAGCTGCTGCCCCGGCTGCTGAACTACCCGCACAATGCGGATGTAGCCGCCGCCGCCCCGCCGACTTTCAATCACATAGCCGTGGTCGGGGGTGAACCGCGTGGCCAGTACATAATTGATCTGGCTGGGGGCACAGCCGAAATATTCAGCAAGCTCGTTGCGCTTGAGCTCCACTTCCGGCTCATCCTGAGACAAAAGCATCTTGATAAAATCCTCAATGGTATCACTTAATCGCATGGTTGTATCCTCTGATTCCGGTCAAAATTGACTATCTTTGACCAATATGATTATATCAGCTTTCAATGTAAAATGCAAGGGAACAGGCTGTTTTTATGATGTATGGGATGTAAGCACTTTCTTTCTCATTGACAATGGACGCAGTTTGTGCTAACGTTATCCCGTCCTTTTCGATTCTGCGGGAGGAGGGGAGAAAGATGCAACAAAAAGAAAGCAGCCCCATGCTTTTTTCCAGAGAGGATCTGCGACGGCTGCTGATTCCGCTTCTGCTGGAGCAGGCCCTTACGGTGACCATTGGCATGATGGACACGGTCATGGTTTCCGGTTGCGGCGAGGCGGCAGTTTCCGGCGTGTCTCTGGTGGATACGATCAATATTCTGCTGAGCAATGTGTTCGCTGCCCTTGCAACAGGCGGCGCGGTGGTGTCATCCCAGTATCTGGGAAAAAAGGATCCTGAGCAGGCGGGTCGCTCGGCAAAAATGCTGTTTTACGTCATTCTCATTGCCAGCACGGCGATCATGACACTGTGCCTGATTTTCCGCATTCCAATGCTGAATGCCATTTATGGCTCCATTGACGCGGATGTGATGGAAAACGCCAGAATCTATCTGTTCTGGTCGGCTGTGAGCTATCCCTTCCTGGCTATGTATAACGCCTCGGCGGCACTGCTCAGATCCATGGGTAATGCAAAAATTTCTCTGGAAACATCCCTGGTGATGAATTTGGTGAATGTGGCGGGCAATGCGCTGCTGATTTACGGTCTGAAAATGGGCGTGGCAGGTGCAGCTATCGCGACGCTCGTAAGCCGTATCCTCGGCGCAATTGTGATGCAGCTGGCATTGCGTAACCCTCGCTGCACGATTCCCTGCCCGAAGCTATTGCAATTTGAGTGGAATAGCGAAATGGTGAAGAAAATTCTGAAGGTCGGCATTCCCAATGGTCTGGAGGGAAGTATCTTCCAGCTTGGTAAGCTGATTTTGCTTGGCTTGGTGAGTACCTTCGGCACGGTGTCCATCGCCGCGAATGCTGTGGGCAACACCATGGCCTCTGTGGAGGTTTTGCCGGGAAGCGCTATCAGCCTGGGCATGATTACCGTGGTTGGACAGTGCGTTGGCGCACACGAGTTCAAACAGGCTCGCATGTACACAAAGCGGATGATGATCATTGCCTACTGTGCTATGGCGGCGTTAAACGTGGTGATCCTGTCCTGCCTGTCATTGGTGGTGATGCCGTTCAATCTTTCTGATGAAACGGCGGAAGTGGCAAAGCAGCTGATTGCTATCCATGGCATAGGCAGTATCTTCATTTGGCCGATGTCCTTCGTTCTGCCGAATGCACTCCGCGCAGCAGGCGATGCGACCTTTACCATGGCTGTGTCCATTTTCTCCATGGCGGCTTTCCGCGTCCTGTTCGGCTATATCCTTGCCCAGAACTGCGGCATGGGCGTGGCAGGTGTGTGGCTGGCTATGGTGATTGACTGGGTGTTCCGCTCGACACTGTTCTTCATCCGAATGAAAGGGAATAAGTGGGAGAAAAAAGTACTGGTATAAGGGAAGCCCCGTGGAGGCCAGCGCCTTCATGGGGCTTTTATCATCCTTTCATTGACAAACGGCGAGATTATAGTATGATAAAGGTAGAAGGATTTGCAAGATGCCAGCACTTCTTCACGGCTTGGCTGTCTCCGGAAAAAGACAGTGGAAAGGCTGGGAATGTTTTTGACAGAAACACGTAAGATCAGTTTGTCGGAAGACACCATGGAAACCTATATGGCGCTCTTCGGGATGAATGACCAGAATGTTGCTCTTATTGAGCAGGAATGTAGCGTTACCATCGCACTGAGAGGTTCAGAACTGCTGATCACGGGCGAAGCGGCAGACGCAGAGCTGGCGGAAAGCGTTGTTGTGAAGCTCATGGAGATGATTGCCCGCAATGAGCTGGTGGATCGGAGCCGCATCCGCTACGCTATCGCCCTGGCACGCGAAGGAAAAGTCGACATGATCGACGAGATCCTCCGCTCTGTGGTTGCCATTACCCACCGCGGGAAGCAGGTGAAGTGTAAGACGCTTGGCCAGCAGGAATACGTGCAGGCAATTCGTGAGCATGACCTGACCTTTGCGGTTGGCCCTGCAGGCACGGGCAAAACCTACCTCGCTATGGCATTGGCTGTGGTTGCGCTGAAGAATAAAGAAGTCGAACGCATTGTGCTCACCCGACCTGCGGTGGAAGCCGGGGAAAAACTGGGCTTTCTGCCTGGCGACTTAACGCAAAAGGTGGATCCCTACCTGCGCCCATTGTATGATGCACTGTATGACTTTATGGGCGTGGACTCCTACCAGCGCCTGCTGGAGCGCGGCACGGTGGAAGTGGCGCCGCTGGCCTACATGCGCGGCCGCACCCTGTCGGATTCCTTCATTATATTGGATGAAGCACAGAATACGACCTCGGAGCAGATGAAGATGTTCCTGACCCGCCTGGGATTCCATTCGAAGGTGGTTGTCACGGGCGACGTCACACAGACAGACCTTCCTGCGGGGAAGAAGTCCGGATTGACAGAGGCATTGGAAATTTTGAAGGATATTCCTGAAATCGGCATGGTGCATCTGACCGCGAAGGACGTTGTGCGTCATGAGCTGGTGCAGAAGATCGTAGAAGCCTATGATCAGTGGTACGATCAGGGAAAGAAACAATAATGGGTCAAGGGTCGAAGACCCTTGCAGGGTCCAGGGGCGGCGCCCCTGGTAGGGCATGGGGCGAAGCCCCAATCAATGCATTTTCCAGTCCTACAGAAAGCGCAGTCAACTCTGCCTGACGAGCGCTGAACAGCGAAGCGTTTTCAGCGCAACGCTGCAATAGAGGAATGTCTTCTCTTTTACTGGTCGACTTGTTACGATGCATCTGGAGGGCTTTGCGGTAACGAGTCGAAGACTCCGCCCTCTGGATTCCTTCACAGTGTACTTTCTTGCAAGTTGAGTTGATATGAAACTTCCAGGGGCTTTGCGGTAACGAGTCGAAGACTCCGCCCCCTTGAACCCTTCGCAGTGTACTTTCTTCAACTTGACCTGTTATAAACATTCTTCCATAACTCCCATAGAAATGGATAAAAAACACCCGACCATCATACGATGATCGGGTGTTTCTATACTTGAAAATTCTCGGCAAATCTTAGTTCAGCGGCTCGGTGTCATTCTCCACGGCAACTTCTTCCACGGAGCGGATAGCCCAGCGAGCAAACACCAGATTCACATGATCCTTGCCAACAGACAGGGTCACCGTGTCGTCCTTGATAGCGGTAATGGTGCCATAGATGCCACCAATGGTGCACACGCGGTCGCGAACCTTCAGGGCGTCCAGCATGTCCTTCACCTGCTTGTCCTTCTTCTTCTGGGGACGAATCAGGAAGAAATAGAACACCACAAAGATCAGAACCATGGGCAGCAGAGAAACGATCATGCTCACAACGTTGGAAAGAGTGCTTCCCTGAGCAGCAACATCCGTAGTGGTGGCAGCTTCTTCAGCCAGCGCAGTGCTGAGGCCGAAGAGAAGATTTGTCAGAGACATCAGTCAAAACTCCTTTCAAAATCGGGTACTCTCGCTATTATAGCAGGAAAACCGCGACACTACAAGGGGTTTGACAAAACTTCACGTAGGGTTCATAAAGCGACAGCTGTTCAGAATCTCCGCGCAGCTTTAGGGAATGTTCTTGGTGGCGATTACGTCTACTCCCGTGCCGCATACATCGGATAGCACCACATCGCCGGCCTTGACAGGAGCGACAACGGTGACCTTCGATAGTTCCGTCATGCAAGCATGAATAAGCTTCTTGGGAATAGGCGTGCGAGTCTTCACACTCAGCGGCATGCTGCGATTGCTGACAACGATCACCGCTGTTACCATGCGCTCCGGTGCGATACACTCCTGGTGGGCGTAGCGCTCACCACGCTTGCAGGTGTTGCCGGTGACGCTGGTCACCTGGCCGTCCTCAATGGTGACTGTCATGCGGCAGCCCATGGGGCAATTGATGCAGGTAATTGTCTGTTCCATATGCTCAGCCCCTTTCCATGGTGACCGTAATGTCCTGATCGGTAAGCGCGGCAACAATCTCAGGCTTCAGCGTTACCACCGCCATTTCGCCAGGGGTGAAAATGGGTGCCTTCTTGCGGGCAATCTCCTTGTCGCCGTTCTTTACCACAACGCTGGCGCCGCGGAACACACCACTGGGACGGAACATCAGGTCCACCGCCTGCGTGCCGCCTAAATGAATTCGCTGGGGAACCACGCCGCGTACGCCATCGCCGTCCTTCACGGCCACGGTGGCACCTTCGGCAATGTTGCCGCGTGCATAAGCCGCCGCTGCATGTCCTGCCTTGAAACTCTCATTGGAAACGTGATCCACCAGGTCATGCACGTGCAGCACATTGCCGCAGGCGAAAATGCCCGGGATGCTGGTCTGCAGACAGTCGTCCACTTCTGCGCCGCTGGTGAGAGGCGAAATCTTCACGCCCGCGCCCTGGCTCAGCTCGTTCTCGGGAATCAGACCCACGGAGAGCAGCAGCGTGTCGCAATCGAAATGAATCTCAGTGCCGGGAATGGGCTGGCGCTTCTCGTCCACCTTCGCAACGGTCACGCCGCTCAGACGCTCGCGTCCTTCAATATCAATGACCGTATGGCTCAGGTACAGCGGAATGTCAAAATCGTTCAGGCACTGCACAATGTTGCGGTTCAGGCCGGAGGAGTAAGGCATCAGTTCCACGCAGGCCAACACCTTCGCACCCTGCAGGGTCATACGGCGTGCCATGATCAAACCGATGTCGCCGCTGCCCAGAATCACTACGCGCTTGCCGGGCATGTAACCTTCCAGGTTTACAAACTTCTGCGCCGTGCCTGCGCTGTAAATGCCGGCACAACGGGTACCAGGCGTACCCAGTGCACCGCGGGGACGCTCACGACAGCCCATGGCCAGCACGATGGACTTGGCATGAATCAGCTGAATGCCGTGCTCCGCGCTGACGCAGGTTACTACGTGGTTCGCCTCTACAGACAGTACCGTTGTGTCACACTGAATGTCGATGTTCAATTCGTGAGCACGATCCACGTCGCGCTGCGCGTACTCGGGACCGGTCAATTCTTCCTTGAACCGATGCAGACCGAAACCGTTGTGGATGCACTGGCGAAGAATACCGCCAGGGGTATGCTCACGTTCCAGAACCAGCAGGTTTTCGATACCGTCCTCACGGGCTGCAATGGCCGCCGCAAGGCCTGCGGGACCGCCGCCGATGATCAGCACATCCACCTGCATCATGCCGTTTTCATTCGCCGTCATGTCAGTCTTCCTCCTTGATTGCATCATGGATGGTGCCTGTCAGCAGATAGCTGCAGCCGCCGCACTTGGTGATGGATGTCATGGGCACGTGAAGCTCTTCGGATAGAATCTCCGCCACACGAGGGGAGCAGAATCCACCCTGGCAGCGTCCCATACCGGCGCGGGTGCGGCGCTTGACGCCGTCAATGCTGGTGGCGCCGACAGGACGATGAATGGCGGCGCGAATTTCCGCCTCGGTGACCACCTCGCAGCGGCATACCATGCGGCCATACAGCGGATCCTTCTTCACAGCCTCGGCACGCTCTTCGGTCGTCATGGCATAGAAGGGACGGGGCAGCTTGTGGGCAGGCTTGTAATCTGCCTTCTTTACGAGATGCTGCTCTTCAGCAATCTGTCCGCCCAGCATTTCTGCAATAGCAGGTGCGGCAGACAGGCCGGGACTTTCGATACCTACGGTCTCATAAGCATTTTCAACGCCCTTTACCGCACCAATAACGAAATCACCTTTCGCTTCGTGGGCACGGATGCCGGAGAAGTTGGTGATGGTGCCGCGGGTGGAAGCCTTGGGCCAGGTCAGACGGCTCTTTTCGAGCACAAAGGCCAGACCGTCGGCGGTGGTGCTGGTGTCCAGCTCATCGGGAATGTCCTCGGCAGAGGGACCCAACAGCAGGTTGCCGTGCACCGTGGGGGAGACCAGCACACCCTTGCCCATCTTGGTGGGGCATTGGAACATGGTCATATGGAAAGGCAGAGGCGACATGCGATCCATCAGATAATACTGACCGCGGCGGTCAATGATGGTCAGCTTGTCATCGCTCATCATGTTGTGGATTTTCGCGGAACCAACGCCCGCGCAGTTAATCAACACCTTGCAGGTATATTCGCCCTTGGTGGTGGTCACATGCCACAGCCCGTCTTCACCATGCTTCACATCGGTCACTTCTGCGCCCAGATGGAAGGCGGCGCCGTTCAGTGCCGCATGATCTGCCAAGGCAAAAGTCATTTCGTAGGGGCTGGTCAGGCCGCTGGTGGGGGCGTACAGGGCACAGAGCACCTCGGGGTTGGTGTTGGGTTCCATGGCCAGCACTTCATCATGCTCCAAAATGCGCAAATCGGGTACACCATTGGCTTTGCCCTGCTCAAGGAGCGTTTCCAGGGTCTGGCGATCCTCTTCCGTAAAGCCAATGACCAGGGCACCGGGGCGGCTGTAGGAAACACCGAGCTCTTCGGAAAGTGCGGGGTACATCTGCGCACCTTCCACATTCAGTTTAGCCTTCAGGGTTCCGGGATGGGCGTCAAAGCCAGCGTGGACGATACCGCTGCTGGCCTTGCTGGCTCCTTCGGCCACGTCACTGCCGCGATCGATCACCGCCAGGGTGCCCTCGTAGCGGCTGAGTACTCTTGCAAGAGCACAGCCTGTGACACCTGCGCCGATGATGAGTTTGTCCGTATACAAAGAGAATTCCTCCCCTGTTACCGGGTTAAGCCCCGGCTTTGTCTACCAGTTAGTATAGCACACTTTTTTATGAAATGGAAGAAATCCGCAAGAAAATGTACAAAAAGTGCGGAAAACTTTCCAAAATGACAAAAATGCAGAAATGCATGAAGATTTACAATTGCAATGTTGACGGATGAAAGACGAATTTTGTATAATGCAGACAGGTTTCTATTTTTTGATGGAGGAAAACGCAATGCGCAAACTGTTATCTGTGCTTCTGGCTATCGTGATGCTGGTTCTTCCCACGATGAGCCTGGCAGCATCTCCTAATGAAGTCATGAGCTTGGCCGCTGGTCGGACAACCTACACGGATGTGACCTTTACCCCTGGCAATCTGCCGCTGAATGACACTTACGCCACCGCGGCAGGCGACCTGCTGAGCGCACTGTCCCTGAACTTCAAGCGCGCTGGCAACGAAGGCGAGGTCAGCGGCCTTTCCGTGAACCTGAGCGGCACGAAGGTGCTGACAGCGGATGTCCAGGTAAAGGATGATACCTTGTATCTGGCTACCTCGATGCTGGATCATCCTGTTGTTTTTACCATGGACGAACTGCAGACGCTGGTTTCTGCCTACACAGAGGAGATGAGCGCCCAGGCTGACACGAACTTCACGGACTTCAGCAACCTGGAGTCTCTGCTGACGAGCGCTACCGCCAACTTCTCCTTCGATACGGATAAGGTTGCTGAGGTTGTGGGACGCATCGCTTCTACCGTTACCACAGAAGCGGTTACGGAGCAGAGCAAGGATCATGATGCTGCCGCCACGAAGACCACGTTCGCAATTACGGCAGAAGACTGCAAGGACGCACTGAGTGTTTTCATGAACGCAGTGTACACCAATGAGTCCATGATGGCTTTCCTGCGGGAGTTGAACGCGACCTATAGCTTTGGTGACCAGGAGGTTACCGAGGAAGAGTTCTTTACGAAGGCGCCTGAAAAGGTGGGAGAAGCACTGTCTCATTACGATGATTTACAGGTGACCATGATGCAGAACGAAGCCGGCGAGACCGTTCATGTGGAAGTTTCCGCTGAACCTAAGAATGGCGACGCTGACGTTATGCCCATCGAAATCACCTATAACCGCCTTGGCGCCGTTGACGGCGTGGGTCATTTCGCCGGCTGCACGCTGACGAATACCAATTCTGCCGGCGAAAAAGAGCAGATGGTTTTCTCCATCGATTGGCTGTCGGATACGGAAAAGGCGGTTTCCTTTGCCGCAGCGCTGACGCTTGTGCAGGCAGACGGCACGCTGTATGAGCTCTTCAGCTTTACAGCGGACGGCACCAAGGACTACGGTGATACCGAGGCGTCCTCTGATGTGACCTACACGGTGGCCGTTTCCAATGATGGCACGGACGCAAGCCGCATGAGCCTGAGTGCCAGGGTGCAGCAGTCCGCTTCCTTCGATGGCAAGGATGCTGCCGCAACAAAGACGGTTTCCCTGTATCTGAACGGCAACAGCAATGATCCTATGGTGACCATGCAGGTGGAAAAGACCACGGGGGATGCCGCTGCAGACATTGACGCGAGCGACGCCACTCATCCCTTCACCATGACGGAAGACGAGCTGGACACCTACATGACGGATGTTCAGAATTCTGTTACGACCAATCTGATTGTGTTCATGCAGAATCTGCCTGAAAGTGTTCTGAAACTGCTGGTCGGCAGCAGTGAGGAATAAAGGCTTTTAGCCTGTGGCTGCGGAAAGCAAACGCTTTCTGCAGCCTTTTTTTCGTTGCGGAAGGTCTTTCCGCATTTCCAACCCTTGATTTTGGTAATAATTATGATATACTTATCCTGGTGAAGCATTGATTGCTTCATGCGTGCCGTATGAATGGGCATATGGCATTACGATTGATCAATCATTAAGGAGTGATTTTTTTGTCATCCGACCCCCTGGGAGGTCCGCTACTGCTGCAGCTTGTACTGATCTTGATCAGTGGATTTCTGGCAGCCATGCAGGTTGCCGTCATGTCCCTCAACGATGGAAAGCTGCGGCATGAAGTTGATGACGGTGATGATTCGGCCGCGAATCTTTTGAAGCTCGCGGAAGAACCGGACCAGTACCTGGCTACCGTGCAGGTGTGCATTACCCTGGTGACGTTCCTGGGCAGTGCTTTCGCCGCGACACACTTTTCTTCCCGCCTGACGGCGCTGTTCATTACGTGGGGCGCCACCATGGACAAAAGCACGCTGGAGGCCATCAGCACAGTGCTGATTACCCTTGTGCTGGCGTTCTTCACGCTGGTGCTGGGCGGCTATGTCCCGCGAAAAATTGCACTTCAGCATCCTGAAAAAACGGCAAAATTCACCTGCGGTGTGCTGAATGTGCTGGAAAAGATCTTCAAGCCTTTTGTGTGGCTGATGAAGAAGACAACCAACGGCGTGCTTCGCCTCATCGGCATTGACCCGAATGCACGGCCGGAGGAAGTCACCGAGGAAGAAATTCGCATGATGGTGGATATAGGCGGCGAAAGCGGCACCATTGAAGAGGCTGAAAAGGAAATGATTGAGAACATTTTTGAGTTCAACAATCATTCTGCTGAAGATGTGATGACGCACCGCACCGATGTGACCAGCATCTGGGTGGAGGAAAGCCCGGAGGAAGTCATCAGAACCATTATGGACACAGGATTGAGCCGCTTCCCAGTCTACGATGAGGACATGGATGATATCGTCGGCGTCCTGAGCACCCGCAATTACCTGCTGGAGCAGCGCAAGCCGTCGCCGCGCCCCTTGCGGGAGATCATCCGCCCTGCCTACTTTGTGCCTGAAACGGTTCAGGCGGACGTTCTTTTCCGCGACATGCAAAAGAAAAAGATTCACATGGCAGTCGTGGTAGATGAGTATGGCGGCATGAGCGGCGTTGTGACCATGGAAGATCTGCTGGAAGAAATTGTTGGCAACATATACGACGAGTTTGACCCGCAGGTTATGGCAGACATCACAAAAATTGGAGAAAACTTGTGGCGTATCACCGGCTCAGCTGGGCTGGAGGATGTGGCGGAAACCCTGGATGTGGAGCTTCCTCTCGATGAGGATTACGACACCCTGGGCGGCCTGGTTTTCAGCCAGTTTACCACCATCCCCGAGGATGGAAGTCAGCCGGAGGTTGACGTGGACGGCCTTCACATCAAGGTGGAGAAAATGGAAGAACACCGTGTGGAAACGGCACTGGTCAGCAAGATCATCAAGGCCGATGAATCTGATGAGGAAGAAAAGCCTGCAGATGAATAAAGCGAGCCGTGGGGGAAAAGCGTGAAGATCACTTTTCCCTCACGGCTTTTTGCGTACTTGACATCGAGGAACGCATGGCCTATACTTTCAATAAGTTAACGCGGAAGGAGAAGAAGAATATGGCTTTCTTTGAAGCACACTTTTTTTCAAAGACGCTGAATGTGGCATCGACGGTCAACGTGATTATCCCCGAAGAAAATCAGGGCATCGGTTTGGATGCCGCGGGAAAATCAGCACAGCCGAAGGTGCTGTATCTGCTTCATGGCTATAGCGATGATCATACGATCTGGATGCGCCGCACGAATATTGAACGGTATGCGGCGAATTGCGGCCTGGCAGTGATTATGCCTGCAGTGAACCATTCCTTCTACCTGAATGAAGCGAATGGCGAACGCTACTGGGACTATGTGTCGGAGGAATTGCCGCAGCTGATGCATCGATTCTTCCATCTTTCCAACCGTCCGGAAGACACCTTTGTGGCAGGGCTCTCCATGGGCGGCTACGGCGCCATGAAGCTGGCTCTGACGTATCCTGAGCGTTTCGCGGCGGCAGGGTGCTTTTCAGGCATGGTCGATATGGCCGCAGCCGTTGAGGAGGAACGTCGGGGAACACAGCTGTCGCGCTTGTTTGCAGACCCTTCCAGTGTTAAAGGCTCGGATGCAGACCTGTTTTCATTAATGAAAAAGCATGCGGACGCACCGAAAAAGCCGAAGCTGTTTGTGACCAGCGGCACGGCGGATTTCCTCTACAGCCAGTACCAGCGGTTTGTTCCGGCACTGAAGCAGTGCGGCTGGGACGTAACTTCTCAGGAGAAAAAAGATGCCACGCATGAGTGGGGCTACTGGGATGAAATGATCCGGCAGTTTATCAGCCTGTATTGCCAATAAGAAAAAATCCTGCAAGTTTCTTGTTGCTATCTGGCAAATATAGCCTGAAAAACGGCTCAAAAGTCATCATTCATCAACTGTGTGCATCATGCTTCAATAAAAATGCATGAATCAAGCTGATTTTCCCAACGCATACAGAATGGTGGAAAAATTGTGCTTTTCAAATTTGAAAGAAAGCGATATAATAGGAATAGAAATTTTCCTACGGAGGATGACAAAATGCGCAGATGCCTGGCAATGCTGCTGGCTGTTCTCTTATGTTTTTCTGTAACATCTGCGTTGGCAGAGGAGTTTTCTCTGGCAGGGTATGATGGCGGTAGCTCCACGACCCACGACTGGAGCACCAATTATTTTTTTACGGCCATGCAGGAGCGGACGGGCGTTACAGTGTCCACGACTCAGTATACGGAGCTGGCAGACTGGACAAAAGCCAAAGCTGCTATGCTAAGCGGGGAAACGGAACTGCCGGATGCCCTGTTCAAGGCGGAGCTGACCCCTACCGAAACCCTGGAGCTTTATGAAGCGGGCAAGCTGATTGACCTGCGCCCTTATTTGGAAGAATACATGCCGAATCTGTATGCTCTGCTTCAGGAGCATCCGGATTGGGAAAAAGCAATTTCCATGCCTGACGGCGCGATTGTCGCACTGCCGCTGATTAATGAATTGCAGAACAACAACGCCATGTGGATTAACCGCTCCTGGCTGGATAAGCTGGGACTGGAAGTGCCCACCACGGCCGATGAGCTGACCGAGGTTCTTCGTGCTTTCCGCGATGGCGATCCTAATGGCAACGGCAAGAAGGACGAGGTGCCGCTGGAGTTCCTCAGCATGTGGGATCTGCGGTTCCTGGGTCACGCTTTCGGCCTGGTGTCGGATGACTACAACCTGTACGTGGATGAGAATGGTCAGGTGCAGACAACCCTGACCAAGGATGAAAACCGTGCGTTCCTGACCTGGCTCCATGAGCTGTGGGAAGAGGGACTGCTGGATACCAACGGCTTCACCACGGCGGATTCTCTTCGTGCAATCACGGATTCTGATGCGGACATCACCTATGGTGTCATGCTGGCACCCACGCCATTGTCCCTGACCCCCAGCAGCGCATTGAGCCAATATGAGCTGCTGATGCCGCTGACCTATAATGGAGAGCAGGTGTACCGTGATCTTCTGGGCGATGTAGTGCGCGGCACCTTTGCGGTCACCTCTGCCTGTGAAAATCCCGGCACGGTGCTTTCCTGGATTGACTACCTGTACACGGAGGAAGGCTGCCATTTGGTTCAGGCGGGCGAGGAAGGTGTGGACTATCAGTTCAACAGCGATGGTACCTGGAACTGGATCCCTTCCAATGAGGAAGTGACATCCAGCGTCCTGCCGGATAAGACCATCGCGGATGGCGGCACGCAGCCCGGATTTTCCTCTGTGTCCTTCCAGCTGGCCTTTGACCAGAAGGAAACCAAAACGATCATTACTCAGTTGGCCAAGCTGAAAGAGATTTCTGTTCAGCCCATGCCGCTGGTAACGATGAATAAAACCCAAAGCGAACGGGTCAGTGCCATTCAGGCAGACTTGGGTTCCTATGCGGAAATTACCATGACCCGCTTTGTGACCGGTGACATTCCCTTGAATGACGATACGTGGCAGAACTTCTGCCAAACCGTGCAGGAAAAGGGGATGGATGAACTAATCTCCATCTGGCAGGAAGCCATTCAGTAATTCCATGCCCAGCGCAGGCAAGAGAGAATAGCAAAAAAGGACGGAGAATGATCATGAGTCAGTATGCAGATAAGATCCGAAAGTTGAAAACGCCCCATGCTATGGAACAGCTGAATCACCTTTACGGTAACCGTGACGGTATGCTGGTAGACCAGACGGCGCGCCATATTCGCATGCTCAAGCGCCATGAGGAAGTCTTCAATTATGAAGGCGATGTGGCACTGATCAGTGCTCCCGGCCGCACAGAAATCGGCGGCAACCACACGGATCATAACCATGGCCGCGTGCTGGCCGCTGCAGTCAACCTGGATACATTGGCTGCTGTCAGCCCCCGTGAGGATAAGCTGGTGCACCTGAACAGTGAGGGTTATGCACCTATCACTCTTGATTTGTCCGATTTGACCGTGCATGAAGAGGAAAAGGGCACTACCGCAGCACTGATTCGCGGTGTTGCCGCACGCATGGCGGAAATGGGCTATCACATTGGCGGCTTCGATGCTACGGTGACGTCTACCGTTGCGTCTGGCAGCGGCCTGAGCTCCTCCGCAGCCTTTGAAGTGCTTGTTTGCGCCATTCTGGATCATCTCTACAATGGCATGACCATTGATTATAAGACTCGTGCCAAGATCAGCCAGTATGCAGAAAACGTGTACTTTGGCAAGCCCAGCGGACTGATGGATCAGATGGCGTCTTCCGCCGGCGGACTGGTGGCTGTGGACTTCAAGCAGGAAGATCCGGACGTGCGCCCCACGTCCTTCGACTTTGCTGCTCACGGATATGCACTGGTGGTTGTGGCCACAGGCGGCAGCCATGCAGACCTGACGGATGATTATGCTGCCATCCCCAATGAGATGCGCTCTGTTGCAAATTACTTTGGTGAGGATTATCTGCGCCGTGTCCGCGTGGAAGAATTCCTGCAGGCACTGCCCGCGCTCCATGGTAAGGTGAGCGATCGCGCCATTCTCCGCGCGATACACTTCTATCAGGAAAACAACCGTGTGCCCGTACAGGCAGCGGCTCTGGAGCATGATGACCTGCAGACCTTCTTCAAGGAGATCATCGCAAGCGGTCGTTCCAGCTTCATGTATCTGCAGAATGTGTACGCACATCCCGATGAGCAGGGACTGTCCCTGGCACTGGCGCTGGCAGAAAGCATGCTGAGAGACAAGGGCGCATGGCGCGTCCATGGCGGCGGCTTTGCCGGCACCACGCTGAACTTCGTTCCCCAGAGCGAGTTGGAGCATTTCGTTACCTGCATGGAAGGCGTTTTCGGCGTCCATTGCTGCCATGTGCTGGACATTCGTCCTGTGGGTCCCAACGTGCTGGACCTGTAATCAACGGAATCAAAGAACGCACCGCTTGCATTTGATCGCAGGCGGTGCGTTTTTGATAAGCGCACCAGCATGACAGTCTCCTTTGAAGAAGACTGTCCATAGAAGCTCTATATGAAAGACGCCCCGCAAGACTTTCTGACAAGCCGTGCGGGGCGTTCATTTATGGATTCAGCATCTTACTGATTGGTCTCATCGATGACTTCCAGGGTGACGGTCAGGTCGATGTATTCGCCATCAGGAATCTCATCATTGCTGCCCAGGTCGGCCAGACCGGGCACGCGGTAGACCTTCACGGTCAGGGTGTCGCCGGAAGAGTGGGAGAACACCACGGACTGCAGCTGCGTGCTGGAGGTGATCACAGTGCCGTCAACATCCACGATGATATCGCCAACCTGCATGCCGGCCTTTGCGGCAGGGCCATTGTCCTCAACTGCAGCAACGTAGGCGCCGTTGGGCAGGGTACCGTTGGATACAGCGGGATGAGAAGTGTTCATGGTGGAGCTGGAAATGCCCATGCGAGCACGGCTCATGGTCATGCTGGTGGTGCTGTTGCCGGAAGAAGTGGAGCTGCTGGAGGAAGTTACCTTGCCGGACAGAACCTCTTCAATCAGGGGCTTTGCAGCGTTGATCGGGATGCACATGCCGATGCCGTCAACCGTGGTGCCAGAGTAAGCAGAGCCCGTGTACTTCAAGGTGGGGATGCCCATCAGTTCACCGTTGGTGTTGAACATGCCGCCGCCGCTGTTGCCGCTGTTAATGGCTGCGTCGGTCTGAATCATGGAGTTTACCGTGGTTTCCTTACGGCCGTACTTGTCAGTGGAGGAAGAAGAAACTTCACGGTTCAGGGCGGAAACGATGCCAACCGTCACCGTGCCGGCAAACTGTTCACCCAGGGGATTGCCGATGCAAATGGCCCAGTCGCCGACTTGCAGGGTATCACTGTCGCCCAGGGCAACCGCAGGCAGGTTCAGGTCAGAGGCCTGCACAATGGCAATGTCCAGGTTCTCATCGTAGGCAACAAGCGTTGCATCGTAGGAATCATCACCCACAGTGACCTTCAGGCTGCTGGCGTCTTCCACCACGTGGTAATTCGTCAGCACGTAGCCGCCTTCACCGACGACCACGCCGGAACCGGTAGCGGAGAGCACTTCCTGCTCCTGGCTGCTGCCATAACCGTTGCCGTAGCCATAGCCATTGCCGTAGCCATAACCAAACAGGCCGCTGCTGCCATTGCCGTAGGTGCTGTAGCGAACCGTCTGGTAGTTGCTGATGCCAACCACGCTGTCCCTTACGGCGCTGACTGCCGCGGTGAAGGGGCTGGTCACCACAGAAGAAGTAGTGGTCGTGGTGGTATCCGTTTCGGCCTGAGCGGTGGGATGGGTAGCCATGGTAATGCCGCTGCCGAGCATAATGCCAGCCAACGCGATTGCACTGTAGGAAACAATACGAGACTTAAGATCTTTTTTCATGATCGTTCATTCCTTTCCCATCAACCTTCTCTGAGGTTCTTCCCTCTCGGTTGATGATGTTAGTATAATCGACTTTTTTGACATACTCGTGAACGGATTATGAACATTTGAAAATAAATCCACCTTTTTCAGTGAAAAGTAAATCGCACAGCCATCACCCAATCGTCACAGGGGCGAGGTGAGAGGCTGTGCGATGAAAATGGCGTGCTGAAAAGGGCTTGAAGCCTTACTCAATGAGCCCGGGGCAGTAGAGGAACTCACCGCTCCAGTACAGGGTACCGCCTAATTGATCCACAGAAGCGCCATCAAAGAAGAAAACGACCCGCCGAAGTCCCTTTGCTTTGCACATGGTGTTCACAATGCTGTAGCAGCTGAGCTGTTCACGGTCGCTGCCTGCCTGGCGGATTGCTTCTGCCGCGTGGGCGGACAGGTTGATAATCAGCGTATCATCCTCCAGACTAAGTCCCAAAATGTCAGCATTGCTGAGCTCTACGGGAAGCACGTTTTCAATGCCGGAGGAGCGCTCGGCGGAGGTTGGACCCTGCACGAGCTTTTGCAGAAGAACACGCGGAGAGGACGTTTCGCCGGCAGGAAGCGTTCTGGTAACGGCCGTCAGCTTGTCATCTTTTGCAAGATAAATGTTGACCTGATCCATCAGGAATTCCTCAAAGGCTGTTCGGCGGATGATGCCATCGTTGAAGTTGATGGTTCCTCCTTCGAGGCTTGTCACCTGCATCAACAGGTCAGAGCCAACGTGCATGGTCACTGCGGTTACCGAGGGGATAAAGCTCATCAGCGTATCAGCTATCGATGCGATAAAGCAGTTCAGCGGGATGCCGTAATCACTCAGTTGGTCTTCCAGGTCGTCTACGAAGTTCAGCGTTACCAAACGACCGCCTTCCATCATGTCCGAAACCTGAGGAGATGTGGTCATCAGGTCGTCCAGCACGGGCATGGCGGCGGTGCCGGAAACATACTGGGCACCATCACTCAGGGCGGTCATGAGAGAAGCAGCAAGCTGCTGCGGGGTCTGTCCGGGGAAGGTAAGCGTTCGCGTTTCGGGAATCACACCGCTTCCGTCGTCTAAGGGGAAGTAAAGGGTGGCCATGGTGGTTACAGGCACAGAGGAGGCATCTCCGCCCAAAGGCGTACGGCGGGCTTCCATCTGCTCCCACAATAGCGTCAGATCCTCACCGGAATGTCCTCGCAGGGTGCCCATGGGCAGGTTACCGGAAATGTCCATGCTGATGGCCTGATCGGCTACCAGAACGTTCACTGCCTGAATGTCACTCAGGGCACACAGGGTGGTGGAAATGGCAAGACAGGCCGTATACAGGGCCTCGTCATCGAGAATCAGGGCAGAAGAGGTCAGATCCACTGTGCAAACACCACCGGCGATCTCTACGGGATTCTGACCGTAAAGGGTCAGCTGCGTGCCATTGCCCAGGGAATGCACGGTATCGTCCCCTGCATAGTTCAGCAGCGCCTGCACGATGGTTTGAGCAGGGTGCGTATCATGCCGCAGAGATACGGACACGTAGCGGCAGAGGAGCCGCTGATCATCAAGACTGGGCAGATAAAGCGCTGCCTGGGTGGTATACCGCATGCCGCCATCGCCAACGGGTGCTTCAAAGGCTGTTTCAGCAGGAGGAAGGGTGGCGGCGGTATCAACAGGTTGGGTGGAGGAACAGCCGCACAAGCTCAGCGCGAGCAACAGGCAGAGCATCAATCGAAGTTTTTTCATGATACGCCCTCCAGCCAGTCAGTCAGTTGACTGTAGGTAATCTTCCAGCAGTCATTTTCGCGGCAGAGCCGAACGACACGACCGGTGCGAGTGACTGTCTGGCCGTCAGATACACGCAGGGTTACGTTCAGGGTGTAGGTGGCATAGCACCCATCGGTGCTGATGCTTCCGCCCTCAAAGGTGAATCCTGTGAGCTGGGGAAGGGCAGACATGGCAGAAGCAAACTCACTCTGGCTCATCAGTGCCTCGCCGCTGGAGGAATCGGTGGAAGCCATGTAACGGTACAGACGACTCCAATCCTGCATTTCCCACTTGTTCAGGATGACATTCAGCACGTTCTCGGGGCTGAGAATCAGGTTTTCCTGACGGGTCTGCGGCGCGGTTAAAAGGGTCTCATCACTGGTGGTCAGAAAATACGTCTGCTTCATGCGCATGCTTTCCGCTGAATTGCCGCTTTGCTCAACAAGAATCTGCACATCATCCACGTCACAGTTTTCCGTTACGGTGGCGACAAGGCTTTGCATGCACAGCTGCCTGCGGAGAATGGACTCCGATGCGGCGGTTTCACTGCTGATGGAAGCATCTTCGTCCGTGTAAGGATCCATTATTTCCTGGCTCAACGTCACAAAAAGTGTGCGACCCTGTTTGGCAGTGGAAAGCACCTGCGTTCCTTCAGGGAAAAGTGAGGTCAGGCAATCGTTCCGCCCACTGGGGCCGGAAACCAGGGCAGTGAGCAGCACCATCTCATAGGCCTGGGTAGGGGACTGGGTAATCGTCCGCCGCTCGGCCGCCAGGTAAGGCTCATCATAGTAGCGGTAATAGAGGAGGGCATCGTGGGTGGAGGAAAGACTTTCGGCAGGCTGCACTTCAGGCAGAATGGGGGATGTGCCGGGCACCGCTGTTGCATTCAGGTTGGAATTGGCCGAATTGACGGCACAGCCGCTGAGAAGCAGACAGCACAGGAGCAATAAGCATAGCCGCTTCATGAGTGCACGTCCTCCTTCAGGGGCAGTGTAAGGGAGAAAACAGAGCCTTGCCCCAGGGTGCTCTTCACGGTGATTTCACCGCCATGCAGGGCGGTAATCTGCCTGACGATGGACAGCCCCAGTCCTGTGCCGCCTGTGTCGCGGCTTCGGGCTTTGTCCACACGGTAGAAACGCTCAAAAATGTGAGGAAGATCCTCCGCCGGGATGCCCACACCATTGTCACGCACGCGCCACAAAAGCTGCTCGCCATCGCGCACAAGGGACACATTGACTGTGCCTCCGTCGGGGGTGTACTTGAGGGCGTTTTCAATCAGGTTGTAGAAGACCTGACTCATCTTGGAAGCATCGACATCTGCCATAATCCCGGGAACGATATCGCCGTGGAGGGTCTGATTGCGCTTGGCAGCCATGGGTTGCAGCAGACGGAGGTTTTCTTCCGTCAGCTGGGAAATGTCGGTGGTCTCCGGATGAAGCTCCATCTTGTGGTCATCCATGCGGGTCAGGGTCAGCAGGTCGGTCACAATGCCGCTGAGGCGGTCAATCTCGTGATCCATGTCCTGCATGAATTCCGTCCGCAATTCCTGCGGCATGTCGGGCTGGTAAATGAGGCTTTCCAGCAGAATCTTCATGGTGGTCAGCGGTGTTTTCAATTCATGGGATGCATTGGACACGAACTGATTACGGCTTTTGTCCAGAGATTCCAGCTGCTCCGCCATGGTGTTGTAGCTGACGGCCATTTCACGCAATTCACCCGAGCCCTTCACAGGTACGCGAACGCTTAAGTCGCCGTGACCCATTTTCTGCAGGGTGGCGGTGAGCGTAACAATGGGCCTGGTCAGTACGCGGGAGAAAATCAGTGCAACCATAAGCGCGGCGGCGGCCACCACGGCAAAGGCGGTGGTCATCTGTTTTTCTACACTGGAAAGGCTTTCAATCAGTTCTTCCACAGGGCTGACGAAAACAAGCGCGCCAAGGGTGCCGCTAGTGCCCGTTAGCTTTGCCGCACAGTAGGATACGTGGGTGGTAGCGCCATCGGTAGTATTCATGGTATCATCACCGCTCAGGGAATGAATACCATAGGCGGTACTTTCTCCGCTGGCCAAAACGGAAATGACTTCGGGCAATTCCAGCCGAGAGCCGAACAGCAGGGAAAAGCTGTCATACTGTACCTTGCCGCTTTGATCCACAATCAACAGTCTGCCGCCCATTTCCCCTGCAGAGGAAGCGAGCTCTTCATTCAGGGAATCGGAAGAGGCAGACTCAAAAAGAGGCGCAAGCGTCGTAGCCAGCTTCTCAACAGAAAGGCTGTCCTGACGGGTGCGCTGTGTGAATAGATAATTGCTGACCAAACCCGTCAGCGAGGAAAGCATGATGACGAAGGAAATCCCCACAATGAGCAAAAACGCCAGAAGAATCTTCCAGCGTATACTGCTCAGCGGGCGATGTTTAGTCTTCTTTATCGGTGAAATAGTAACCAACTCCCCATTTCGTGAGGATAAACTCCGGCTCGGCGGTGTTGCGCTCGATCTTTTCGCGCAGGCGGCGGATGTGGACGTCTACCGTGCGATCCTCACCGGCATAGTCATACTTCCACACGTTCTCCAGCATTTCTTCACGACTGAAAACCTTGCCGCGGTTGGTGATAAACATGTGCAGAAGGTCGAATTCTTTGGCGGTCAGACGGACTTCCTTGCCGCCCAGGGTCACGGTGCGCTTCAGCAGATTAACTTCCAGATCGCGCACGCGGATAACCTTCTTTTCCTCCGTGACGGTATTTCCCGCACGGCGCAGAATGGTCTTAATCCGTGCCTTAACCTCCAGAATGTTAAAGGGCTTGGTCATATAGTCGTCTGCGCCGTATTCCAGGCCAAGGATTTTGTCCATATCTTCGCCCTTGGCGGTCAGCATAATAATTGGAACATTGCTATGCTCACGGATGCGCTGGCACACGCTCAACCCATCCAGCTTCGGAAGCATCACGTCCAGCAGAATCAGGTCGAAACTCTGACTGAAAAATTTTTCCAGGGCTTCCTCGCCGTCCATGGCGCTTTCGGTTTCATAATCTTCCTGCTCCAGCGTATACTTCAAGCCTTTGAGGATCAACGGCTCATCATCCACCAGCAGAATGCGCTTGCCCATGCAAACACTCCTTTACTCATTTTGAGTCTGTTTAGATTGTACGACAAAATATGAATAATTGCAAGAGAAATGCAATAAAATTGTTACAAAATAATTTCAATCGCGCGCCAAACAGAGGAAAAAACGGCAGCGGAACAGGCTTTGACAGCTGCCCGCACGATCAGCGGACAGATTTTCCGCACCTTGACCGCGCTTTTGCTTCATGTTATAATGACGGACGCAAAGGACGTTTGATTGGTTCTTATCCAGTTGCAGACAGCCATCCTTCCCGCGAGAGTGGTTTCGATTTTATTTTGCACCTTACTGGATGGCACATTTGTTCCCCTTCGAACGCGAGCAAGGAGGAATGCTATGAGTTATGAGGATTTGCTCGGCGAGATTACCAAAGAATTACCTCACCTGAAAGACCAGCTTACATCGCCAACGGTTATTTATGATCGTCAGCAGAACAAGGCTTATATCACCTTTCGGAGCAAGGTGCTGGTAGAAGAAAAAACATTTCTGAAAATGAAAACCGTCCTGCAGCGGATTTTCCCCAAATTTCCGCTGGCACTTCGGGTGGTCAGTCCGGAATTGAAGGACGATTTTCTCGCGAACATTGCCGATTATAAGCAGGTGCTGGTGGACTTCCTCAAGCGGAATTATCCTTCTTCTGTATCCTGGATGGATCAGATTGACTGGCGCTGTGAGGGAGACCGCATTACCCTGACCTTCCCAGACGATTTTTCCCTGGAATACATGTCCCGTCAGAATGTGGCTGGACGCCTTGCTCAGGCAGTGAAGGACATTTTCAGCGCAGAGGTCAGGGTAGAGCTGACTGTCTCCGGCGACCAGGAAGCACGGCTGAATGCGATTCGTGAGGAACGTGCCCGTGAGCAGGCCATGATGGTGACCACCGCGCAGCTTCGCGCTATGGAGAATAAGACGGCGGAAAAGTCGCATGCGGAGCGCAAGCCGTCTGTTCCTCGTGAAAAGAAGGAACCGCAGGAAGCGAAGGAGCCGGCAAAGAAGCCAAGCATGATGCCGCAAATGACGGATCATGTGTTGGGCAAGGCAATCCTTGGCCGCAGCATTGCCGACCGTCCTGTAGAAATGAAGGAGCTGACTGCCGACAGCGGCCTGGTGGTGGTACAGGGCGACATTTTCAAGGTGGAGTCCAAGGAGCTGAAGGGCGGCGAGTTGATGCTGGTCACCTTCGCCGTTACCGACTACACCTCGTCCATCCTCTGCAAGGTGTTCATGCGCTACCGTAACCGCTTCGCTAAAAAGAACGATAATGAAGCCCCCGCACCCATCACCGCCGAGGAACGGCAGGCCGTTATGGACAAGGTGGATCAGATCAAGTGCGGCATCAATGTGAAGATTCGCGGCGAGTGCATGTATGATAACTTCGCCCACGAGCTGTCTATTTCCGTGCGCGACATGGTGCCTATGGAGAAAATCGAGCGGATGGACACTGCTGAGGAGAAGCGCATCGAGCTGCACATGCATACCAACATGTCCACCATGGATGCTCTGACCCCGGCAGACGAACTGATCAAGCGAGCCATCAAGTGGGGACACCCTGCAGTGGCTATTACGGATCACGGCGTGGTGCAGGCTTTCCCTGCAGCGTTTAATGCTGTTAAAGGCAAGGATATCAAACTTATTCCAGGCTGCGAGGGCTATTTGATTGACGAGGTCCCTGTGGTGAACAATGCCACGGAATATGACTTTGATTCGCCCATTGTGGTGCTGGACTTTGAGTCTACCGGATTGAATACCAACATCGCGCGCGTGATTGAAATCGGCGCCGTGAGGCTGCAGGGCGGCACGGTGGTGGACTCCCTGAGCCTGCTGGTGAATCCCAAGCAGCCGCTGGCAGAAAAAATCACCAACATCACAGGCATCACAGACATGATGCTGGCCGATAAGGAAACGGCGGAAACGGCCATTCCCAAGCTGATGGACTTCATTGGGGACTGTCCCATCGCTGCCCACAACGCTTCTTTTGATGCGGCACTGCTGAAGGCAGAACTTCGCCGACTGAATATTCAGTGGGATGGCACCGTGCTGGATACCCTGACCATGTGCCGCAAGATGTACCCCGATATGAAGAGCCACAAGCTGGGCAGTTTGTGTAAGCAGTTAGGCGTCAGCCTGAAGAATGCGCATCGAGCCGTGCATGACGCCACCGCTACGGCACTGTGCCTTGCAAAAATGTACAAGGAATGCCGTGAAAAGGGCATGAATACGCTGGCAGACTTGAACCGCCAGCTGCAAGGCGGCGCTATTGGTGAAAGCTTCCATATCATTCTGCTGGTAAAAACGCAGAAGGGCATGGAGAACCTGAATCGTCTGGTTTCCATTGGTCATCTGGAATACTTCCGCCGCAAGCCTCACATGCCTAAGGCGATGATTCAGAAATACCGCGAGGGTCTGATTGTCGGCAGCGCCTGTGAAGCGGGTGAACTGTTCCGTGCCGTGCTGGCAGGTGAAAGCTGGGAAAAGCTGAAGAAAATCGCCAGCTTTTACGACTATCTGGAGATTCAGCCCATCGGCAACAACGCCTTCCTGGTTCGTGATGGTCAGGTGAAGGACGATGAAGGATTGCGGGATTTGAACCGAACCATCGTCAAACTGGGCGAAGAAATGGGACTCCCTGTGGTTGCCACGGGTGACGTGCACTTCCTTGACCCGCACAATGCTATCAACCGCGCCATCATTCAGGCAGGTCAGGGCTTTGACGACTGTGATAATCAGCCGCCGCTGTATTTCAAAACCACCAATGAGATGCTGGATGAATTCAGCTACCTAGGCAAGGAAAAAGCCCATGAGGTGGTTATTGAAAATCCCAGAAAAATTGCCGACCAGGTGGAGCAGCTGCGTCTGTTTCCCAAGCATCCCAAAGGTGAGGATACTTTCCAGCCCTTCTGGCCGGATGCTGCGGATAACATTCAGAACATGTCCTGGGGCACGGCCAAAGAATGGTACGGTGATCCTCTGCCGGAGATTGTTACCAAGCGGCTGGAAAAGGAATTGAATTCTATTATTGGCTACGGTTTCGCAACGTTGTATAACATTGCAGAACGGCTGGTGCAGCGTTCGCTGAAGGATGGCTACCTGGTGGGCAGCCGCGGCAGTGTGGGCTCCAGCTTTGTGGCCTGTATGTGCGGCATCACTGAGGTGAACGCACTGCCGCCTCACTACCGCTGCAAGCATTGCCATAAAGGTTTCTTTGATGTGGATAAGAGCAAGTATCAGGTAGGTGTGGACTTGCCGGACAGAGATTGTCCCATCTGCGGCAATCCCCTGACCAAGGATGGTTTCGATATTCCTTTCGAGGTTTTCCTGGGCTTTGCCGGCGACAAGGTGCCTGATATTGACCTGAACTTTGCAAATGAATACCAGTCCCGCGCCCATCATCAGGTGGTGGAACTTTTTGGTGAAGGTCACGTGTTCCGTGCCGGCACCGTGGGTACGCTGGCAGACAAGACGGCTTACGGCTACGTCAGCAAGTATCTGGAAGAAAGACACATCCAGTGCGGCAACACGGAAAAGGAACGGCTTGTTCAGGGTTGCGTGGGCGTAAAGAGAACCACAGGCCAGCATCCTGCGGGCATGGTTGTTGTGCCGAAGGAATATGAAATCTACCAGTTTACGGCGGTTCAGCACCCTGCGGACGACCCAACGGCTGAGTTCATCACCACCCATTTCGACTTCAACTCCATGCACGATATTCTGGTGAAACTGGACTGCCTGGGTCACCTTGACCCCACCATGATTCACGAGCTGGGCGAATTGACAGGCGTTGATTTCCGTGATATTCCGCTGGATGACCCCGCTGTTCGCAGCCTGTTCCATTCGCCGGAGGCGCTGGGCGTTACCAAAGAGCAGATTGACTGCACCACGGGCACATTCGGCATTCCTGAATTTGGTACGGCCTTTGTGCGCGGCATGCTGGATGATACGCACCCGTCTACCATGGAGGAATTGATTCGTATTTCAGGCCTGAGCCATGGTACGGACGTGTGGCTGGGCAACGCACAGGACATCATCCGCTCCGGCACTGCTACACTGAAGGAATGCGTCTGCTGCCGTGATGATATCATGAATTACCTGATTGATAAGGGCGTGGAGCCTAAGCTGTCCTTCACAACCATGGAGGCTGTACGTAAGGGCAAAGGCCTGAAGCCTGAAATGGAGCAGGCCATGCTTGATCACGATGTGGCACCGTGGTTTATTGAAAGCTGCAAGAAGATTAAGTACATGTTCCCGAAGGGACACGCTGTGGCTTACGTGACCATGGCTCTGCGCATTGCGTGGTTCAAGGTACACCATCCCGTGGCATACTATGCGGCCTATTTCACGGTTCGCGGCGATGGCTTCAACGCGGCTACCATGATTATCGACCCTGATACCTGCCGTGCCAAGATCCGTGAAATCAAGGACATGGAGGATGCTACTGCCAAGGACAAGGAATCGCAAACGGCACTGGAGCTGGTGCTGGAAATGAACATGCGCGGCATTCACTTCCTGCCGGTGGATCTGTACAAGAGCGACGTACGCAAGTTCAAGATTGAGGATGGCAACCTGCGCTGTCCCTTTACCAGCCTTGGCGGACTGGGTGAAAGTGCCGCCATCTCTATTGTAGCCGCGCGGGACGAAAGTCCCTTCCTGTCCGTTGAGGATTTGAAGGCGCGCGGACATGTGGGCAATGGCGTGGTGGATCTGCTGCGGACGCATGGTTCCCTGGAGGGACTGAGCGAAACCAGCCAGATCAGCATGTTCTGATGGCTTTTCATGAAATGTTCCAGAGGGGGAAGCCTCTCTGGAATTCTTCGTATACATAGAGAAGGGGGGGCGGCTGGTGTGACGCTGAAAGATGCTGCGGAATATTTCGTGAACGATACCCACATTATGTCCTGCCTGACGGTTGCGTGCGGCACGGCGGAAACGGCCTGCGAGGCGTCTGCCGGAGCGATCCATGGCGATGGCACAGGGAAAATCACCGAACAAACGCTGTTTGATCTGGCGAGCCTGACCAAGCTGTTCACAGGACTTACGGTCATGCGATTGTGGGAGCAGGGGAGACTTCGGCTGGATGCGCCTGTTACCGCCTACGCGCCGCAGTTTGCCTGCCTGAAAAATATCACGGTAGATCAGGTGCTGGGCTTTGAGGTGGCACTGGTGACACCTGAGCGGGTGGATGCCCAGCAAGATCGCACAGCGGGTCTGTGCCAGCTCTTTGCCGTTGTGCCTGAGGAGCAAGGCACAGGGCGCTTCTATTCTGATATGCATGCCATGGTGCTGGGGTTTGTTGCGGAGGGTATCTGTCAAATGCCGCTGATGGCGTGCATTCGTCAGGAAATCCTCGAACCGCTTCGTATGGAGAATACCTTTGCTAAGGTGCCGCAAAACCGTCTGCAGGACTGTGTCTGCTATGATCATGAGCACCGCATGGAACGCGGAAGGTATATCCATCGGTCGGGCATTGCCCCAGGCACGCCGCATGACCCCAAGGCGCAGCTCCTTGGCAGTGACGGGAGATTGTGCGGCCATGCGGGACTTTTTGCTGCGAGGGGCGATATGATTCGCCTTGCACAGGGACTTCTGCAGGGGAAACTTCTGAAACGTGATACCCTTCGGATGATGGCAAGAAATCGCCTGGGGCGCAGGCTGCCTGACGGCCGATACACGCAATATCTGGGAAGTCAGTGCTATGTGAAGCATCCTCAGCAGTATTTTTCTGAAATTCCCGTTTATATGAGCGATGAAGCCATTGGCTTGTCTGGTTTTACGGGCAACCATATAGCTATTGATCCGGTAACGGGCGTGTTTTCCTTGATGTTGGGAAATCGTGTGGAAAACCGACTGACGGTTTTGCTGCCAGAGGCGGGAAAGTCACTGACGGATTACGGTCTCGCGCCTGACGGATCGGGCAAGTTCTTTCTGCCGGATGGCACATGGGTGTACTCCTCCGTAGACTACGTGCACCAAAAAGATGAGCATCTGCATCGAGCCATCGCGGAAACACTGAACGCTCCTGCGTGGGAAAAATGAGAGCCAAAGCGGAAAAAATAGGATCCTGTTATGAAAGTTTAGGGAAAAAGAGAGGGCGCGGGAGGGGAGAAAACGCTTTTCAAAGCGGTTTCGCTCCTCCCGCAAATTGGTTGCGTCAAAACTCCTCCGTGGACTACGTGCACCAGAAAGATGAACATCTGCATCGAGCCATCGCGGAAACGCTGAACGCTCCTGTGTGGGAAAAATGAGGGTCAGAGCGGAAGAACAGGATCCTGTTATGAAAGTTTAGGGAAAAAGAGAGGGCGCGGGAGGGGAGAAAACGCTTTTCAAAGCGGTTTCGCTCCTCCCGCAAATTGGTTGCGTCAAAACTCCTCCGTGGACTACGTGCACCAGAAAGATGAACATCTGCATCGAGCCATCGCGGAAACGCTGAATGCTCCTGTGTGGGAAAAATGAGAGCCAGAGCGGAAAAACAGGATCCTGTTATGAAAGTTTAGGGAAAAAGAGAGGGTGCGGGAGGGGAGAAAACGCTTTTCAAAGCGGTTTCGCTCCTCCCGCAAAACTGCCGTGTCAAAACTCTTTGCAATTTCGGCGTTTGCATGGTATCATGGAAGACGTGAGGTGATGAATCATGCGGCGCAAAGGATTTGCGTGTCTGGCATTTTTGATGGTTCTGCTGCTCCTGATTTCTGCATCGTATGCAGAAGAGGAAGAAGAGGATGTCAGCATCGAGACCATTATAGAAGAGGTCATGCTGGACGATGACAATAATGCGATCCCTATGGATGAATACGAGTCGTCTGTGGAGAGCGAGACGGAGGAACCCTCAGAGGAGAGCACCACTGACCAAACGGCGCGGAACGATTTCATTGATCGGATTATCAACCTTGGCTATGAGCTGTATGTGAAAGCAGACGGCAAGAGCCAGCGCGCCCACTATGCAAGCGACATCTATGTCTGCAAGAACTTTACGGTTTATCTGTTCCGCCAGAATCGGGATGATTTTCGCATCGCAGAATACCCGGATGTTACGCTGGTCATTCCTAACAATCTGCCAAAGGCGGAGTGCAAGCCTTATTCCTATGGCCTGGCGTGGGAAGATATCCCTGCCAGTGAGGGCAATCCCTTCTATGAGGCGGCAAGCTTCCGCTACGATACATCCTTGACCTATGAGGAAAACTTCGAGCTGGCCTGCGACTTTATGCGCCAGGCACAACGGGGCGATTATTTCCAGATGTCTGCGAAGTATGAGTACGGCACGGGTGCCCATAGTGCCATTATGCTTGGCTATGACGCGGAAAACGATGAAATCCATTGGATGGATTCCAACATGCGCGGTGGCAAAAAGAACGGCATCCGCTACGGCCTGGTGCAGTATGATGAAGTAAAGAGCGTGGAGTGGTGGGCGGAAGCTTTCTGCAAGAAGACCCGTGGCGCCACTCTCTACCGTCTGCGTGACGATATCATTTACGCGGAATAATCCACAGAAGAAAGGTAAAAAAGTATGGATATTAACTGGTACCCGGGACATATGGCGCGGGCGAAGCGACTCCTGGCACAGCAGCTGGGTCGCGTGGATGTGGTGATTGAGCTGTGCGACGCAAGACTGCCTCATTCCAGCCGCAATCCCGATCTTGATAAGATGATTCAAGGCAAGAAGCGTGTCCTTTTGCTGAATAAATCTGACCTGGCGGATCCTGCAGCCACAAAAACGTGGATTAACCATTTCCAGCAGCAGGGCATTGACGCCTATGCTTACCGCTCCTTGGGCGGCAAAAGCAGGGACGGCCTGGCAGTCATCGAAAAGGCAGCGAGGGAAACCGTGGAGCGCGCGGAACAGAAGGGCATCCACAAAACGGTGCGTGCTATGGTGGTGGGCGTTCCAAACGTGGGCAAGAGTACCTTCACCAACAAGCTCCATGGCGGAAGCATCGCCAAAACGGGTGACCGACCTGGCGTGACACGCTCCAATCAATGGGTGAAGATCACTCCTTATTTGGAATTGATGGATACCCCCGGCCTTCTGTGGCCGCGGCTGGATGATCAGATTGCCGCCCGCCGCCTGTGCTATATCGGCACCGTGAAGGATGACGTGGTTGATCTGCCCATGCTGACGATTCACCTTTTGCGGGATATGCTGGCAGTGAAGCCTCAGGCGGTGGCAGAACGTTTCAAAATCAAGGACACGACGCTGGAAGGCGAGGCACTGCTGGAAGCAGTTTGCCGTGGACGCGGCTTTCTGATGAAGGGCGGCGTATGCGACTATGATCGCTGCTGCGCTGTGGTGCTGGATGAGTTCCGTGCCGGCAAGCTGGGACCGCTGACGCTGGAAATGCCCGCGCCGAAGCCTCGCAGACTAACGATTCCGGGGGCAGGAGAGAACACACATGCCGAAGATTGATCGTGAAGCCAGGTTTCAGGCGCTGAGAGAAACAGACATGCCCTTCCTGTCCCAGGGACTGGTGGTGGCTGGCATGGATGAGGTCGGCCGCGGTCCTCTGGTAGGGGACGTGGTGGTGGCCTGCGTTGTCATGCCCAGGGAATCGCATATTCTGTGGGTAGATGACAGCAAAAAGCTCAGCGAGAGCAGACGCGAAAAGGTTTACGAGGAAATTATGGCGGAAGCGCTGTATGTGGGCATTGGCCGCTCTACGCCAGAGGAAATTGACGAAATGAACATCCTGCAGGCCACCAAAAAGGCGATGCGGGAGGCGGCAGAGCAGGTTCCGGCGGATGTGTTCATGGTGGACGCTGTCGCCAATCTGGGACTGAAGGGCATGGAAGTGCCGATTATCCACGGGGACGCCACGTCGTATGCTATCGCGGCGGCGAGCATTGTGGCAAAGGTCACCCGTGATCGCGAAATGGCGGCGCTGGACGAAAAATACCCTGGCTATGGCTTCGCACGCAATAAGGGCTACGGCACAGCTGAGCATGTGGCGGCGCTGAAGGAGCTAGGCCCCTGTCCTGCCCATCGCCGCAGCTTCCTGAAGAACATCCTATGAGGCGCGGTCAATATGCTGACGGTCTGCAGGGTGAGCAGGCAGCGGAAGAATATCTTGCGGCAAAGGGCATGACCTGTCTTGCAAGGCGGTTCCGCGGGGGAGATGGCGAGGTGGATCTCATCATGGAGGATGGAGAGACCATCGTGTTTGTGGAGGTTAAGGCACGGCCCAGGGGAAAAGCAGGAGACGGTTTTACGGCGGTAACGCCGGCGAAGCAAAAACGGATTACGCATGCGGCAGGACAATATTTGCTTTCTGCGCAGTGTTTTGGCCGTTCAATCCGTTTTGATGTTGTGGAAATCACGAGCGGGGGGATCAACCATGTCAGCAATGCGTTTCAGCCTGCGTCATGGGCGTGAATCCCGCCAAAGTAGAGGGTTGAAGATGAAAAAATCGTTCCTGTGGCTGCTTCTGCTGGTGCTGATGCTTTGTCCATTGGCTGGCCTGGCGGAAGACGGAGAAAATCTGCTGGAAAATCCAAGCTTTGAGGAGCTGGATGGTGACGGCATGCCTGTAGGCTGGACGACAGACGCGTACCGCCTGCAGGAGGGATATACGGTGTTCTCCGTAACGGATGATGCGGAAAACGGTGACCACGCCGTGACGATCAGCAATCTGGCGGAGAATGATGCGCGTTTTTACCAGACCGTGACGGTGGAGCCTGATTCCCTGTACTGCTTGTCCGGCTGGGTGCGCACGGAGGATGTCCCCGATAGCGGCCATGGCGCCAATCTGTCCGTGGAGGGGCTTTATTCCTTCAGTGATGGCGTTTATGGAACCACCGATGGCTGGCAGTATATCGAGTGGTACGGCGAAACTGGCGAGGATCAGACAGAAGTCACCATCTTTGTCCGACTGGGCGGCTATAGCGGCGAATCCATGGGCAAAGCGACATTCGATGATCTGTGCCTGAAGCAGGTGGATGCCGTGCCGGGGGACGGCATTGCGTCCCTTTGGTTTGATGCCACGCAGGAAATTGTGGACGTTGATCCGGTGGATAACACGGAGACAGACACCACCGAGGCATCGGCGTTCTGGCCGTGGCTTATGTTCATCGGCATTGCCTTTGTACTGCTCACGGCATGGATCACGCCAACGGTAACGCTGGATCGCCATGAATTGCAGGAGAAAAAGAATGCCCCTGTGTGGCTCGGCGTTGGTCTCTTGCTTGCCTTCGCAACCCGCATGGTCATTGCTGTTCTGGTGGATGGCTATCAGGTGGATGTGAACTGCTTCCTGAGCTGGGGCAACACCATGGCGAGCGTTGGCCCGACACAGTTCTATGAGGCAACGAACTTCTGCGACTATCCTCCGGCCTATGTGTACATTCTGGGACTCAATAGTGCAATCTCGTCCTGGCTTAGCAGCTTGACTGCGGGGCATACCGTGCTGTCTAACGTGCTGCGCTCTACGGTGATCTTCAAGGTGATTCCCAGCCTTTGCGATCTGGGCATGGCCTATGTGCTGTATCGCGTGGCGCGTGAGGAACGCTGCTCCCGTAACCAGGCAGGCATTCTGGCGTTGATGTTTGCTTTCAATCCTGCCTTCGTGCTGAATAGCGCGGCCTGGTGCCAGGTGGACGCGGTGCTGTGCTTTGGTCTGATGCTGGTGGCTTGGTTCGCCATCAAGCGCAAGTGGCTGTGGGCATTGCCTGTCTATATGCTTTGCGTGCTCATTAAGCCCCAGGCACTGATGCTTGGCTTCCTCGGCCTGGCAGCCATTGTGCTGGAATGGATCAGCACCCCGGCATCACGGAAGCAAATTCTGCAGGGCTGCGGTATCGCGGTGCTGGTTGCTCTGGTGATTTTGATCCCGTTTAGCGTGAATCTGAACTGGGACTGGCTGATCAACCTTTACGCCAACACCCTGAGCAGTTACCCTTACGCCACGGTGAATACGGCAAATTTCTACTATCTCTTCAACGCAAACTGGGTTAGCATCGACAATGCCGCGTCCTGGCTGGCACCGCTGTGCCTGTCCCTTGCGTGCCTTCTGTGGGGGGCACTTCAGTGGCGCGGAAAGAAGGAACGTCCTGCTCGCTGGCTTGAGCCTGCCTTGATGCTCTGCTTTGCCGCGGCTTTCCTGGCGATGACCTTCCTGGGGGCAACGTGGAAGACAGTCGGCACGGCAGCGATGGTGCTGGCCTTTGCAATCGTGTTGCCCATGTACGTCCGCGGCAACGATTTGCGGAATCTGCCGCTGCTTGGCGGTTTGCTGTTCCTGTTGCTGTACGTGCTGGGCATTAAGATGCACGAGCGGTATCTGTTCCCCGCACTCATCTTCTTTGTGATGGCCTTCGCACTGAAGCGTGATCGGCGGTTGCTGCTACTGGCCGCCGTTACGGCCTGTACGGTGTTCATCAATGAAGGCATTGTGCTGGATAACGCGGTGCGCCTTGGCTCTGCCTACGGTCACCTGAACAACGATACGAAGTGGCTGAATATGCTGCTGTCCATCGTGAATGTGGCCTGCGTGCCCTTTGCGGTGTGGATTTGCCACGAGCATTGCGTGGAAAAGAAGCCTGCAAAGGCAGACGAGAATTTCCGTCCGCTTCTGCCCGCTGAGAGCATTACCAATAAGCCCGGTGATCCACGACTTTTCCACGCAGACCATACGATTCATTTCAGCAAAAAAGACTGGATCCTGATGATGAGCGTAACGCTGGTGTATGCGGTGGTTGCCCTGTGCAACCTGGGCAGCACCAAAGCGCCGCAGAATCCGTGGAAATCTACGGCATACAATGAATCAGTCACCATTGACCTGGGGGAAGAGCAGGATGCATTCTACATGCTGTATTTCGCACAGGTCAGCTATAGCAACTTCACCGTTGCAACCAGCAATGATGGCGAAACCTGGTCTTCGGAGCATTACGCTGAGATGAATGAGGGCGAATGCTTCCGCTGGAAGTATGTGTGTGACTACACAGAAAGCAGCGGCTCACAGACCTTCAACAGCAGTGATCGCACCGTCCTTAGCGGACGATATGTGCGCATCACCGCACAGCAGGTGGGGCTGATCCTGAACGAGGTTATTTTCCGCGATTTGGATGGCAATACGCTTTCTGCTGCGGTGATCGATCAGGAAAACGCCAACGAAGAATCGCCGCTTCTCAGTGATCCCACAGCGCTGCTGGATGAGCAGGATACCCTGGAAGGGGAACCCAGCTGGTATAACAGCACATATTTTGATGAGATTTACCACGCCCGCACCGCTTTTGAGCATCTGAACGGTACGGTGCCTTACGAAACATCGCACCCGCCGCTTGGAAAGGTCATCATGAGCTGGAGCATTGCCATCTTTGGCATGACGCCCTTTGGCTGGCGCTTTGCCGGCGCACTGGCGGGCATTTTGATGCTTCCTGCCATGTATCTGCTGGGGAAGCAGCTGACCAAGCGGACAGACATGGCGTTTGCCGCCATGTGCATGATGGCACTGGACTGCATGCACTACACGCAGACCAGAATTGCCACGATTGACAGCTTCCCGGTGCTGTTCATCCTCTGGAGTTATCTGTTCATGCTGCGCTTCATGCAGCGCGATATTGCCATGGAGGACGTGAAGAAGCTTCTGCCGGATTTGGCGTTGAGCGGCCTGTTCATGGGTCTTGGCATTGCGAGCAAGTGGATTGGCATCTATGCCGGCGCAGGATTGGCAGTTCTCTTCTTCTGGACATTGGCGCGGCATATCCGCATGGGCAGACAGTCGTTGCGGGTGATCGATCTTCCGGGCGTTTCCGGCAGTGAACGCAAAATGCTGGAACATCGTGCGGATATGACCTGGCGACGTCCTGTCGTGCTGTGCCTGTGGTGCTTGCTGTTCTTCGTGGCTGTGCCTGCGGTGATTTATCTGCTAAGCTATATCCCGTACTTTGCTTATGTGAAGGTGACAAGTCTGTCGGACTTCATCACCCGTGTCGTCAATGCACAGATCAACATGTTCAACTACCATTCGCAGCCGGGGCTGGGCATGAATCATCCCTTCTATTCGCCGTGGTATGAATGGCCGCTGATCAAGCGTCCCATGTATTACGCCATGGCACGATACGTACCGGATGGTTACAGCTACTCCATCTTCTGCTTTGGCAATCCGGCGGTGTGGTTGGTTGGTTTGGCGGGTATTGCGTTTACGGCATTCGCATGGGTGAAGCAGCACCGCTATCATTTGCAGGGCTCGGATGCCTTGATGCATGTGCATGCATCCACCAACAACGTGGCCTGCGCCTTTGTGCTCATCGGCCTGCTTGCACAGTATTTACCGTGGGTGCTGGTGCCGCGCGGAACCTATATCTACCACTACTTTGCCAGCGTGCCGTTCCTTTGCTTGGGAACCATGCTCCTGATGAATGCAATCAGCAAGCGCGCACCCAAGCTTGGCAGAGGCATCCTGACGGGATATCTGCTGGTGTGCCTGATTCTCTTCATTGCTTTCTATCCTTACGCCAGCGGTGTTACAACACCTGTAGCCTGGCTGGATTTCATGAAGCAGTTTCTGACACTATATCACGCGTAAAAATTGCGGGAGGGTAGCTTTAACAGCAAACCCTCCCGTTTTTGCAAGGACGCAGGGGATGTGAAAGCCAAATGCCAGCCCTACAGGAACAAAAATGATGAAGAAATTTGGAATTCCTGCAATTTGGGTCTTGCAATTTTCGCGCACGTATGCTATAATATCATCTGTTGACAGCCTATGGGATTATAGCTCAGTTGGTCAGAGCGCCACGTTGACATCGTGGAGGTCGATGGTTCGAGCCCATTTAATCCCACATGACCCGAAAGCCTTGCGTGATAAGGCTTTCGGGATTTTTTTATTTC
>CAVEUM010000011.1:0-71988 GCA_963618735.1 bacterium | reverse complement strand
GGCCTTTGCACGGATATTGCCCAGGCTCATGACCTGATCGTTGGAACCGTCAATCTGCAGACCGTTGTAGTCCAGAATGACCGTCAGATTATCCAGCTTGTAATGTGCGGCAGCCATAGAAGCTTCCCAAACGAGACCCTCATCAGACTCACCGTCGCCCACGATGGTATACACATGGGCAGGATTGCCGGTCTTCTTAGCACCCAGTGCCATGCCAACGGCAATAGAAATGCCCTGACCCAGGGAACCCGTGGAGGCGTCCACACCGGGGCACTTCTTCACATCGGGATGACCCTGCAGGATGCCGTGCAGCTGGCGGAAGTGGTCGAACTCTTCACGGCCGAAATAACCACGTTCGCACAGCGTACCGTAAAGGGCGGGAGCAGCATGACCCTTGCTCAGCACAAAGCGGTCGCGATTGGGGTTCTTGTCATCCTTGGGATCAATACCCTTCATGACATCGAAATAGAGAGCCACGAGCGTTTCCGTGCAGGACAAAGATCCGCCGGGGTGACCTGCGCCGGCTTTGGCGACCATGGTGATGATATCCCGCCGCACTTGACGGCATGTGGACTGTAGCATCTGAATATCCATCGATGTACCTCCTGTTTATGATAACCAGTGTCTGCCTCAAGCACGCAAAAATAATGCGCGCGTACTTGCTGTATCCTATTCTACAAATCTTTGCGGTTTCTGTCAATCAGCTTGCATGTTTGGCCATACATTTTTCTTATTTGCATTTCCCGCGAGCATGTTAGCAGGAGCTTAATTCATGCAAATTTTCTGCTGTAAGGCCCTTGTATGCTCATCACCCGATGGATTTGGCATAAAACACGAACAATTTCGCCAGCATGTGCCATACTCGGAGGACGGTACAGTCACTTGTATTTATGCAAGTTGTATATTTTTTTGTGATGACAAAGGAAGTAAAAAAGCACCTTCAGCCAGGCGAACAAGCAAAGTCTTTTCCGCTGCTTTTTCGGCCGCAAACCGCAAACGTTTACGCGACTTGCCTTTGCTTCACAGCATCTCGCTTTACGCGAATTGCACATTGTCATACTTTCGTAAAAAATGAGTGTAAAAGAAAACAGGTAAAATACAAAAAAGACTTGTATTTATGCGAAAAATAATGTATGATAGTATCCGAACAGAGCGGTTCAGCATTGACGACTGAACCGCTTTGTATATGATACCTGCTGAAATGGAGGCTGAGTCATGCAGCGTCACCCCTGGCGTGGATTTTGGAAAACTGCTGTTGTGCTTCTCGTAATCGGCGCCGTACCCGGCGTTTACCTTGGCATTCAGCGTTCATCCGCTCCATTAACCTTTGCTGCAGATTTGGTCTTTGCGCAGGCATCGGTCTTTCTCGTCTGGGGCATCATTCATCAGCTTGGCAACATGCGGGCATTTACCTCTTTCACTTGGGGACTTAAGTCCCTGCGCCGATTGATTGCCAACAGGCCCATAAAATCCTCTCATGCAAAGGATGAGTATCTCAAATACCGCAATGAACGTCCCACCCACAACGATGTGGGGCTGCTGATGATTTGCTGCGGTGTGCTGATGGTTCTTGCCATCATCCTTTCCATGTTGGCGTAATCCCATTTCTGACGTGTGCACGGGTGCATTCAGCATCCTTTGCATAAACATCTTTCTGAAGGAGTGAGTTCCTGTGAAACTGAGACGACTGGTATCCTTCATCGCATCGGCAACGATGTTGCTGAGTTGCTTCTCCGCCGCACAGGCAGAAGGCGAGACTGCTGAAAAGGTATACCGTACCTACATTAGCAGTGACTGTCCTGTGCTGAATGCACATGACTCCGTTGAAACGTCGTTGGAAACGCCGTTGACCTATTGCTCCGCTACGCTGTTCCGCGCTGTGCCGGATGATGACGGTCTTGGCTATCACTACATCGGCGAAATCGCTTCCGAGCTGCCCATCAAGGTGGACGACTACACCTGGCAGATCAAGATCGATGAAAATGCTCACTGGGCAAACGGCGAAGCGATCAACGCTGACACCATGATCTACTCCTTCAAGATGCTGCTGGATCCCGTGCTGGCCAACAAGATGGCTGACTTCCTTTCCGACTACACGATCACCATCGTGAACGCTAAGGACTACAGCCTGCAGGGCACCAGCAACACCATCTCCTGGGACGATGTCGGCATCAAGAAGATCGATGACTACACCATCGAAGTTCACACGACGACCGTCAACACCCAGACCGACGTGTGCAGTCACTTCACGAACCGCGCTACCACCCCTGTGTATGAGCCCATGTATGAGGCCGGCATGAATGAGGACCGTACGTCCACGACCTACGGCACCTCCATTGACAACTGGATGAGCTGCGGCCCGTACACCCTGGATACCTGGACCTATGATTCCATCCAGATTTACAAGAAGAATCCTGATTACTGGCACAGTGATCTGTTCCACTATGACACCGTTGAGGTTCGCGTGATTCCTGAGATGAACGCCCGCGTGGAACTGTGGGAGCAGGGTCTGCTGGACACCCTGACCCCTGACGCCAACACCATTGAGACCTACATCGATGATCCTCGCATGGTGTCCTACGACACGCTGACTGTTGACCACATCGACGTGAACTGCTCCAACCCCGATAACCCCATCTGCTCCTCCATTAACTACCGCAAGGCACTGTATCATGCCATGAATCGTCAGGTCATCGCCCGCGACCTGTTTGGCTATCAGAAGCCCAGCGGCACCTATGTCAATGGCCAGGCTGGTCTGATGAGCGAATCCGGTCTCACCTATCGTGAAAGCGAATACGGCAAGGCTGTAACCGAACTGGTGGAATCTTGGGGCCCCTACGGCTACAATCCCGAACTGGCTCGTGAGTATCTGGCCAAGGCCTATGAAGAGTGCGGCGTGTCTGACGACACCGTCATCACCCTGACCATGGCTTTCGATGAGTCCAGCTCCTCCTGGAAGGCCACTGCCGAGTATCTGATGGAAGAATTCCCCGTCATCTTCGAGGGCAAGATTCAAATCAAGATCGTGACCTACGCCGGCATGTCCACCACCGACTACAAGAAGACCACCGACAGCTGGGATCTGTCCCCCAACGACTGGTCTCGCGGTGCTTCCCGTACCTATCCTTACACCTGCTTCTACTACTACCTGAGCTCCTACGCTTCTCATCCGAACAACTTCCTGGATGCAGACTTTGAAGCACAGTATGCAGTGGTTGACTCCGTGAAGGAAGACTACACCAAGATGCTCGAAGAGACTGCAAAGCTCGAAGAGGTTTACCTGGAGAAGGTCATCAACATTCCTATGGTGCAGGAAGTAAAGTATGAGATGTTCTCCGACCGTCTGGTGCTGCCCGTGCAGACCTACATCCCCGGAATTGGCTGGGGCATCAGCTTTGGTGACATCGCTGAGTAATTTCCCGTAAATCTATAAGGTGCATGGATGTGCTGATCCTGTTGGTGCATCCATGCACCTTACCGTTCATTTTATTACAATGCCTTAACGAACTGACTTATTCGCGGTTCCCCTGGCAAGAGTGGAGGCCCTGATGTTCAAATATATTCTGAGCCGTATCGGCGCCATGCTGCTGACGCTTTTTCTGGTCATGACCCTGTCTTTCTGGGTCATTCGTTTGATGCCCATGAGCATCTTCGAAAACCCTGAAGTCTCCCCCGAGATTCAGGCCAAACTGGAAGCCGAAATGCACCTGAATGAGCCGATGCTTAAACAGTACTACTACTTCATCGAGGGTATTGTCACCCGCGGTGATTTTGGTACGTCCGTCAAAGTGCGTCCCGGCCTGGATGTATTTGAAATTCTGTCTTCCCGCATTCCGCCCACGGTGATATTAAACGTCTTCTCGCTGCTCATATCCATCCCTCTGGGTATTATTGTCGGCACATGGGCGGCATTGAAGCGCAACAAAATGACCGACAATATTCTATCGTTCCTAATTGTGATCTGTATATCGGTGCCATCTTTCGTGTTTGCATCGCTTCTGCAGTATTGCTTCACGTATTTGTGGCCCGTCTTCCCGACGCTGTACAATTCTCAGGCCGCAAATTTTGGGCAGCAGTTCTACTCCATGATTCTGCCGATTATTGCCCTGGCTCTGGGCCCGATTGCCTCTATCGCCCGTTATCTGCGCGGCGAATTGATTGAAACGCTGTCTTCTGAATATTTGCTGCTGGCACGCACCAAAGGCCTGTCCCGTACCGAGGCAACCGTCAAGCATGCCTTCCGCAATTCCCTCGTGCCTATTGCCAACACCATCATTCCGATGATTACCGGCATTATGGGCGGCTCTCTGGTGGTGGAAAAGATGTTTGCTGTCCCCGGCATGGGCGGCTTGCTGATTGATTCCATCCTGGCAGGTGACCACTTTCTGACGGTGGCTCTGCTGATTTTCTACTCTGCAATTTCTCTGTTCACGATTTTGATCGTGGATATTTCCTATGGTATTATTGATCCTCGTATTCGTGTGGGAGGTGGCAAGTAATGATTATTGAAGACCGAAATCATCTCCCGGAGGAACTGGAGAACATCCCTGAAGAAGACTTTGAACCGATTGGCAAGGTTGAGTTCCACGATGAAGAATTCAAAACGAAGCCCATCGGATTTTATCGTGACGCCTGGCAGCGCCTGCGCAAGAGCAAGCTTTCCATGATTTCCCTGACGATTATCGTGGTTGTAATTATCCTTGCTATTGTGGTGCCCAATGTTACAGGCTATTCCTACACCCAGCAAAATGTAAGCCAGAAGAACCTTCCTCCGAAGATTCCGCTGCTTGAAAAGATCGGTGTTGCTGACGGCACCATGGTGCTGACCAACCGCAAGAAGTCTTCTCTGGAAGACACCAGCCGCTATCCTGAAGGCTGCGTGCTGGAAATTCTCAACGAGTACGAAGCCAAAGGTGTAGCCATTGTTGACATCAAGGTTGACTATTATGCCTACTGCGGTGTGCCGGAAGGCGAATACCACTGGTTCGGTACCGACTATCTTGGACGTGATATTCTGACGCGTCTGTTTAAGGGCACACGAATTTCCCTGCTGATTGCCTTTATTTCGGTGATCACCAACGTGGTAATCGGCGTGATTTACGGCTCCATCGCCGGCTACTATGGCGGCAAGGTGGACCTGGTCATGACCCATTTTGCCGAAGTGCTGGATGGCCTGCCTTATATCGTGGTGACCATTCTGTTCATGATTCTGTTCGGCTCCGGCATGTTCTCCATTATTCTGGCGTTGACCGTTACCGGATGGATCGGCACCGCGCGGCTGATTCGTGCGCAGTTCTACCGCTTCAAGGGACGTGAGTATGTCCTTGCAGCTCGGACACTGGGCGTGCCTGACCGAAAGCTGATCTTCCGCCACATTCTGCCCAACACGGTTGGCCCCCTGATTACCCGCGCTATGATTGCTATCCCGGGCGCTATCTTCTCTGAATCCTTCCTGGCCTACATTGGCCTGGGCATTAAACCGCCGGAACCCTCCATCGGTACGCTGCTTTCTACCGGTCAGGACGTTCTGCTGCAGTACCCCTATCAAACCCTGTTCCCCGCTGTGTTGATTTCCCTGCTGATGGTTGCTTTCAACCTGTTCTCGAACGGACTACGCGACGCCATGGACCCCACCAGGCGCGGAGAGGATGCGTGATAACGGATGGCAAATGAAATGAATACCGCAGCTATGCCGGATGATGTCATCCTGCGCGTAGAAGATCTGCGTGTTTCCTTCCGCACCTATGGCGGCATCGTGCAGGCTGTGCGCGGCGTCAGCTTTGACCTGAAACGCGGCGAGACGGTTGCTATCGTTGGTGAAAGCGGCTCAGGCAAGTCAGTGTCCACCAAGGCAATTATGGGTATTCTGGCGCCTAATGCGCAGATTGACAGCGGGCGAATCCTGTATGATGGCATGGATCTGACCAAGGTTAAGGAAGACGATATGCATAAGATCCGCGGACATCGCATTGGCATGGTGTTCCAGGATCCCATGTCTGCGTTGAATCCCATCATGCGGGTTGGCAAGCAAATCACCGAGGTGCTCCGCAAGAAGGGTCTGAACAAAGCCGAGTGCAAGAAGCGTGCACTGGAACTGATGGAAGCTGTTGGCATCCCGGATGCAGAGCGTCGTTTCACGCAGTATCCCTTTCAATTTTCCGGCGGCATGCGTCAGCGTATCGTGATTGCCATTGCTCTGGCAGGTGACCCCGAAATCCTGATTTGTGACGAACCCACCACTGCCCTGGACGTAACTGTGCAGGCCAAGATTCTCGAATTGATTAACCGCATTCGTGAAGAACGTCATCTGTCGGTGATTTTCATCACCCACGATTTGGGCGTTGTGGCCAACATGGCAGACCGTGTCAATATCATGTACGCCGGCCGCATTGTGGAAATGGGCACTGCGGAAGAAATCTTCTTCGAGCCTGCCCATCCGTACACTTGGGCACTGTTGTCTTCTATGCCTGATTTGCAGACCAAAGAGCGCCTGATGGCCATTCCCGGCACGCCGCCAAACATGATTTATCCCCCTGTCGGCGATGCTTTTGCCGCCCGAAACCAGTATGCGTTGAAGATTGATACCAAGAAAGAGCCGCCGTATTTCCGCCTGTCGGATACCCATTTGGCGGCAACCTGGCTTCTGCATCCCAAGGCACCCAAAATCGAAATGCCGCAACAGTTAAAGGATCGTATCAAGCGCATGAAGGAGGCGGCCGCAGATGTCGAATGATCAATATCTTCTGGAGGTCAAGCACCTGTGCCAGTCCTTCACCTCTGGCCGCGGTAAGAAGCGCATGACAGTGAAGGCCGTGGATGACATTTCCTTCGGCATTCATCCCGCAGAGACCTTTGGCCTTGTTGGTGAAAGTGGCTGCGGCAAAACCACCACCGGACGCACCATTATCCGCCTGTATGATCCCACCTCCGGCCAGGTCTTCTTTGACGGTCAGGAAATTACAGGCCCCATGACCCGTGAAAAGCGGAAATTCCTCACCAACAATATTGCCATGATCTTTCAGGACCCGATTGAGTCCCTGAACCCCCGCATGACCATTGGCGAAATTGTCGGTGAAGGACTGACCCTGCGCGGCATTAAGGACAAGGAAGAAGTTCGCCGTCAGGTGGTTGAAATGCTCCGCAAGGTCGGTTTGACCGCTGAGCACGCAACCCGTTATCCGCATGAGTTTTCCGGTGGTCAGCGTCAGCGTGTCGGCATTGCCCGTGCCATGATTATCAAGCCGCGCATGATTATTGCGGATGAGCCTGTATCTGCTTTGGACGTGTCCATTCAGGCACAGGTCATCAACCTGCTGAATGACCTGAAGGATGAAATGGGTCTGACGATTCTGTTCATCGCCCACAATCTGTCTGTCGTCAAGTACTTCAGTGATCGCATTGGCGTGATGTACTACGGTAAAATGGTGGAGATTGCCCGCAGCGAGGATCTTTACGCACATCCCATGCATCCCTACACGCGTGCGCTGCTTTCCGCCATTCCTGAGCCGAATCCGTTAACAGAACGGAAGCGTGTCCGCACGGATTATGTCCCTGAAAGAGACCACGATTATTCCGTTGAGAAGCCTTCCATGGTGGAAATTGAACCGGAGCATTTCGTCTACTGCTCGCCTTCTGAAGAGGCAGCGTTGCGGAAAAAATTCGGCTTGTAATCGGAGGAACCTGTATGTTTGATGTTCAGGCGGTAGACGCACGCATTGCAAAGCTTGTAAAGGATCAGCATCTGGCAGGTGTTTCGGTGTGCGTCAAAGGAAAAGACGGCATTGTTTTCTCTGGACAGTATGGCGTGCGTGATCTTGCCATGACTGTGCCTGTCGACGCAGATACCGTCTTTGGCATCGCGTCCATGAGCAAATCCATCACAGCGCTGGCTCTATGCATTCTGGATGCAGAAGGTGTGCTCTCCGTGGATGACCCGGTGAGCAAGTACATTCCTTCCTTCCGCATTCCAGGAACGCCTCAGAGTGCGGTTACCATTCGTCACCTGGCGATGCATACTTCCGGCATGCCTCCCATGGAGCCTCTGGAATGGTCCATCGCCATGAACACCGACCGCCGTCCCAGCCCGTGGCTTTATGAAATGCGTGATGCTGCGCCCAACAAGATGGAGACCATCGAGCAGATTATCGACTATGTGGCGCATTGTCCCTACCCTACGCTTGGTGCGCCCGGAGAAATCATGAGCTACTCCAACGAGGGCTACGCAATTCTCTCCTATGTAGTGGACGCCGCTGCACACATCAAGCTGGAAGACTTCTGCCGTGATCGCATCTTTGCCCCGATTGGCATGACGCGTACGGTGATGGATGATGACTGCGTGTCTGCCAAGGCGATGGCGCAGGGCAATATAACATCCCTCTTTGAGCGTGAAAATGGCGAAACCATCGGCGATGATATTTGGAACATTCTTCCCCCCTTCCGTGGCTGCGCCATGGTCAAATCTACCGCGCCCGACATGGCTGCTTACTATTGCTGCCTTGCTAATGGCGGCGTTATCAATGGAAAGCAGGCGATTCCTGCCAAGGCTGTTGAACGTCTGGTTGGCGCTGAGTATCCCGAAGGCGCTTATGACTTCTATTGCATGGGACTGAACAAGTTTGTCCGTGATGGCCACGTCTTCCTGGAGCACGCAGGCGGTCTGCACGGCGTGTCCTCCAAGGGTGCGGCGATTCGTGACCTGGGCTACGGCATCGCCATTCTGTGCAACCAGGGTGACGAGGACATGGATGACATCCTGTGGACGCTGTACAGTGCTTTGCTGGATCTTCCGCTGGATACGTGTTTCCGTCGGTTCGCACCGAATGGCGACACGTTCAGTGATCCTGAAATGCTCACGGGCAATTTCACCGGGCACGAAGGTTCGCCCGAACATCTGACTGTTTACCTGAAGGAAGGAAAGCCCGCGGCGCGCAAGGGCGACAATGATTACGTACTTCGCTACTGCGGCGGCACCAAATTCCTCGGTTACACCAGCGAAGCGGCAACAACGCCCTCCACGCGTCTTGAGTTCCTGATCCGCAACAGGAAAGCCTGGGGCGTTCGGGTTGGTACGCGCGTATTTGGCCGTGACGAGTAACATTGTGTTTTCATGCTCCTTTTCAGTTTTGCTGAGAAGGAGCTTTTTCGTTGGTTCCTGCACTTGACAATCCCAACACGCCTTGCTAGACTTGTAGCAGGAAAATTGTTCAATTTCACAGGAGGTTTATCATGGAAATTCTTGTCGCAGATCATGTGATTCACCTTCGGAATGACCGCATTAGTTACATCATTGGTATTACAGACAGAGGCTTTATAACACACCTCTACTTCGGCGCACGGCTTGAGGCCTTGAACGCGGCCAACGTGTATCGCTGCTTCGGCATGCCCGCCGACGGAAATGTCAACCCAGCCGCCAACGCCCCTCTCATGGATAGCGTTCCGCAGGAGTATCCCTCCTTTGGTCTTGGGGATACGCGCAAGGGTGGCCTGACCATTATGCAGGAAGACGGTACCTGCACCGTTGATCTTCGGTTCAAGTCTGCACAGGTACTGGATGAAAAGCCTCTGCTTCCAGGGCTTCCTTCCACCTTTGGTCAGAGCAAAACGTTGCTGCTGACTGCGGAGGATGAGTTGCTTCACTTAGAAGCAGAGCTTCGCTATACCATTTTTGAGGATTGTGATGCCATTGCCAGAAGCGTAGTGCTGCGCAATAATGGCACGCAAGAGCTCGTCATTCACAACGCCATGAGCCTTTCCTTGGACATGGCAGACGCCAACTTTGATCTGCTGACGCTGTCCGGTGCATGGGCTCGTGAACGCGAATGGGTACGGCGGCCGTTGGTTTTCGGCGAACAGTGCATCTCCACCGCGTATGGTGCCAGCGGTCATTCCGGCTCCCCTTTCCTGGCGCTTATGCGGCCGGATGCAACCGAGGATCATGGTGATGTCTATGCCGCAGCGCTTGTTTACAGCGGCAACTTCTACGCAGGGGTAGAGGTGGATCGTTTCCGCAAGGCCCGTGTGCGTCTCGGCATCAATGATCAGAATTTCGCATGGCATCTTGCAGGTGGTGAAACCTTCTGCACCCCTGAGGCCGTACTCGTTTATTCCAGTGCCGGTCTCGACGGCATGAGCCAGCAATTCCACCACATCTGCGCCGAGCATCTCATTCGCGGACAATATGCCAAAGCTCCCCGTCCAATTCTGCTGAATAACTGGGAAGCAACCTATTTCGACTTCAACGAAGCAAAGCTGCTGAAAATTGCCGAAAAGGCCGCGGATGTGGGCGTTGAGCTGTTCGTGCTGGACGATGGCTGGTTCGGACATCGTGACAGCGACAATTCTTCTTTGGGCGACTGGACGCCTGATTTACGAAAGCTTCCTGATGGCCTGCCCGCTTTGGCGGAAAAGATTCACGCCATGGGATTGAAGTTTGGTTTGTGGTTCGAGCCGGAAATGATCTCCCCGGACAGTGATTTGTTCCGTGCGCATCCCGAATGGTGCATCCACATCAATGGCCGTCCGAACATTCAGAGCCGTAACCAGCTGGTGCTGGATCTCAGCAGGCCTGAGGTTTGCGAGCACATGTACAATTCCGTGGCCAATATGCTGTCTACTGCCGGCATTGACTACGTCAAGTGGGATATGAACCGCAATTTCACCTGTATTGGCTCCTCCTACCTGAGCAATAAACATCAGCAAGAGCTTCCCCATCGCTACATGCTGGGTCTTTATAGCGTGCTGGAGCGCCTGATTCACGATTTTCCCCATGTGCTGTTTGAAAGCTGCGCAGGCGGCGGCGGACGCTTTGATATGGGTATGCTGCACTACATGCCGCAGACCTGGTGCTCTGACAACACGGACGCCCTCTATCGCTGCAAGATTCAGTATGATACCTCTTTGGTGTTCCCGCCCTTTGCCATGGGCGCACACGTCAGTGCCGTGCCCAACCACCAGACGGGACGTATTACCCCCATTTCCACCCGCGGCCGTGTGGCCATGAGCGGATGCTTTGGCTATGAGCTGGATCTGAATAAGCTGTCTGACGCAGATTTGGCCGAAGTTCGCGAGCAAATCAAGTTTGTCAAAGCACACCGCATGACCCTGCTGTACGGCCGTTTCCATCGCTTGCTCTCTCCTTGGGATGGCAATGATACTGCCTGGATGACCGTCGCTCCAGACCGGAAGCATGCATTTTTCATGATGGTGCGCGCGCAGGCAACGGCCAACGAACTGCCTCCTGTGGTCAAGCTCCGTGGCCTGAATCCTGCCATGAAATACCGCGTGGATGAAACAGGAGAAGTTTTCACCGGCGCTGAGCTGGAGCAGTTCGGCCTGTGCTGCAAGCTTCCTGATGGAGACTCGGCTTCCGTCAGCTACGTGCTGGAAGCAGTTGAATAACACGATGTGGCATGTGAAAACGCTCGCATGCCACATTTTTCGTGAAACACAGACAGAATTCTGCAATGACAAACGCAGAATGCAGCTTGACCATTTCACACAGCTTTATTATAATGGAAACAGTGGTTTCGGTTATCATCGACGAGATAAAGGAGACGAATTTATGAATGATATGATCCGAAATGGTCAGACAGCACTGGGCATTGAGCTTGGCTCTACCCGCATCAAGGCTGTGCTGATCGGTCTTGATCATCAGGTGTTGGCAACAGGCAGTTATGCCTGGCAGGATAAGCTCGTGAATGGCGTATGGACATATGACCTTGACCTGGTGTGGACAGGGTTGCAAGCCTGCTACAAGGCGCTGAAGGATGACGTTCAGTCGAAATATGATGAAACGCTGACGAAAATCGGCGCCATCGGCATTAGTGCCATGATGCATGGCTATCTGCCCTTTGATCAGGAAGATCACTTGCTGACACCTTTCCGCACCTGGCGAAATACCATTACAGGTCAGGCGGCAGCAGCGCTGACCGATGCATTTAACTTTAACATGCCCCAGCGCTGGAGCCTTTCCCACCTGTATCAAGCGGTTCTGAACGATGAATCCCATGTGAAGGATATCCGCTTCCTGACCACTCTGGCAGGCTATGTGCACTGGCAATTGACAGGCAGGAAGGTGCTCGGCATCGGCGATGCATCCGGCATGATGCCCATTGACAGCAAGACCTGCAGCTATGACGAAAGCATGGTTAGCAAGTTCGATGCCATGGTCGCGGAGAAGCGCTATCCGTGGCACTTGCAGGAGATTTTGCCTGAGGTTCTGTGCGCTGGTGAAAATGCCGGTACGCTCACCGAGGCTGGAGCACATCTGCTGGATCCTTCCGGCAGTTTGCAGTCGGGTATTCCCTTCTGTCCGCCGGAAGGCGATGCCGGAACAGGCATGACAGCCACTAACAGTGTCGCTGCGCACACGGGCAACGTTTCGGCAGGAACGTCCATCTTCTCCATGGTGGTGCTGGATCAGCCATTGCGTCAGGTGTATCCTGAGATTGACATGGTCACCACGCCCAGCGGCAAACCCGTTGCCATGGTGCACTGCAATTCCTGCACATCGGATTTGAACGCTTGGATCGGCCTCTTTAGTGAATTTGCAAAGTTGACTGGCACGGAGCTCTCTCCTGACAAGCTGTATGGCATGCTGTTCAGCTCCGCAATGAACGCTGACCGTGACTGCGATGGCATCATTTCCTTCAATTACTATTCTGGCGAGCCCGTTACAGGCATGGAGCACGGATGCCCTCTGATGACCCGTCAACCCGATGCAAAGTTCAGCCTCGCCAATTTCATGCGTGCCAACCTCTACAGCTGTGTTGCCGCTTTGGCTGTCGGCATGAGGATTCTCAAGCGTGAGCATGTGGAAATTCAGCAAATCTTTGGCCATGGCGGTTTGTTCAAAACGCCTGTGGTCGGCCAGAGTATCCTTGCCGCAGCCATTGATGCTCCCGTCACCGTTATGGAAACTGCCGGAGAAGGCGGCGCATGGGGCATCGGGTTGTTGGCGATGTACGGTATGCAGCGTGAAAATGGCGAAACGCTGGAAAGCTACCTCCAGCAGAAAGTTTTTGCTGGCATGCCTTCTGAAACGCTCGCGCCGGAGAAGGCTGATACAGAAGGTTTCCAGACCTGGCTGGATCGCTACTGCGCGCACCTGCCTGTAGAAAAGGCAGCATCCTCGCTGTAAAGCTCCATAGAAAAAAGGTGCCACGACCAATTCAAATGATCGTGACACCTTTTTTTATCTAATCAATCAGGCCTTCGTTGCGGATTTCGCAACCTTCTTGACATCCGGCTTGATTTCTCCAGCCTTTGTCAGGGCAATCTTGGTAATGACAGGGCCAGTCAGTTCGTAAATCAACGTGCCTGCCAGCACCACAGCATTGATGATTGTACCATACTCAGGCAGCGACGTCTGACACATACGTGCCATACCAATGGCCACACCAGCCTGAGGAATCAGCGTGAAGCCCAGATACTTCACAATGTTCGGCTCACACTTTTCAATCTTGGAACCGATGGTTGCGCCAAGTGCTTTACCAACTGCACGGGACAGCACATAAGCAATGCCAACGATACCCACGGTAGGAAGCACAGCCAAATCAAGGCTTGCGCCGCTGAGCACGAAGAACAGCAGGAACAGCGGCGGCGTGAAGCGGTCGCACTGCTCCAGCATCGTATCACTCTGCTTGCACAGGTTCACCATGGTGGCGCCCACCATCATGCACACCAGCAGAGAGCTCAAATCCCACATGCTGCTCAGGCCAACAGCTGCAAAGACCATCATGATGGTCAGCGACAGCTTATTGCCGCGAGAGTGGAAGAACCGAAGCACATACGTCAGAATCAGACCCAGCACGGTGCCCAGTGCCAGAGATCCAATGATCTCAATCAGAGGCTTGACGACCAGGGTCATCACGGTCAACACTTCGCCGCGCTCAATGGTGCGGGCAAGTGCGACCATCACGGCATACAGGATCAGACCAAGCGCATCGTCCATGGCCACCACAGGCAGCAGCATTTTCGAAACAGGGCCGTTTGCCTTATATTGACGGATGACCATCAGCGTTGCGGCAGGTGCAGTAGCGGCGGCAATAGCACCCAGTGCCAGGCACAGGGGCAACGGCTGACCTAACAGGAACAGCACCAGGAACACCAGCAGAGATGCGGTGCAGCCTTCAAAAATCGTGATGATGATTGGCTTGATGCCAATCTCCTTCAGGTAGGAAAGCTTGAATTCACCGCCGATGGAGTACGCGATGAAACCCAGCGCCACATCGGAGATGATGGACAATTGACTGTTCATCTCGGTGGTCAGCACATTGAGAACATACGGGCCAACCATCAGACCGGCAAGCAGGTAAGCAGTTACGTTAGGCAAATGGATATAGCGAATCAGACGACTGAAGAACAAACCCATTGCAAAAGCGATAGCCAACGCAAACAGAACATTCATGCTTTTTTACGCACACCTTCCACAAAAGATACAGGCACAGAGAAGGCGATGCCCGTGTCAGGCTGATCCAGACCGCCAGTCTTCTCATTGATGATCTTCATGACTTCAGCACACTTATCGTCTTCGATGAGCGTAAAGAGGGTCTTGGATGTCTTACGCTCAGGGCTGTAGAAATGACGCAGCAAGCCAAGCATGGGCTGATCAACGTTGTCATCACTATCCAGCACACGCATCATACCCGTGCTGTTCAGGATGGTAGCGCCGCTGAAACCTGCTTCAAGCATACCTTCCAGAATAGGCTCCAGGCACTCTTCGCGGTTGAGCACAAGCACGAAAAATTGCATATGATAACCTCCTTTTTACGGCACGGTCTACCCTGCCATCAGGATATTCTATCACATTCCTTCCATTTGTCAATTGTTTTCTAATTTGCGCACTATGCTTCTTGCAAAAATCCAGTAAGTCTTTTGTTCCGGCTATCGCCTTTGATGCAAAATCGATTGGTTTGTCTGTCACTTAATTCGTTCATGTTATAGTTTGTGATGGAAAAGATTGCTAAACAGTTGACGTATGTCCGTATGCTGGTCAGGGGTTGCTTTTGCAAGCATTTCATTGAACCGATCCACTACAGCCAGCATATCAGGCTGAATGCGATTGCGAACCTCCGTGCGAAGATTCTCAGGAATGCCGTAGAAAGCTTCTGCCATGGCGGTAGCAATGCTTGTCAGTGTGTCGCAATCCCCGCCAAGGGAGACCGCTGTGCGCAGAACATCTTCAAAAGAAGTACCCTCAAGGAAAGCGATGATGGCTTCAGGCACGGTTCCCTGGCAAGTGACATCAAAATTGTAATTGGGACGAATCTCATCCACCGTGCGATTCAGATCGTAGCCAAACTCGCTGGTGACATATTCCTTGATTTCATCCTTGCTGCGGTGATTCCTCGCCAGGAAGATCACGCTGGCGGCAGCTTCTGCGCCCTTGATGCCTTCGGGGTGATTATGGGTCACCTCTGCCGTGGCCGCAGCTACCTCACGCGTTCTTTCGATGGTGTCATACAGCCAGCCTACAGGCGAAACACGCATGGCTGAACCATTGCCAAAACTCCCGTAGGGCATTGGATTTTCGGCACGAAGCCATTGACGGAAACGTCCGCCATAACCTACGCGAGGATACAAGCGTCCCCACTTCTGCATGGCGCATACCACGCACGAACGGATTTTGTCAAGGGATGCATCCTTGCCGGCATCCATCAGAGCGTCAGCGACAGCAATGGTCATCATGGTGTCGTCCGTGAAGCGGGAATTGTAAATGAACAAATCAAATTCCTTGGATTTCATTTTGAAGTAGCCCTCATAGGGACTGCCTACAATATCGCCAAGAATTGCGCCGTACATCTTTTTCCCCTCTTTAGCGTTTCAGATAGTTATCAAAGCGGTCAACCACAGCCAGCATACCAGGTTCAATGCGGTTGCGAACTTCCTCGCGAAGATCCTCAGGAATACCGTAGAAAGCCTCTGCCATAGCACACGCAATGTCTGTGAGCGTATCGCAATCCCCACCGAGGGAAACTGCCGTGCGAAGAACATCCTCAAAGGACGTTCCCTCCAAAAAGGCGGTTATCGCTTCGGGAACTGTTTTCTGACAGCTTTCCTGATGATAGTAGTCGGGGCGAATTTCATCGATGGTGCGGCTAAGATCATAACCAAATTCGCGAACGACATAATCCCGAATATCCTTCTTGCCTGCGCCTGTCCGTGCAAGGAAAATCACACTGGCCGTCGCTTCTGCGCCCTTAATTCCCTCGGGATGATTGTGGGTCACATCTGTGGAGGCCACCGCCACCTGCCTTGTACGTTCAAGTGTGTCATACATCCAGCCCACAGCAGAAATACGCATGGCAGAGCCGTTTCCGTAGCTCTCGTAAGGCTTCGGATCATTGCAATGCAGCCACCAGCGGAAAGAGCTGCCGTATCCTGCATGGGGGTAAAGTTTCCCCCACTTCCGCATAGAGGCAATCACGCCTTTGCGGATGGTATCCGCATCCGCGTCTTTTCCAGCATCCAACAGCGCTTCTGCCACAGCAATCGTCATAACAGAATCATCCGTAAAATGAGAAGTCTGGCCAAAAAGCGGAAATTCCTTCGACTTAGAACCCTGATCAAATTCAAAGGGACAGCCAACAATATCACCCAAAATAGCACCATACATGAAGCAACACATCCTTTCCTGAACATGTGCTAAGTATAGCATCTTTGCATGCCTTTGTGGTCGCATGAAAAGCGACATTTAATCGCCCAGGGTAGGAAGACCGTACTTGAAAAGCGTGGGATTGATTTCCGTAAGGATGTTGTAATGCTTTTGCTGGATGAAATAGGAAATGATAATATCAGAATTGTTGGATGACGACAGTGCCCATTCCGCCTTATTCAGCAGCTCGTTAGTCTCCTCGATGTCCAGCTTCAGAGCAATGGCAAGCGCCAATACAGTCTTCTTTTTCGGATGATAATCCGGGTTGCAGCGTATTTTGGAGAAAAGCTTGCGATCCATATTGGCTCTGGTGTACACTTCGGAGTCCTTCAGCCCCCGCGCGTCAATCATGCGGAATAAGCATTGCTGGAAGTTTTCTTCTTTGTGTCTCAGCCGATAATCCAGTGATTCTTCTGACAGACAGCACGCATCCATAGGTGCCGAGCAGCACACCACGGACGCATCATCATCGGCGAAGGCTTCCTCTTCCGGAATTTCTGCCATTCGTCTGGATTGCAGCCTGACGCCCCGATATTCCCGCGCATGCTTCTCCTGCATTTCCTTCTCATCAATCAGAGAAGCGACATCATCGAAAATCTTGCCTGACAGCATGAAGGATTCCTGATCAAACACCACCAGAATGACCTTCATTTCGTGCTCCATCAGGAAGGTGCTGATAACGCGGAACGCGATTTGCAGTGCCTGATCTTTCGGGAAACCGTACACCCCTGTAGCAAGCAGCGGAAAGGCAATGGAACTGCACCCAAGCTCCAGCGCCTTCTCTAAGGAAAGCTGATAGCAGGAGGTCAGAATGTCAAATTCACCCGATTCGCCGTCAATCCATTTCGGGCCAATGGCATGAATAATATATTTGGCTTTCAGTGCAAACGCAGGCGTGACCGCAACCGTTCCCCGTTCCATGGGGCCGATTTCCTGCCGCGCAGCCAACAAATCGTCATATCCTGCCGCTTCATAAATCGCATGGTCAGTGCCTGCACCGCAAATCGGCTTTGGGTTTGCCGTGTTGACAATTGCATCTGCCCTGACCTTTGTGATGTCATTGCGGACAATCTGAAATGGCATAAAAACACCTCCCCCTCGGACTAAGGGATAGTTATTGAACAGCAGTGCATACAATATTATTGTAAATATCTTACCTATTTTCGTCAAGGATAAAAGAAAAAGAGAGGACAAACGTCCTCTCTTTTGCATGCCTAAGATCATTGAAACACGAATTACACGCGCTTAACTTCCTTGATCTTAGCGGCCTTGCCCTGCAGATTACGCAGGTAGTACAGCTTAGCACGACGTACCTTACCGTGACGAATCACCTCAATGTGGTCAACACGGGGAGAATGAATCGGGAACGTACGCTCAACGCCAATGCCGTAGCTGACACGACGAACCGTGAAGGTTTCACGGATGCCGCCGTTGCGCTTAGCAATCACAGTGCCCTCAAACGCCTGAAGACGTTCGCGGCTGCCTTCAACAACCTTAACCCACACACGGATGGTGTCGCCAACGTTGAAGCTGGGCAGATCGGACCGGAGCTGCGCCTGTTCGATAGAACGGATAATTTCGCTCATGGAATGTGCCTCCTTCCCTCATAGACGTTCGTATCCAACTCATAAGTGCCTTTTTAAGCACACACGAAGAGTGGACAGAGGACCGCCCGTTTGTCACAAGGGCTATTGTATCATAAATTTCGGCGTGATGCAAGCATTTTTTCAAGAAAATTCTTGAAAAACTCCAGGCTTTACGCCAGCTTCAGTGCACCCTGCTGAACCATACGCTCCAGTGCCGTAGCCAGGGCAATGCGGCCATGGCTGTACGTCAGACCGCCCTGCATGTATGCCGTAAAGGGTGCGCGCATGGGGGCATCCGCACTCAACTCCACCGATGCGCCGGATACAAAGGTACCGGCTGCCATAATCACCTGATCGCGGTAGCCAGGCATGTCCCAGGGCTCCGGCAAGGCCATGCTGTCAACAGGAGAAGCCATCTGAATACCCTGACAAAAGGCAATCAGCCGTTCAGGAGTCTCCATCTGAATTGCCTGAATGATATCGGCGCGCGGCTCGGCTGCAGGCGGTGTGGTGAGCATTCCCAGATCCTCAAACACGCGGGCGGTAAGACATGCCGTCTTGATCGCCTGTGCCACTGTATGAGGAGCCATGAACAGTCCCTGATAGAAGGGCTGATAGCTTCCCGCATAGGAACCCACCTCCAGGCCAATGCCCGGCGCGGTGAGACGATAAGAAATGCGCTCCACTGCATCCTTTTTGCCGACCACATAGCCGCCGGTAGGTGCCAGGCCGCCGCCAGGATTCTTAATCAAACTGCCAACGCACACATCTGCGCCATAGTGGGTGGGTTCCTTCTCGCAGACGAATTCGCCATAGCAGTTGTCCACCATCAGGCGTACACCAGGATGCTTCTCATGCAGCATCTTTGCCAGCGGCTCAAAGGCTTCCGGCATTAAGGACGGACGCCAAGCATAACCGCGGCTGCGCTGAGCAATCACAAGGGTTGTCTTCGGTGTCAGGGCACGCTCCACCGCTTCCAGATCGATGGTGCCTTCCTTCGATAGCTCTACCTGATCGTACACTACACCCATTTCCTTCAGGGAGCCAACCGGTGCCTCCCCCTCGCCCATGCCAATGATGTCCTCCAGCGTATCGTAGGGCTTACCTGTGGCACTCAGCACATGATCCCCGGGGAGAAGCAATCCGAAAAGGCACAGAGAAATCGCGTGGGTGCCGCTGGCAATCTGCGGACGGACAATGGCCGCTTCACTGCCGAACAGATCCGCAAAGACCTTTTCCAGGGTGTCACGTCCCACATCATCATAGCCGTAGCCGGTTGTAGGTGCAAAGTGGCGATAAGCAATCTGATGCTCACGGAAAGTGTCCAGCACACGTCGGGTGCCCACTTCCTCCATGTGGTCTATTCTTGCGAAAACATCTTTCAGTCCTGCCTCTGCATGGCTGATTCTTTCTTCAATCGTCATGATTTTCTGCTCCTTGCATATACCAATTTGATAAGCGCTCATAAGCATCTTCCTGCAAGCTGTCTACCCAGCAGACGTCTTCCTCACGGCGCATCCACGTTAGCTGACGCTTTGCGTAATGCCGTGTGTTCTGCTTCAGCAGCGGCACGGCCTGGTCAAGGGGCACTTCTCCCCGCAGAACGGGAATCAGCTCCTTATAGCCGATGGCTTTCATTGCCTGGGTATCGGCTGGGACGCCTGTATCCAGAAGGCCCTGAATTTCCTGCATCAGCCCATCCTTCAGCATTTCATCGACGCGCTGCTCAATCCTTGCGTAAAGAATGGCACGATCCATGGTCAGCGTCGCGACACGATAGCGGAATTTCGACGTTTCTTCCGTTTGCTCCTGCCTCGAAAACGGAATGCCTGTCAGTTTGAACACTTCCAGTGCGCGAATAACGCGGCGCACATCATTGACAGGCAGACGTTCAGCTGTTTCGGGATCCACAGCTGCCAACTCGTCATGCAGTTTTTCCCTGCCGCCTGGGGCATCCGCCTCCACCTGGAGTGCATCACGAAGCGCATCGTCCGCCGCAACAGTTCCCATGGCCATGGGATGTCGAAGGGCACGAAGATAGAGTCCTGTGCCGCCCACAAAAAGCGGCTGGTGTCCCCTACCAAGAATTTCCTGTGCTGCTTGCTCCGCCGCCTGCCGATATTGCATAACACTGTAATTATCTCTCGGATCCACAATATCCAGCATATGATGCGGGATGCCTTCCATTTCTGCCGCCGTTGGTTTGGCCGTGCCGATATCCATGCCGCGATAAATTTGCATGGAATCCATGCAGATGATTTCGCAATCATAAGCTTTGGCAATGCGAATGGAAAGGGAGGTTTTCCCGCTGGCCGTTGGGCCTGTCAGCACCCAGCAGCAAGATCGTTGGTCTGTCATTGCCTGCCTCCTTACTGGATGCGCTTGAAACGCTTGTCCAGCTCGTAATGACTGATAGCCACCACCAGCGGCCGCCCATGCGGACAGGTAGGCGTAACCTTCTGGTCAATCATGCGGCTCACCAGGTCGCGAATCTCATCCTCGCTGAGGGGATCCCCGCCTTTGACGGCTTTCTTGCAGGCAATCTGCAGGATGGAGCTGCGGCGCTTATCCATGTTCACTTGCCCACGCTCACTCTGCAACTGATCCAGAATATCACGGATAAAGTCTTCTGCCTGCGGTTGCCCCAAAATCATGGGCAAAGAGCGCACAGAAATTTCATTATCGCCAAAGGATTCCACAGAAAGACCTATGCCCTCCAGCAAATTCCGATTTTCTTCAAGCAATTCCTGCTCTCTTCTGGATACGCTCACCACCAGCGGAATGAGCAATTCCTGTCCCGCTTCATGTTGATCGTATGCCTTGGACAATTGATCAAACAGGAGCCGCTCATGAACAGCATGCTGGTCAATCATCAGCAAATGATCTTCGTATTCCACGAGAATAAAAGTGTTGAACACAACACCCAGCAGTTTCATGGGCTTAGGTGCTTCCGGAAGGAACGATTCTACCTGTTCTCCCTGAACAGGTGCCTTCGGCTTTGTTTCCATTACCGATGAAACAGGCGGCGGAAGCGTGTCCACCTCCAGATACTTGCGGATATCCGCTGACGCCGATGGGCTGCGCATAACGGGTGCTGAAGGAATGGGAGCTCTCTGCGCATAGGATTCTGAACGGAAGCCTTGGGATTCAGGCACCGCAGAGGTCACCATTGGTGCAGAAGTGACCGCAGGAACGGTTGTTCCTTTGGTAATTGCAGCCTGACTTGCCATCACAACAGGTGCAGTTTTCGTTACCTGCACAGGCATCACAGGACGTTCTTCCTCTGTTAGCAGCATGGCAGTCGGATGTTCCAGTGCATCTCGGTCAGTGATGCTGTCGCGAACGATATTCTCGACTGCCTGTGCCACTGCCGCCTCGTTCTGAAAGCGCACCTCCAGCTTGTTGGGATGAACATTCACATCGACCTGCTCAAAGGGCATGGTCAGATGCAGCACGCAGGTCGGGAATTTACCAATCATCACCCGCTCGCGCACGCCGCTTTCCACAGCTGAGGAAAGAAGGCCGCTGCGCATATATCGGCCATTGATGAAAAACGACTCGTGATTTCGATTGCCGCGGGCACCTTCCCCGATGCCCACGTAGCCATCCAGCACAAGGCCGCTTTCGCACCCATGCACACGGCGCATGGTACGCTTCATTTCCATGCCGTAGATGCTGAACACGGCAGATTCCAACTGTCCGTCGCCAGCAGAATGGTACAGCGTTTTGCCCTGACTGATATAGCGGAAGGACACATCCGGCCGGGACAGAATCAGGCGCATCATCAAATCAGATACAAGTCCCGCCTCTGTAGCAGGCTTTTTCAGGAATTTCAGCCGAACAGGGGTATTATAGAATAGTTCTTTCACAACAAAGGTGGTGCCTTCCGGACAGGCAGTTTCCTCCATGGAGGTTATTTGGCCGCCATCGTTTTGCACCTTGATTCCCGTAGCGTCATCACGGGTACGGGTCGTGCAGGTTACCTTGCCAACCGCAGCAATGGATGCCAATGCTTCACCGCGGAAGCCAAGGGTCTGAATAGCGCCCAAATCATCTGCCGCGGTGATTTTGCTGGTAGCGTGACGCTCAAACGCCATGCGAATCTCACTTTGGCGAATGCCGCTGCCATTATCTGTGACGCGGAAATAGCTGATGCCGCCATCACGGATTTCGACCGTTACTGCTGTTGCACCAGCGTCAAGGCTATTCTCCACCAATTCCTTGATGGCCGCAGAAGGACGCTCGACCACCTCACCAGCGGCAATCTTTCCAATCACTTCCTGCGTCAGCAAACGAATGGTTCCCGACATAATGCACCTCCTGTGAAGCGCGTTTACAGCTTCCGTGCCATTTCTCTAAGCAAGAACAGCTTGTTGATGGCATCCATGGGAGTCAATGCCATCACATCGATATTCTGCAGCTCGTTGATAATTTCCGTTTTCGCGAAATCAAACATATCCACCTGTTCATTCTCCCGCTTTACGTCCTCGCCGAGAATGTTCTGACCGATGGTATTTTGGTTGATATCGCTGACTTCCAGCCGTGCCTGAATTTCATGGGCGCGAACCAGCACGGGATGCGGAACACCTGCAAGCCGTGCCACGTGAATGCCAAAGGACTTGTCGGCACCGCCGCGAATAATTTTTCGCAGGAAAATAACGTCCTCGCCGTGCTCCTTGACGGAGATGCAGTAGTTCTGCACGCCATCCACATGGCCTTCCAGTTCCGACAGCTCATGATAATGGGTTGCGAACAGCGTCTTTGCCCCCACCTTTTGCTTGTCGCAGAGATACTCCACCACAGCCCACGCGATAGATAGTCCATCAAAGGTGGAGGTACCGCGGCCAATCTCATCGAGGATAACAAGTGACTTGGCGGTCGCATTACGCAGGATGTAGGCCGTTTCCGACATTTCCACCATGAAGGTACTCTGTCCGCTGGCCAGGTCATCCGACGCGCCCACGCGGGTGAAGATACGATCCACGATGGGAATTCGTGCCTCCTTGGCGGGTACAAAAGAGCCGATGTGCGCCATCAATGTAATCAGTGCCACCTGCCGCATATAGGTGCTCTTGCCTGCCATGTTCGGGCCTGTGATAATCAGCATGCGCTGACCATCCTGATCCATGTGGGTGTCGTTGGGGACAAAGCCGCCATCCTGCATGGTCTGCTCGACCACCGGGTGTCTGCCATCCACAATGTCCAGGCTGCCATCCGTGGTGATTTCCGGGCGAACGTAATGATTCGCAACCGCAATACGCGCAAGGGAAAGGATCGCGTCCAGCGTTTTCAGTGCCATGGCAGTCTGCTGAATGCGTCCAATCTGCGCAGAAATCTGCTCACGGATTTCGTTGAACAGCTGCAGTTCCAGTCGGATGGACTGTTCCTGCGCGCCGACAATTTTCTGCTCGATTTCCTTCAATTCAGGGGTCATGTACCGCTCACAGTTCGCCAGAGTCTGCTTGCGCTGATAGCGGTCAGGCACCAGCTCGTAATAGGAACGGGTCACCTCGATATAGTAGCCAAAGACCTTGTTATACTGAATCCTCAGGTTTTTGATGCCTGTCTGCTCTCTCTCGCGCTGTTCAAGCTCCAGAATCCATTGCTTGCCATTGGTAGAAGCAAGGCGATAGTCATCCAGCACAGAAGAATAGCCGTTAGCAATAATGCCGCCTTCGGTGATGAGAATGGGAGCATCAGGATGAATGGCGCGTGCAAGCAGAGACGTCAAGTCTTCCAGCGGATCCAGATGATCGCGAATTTCCCGAACAGCCGCGCTTTCAGAGCGTTCCAGCAAGCCGCGGATGCCAGGCACTTTCTGCAGAGAAGCGCACAGCGCCAGGCAATCACGGGCGTTCATGCTCTTGTATGCCACCTTGCTCAGAAGGCGCTCCACATCATAGACGCCCTGCAGTTCTTCCGCAAGGGTCATGGTCAGAACATGCTGATGCGTGAATTCCTCCACGGCATCCAGTCGGCGATTGATCGCATCCCGATCAACCAAGGGCTGTTCAATCCAGCTCCGCAGCAGACGGCCGCCCATGGCTGTAGCAGTTTTATCCATCAGCCACAACAGAGACCCCTTCTTGGTGCGGCCGCGCAAGCTCTCCGTCAATTCCAGATTGCGGCGGGTATTGCGATCCAGCAGCATGGTCTCCGAGCCCTGATAAATGCGCAGCGTGGTGATGTGCTCCAGTGCGTTCTTCTGGGTATCACTCAGGTATCGCATGAGGGCGCCGGCCGCGCAGGCACCGGCACGATACTCGTCCGTAAGACCCAGCGGCGACAGATCCTGCAACTCAAAGTGCTTGCACAGGGTTTCGGACGCATTCTGATATTGAAACCACGTACTGCTCTCTTCGGAGGTGGAAACCTCTTCCCTCAGGTGGCAGGCCTGCAGCTTGACCATATCGGAGGTAATCATCTCAATGGGATGAATGCGAGCCACCTCATCCGCCAGTGTCTGCTCCGCATGATCGATTTCATGCACGAAAAATTCGCCCGTGGATACATCAACAAAAGCCAGTCCGGCACGATCACCCGTAAAATAGATGGACAGCAGAAAGTTGTTAGCCCGCTCATCCAGCATAGCAGGATCATTCACCGTGCCAGGGGTAATGATGCGAATCACGTCCCGCTGCACAAGGCCTTTCGCCAGGGCCGGATCTTCCATCTGCTCGCAAATGGCGACCTTGTAGCCCTTTTCGATGAGCTTCTCCACGTACGTGTTGGCTGCGTGATACGGAATGCCGCACATGGGTGCGCGCTCTTCCATGCCGCAGTCTTTGCCTGTCAGCGTCAGCTCCAGCTCGTGGGAAACAAGCTTAGCATCATCAAAAAACATCTCATAAAAATCGCCCAGTCGGAAGAATAGAATGCAGTCCCTGTACTTGGCTTTCATATTCAGATATTGCTGCATCATGGGCGTTACATTCGCCATCGAGGTTCCTCCTTATGTACGCGACTAATGAGTTTTTGATTTTAGCAATTTCCGCATCCGCCGCAGCCGCCGCTGCAGCTGGAGCAGGAGCCCGTGCAACCGCTGCTTTCTTCACCCGTTTCGCCCGTGATAATCAGACGAAGGAGACGGTTCACATTCTCCATCATCGTGGTGAAATCTGCACGAGCCTGTTGCAGTTCCTGCACAAGAGGAACCTCATTCATGCGCTTTTCAGCTTCTTCCAGCTCTTCGCCGGCCTTTGCCAAAGCGCCCTTGTCCGCATCACGGGATGCGAGAATCTGCCGCACAGCCTGCTGCTTTTCAATGACCTCCGCGATTGCCTTGCTGGCTTCAGGGTCGGTGGTCACCTGCGACTCTGCTTTATTCATGCGCTGATAAATATCGCTCTCCAGAATAGCATCGCCCAGCTTTTGCGTCTGCTCCAAAACCTTTTGCATGGTACTTCTCCTTTAATCGTCGGTCAGTCGACGGCCAATCAATGTGTTATTCTTGATCTCCGTAATGGTGACAGGAACAATCTTGCCGATGTCCTCCGCCGTTCCTTCAAGCGTGATGGAAAGTCCGTGCAGGCCCTTGCCGGAAACAGCCGTTTCACTTCTGCGGCTAAGACCCTCCACCAGTACCTCCTCACGTGCATTCATGAAACGCTCCATAGCGTGCTTCTGATGAGCTTCCTGCACCGCGATGAGCCGCTGAATTCGCTCCGATGCAACCTCCGGCGGAATTTGGCAATCCATCTTCGCCGCCCTTGTGCCGGAGCGGGGCGAGTACACAAAGGTGAAGGCTGAATCATATTCCACCTGTTCCACCAGGGACAGCGTGTCTGCGAACTGCTCCTCCGTTTCGCCGGGGAATGCAACAATGATATCTGTGGTGAGACCGATGCCCGGCACTGTTGCACGCAGCTTATTCAGCCGCTCAAGGTAATGAGCACGATCGTAATGACGGTTCATCTGCTTCAGGATTTCATCATTGCCGGACTGCACAGGCAGATGGAACTGCGGCAATACATGCTTGCAGCTGCCCATCGCTTCAATCAGTTCATCCGACAGATCCTTCGGGTGGGACGTCATGAACCGAATGCGTTCAATGCCCATATCATCCAGCCGATGCAAAAGCTTTGCAAAGGTTACATCGTTCTCGAGACCCTTGCCGTAGGAATTGACGTTCTGCCCCAGCAGCATAATTTCTTTCACGCCGCTTGATTGCAATTCTTCCGCTTCCCGCAGGATGGCATCCATGTCTCTGCTGCGCTCGCGGCCGCGGACATAAGGCACCACACAATAGGAGCAGAAATTATCGCAGCCGTACATGATGGTCACATACGCGGCATCGCTGCGCAGGCGCTGTACCGGCATGTTTTCAGGCACGACATCCTTTTGATCGACTTCCACCACGGCATGATCTTCCGTCAGCGCCTTGTAAAGCATTTCCGGCATGCGGTAGAGGTTGGCCGTACCAAAGGCAAGGTCGATAAAGCGGTACTGCTTAAGGATCTTTTCTGCCATGCCGGGCTGCTGAACCATACATCCGCATACGGCAATCTTCAATCGCGGATTCTTCTTGCGGTTCAGTCTCAGCCAGTTTACATTTCCCAAAGCTCGGCGCTCGGCGTTATCACGCACACAGCAAGTATTGAAAATAACAAAGTCCGCTTCATCACGGTCTGCGGCTTCCTCCATGCCCATTTCCCTGAGCATGCCTGCCAGATACTCACTGTCGTGTGCGTTCATCTGACAGCCATAGGTCACCACATAGAAGGTTCGCGGCCTGTCAGGCAGATTGCGCACCTGCGTCATATACAGCTGCTGTTCCTCCATTTGTTCGGCACTGACTGCCTGCGCTTTGCGCTCAGCCATGATTCTCCTCCTTAATTCTCACCCTGCCGTTTCCGTGGCAGGCGCTACAATTTTCTGTCCATTCATCCCGAAGGCTGCGGCGCTGGCGTTTTCTTGTCAGTTCCATCAGCCCAAGGGAGGTATATCCGTGAACGACCACCTTCGCCCGATCCTGCAGACATGCTTGCTTCAGTGCTTCTTCCACCTGCTGCTTCGATGTCTCTTCGTGCATATCAATCAAATCGATGATGACAATGCCGCCGAGATTCCTCAGGCGCATTTGCCGCGCAGCTTCTGCGCAGGCCTCCAAATTCACCTGGCGAACATTTTCTTCGGCCATTTTCGTGCCTGTGGAGCGAGCACTGTTCACGTCAATCACCGTCAGTGCCTCACACTGATCAATCACCAGATTGCCGCCGCAAGGGAGCTGAACCAGCCGTTCCAGCGCCTTGTTTTTCTCCCTCACCAGGCCGTTTTTTTCCATCATGTCAGCCTCGGCCAGCTGAACATTGAAGGACGGACTCAGTTTCCTTTGAACCGCTTCATTGTCCGTCACAATCCGATCAATGCCGCGGGGCGCGTAATCCCGAAGAATTACGTCCACCAGTGAATCCTCTTCATACACCACCGACGGTGCAGATGCTGTGGCAGCTTTGCTCCTCAGCTCCTGCCAGCGCATCCACAGCTCATTGACTTCGTCTGCAATCACCGTGTCCGAGGCCGTTGATGCGGACGTACGCATCACAATGCCAAACTGATCTTCCATCAGTGCGTTTCCGAGCTTCTTCAGCTGCGCGCGGCGTTCGCCCTCAATTTTTGCGGATACACCGACATAGTGATTGCACGGCATGAGAATCACATACTGGCCGCAGAGTGTCACATCCCGTGAAAGAAACGCGCCTTTCTGCTCATGAGCCTCGCGCTTCACTTGCACCAGCACACGGTCACCACATTGAAGCGTTCCCTGCTGAAAGGTCAGACTTTTTTCCTTTAGCGGAAGAAAACCATTGCGTTTCTGTCCGATATTGACGAAAGCAGCGTCCATTCCCGGAACAATTCGCTCTACCTTGCCGAGATAGATGGTTTCGGCATCATGGCTCATCCGGTCATCCCTCAGATACTCTACCAAACGGCCATCCTCGCTAACGGCAATTTCCAAAGGCGAATCGCCTTTGATGAAAATTTCACGCATTACAGTGTCTCCAGCGGCACAAGCTGGCCGTCTTCATTTTCGCCCAGCAGCCCCTCGCGGGTAATCATCACCCGAGGAACATCGCACCCGGCAAATTCGCACAAGGTGGTCAAGAGCATATCTGTTTTGCATGTGACGGTCTCTGTCAAGGCCAGCACTGCATATAGATGGCCGTTTTCGCATTTCAGGGAATGAATCAGAGGGCGAATGTCCGTCTCCTTCATGCCGCTCTTCGTTTTGCGCATCGTAACGATGGTCTCCTGCTGCAGATAGGATGCAAGGCAGGATGCCCACTGTTCAGCGATCCCGCCGTCTTCTGGCTGAATATCGTATTGAGCTGCCTTTACAGTGGCCATCAGCGCAGGATGTCTATCTTCCAGTACCTTTGCGGATAAGAGCTGCATTTCCGGCGGCAATGCCTGATTCATATCTGCCAGGAATTTTTCGGGCGTCACCTCTTCATCCAGGGTAACTTCGAGAAGCTCACGCTTACCAATCGCACCAACAGACAAAGGGGATGCGAAATTCAGCAGAATATGAGGATTAAAACCGTTGCTATAGCTGACAGGCAAGCCCGAACGCCGCAGAGCGCGCTGCATGGAACGCATGATATCGAGATGTCCCACATGGCGAAGGCGCTGACTTTTTTCAAACACAGCCATCATTCGCAAAATGAACACACTCCTTTGTAGCGCTGCAGACCGCAGCCATTGCATCCCTTGCGGCAGTCGCGGGTCGTTTCCGCGCGCTCTGCCTTTTCTTTCTCATGCCAGAGATATTGCTTGGTGACACCGGCATCAATAAAGTCCCAGGGAAGAATCTCGTCCTTTTCGCGGCGGCGATAGGCGTAAAACTCAGGATCGATGCCGCAGGCCTTGAACGCCTCCATCCACTGGTCGAACTTGAACTGATCACCCCAGCCATCCAGTACGCAGCCAAGTTCGGAGGCCTTGATGAGCACATCACACATGCGGCGGTCTCCTCTGGCGAAGCAGGCCTCCAGATAGCTGACTTCCGGCTCATGCCAGCTGAAATTCACGCCCTTCATGCCATGCAGAATGCTGCGCAGATAAGCCTGCTTGTCCTTGATCTGTGTTTGCGTATCCTGGGGCTCCCACTGGAAAGGCGTAAAAGGCTTGGGGACAAAGCTGGAGGCGCTGCAGGTAACGCGCAGCCCCTTCGCACGCTGCTCCTTTGGCACCGCATAATAGGCGCTGACGCACTTGTGCGCCAGATCCGCAATGCCATCCAGGTCGGCCTGTGTCTCCGTGGGAAGCCCAATCATAAAGTACAGCTTCACAGAATTCCAGCCGCCGCGGAACGCATCATTCGCCTTCTCCATCAGATCTGCCTCGGTAACGCCCTTGTTGATGACATCACGAAGCCGCTGGGTGCCCGCTTCCGGCGCAAAGGTCAGGCTGGACTTGTGCACCTTCTGGGTCTCCTCCAAGGATTCTTTCAGCACACTGTCAATGCGCAGAGAGGGCAAGCTGACCGACACATGCTTCTTTTCAAAGGCCTTCATCAGTTCCCGAATCAGCTCCGCCAGGCAGGTATAGTCACCGCTGGAAAGGCTGGACAAGCTGATTTCCTCATAGCCCGTGGTGTTCTCAAGGCTCATGCCGAGCTCCATCAGTCTTTCAAGACTCCGCTCACGCACAGGACGATACAGCATGCCTGCCTCGCAGAATCGGCATCCACGGGTGCATCCGCGCATAATCTCCAGCATAATGCGGTCATGAATAATCTCGGTATAAGGCACCGGGATGTTCTTCGGATAATATGCGCTGTTCAGGTCAACCACAATGCGCTTGTTCACCTTTGCAGGCGCTTCGGGGCAATTCGGCGTAAAGGAAGCGATGGTGCCATCCTCGTGATATGTCACATCATACAGGGATGGAACATAGACACCCTTGAGCCCTGCAAGTTTCTTCAGGCAGGCTTCGCGGGGCAGGTCTGTCTTTCTCCAGGCCGCAATGATATCGCAGAGCTCCAGCATAACTTCTTCGCCGTCACCAATCATGAAGGCGTCAATGACGCCTGCAAGCGGTTCAGGATTGAAGGCACAAGGGCCGCCAGCCACAATAATGGGATCTTCGCGGCGGCGCTCTTCATTGCGGATAGGAATACCCGATAGCTTCAGCATAGCGAGAATGTTGGTATAGCTCATCTCATACTGAAGGGTAAAGCCCACGACATCAAATTTATTTACGGGATGGCGGCTCTCCAGCGAGAAAAGCGGAACCTGTTCCTGCCGCATGAGTTCCATCATGTCAACCCAGGGCATGCAGACACGCTCGCAAAGCATCTTTTCCCGTTCATTGATCAGCCCGTAAAGGATCTTCATTCCCAGATGAGACATGGCCACTTCATAGGTATCGGGAAAGCAGAATGCAAAGGTCAGATCCATTGCGTCAAAATCCTTGTAGACAGCGTTCATTTCGCCGCCTGTATAGCGTGACGGTTTCTGCACCTTTTCCAGCATTTCTTCAATCTTCTGCTCGTTCAAAAAGGCGGCCTCCTTCAAATCGTGCGTTCATTTTAATGTACCATTTTTAACCCTTCGGGTCAACCTTTTTTGCCATAGAAACCCGCACAGGAAAACGCAAAAATCAGCGGAGCAGCATCCGAATGGACACGCATCCGCCGATAGATCACTCACTAAGGGTTACGGGCGAATTTTCCAGAACAGTCTGCACTGTTTTGAGTGCCTTGGTCATGGCGCTGATCTGATCACTGCCCATACCATCAGGTGCCAGTGCGTTGCTGGCTAACACGCGGTAGTGATACTGCCCTTCCTGCTTGTAGCGCCAAATATAGGTAGGCACACCGGACACCTGCTGAATGCTCATGGTGCCATCTGCGCCAACGTTGATTTTCACCTTCAGCAGCAGACCTGCCACATTGACATTCTTGCGTGAATCGCCAAGAAGCATGCCCAGGGAGTAAGCGCACAACACCTGACGTCCGTCATCTGTTGTCAGCCACTCCACGCTTTCAACCGTTTCCGTACCGGCACCAATAATCAGATCGGCACCGCTGTTGGCAATGGACTGCGCAGTTGTCCTTTGATCCTTCGTAACAGCCGTTTTTCCATCCGAGCCCCAGTTCAGGGAAACAACGACAGCCTGTGCCCCCTGCTGCCTGGCGCGGCTGATATCGGAGGCAATCTTATCGGTATCAAGCAAAGGAACAAGATCGCCGGCAGATTCATTCTTCAGCTTCTTTTTGCCCGTGTTGCTAAGGCTGCTGGTGTAGTGAAGCAGGGCGACCTTGATGCCGCCCAGCGTCATCGTGGTAATGGTGGAGGAATCGTCCTCCGCACTGTAAGCGCCCGTCACTGCCAGGCTCTTGCTTTGCAATGCCGTGATGGTAGAGGAAAGTCCCGATGATCCCTGGTCAAACATCTCCGGGAATCCGAGAGCCACCGCGTTAATGCCTGCGCCGGTCAGCATGGGAACGATTTTCTCCGGAGCTACCGTGTCAGAAACCTTGGTGCTGGAATCAATCAGATTCTCCAGCGTGACCATGGTCAAATCAGCCTGCATAGATGGTGCGAGAAGTGAGAAGATGTCTGTAAAGTCATAGTCCTTCGCGTCGCTATAATAAGCGGACTTCCGCACACCAGACTGCACCATAACACTTCCGCCGAAGCACAGTGTTGCTTCATAGGTTGGCACCGTTGTCGGGGTTGCTGCGGCCACCTGCGGTGCCAGAGTTGGTGCCGCGGTTGCCATTTCTGTCGGAGCAGCGGTGGTTTGCGACTGGATAGGAATATCGTTCATTTCAAGTGCCGGAATGTCAGACAGCTTCAGTGCGTTCAGCATTTCTCCGGCGTCCACATCCAGCTTGGTTTCTCCCTGCAGCTTCGGCAGGACAAACGCCAGCGCCCCCACAACACAGAAGGTTAACGCCAGCATTATGATCGTACCGAAGGAAACTCCCTTACGTTTTTTCTTTCGCATGGCGTTCACCTCCCTTCACGTATTCAAAGCATCAGAATACCTGCGAGAGAATGGCTGCGGCCAGCACAGAGAAAATCATCAGTCCCGCCAAAACCAGACTCACGATACGCACCAGTGCCTTTTTTCTCTCTGCCTTGTTCTTTGCATTGGCCATGTCACTTAACCTCTTTCATTTTCGTCGTTTTGATCATCTTCGCCGTTAAACACAACGTTCAGTCGTGTGACACGGCGCTTATCCATGTCGATCACTTCACCATGGACATGATCTGCCTCGAACGTATCGCCCACCTTGGGAATGCGTCCCAGTACCTCAGCAGCCCAGCCGCCAACGGTGTCTGCCTCATAATCATCCTTGATGTGAAATTTCTCCAGCAAGTCGCTAAGCTGCATGGAGCCATCGACAATCCACGAGCCATCAGCCTGAGGAACAATCTCCTCACTAACGTCGTCATGCTCGTCATAGATCTCGCCCACCAGCTCTTCCAGCACATCTTCCATGGTAACGAGGCCTTCCGTGCCGCCGAACTCATCCAGCAAAATCACCATATGCGTTTTTGATGACTGGAACAGCTTCAGCAGCTTGGAAATTTTCAGCGTAGAAGGTGCCCATACAGGCGGCTTCATGATTTGGCAAATATCGGTGCAACCGGCATGCTTCTGCACGTAAAAATCCTTCTCGTGCAGGATGCCCACCACGTGATCCATATCTTCATGATACACCGGCACACGGGAATAGCCGCTTTCACGCAGAACCTTCGCAGCTTCGTCCATGGTGACGGTATCCTCAATAGCGGTGATGTCCACGCGAGGGGTCAGAATGCTTTGTGCATCCTGATCATTAAACTCAATGGCGGAACGGATCAATTCACCTTCATGAACGTCCATATCGCCCTCGTGCTGCGCTTCATCCACCATGGTCATCAGTTCGTCCTCAATATGGCTTTCCTCTTCATGGGCAAAACGCTTCAACAGGCTGTTTCGCAGCAAGGAAAACACTTTATCCAGGGGCGTAAAGATAATCATCAGCACCCGCAAAGGTTCCGCAACGGCAATGGCAACCGCCTCAGCGTTTTCCTTTGCCAGCGTTTTAGGGGTAATTTCGCCAAAGGTTAGCACCACCAGGGTAATGACGATGGTGGACAGCGTGGGACCCATGTTGCCCGCAAGTCCCGTAAAAAGTACCGTGCCAATAGACGCGGCAAGTGTATTGACAATGTTGTTGCCGATGAGGATGGTCGTCAGCAGGCGGTCATACTGCTCTGCGAGATCAATCGCCTTCTGCGCGCCGCGCTTGCCATCCGTCGCCATATTCTTCAAGCGCACACGGTTTACCGCCGCATACGATGTTTCGGATGCGGAAAAAAAGGCGGACAGTGCCACACACAGCAGCAGGATTGCTACCAGCAGCCACATACTTGGGTTCATGGAAAATTAATCTTCCTTTCGTCAGTCAGCCATGCGCCGAAAGGGTGATCGGTGCCCGGCGTCAGGACAACAGGGAGGTTGATCCACGGTACCATCACTCCTTCTTTCAGCGCTTGCAGGATAAACAACGTTTATTATAGCATGGACAGCGCGAAAAAGCAAATACGGCAAAGTAACAGAAATGCCCCGCTGAAGAGATCTTCAACGGAGCACTTTGTATTCTGTCGGCATCACTCTACGTGAGCGAACTGACTTTCATAAAGGTTCTTGTAGAAGCCGCCTTTTGCCAGCAATTCTTCATGGTTACCCTGCTCAATGACGTGACCGTCACGCATCACAAGAATAACATCGCTTTCCTTGATGGTGGACAGGCGGTGTGCCACCACGAAGCTTGTTCTGCCCTGCACCATGGCAGCAAAGGCACGCTGAACATTCAGCTCGGTACGGGTATCGATGTTGCTGGTAGCCTCATCCAGAATCAGCATCGGCGGGTCCATCAGCATAACACGGGCAATGCACAGCAGCTGCTTCTGACCCTGGGACAGGTTGCCGCCCTGCTCGGTCAGCACGGTATCATAACCGTCGGCCAAGCGGCGAATGAAGCCATCTGCATGGGCAGCCTTTGCCGCAGCAATGATTTCTTCCCGTGTTGCGCCCGGCTTACCGTAGGCGATATTTTCTGCCACGGTAGCCTGCGTAAGCCACGTATCCTGAAGCACCATGCCAAAGTGAGCGCGGAGATCGTCGCGGGTCATGTCCCGAATATCCACGCCGCCCAAGGTGATTCTGCCGCCTGTTACATCATAGAAGCGCATCAGCAGATTGATCAGTGTGGTTTTGCCGCATCCCGTGGGGCCAACCACCGCAATTCGCTGACCAGGCTGAACCGTGAGATTGAAATGCTCAATCAGCGGACGATCCGGCACGTACTGGAAAGAGACATCCTCAAAGGCAATCACGGATTTCTCGGGTGCTTTTTTAGGTGCCTCGCATTCCGTTTCAATCGGTTCATCCATCAATTCCATCAATCGGCGGGCAGAAGCCATAGCCGTCTGCAACTGTGCCATAATGCCTGTCACTTCATTGAAGGGCTTGGTATACTGGTTTGCATAGCTCAGGAAGCAGGACAATTGGCCAACCGTCATGCTGCCGTTTACCGCCGCCAGAGCGCCCGTAATGCCAACCGCCGCATACACCAGTCCATTCACAAATCGAGTCAGCGGGTTGGTGAAGGCCGGGTAAATCTGCGCCTTGTAACCCCAAGTGTACAGGCGGTCATTGATTTCTCCCAGCTTGTCTTCGCTTTCCTTTTCGTGACCGAAAAGCTTCACCAGTTTCTGACCCGAAACCATTTCCTCCACGTGACCGCCAAGCTCGCCCTGGATTTGGCTCTGCTTGATGAAGGTCTTATGGGTACCACGCGCAATCAGTGCGGCGATAATCAGTGAGACAGGGGTCAGTGCCACCACCACAAGGGCAATCAGCGGATGAATCGAAACCATGAAGCACAGGGTACCGATGATCGTTACAATACCCGTAAACAGCTGCGTGAAGCCCTGCAGGAGACCGTCACTCACGGCATCCACATCGCTCACTACGCGGTTGATGATATTGCCGTGGGCGTTGGTGTCAATGAACCGCAGCGGTACGCGAATCAGCTTGGAGAAAACATTCACGCGCAGGTCGCTGACCGTCTTGTAGCTGACGGTATTGGTGCACATGCTCATAATCCACTGGAACACAGCGCCGACAGCGATACAAATCAGCAAAATCAGTGCCGTGTGGCCGACTGCTTCGAAATTGACCTGTCCCTCGCCGATGATCTGATCCACCGCATCGCCGATGAGCACCGGGCACAGCAGGCTCATGACCACATAAACAATTGCACACACCAGTGCCAGAAGAAGATAGCCGGAATATGGCTTGACAAAGCGCATCAGACGCTTGAACACTTCGCTGTTTTTCATGCCTGTGCCTCCTGTGCGCTCATCTGAGAATAGCAAATTTCCTGATAGGTCAGGCAATCCTTCAGCAGATCCTCATGCTTGCCATCGCCTACGATTTCGCCTTCATCCATCACCAAGATGCGGTCGCAGCGCTTGACGGTGGACACGCGCTGAGAAACAATCAGCACTGTCGGCATGGGTGACATGCGATGAATTGCCTGCTGGAGTGCCGCGTCCGTAGCATAGTCCAGTGCACTGGAGGAGTCGTCCAGGATCAGGATCTCCGGGTGACCCACCAGAGCCCGAGCAATGGTCAGTCGCTGTTTCTGTCCGCCAGAGAAGTTCGCGCCTCCCTGGGAAACAGGAGCGTCCAGGCCGAGAGGCAGTTTACGCACAAATTCCGCGGCCTGTGCCGTCTCCAGTGCTGCCCACAGCTGCTCTTCCGTAGCATTCGGCAGCTGCCACTGCAAATTCTCACGGATGGTGCCGGAGAAAAGCAGATTGCCCTGCGGCACCATGCCAATCTTCTGGTGCAATTGCGGCAGCGGATATTCCTTCACATCCGTGCCATCCACAAGCACTGTGCCCTGAGAGGCGTCATACAGTCTCGGAATCAGCTGCACAAGGGTAGATTTTGAACTGCCCGTGCCGCCAATGATACCGACGCTTTCTCCAGCCTTGATGCTCAGATGAATATCTTTCAGTGCTTCTGCCGCACCTTCGTAATAGCGGAAGGACACATGACGGTATTCCACACAAGGTGCGCCCTTCACGTCACTCACCTGCTTGTTCTGCGCATCATCTACGCTGGGCTTGGTATCAAAGATTTCATTGATGCGTGCTGCAGAAGCGGCAGCCTTGGTGAAAACAACCACCAGATTAGCCACCACCACCAGTGCCAGAAGGATCTGATTCATGTAATTGACAAAGGCTACCACTTCACCCTGCGTCATGTTGCCGGCATTGACACGAACGCCGCCAAACCACAGAATGACCACAATGCCAAGGTTCAGAATCAGGAAGCTGAACGGTGCTAAAACGGCATTCAGTTTGCCGATATGGATAGAGTTCTGTGCCAAATCATCACAGGCGTCATCGAAGCGCTGTTGTTCCGCTTCCTGCTTGCGGAACGCACGAACAACACGCGCGCCGGAAAGATTCTCGCGGGTAATGAGGCTCACGCGGTCAGTCTTCTGCTGAATTGTTTTGAAGAACGGCACCGAGCGGCTCATGACCAGCCACAGTACCAGCGCCACCAGAGGAACAATGGCAAGGAATACAAGAGACAGCGTCAAATCAATCCGCATGGCCATAATCACGGCGCCAATCACCAGGAACGGAGCACGGACAACCAGGCGAATCAGCATAGCCACTGCCGTCTGCAGCTGATTGATGTCAGAGGTCATACGGGTAATGAGTGTCGGCGTTCCGAAGCGGTCAAGTTCCTTCCAGGACAGGGTGTTGATGTGATGGAATACCTCGCGCCTGAGGTCTGTGCCAACGCCCTGAGATGCCCGGGATGCCATGGTCTGGCACGTCAGCGATGAAGCAAGACCTACAACGCCCAGCAGCACCAGCAGTCCCCCGCGCTGCCACAGATAGCTGACATCGTGGTTCGCAACGCCCACGTCAATCATGTCCGCCATGACCAGGGGCACAATCAATTCAAAAATGGCCTCGATCAGTTTGAACACAGGTCCCAGAATTACCTGAAGCTTGTATGGCTTCAGGAATCGGACTAGCTTTCTCATCTTTTTCCATTCCTTTGCAAAGTTAGTTAAGTGCGATTTTTTGTGTATAGTGCTTGGCAGCTTCGCGCTCGACCTGCTCACGTTCCTCAGCCAAAGAAGAATCTGCTCGCAGCTGTTTCATGCATCGGCATGCTTCATCAAGAAGCTGAACATCGCCATCCAACAAAAAATCTGCCATAGCCTCACCAGATTGGCGGGTGCCAATGAGATCCCCCGGGCCGCGAAGCTCCAGATCTTTCTGTGCCACCAGGAAGCCATCATTGGTTTGCGTCATGATGCGCAATCGTTCCGTAGCATTCGCCAGCAAAAAGCACCAGCTTTCCGAGCTGCCGCGTCCCACACGGCCACGCAGCTGATGCAGCTGACTCAATCCGAAACGCTCCGCATTCTCAATAACCATCACCGTAGCATTGGGTACGTTAACGCCAACCTCAATCACCGTGGTAGAAACCAGCACGTCCATTTCACCGCTTGAAAACTGATGCAGAACCGCATCCTTCTCGTCCGGCTTCTGGTCTCCCCAGGTAAGGCCCACCCGCAAACCGCTTAATTCCTCATCCACCAGTGTTTCATAGGTTGCCTTGGCGGAGCGAACATTGTCCATCATTTCGCTGTCTTCCACCAGAGGACAAACCACATATGCCTGATGTCCTTTAGCAATTTCACCCCGCAGGAACGCATACATGTCCCGTCGTTTTTCTTCAGGCACGATGCGCGTTTTCACAGGCTGACGACCCGGCGGAAGCTCATCGACTACGGAGATATCCAAATCGCCGTACAGGATCAACGCCAGCGTCCGCGGAATCGGCGTGGCGGACATAACCAGCACGTGCGGAGCCTGACCGTCTGCGCTGCCCTTTTCCTGCAGCAAGGAACGCTGCTGAACACCGAATCGGTGTTGTTCGTCTGTTACCACCAGTCCAAGCTTTTGATAGGTCACATTTTCGCTAATCAGCGCATGGGTACCGAAAACAGCCTGCCATTCACCTGAAGCAAGCTTCTGATGCGCTTTTTTCTTCTCAGATGCTTTCAGCGTTCCCGTCAACAGTCCGCAGGTGATGCCGAGGGGTTCCAGCATAGCCATGGCAGACTCGTAATGCTGCCTGGCAAGGATCTCAGTTGGCGCCATCATAGCCGCCTGATAGCCGCATCCGCAGGCAAGAGCAATTGCGCCAAAGGCAATGGCCGTTTTGCCGCAGCCCACATCTCCCTGAACAAGACGTGACATTGCAGTGTTCTTGCGCATGTCCTCTGCAATTTCCTGCAGGGTGCGCTTCTGCGCATTGGTAGGAGCAAAGGGCAGCGTCTTCCAGAACGCATCCGGCGCCGATGGCTGAATATCCATGGAAAACCCTGCCTGATGGCTATTGCCCACCAGACCAATGGCTGCCTGATACATTAGCATCTGCTCAAAAGCAAAACGCCGCCGCGCAATTTTCAGATTCTCCAGTGAATCAGGAAAATGTGCCTGCCTGATCGCAAAATTTGTCTCGCACAAATGATGACGCAAACGAACGCCGCGCGGAAGTGTCTCCGGGCAGCAGTCATCCACTTCTTCCAGAGCACGCTGCATCATATCACGGTAAGACTTTGCAGGGATGCCTTTCACCGCCCGATAAACCGGCAAGATGCACTTCTCGGCTACCTTCTGCGGATTTTGCAGAACCCGTCGGCCGTTTTTATCCCCGACGCGACCATAGAGAAGCATTTTCTCCCCAATCACCATCTGCTGGCAAAGCCACGGCTGATTGTACCATACCGCAGGGAGTTTGCCGCTATCATCCCACAAGGCCGCCGTAACGCGTGTCAGTCCTCCGAAGCGATTCAGTTTCGGGGTCTCTCGCACCTCGCATTCCACCAGTACAGTCATGCCAGGCTTGCATTCGGCGCAAGGCGTCACCTGCGTCATATCCTCGTAGCGAACAGGAAGGCGATACAAAAGATCGCGCAGTGAGCATATGCCCGCTGCGCGTAAGTTTTCCAGGCGTGTAGGGCCAATGCCCTTAAGCATGGATAGTTCCATCGTCACTCCACAGAAATCAGGTAGTAATACAGCGGTTGACCGCCGAGGTGGCACTCTACATCACAGTTGGAATACACATCAGCGATTTCAGCAGTGACCGCTTCTGCATCCTCCTGCTTCGTCTCTGCGCCATAGTAAACCGTGATCAGCTCGTCTTCATCCGTAACGATGGCCTTCATCATTTCCATCACCACGTCATGCACAGACTCGCCGGAATACTCGATTTTCCCGTTGTGAAGGCCGATAATGTCGCCTTCCTTGATCTGCACACCGTTGTACTCGCTGTTACGCACAGCATACGTGACGGTGCCCGTCTTCACATGCTGAGAGGCTTCCTCCATGCGACGTGCGTTCTCCGCGCCGGAGATTTCCGGCTGGAAGGCTACTGCCGCAGCGATGCCCATGGCCACATTCTTGGTAGGAACCACATAAACTTCCTTCTCGGAAATTTCGGCTGCCTGCTGTGCGGCCAGCACCACATTGCCATTGTTCGGGAACACGAAGACGCACTTCGCATTCACCTGATTGATGGCCTGCAGAATATCATCAATGGAGGGGTTCATGGTCTGACCGCCTTCCACAATGACATCCACCGTCAGATCACGGAAAATCTGAGAGAAACCATCGCCCAGAGAAACGGCCACCATGCCAAAGTCCTTGGCAGGCTCCTTAGGAGCTTCCTCCTTGGCTGTTTCGGCGGCGGGCTGTTCTTCATCACCTGCATGACGCAGCTGATCCAGATTGTCCACCTGCATGTTGATCAATTCGCCCAGTTCAATGCCGTACTCGATGGCACTGCCGGGATTATTGGTATGCACATGCACCTTCACCTGCTGCATGTCGCCGTTTACCTGCACGCAGTCGCCAATACGGTTGAGGCGGCGGCGGAAGGAATCGATATCGCCCTCGGACACATCGTCCCGCAGATTGCGAATTTCAAAGGACGTGCAGTACAGATACTTGGGATCGCCCATCTTGGTGTGATCGCCAGTCGTCTCTTCAACACTGTCCTCAGACATGCTGGTATCAGAATCGTTGATGTCTTCTCCGCGAAGCACAGCCGCATAGCCCATATAGATCAGCAGCAGACCGCGTCCGCCGGAATCCACCACACCTGCCTGCTTCAGTGCAGGAAGCATGTCAGGGGTGCGCTTCAGGATAGCCTCACCGCTGCGCAGGATCACATTGAACAATGCATCGTAATCATCAGGGGCGGCAGCGGCCTGCTTTACAGCATCCTCTGCAACCACGCGTGCCACGGTCAGAATGGTGCCTTCCTTAGGCTTCATCACAGCCTTGTAAGCCAGCTCAGCACCCTTCTTCAGTGCCTCTGCAAACTGTACAGGCGTAATCTTCTCAACGCCTGCCAGAGACTTGGAAAAGCCGCGGAACAGCTGGCTGGTGATAACACCGGAATTGCCGCGAGCGCCGCGAAGAGCTCCCTTAGCCAAAGCCGCAGCTGCCTCGTCCGCGCGAAGATATTCCTTGCTGGAAACCTCGCGTGTGGCGCTCTGCATGGTCAGGGACATGTTGGTGCCTGTATCGCCATCGGGAACAGGAAACACATTAAGTGCATCCACCGCTTCGCGATTCTTCTCCAACAGTGCTGCGCCAGCGACCACCATATCGCGCAGCAAAAGTCCGTCTATCGTCTTAAACTGAATCAAGGATGTTTCCTCCGTTCGATCATCGGGCGATGTATCGGTTCATCACCGAACGCCGCACCTCTGCATTGATTCGGCGTTATCGCCACTCAGACACGAATGCCCTCTACCGAGATGTTTACCTTGCGGACCTTGACGCCAGTCATGCTTTCCAGCTTATAGCGCACGGTTTCCGTAATGGTACGGCACACCTCAGAAATAGAGATTCCGTATTCCACGATGATAAACAGATCCACATCCAGCATATCACCTGCATTGCGGATCTGCACGCCCTTCGCCAGATTTTCCCTTCCGAGCCATTCAACGAAGCCGTCCTTAGCGCGGCGGGAAGACATGGCCACAATGCCATAGCATTCCAGAGCAGCATAGCCAACGACCTTCAGCATTACGTCTTCCGTGATGTAGATGGTGCCGATGTCATTCTTTATCTTACATTCCATAGCAACTTACAGCCTCCTTGTGCGTAGGTTCTGCCGGGAGCATCACGCAGAATGATAAAATTCCACGCAAAATTCCCCTATGCCGGCAGGGGCAATAGTAGTATACATGATTTTACTACATTTCGCAATGTTTTTTTACAGAAGCAGCTCTTCGGACTCGTCATGTTCCTGCTCTGAGACCTGTTCCGGCATAGGCGGAAGCTCGCTTAGAGAGCCGATGCCGAAGTGACTCAGAAATTCTTCGGTTGTTCCGTAGAGAATCGGCCGCCCCAGTGCTTCCTTTCGTCCCACTTCAGCAATCAGGTTTTTGTTCATCAGAGACTGAACAGAGTAATCGCACTTTACGCCGCGAATCTGCTCAATTTCCGCCTTGGTAACAGGCTGCTTATAGGCCACCACTGCCAGGGTTTCCATTGCTGCCTGACTCAGGGATTGCTTTTGCACAGGCTGCAGCATGCGAACCACATCATCTGCATACAGCGAGCGGGTAGCCAGCTGCACCTGATGGCCGAATCGGCGAAGCATAAAACCGCGCTGATTGAAATCGTAGTCATCCCGAAGCTTATTCAGCGCAGTTTCGATTTCCAGGGCAGAAACGCCCAGAGCCTTTGCAAGGTCGTCTACCCGCACCGCTTCACCGGATACGAACAGAATTGCTTCCACCCGTCCTTCCAGTGTTCCGCCTTCTGTCATGGCGTTTCCTCCTCCGTGGTTTCGTCTATGGATTCTGCCCGTCCAGGCAATAATAAAATATCGCTGTAGATGCCTTCCTGCTGGATGTGCATCTCGCCCAGCTTCAATAGCTCAAGCAGCGCCAGAAAGAGTGTCACGACTTCTTCCTTGGTTGGTGCCTCGCTGAATGCTTCATCAAAGCGCATGCGTCCGCGCTCACGCAGGCCCTGAATCAGGGTCAGCATACATTCCTGCACGTTGTGCTCATCCCGATGAATATCCCGAGGCGCATAGTGATTAACTTCCGGCGTATCATCCTTCGCCGGTTTGCGCTGCCATATCCGCAGGAACGCCGCCGTCAGCCCTTCCAGGGTCAAGCCTGTCAATTCCGTTTCCTGCGGCGGCAGAGGATATTCTTCCGGCAGCTTGGTAAACAGCGTTTTGGCCGCCTGCTCAAACTGCTGCATAGCCACTGCAGTTTCCTTGAATCGCTTGTATTCTTCCAAGCGGCGAATCAAAGCCTGCTCCGGGTCTTCCTCGCCCTCTTCCACCTTAGGCGGACGGGGCAGCATGGCACGGCTTTTGATTTCCAGCAAGGTAGCGGCCATCACAAGAAATTCTGTAGCGTCATCCATATCGAGGTCGGACGCATTTCGCACAGACTCAATATATTGATCTGTGATCTCACTGACAAAAATGTCCTTAATGTCAATCTGCGCCTTGGTAATCAGGTGCAGAAGCAAGTCTAGCGGGCCGTCAAAATCCTTGAGCTGGAAGGTCATGGCCATGGATGAATCAGTCTCCTCAGGCTGCTCCTATGATGAGCAGAAATAGATGAAGCACAGCGCTGTAAATTGTTTCGTTCAGCCAGCTCAGCACATTGGTAAGTGCGCCGGAAAGGCACAGTACGAGCAGGATGATCTGTGCAATCTGAAAAGCGCGCGCATCCAGCTGAAGCTTGCCGCGAAGGATGGTATCGTTCAGCAGATGATAGCCATCCAGCGGCGGAATGGGAATCAGATTGAACACAGCCAGGGACAGGTTAATCTGGGACATCATCAGGAAAAAGCGCTGCAGATACTGGAGCCACGGATGTGCCATGTAGCTTGCCAGATCGCTGGTCACCAGACCATATTCAATGCGATAAGCAACGCTGTACTGGTTAGGATCCAATGCCAGCAGCATATTGCTCGGCGTGCTTTGCAGGTACTGATAAAACTCATCTGTCCAAATCAGGCGGTTCACGCCAACGCTCAACGCCGTGCACAAGATGAACAGCGTCAGATTCATGCAGATGCCCGCCACAGACACGAGGAAATCATCCCGACGGTAGTTATGAAAGTTTCGCGGATTGATCGGCACAGGCTTTGCCCAGCCAATTCCCAGAAACACCATGCATACTGTGCCGATGGGATCCAGATGCTTGCGGGGGTCCAGACTCAGTCGTCCCATCCATTTGGCCGTAGGGTCGCCGCACTTCAGCGCCACATAGCCGTGCGCAATTTCATGCAGAATAAGGCTCAGCAATACAGTTACAGCAAAATACAGAATATAAATGACAAATCCCAAAGGATCACTTGTCAGGTAATTGATATACGATTGCAAACGTGTGAACATGTCATTCCTCGCTTTGCGCCATATTTCCACACAGGGATCTTTGGAATTATACCTTATTTCCTGCCAAGGCGCAAGTTAGCAATCGTAAGCAAGTGGTCAAAAGAGGGATGTCAGCGGAATGTAGGCCATCGGCAGAAAAATAGCAGGCAGCAGATTGCCCACGCTGATGTGCTTGTCGTAAATCATGTTCAGACCAATGCCAACGATCAGCAGGCCGCCAACAGCGCTCATTTCATTGATGATTTCATCCGTCAGCAAGGGAGAAATCCACGTTGCCAGCAATGCAATAGCGCCCTGATAGATCAGCACAGCCACCGCAGACAACGCAACGCCGGCACCCAGAGAGCTGGCCAGAAAGACAGAGATCACGCCGTCCAGCAGCGCCTTGGCAATGAGTGTGCTGTGATCGCCGCGAAGGCCGCTATCCATAGCGCCGACAATGGCCATGGCACCCACGCAGAAGACAAGGGAGGCCGAAACAAAGGCGTTGGCGATGCCGCCGCTGTGGGATAGCTTTTTCTCTGCAAAATTGCCAAGGCGCTCCATCTGGCGTTCAATGTTGATTGCGCAGCCAATCAGGGCACCCACCGCCATGCAGACAATCACGCACAGGGTATTAGCTGTCTTCACAGCGCCCTGAATACCAATGAGGATAATGCAAAGTCCCATGCCCTGCATGCTGCATTCCCGCATGCGGCTGGGTATTCCCTTGCTAAGCAGTACACCAATCATGGTTCCCAGAAGAATCGCACCTGCGTTAATCAGCGTCCCAATCATACGGTTAAGCCTCTATATTCAAATTCAAAAAATCGAACAGAAAAAGCGCCCATCATCCACAAGGGAAAACGGGCGCTTTCGGTCTCACAAATTAGTTAGCAGCGGTCTCCACGGGATACACGGAAACCTTCTTCTTGTCGCGGCCCAGACGCTCGAAGCGCACAACGCCGTCAACCAGTGCGAACAGGGTATCATCCTTGCCCTTGCCAACATTCAGGCCGGGATGGATGTGGGTACCGCGCTGACGCACGAGAATGTTGCCTGCCAGAGAGAACTGGCCATCGGCACGCTTCGGTCCCAGACGCTTGGATTCGCTATCGCGGCCATTGCGGGTGGAGCCCATGCCTTTCTTGTGAGCGAATTGCTGCAGATTAAGCTTAATCATTGCATTTTCCTCCTGTCTTGTATGCAATCCTTAGATTTTGAGGAAACTGTTCTGCCAAGTCCTTCAAGCCTTGTTCCAACGCCCCCATCAGCACCTGTGCGTCATGCTGCTGCATGTCCGTCATCTGCTGAGGAAGTTGGAAAATAAGAACGCCTTCATCGTTTTCCACAATATGAGAAACAATGCCGCACACAGCCTCAAGGCTGTTAATGCACGTTGCCCCCAATACAGAAACCGCTGCGCAGACAATATCACTGCCCGCTTCGGCGTATCCTGAATGGCCTTTGGCAGAGTAGCCGGTCAGCCGACCTTCGGCATCCCGACTAAATACGGCACGGATCATTACGCGTTGATCGCAGTGATCTCCACCTTGGTATAAGGCTGGCGATGACCGGCACGGCGATGATAGTTCTTCTTGCTCTTGTACTTGTAGATGCGGATCTTTTCACCCTTCACCTGAGCAAGCACCTTGCCCTCGACCTTTGCGCCTTCAACCACGGGATTGCCGATCTTCACAGCATCTTCGCCGCCGATCATCAGCACATCGAAGGAAACAGCAGAGTCAACATCCTGATCGATCTTCTCGATGAAGATCACATCACCCTGGGAAACCCGGTATTGCTTGCCACCCGTTGCAATGATAGCATACATGGTGCACAGCACCTCCTGATTCATACTCGCCGGGACATGAGGTTGTACCGAAGTACATTTTTGCATACCTCTCCCGAGCGGCTTACTCGAATAGAATACCATACAAGTCCTTGCGTGTCAAGAACTTGAACGACTTTTCACGCATTTTCTCCGAAAAAAGTTTCCAGACGATGCCGATCCGTCACATGCAGTCCCTTCCAGCCAAGTGCAACGGCCGCCTCCACATTCCGCAAGGTGTCATCCAGGAAAAGCGTACGTTCCGGCACAGAGCCCATCTTCTTCTCCACCAGATGATAAATTGCAGCATCAGGCTTGCATAGCTGTTCTCTGCCGGAAATAACCATGTCATCAAACAGTTCAAAGAATCCGTGAGTTGCCGTTTCTTCCGCAAAGAAATCTGCGCCAAAGTTCGACAGGACGCAAGTTTTCTTCCCGTGCGCCTTGCAGATCTTTAAGGCTGCAACGCCTTCAGGAATTTCCGGCAGCTTCGTTGTCCAGCTGTAAATAGCCTGATGCACCACAGGTGCGATCTCGGTGTCTTCTCCAATCATTTCCTGTTCAATTTCCGCCACTGTTTTCTTACCCAGATCCATCTCCGGCCAAATTGGTGAACAGTAAACACGTTCTACAGCGATCCGCTGCTTTTCCGCGTCATTCGGGAAAATCATAGCCGCCAGCTCGGGTGGATTCCATTTCAGAAGCACATTGCCAACATCAAACACTACGGTATCAATTTCATCCCAGGGCATGGTTGCAGGCCAATTGTTCATTTCTTCAATCCTCCTTGTCATGCTCATCAACAGAATACGCTAAGGCGCAAGAAAAATCAAGCACCCCTTTTCATTTTTTCGCTTTGGGTGTAATATAGAAGACAGAAGGAGGTTTTACGAATTATGAAACGAGTTTTTCTGACAGTCCTTGACGGCGTTGGCGCAGGCTATCTGCCCGATGCTGATAAATATGGTGATGTGGGCGCGTCTACCATCGCACACGTTGTTGAAAAGTGCCATCCCAGCCTTCCCAATATGGCAAAGCTGGGCCTTGGCCAGATTCCCACAACGGGTTATCCTGCTGATCCCAATGCCGTCGGCGCCTATGGCCGTGCCATCGAAAAGAGTGCCGGCAAGGACACGACCACCGGTCACTGGGAAATCAGCGGTCTGCGCTTGACGCAGGCATTCCCCACCTTCCCCAACGGGTTCCCTGCCGATTTTATGGCCAAATTTGAAGCTGCTATTGGTCATGGTACCATCGGCAACAAGCCTGCTTCCGGAACGGCGATTCTGGATGAACTGGGTGCTGAGCATCTATCGACCGGCAAGCCCATTGTCTACACCTCTGCAGACAGCGTGTTCCAGATTGCCTGCCATGAAAGCCTGTACTCCTGCGAAGAATTGTACCGTTTCTGCACCATCGCCCGCGAAATGCTTCAGGGTGAATTGGGCGTTGGCCGCGTCATTGCCCGTCCGTTCATCGGCGAGCCTGGTCATTTCACCCGTACGCCCCGCCGCCGCGACTTCTCCCTGCCGCCCATTGGCGAAACCTTGCTGGACAAGGTCAAGGCTGCCGGCATGGCAAGCCTTGGCGTTGGCAAGATTGAGGACATCTTCGATCATCAGGGTCTGACGGGTTCCAACCACGCTGCCGGCAATCCTGCCTGTATTGACGCATGGCTGGAATACATGCATCAGGATTTCGACGGTCTCTGCTTCACCAATCTGGTGGACTATGACATGGCTTACGGTCATCGCAATGACCCTGAGGGCTTTGCGAAGGCACTGGAATATTTCGATCAGAAGCTGCCTGAAATTCAGTCCCTCATGGGTGATGAGGATCTGCTGATTCTTACCGCCGACCACGGCTGTGACCCCACCTTCCCCGGAACGGATCACACCCGTGAGCATATTCCGCTGCTGGTGTGGCACCGCGGTATGACCAAGGCCTGTGACCTGGGTGTCCGCGAGACCTATGCCGACATTGCGGCAACCTGTGCTGAGTGGCTTGGACTCCCCGACCGCTTCAACGCGACTTCCTTCGCCTCCCTGCTGAAGTAAGTTAATAAAACAGCAGCCTGCGACTGATTTTCTCGCAGGCTGCTGTTTTGCGTTTATGCATGAATTTCTTGCAGGTTAATATGCGCCAGGGCACTTCGTCTATAGGCGATGAACAGCAGCAGAGAGCACACAATCCACCCCATGGGATACCCAAGGGCAACGCCTACAAACCCTGCACCCAAGCGATCAGCGATAAACAGGTAAATCTGGCGGAAAACCACGAAGGAGCCCAGCATAATCAGCATAGGAGCCTTCGCGTTGCCGATGCCTCGCAGTGCCCCTGCAAAAATCTGGTAGAAGCTGATGCAGAAGTAGAACGGCGTCATGATGGAGATGAACCGCGTGCCATAGGCAATGACGTCTTCTTCCGAGGTGAACAGATGAAGCAGCGGACGAGCCAGCAGCAGCGTGCCAATCATAAGTGTTACCGTGCAGGCGACACTCATTCCCATAGCCTGCCACATGCCTTTCCGTGCACGCTCTTTCTTTCCCGCACCCCAGTTCTGCCCAACAAAGGTCGTGGAGGCCATCGAAATTGCCTGAGCAGGAATCAGGATGAAAGCATCCAGTTTGGCATAGCTGCTGTAGCCTGCCATGCATGCCGCGCCGAAGGCATTGATGTAGGACTGAACGAAAACATTGGAAAAAGAAGTCAGTCCCTGCTGTATGCCTGAAGGAAGGCCAATGTTCAGAATTTCCTTCAGCATATCCTTGCGGATGCCAAGCTTTCGCCACTGAATGCTGTACGGTCTTTGACCCCGCGAAAGCGTAATCAGCACCAGAACAGCTGAGCAAAGCTGTGCAATCAACGTGGCCCAGGCAACGCCGGCAACACCCTTCTTGAACACCACAACAAACAGCAAGTCCATACCCGTGTTCATGAGTGCCGAAAAAACGAGGAAATACAACGGATGCCGAGAATCACCCACAGCGCGCAGAATGCCTGAACCCATGTTGTAAATCAACAATCCCGTCATACCGCAGAAGTAAATGGTCAGATACGTTTCTGCTTCGCCAAAGACCTCTTCAGGTGTAGACATCATGTTCAGCATAGGCCGAACAATGGCAATGCCCAATGCCGTGAAAATAGCGCAAAGGATAAATGTCACGGTCAAGGTCGTATGTACGGCGTCGTGCAAACCTTTTTGATCATGAGCGCCGTACCGCTGGCTGATGACCACGCTGGCGCCTGTAGACAGTCCGGCACTCAACCCTACCAGCATATTGATAATGCTTGTAGTGCTTCCAACTGCTGCCAGTGCCTCGGTGCCGACAAACTGTCCCACAACCAGCGTATCAACCGTGTTATAAAGCTGCTGGAATAAAAGCCCCAGAATCAAAGGAAGGGTAAAATTCGCAAAGTGCCGCCAAATGACCCCCTGGGTCATGTCAGCTTCGTTACGTCCTGAACGCATAGTCTTCCTCCGTACGCTCCGTGTGTACCATCTGTAAAACTTATAAAGAAACCGCACAGTTTTCAGCATAGCACAATTGATGCCAACTGTCAAAGAATACATCATATTTTCATGCGTCAATGATGCCTTGCCTTGACTTTTGGGCGCATATTGTTCATAATGTATCTGTTGTGGAAGGCTTATGTTCTGCCACAGAAAGAGAGGACGCTTGCGTTGGCAACTACCATCACCCAAATTGCGGCGGGATCCATCGCCGAAAGGCTTGGACTGAAAGCCGGAGATCAGCTCGAAAAAATCTCTGGAGAGCCTGTGATCGACCAGATCGATTACCAGGCATTAACGTCGCGGGAGCGTCTGTCTCTGGAAGTGCTGCATGAAAACGGCGTACGCGAAGTGCTCCATGTCAAAAAGGAAGACTGGGAGCCCCTTGGCATTACGCTGGATCAGACCATCATCTCGAAGCCGCGCCCCTGCCACAACCATTGCATCTTCTGCTTTATCGACCAGATGCCCCCGGGCATGCGCGATACCCTTTACGTCAAGGATGATGACTGGCGTCTTTCCCTGATGATGGGCAACTTCGTTACGCTTACCAATGTAAGTGACAAGGAGTTCGACCGCATTCTGCGCCGCCGTGTCAGTCCGCTGTATATCTCTGTGCACGTGACAGATCCTGAGATTCGCTGCCGCATGATGCGCAATCCGCATGCAGGGCAGATTATGGATCGTCTGCGCACACTGAAAGAACATGGCTTGCGGTATCACTGCCAGGTTGTGCTCTGCCCCGGATGGAATGATGGCGATGCTCTGCTGCGCACGCTTCGTGATCTGGAGAGTATGCGCCCTGCTGCGCGCAGTGTCGCACTGGTGCCCGTAGGTCTGACCAAATGGCGTGAAGGTCTGGATAAAGTCGATCCCTACAACCGCGAAACTGCAAGGCAGCTGGTGGAAATGATCCGTCCCATGCAGCAGGATTTTCTGCGCCGATTGGGTACGCGGTTTGTTTTCCCGTCTGACGAGTTTTACTGTCTGAGCGGCCTTCCCTTGCCTGAGGACGAGGAATACGAGGGCTATCCGCAGGTCGAAAACGGTGTAGGCATGCTGCGTCTGTTTGAGACGGATATTCGCTACGCTTCAGAGGATTTCCCCTGTGAGGTGCCAAGCCCCAAGCGCCGTGTCATTGCCTGCGGAACGTCCGTGGCAAGCTTTATCCGCCGAATGATTGACACCTATGCTCCCAAGGGAACGCAGATTGATGTAATCCCCATCCTGAACCATTTCTTTGGTGAATCGGTTACCGTGACCGGCCTTATTACCGGCGGTGACCTGATTGAGCAGCTTCAGGGTGTAGACTATGATGAAATCATGATCTGTCGGAATATGATCCGCAATGAGGGTGACCTTTTCCTGGATGGTACCAGTGTGGAAGAGGCGCGGCAAAAACTGCCTGCTCCCCTGCGTATTGTAGAGAATACCGGCGAAGGCTTCTGGAAAGCCATATGTGGAATGGAGGAAACCTGATGGCAAGACCCCTTGTGGCGATCGTTGGTCGCCCCAATGTTGGAAAATCAACATTCTTTAATAAAGTTGTCGGCCAGCGCATCAGCATTGTAGAGGATACGCCCGGCGTGACCCGTGACCGCATTTATGCGGATGTGGAATGGCTGACCCGCAAGTTTACCCTGATTGATACCGGCGGTATTGACCCCCACAGCGAGGATGTGCTGCTGGGACAGATGCGCCGTCAGGCCGAGATCGCCATGGATACGGCAGACGTGATCTGCTTTTTCACCGATGGCCGTGACGGCTTGACAGACGATGACCGCGAAGTGGCTAATCTTCTGCGCAAAACCCACAAGCCTGTGATTCTTGTGGTGAATAAGATTGACCACATCAGCATGAATGACAACATGTATGAGTTCTATGAGCTGGGCATTGGCGATCCCTTTGCCATCAGCGCTGTGAACATGATGGGTCTGGGCGACCTGCTGGACGAAATCTGCAAGTATCTTCCCCCAGCCGATGCAGATGAAATGGAAGAAACCGATCACGTGCTTCAGCTGGCTGTGGTTGGCCGTCCGAATGTGGGCAAGAGCTCTCTGGTGAATCGCCTGCTGGGACAGGAACGCACCATGGTTTCCAATATTGCCGGTACCACCCGCGACGCGATTGATACGCGCTTCACAGGCGTTGACGGCACGGAGTACAATATCATCGATACCGCCGGTATCCGCCGCAAGCGTGCCGTGGAAGATGAAACGTTGGAGCGTTACAGCGTGCTCCGCTCGATCGCTGCCATTCGCCGCTGCGATGTGGCGCTGATGCTTATTGACGCCAACGATGGCGTCACCGAGCAGGATACCAAAATTGCCGGCATGATCCACGAAGAAGGCAAAGCCGTTGTGGTGGTGGTCAACAAATGGGACGCCATTGACAAAGACACCGGCACGCTGGAAAAGTACCGCAAACAGGTGTTGGAAGACCTGAAGTTCATGGACTACGCTCCTGTGCTGTTCCTTTCTGCAAAGACCGGTCAGCGTGTAAATACCGTGCTGGATATGGTCAATCAGGTGTGGGCACAGGCCTCCAAGCGTGTACCGACGGGTGTGCTGAATGACGTACTGGCAGATGCAACGGCCTCCCTGCAGCCTCCGGCTACCAACGGTCGCCGCCTGCGCATTTACTATGTGACGCAGCAGAGTGTCTGCCCGCCTGCCTTTGTTTTCTTTGTCAACGATGAAGAGCTGATGCATTTCGCTTATGAGCGATATCTGGAAAACTTCTTCCGCAAGACCTTTGATTTTACTGGTACGCCCATCCGTTTCATCCTGCGTGAGAAGAAAAAGGAGGGTTAAATAATGCCTGTATGGCTTCAGTACGTAATCGTAGGTGTCATTGCTTATTTGCTTGGTTCCTTCTCCACAGGTTTGACGGTCGCGCATGTCAAGCATGGTCCGAACCTGCGTGAGGTTGGCAGCAAGAACACGGGTGCAACCAACGTGATGCGCACCATGGGTCTCAAAAACGGCCTGGTAACCTTTATCGGTGACTCGCTGAAGGCTGCTCTGGCCTGCGGCATCGGCTGGTGGATCACCGGCAGCCGCTATGGCGCCATGCTGGCTGGTATTCTCGTCATTTTGGGACACAACTGGCCTGTGTTCTTCCAGTTCAAGGGTGGTAAGGGCGTTGCATCCTCCTGCGGTGTGATGCTGGTATGCTTCCCGATTCCTGCCTTGATTTGCTTCGTGCTGACCATTCTGCTGATCTACCTGACCAAGTATGTATCTCTGGGCTCCATGTTCATGCTGACGCTGTTTGCCATCATCATCGCGGCAACCAACTGGGGAAACTGGCTGGTCATCCTTTGGGCGATTGTGCTGCTGGCTCTGTGCCTGTTCCGCCATCGTGCAAACATTGGCCGTCTGATTCATGGCAAAGAAAACAAGATCAGCTTCAGTAAGAAATAAAATCGTTTGTCACCGTCGGTTCACTGGCGGTGGCTTTCTTCTTCATTAATAATTTGAGGTGATAGAACATGCATATCGTTTTGACAGAATCTCTCGGCATTCCCGAATCCCTTTTGCAGCATTATGTGTCCCCGCTGACCTCTAGCGGCCATACCTTCGCATGTTACCCGAAGACCACCGACGTACATGCGCTCGCCGACGAAATTCATGATGCAGATATCATCATGCTGGCCAACATGCCCATGCCCCGTGAGGCGCTTGAAGCCTGCGAACACCTGCAATACGTGGATGTAGCCTTCACCGGTGTGGATCATGTGGATCTTGCCACCGTCAGGGAAAAAGGCGCTCTCCTCAGCAACGCCAGCGGATATTCCAATGAAGCAGTGGCGGAGCTTGCCCTGGAAATGATGCTCAGCCTTCTTCGCCATGTGCCGCAGGTGGAAGAGCGTTGCCGCAGCGGCAAGGACAAAACAGGTCTTGTTGGGCGCGAGCTTCGCGGCAAGACGGTTGGCATTGTGGGTCTTGGCAAAATCGGCAAGCGTACAGCGCAGCTCTGCCAGGCCTTTGGCTGCCAGGTAATCGGCACGAGCCGCACCCATCAGAGCGGCGCAGTCGATAGCGTGCCCTGTATGCCCTTGGATGAACTGCTGGCACAGGCCGATATTGTGGTTCTCCACTGCCCGCTGAATGCGTCTACGCACCACCTGATTAATGCTGAGTCCATCAGCAAGATGAAGGATGGCGCGATCCTGCTGAATTTGGCACGCGGCGGCGTAGTAGACAGTGCTGCCTTGGCCGCTGCTTTGGAAAGCGGCAAATTGGCCGGTGCAGGGATTGACGTTTTTGACAAAGAGCCTCCCCTGAATGCAGATGAGCCGCTGCTTCACGCGCCGAATACCCTGCTGACGCCCCATGTTGCCTTTGCAACAGAGGAATCCATGGCGTTGCGCGCTGAAATCGTATTTGACAACATCCATCACTTCCTGACGGGCAATCCCATCAATCTCGTCAATCTTGATTGACCTATAGAAAAAGGCGATAGGAAACGCATGAACTGCTCTCCTATCGCCTTTTCATTTTACTGATGGGCTTGACGCATCATTTTTCCCGTCAGTCTGTAGGTTGTCACGCCCATAGCGACTGCATCCAGGCCGGCCGCAATAATCATGCTGACGCTGACGCCAAGCATTCCCATTCGCGGTATGAGGATCATCGAGGCAATGATGACCAGCCCAACGCCAACGCCATGGAAAACGGACATAATCCGTAGTCTGCGCATAATAGTCAGCGGCACTTCAAAGAAGTAAAGCAGTGCCAGGCTCAGGGTGGACAGCAAAACGATGGTCAGCTGCCAAGTATAGGGAGCAATACTGTCGCCATAAATGAGCCGCAATCCCCAGTCTCCCAGCAAAATTCCTCCCAGAATCACCACCGCAGCCATCAGCAAAATGGCGCCCAGGGTTTTGAACACATTCTTTCGGAATCCCTTCAGGTCATTCGCCATCCATTGTTCTGAAAGCGGTGCTACCAGTGGGCTGTAAATGAAGCTGCTCCCCGTTTGAATGATCACTGCCGGCATGGCAATGGAGCTATAAATGCCAAGAGTGCTGCTCCCCTCATACATTTCCAGCAGATACCGCGGAACAGAAGCAAGCAAAACCATCAACGCACCGTTAAGCATCATAGGCCAAGCCTCACGCAGGAGCGGCGCACATCGTTTGCAGGACAAATCCAGGTGAACAGGCACCAGTCGCAGGGTCATAGGCACATCGTACAGCAGAACAATCAGCAAAGCAGCGCCTGCCATAAGTGTCAGCGTCAGCAGAAGATTTTGCCACTGAAGCATGGATACCACAAAAATCACAAGAATCGCTGCACCGCGCATCAGGAAGGAATAGCAACTATAGTCCATCCTCCACGCTTTCTGCTGCTCGGCCGCCAACGTATCCACCAGCGCCTCGCTAAGCTTGAACACCATGTACATGATGATGCACAGCCGTTGATTCTGCGTATATTGCTGATTCATCAGCATAAAAAGCACGCAGCCGCCTATGCCCATCAGGCACGTCAGGATTCTTGTTGACAGATATCTCCCTGCCGAATACTTGTTGGCCGTGTCCGATACCTGAAAAACCCGAAGAGAAAACGTAGCAATCACATAGAAGAAATTCGTAATCGAGATTGCAAGGGTCAGGATGCCGCAAACCTCATAGGATGCCAGATGCACCGATAGCACGGAAAGCAGCCACTGGCAAACGAGGTAGAACAGCGATCCCACCGAATTGAAGAGCATATTTTTGCCAAGCGATTGACGTTTAATCTGCTGTGCCATGCTTTTTTTCGTCCTCACGCTTCTTTTCTTCAATCGCCTCATGCTGAACAAGCCGCTGAAGTTTATACTCCAGCTGGGAAAGCTTTATGCTCATCAGAAATACCTTTACCATCAGAACGAAGATAATGCACAGGAAAACAAAGTTTACAGGTGATGTAACGCCCAGCATTTCCGCCGCACGGATGACCAGCTGAGGGAACGCCCCCATAACCACCAGCAAAAGCGATGACAGCAGCCAGAACACCGCATCCTGAATGGTGACCTGCGCATTGCGAATTTTTCGCAATACCCAGATGAATGTCAGCACCGAAGCCAACAACAGCAAAACCCGCAAAGTGACAGACATTGTCAGCCCTCCTTCTTCCGTGCAAACTGGAAGACAAAGATGGAGCACAGCATATTCAACATGTACAGAACGGAACGAGAAAGATTCAGATAGCTTGTGCCCGCTACGCGCTCGTGCATTTCCACCTGTACTTCAGCTACCTTGGCGCCCCCGCGGATAAGGTAGGCAATGGTATCAGGTTCCGGGCCATAATTCATGCCGCTGGCAAACTGATGCACCATTTTACGACTGTACAGGCGCATGCCGCTGGTGGGGTCGGTAAGTTTTTTTCCCGTGGTCAGGTACATGCCATTGCTCAACAGCCGACTGCCCAGCATACGGCTCGTCATGGGTTTCGGCTTCGAAACGAATCGTGAGCCAATCACAATATCGCACTGTCCCTGCTCCATTTGCTCCACCATTTTTCCGATATATGCCGCATCGTGCTGGCCATCGCCGTCAAACTGAAGCACTGCATCATAGTCCTGCTCCCACGCATAGCGCATCCCTGCCTGAAAAGCGCCCGACAGGCCCAGATTTACTGGCAAATCTAACAGGTTAAAGTGATTCTTGCGGCAGATTTCGGCGGTATGATCCCTGGAGCCATCATTAACAACCACATAATCGTACTGCGGATAGTGGTCAATAATTTCCCGCACAACCCGCTCAATGTTAGCTTCTTCGTTGTAGGCCGGGATTAAAAGCATCAATCGCATGTCTATGCTCCTTATTTTGCGGAAAGGTCGTTGCTCTTCTCACTTGTGCTGTAAAATTTCGTCAATGCACGCGCAACACCCTGCGGCCAGAACAGACGAAACATCTGCTCATCCTCCCCGGAACGAAGGGATTCGCCAATCACGCGGCTCGTTTCCGATCCTTCATGAATTCGGTGGCACATAAGCGGCTTGGCACAATACCAGAAACGTTCCTTCCCATGGGACAGCCGTTCCCATGTCTGCCAATCCAGATTGCTCTTGAAACCTGCCTGAAAAAGCGGCATGGGCAAATTCGACTTATGATACGTCACGGATGGGCAGCAAATGCCATTGCCGAACCGAAGGCTCCAACGCTTGGCAAATGGGCGGCGCTGCAGAAAATGAAAGCGAAGCGGCCACTGCAGAATTCGCTTAATCATCAGCAGCTTTCCCTTAGTGGTTTTCTCCTCACCGCGAAGCTCATAATAATCCGTAAAGAAAATATCAAAACCGCCATGTTCCATGGCGTAACGCATATTTCTCCCGTAGTCCATCTCGTAAAGATCGTCCTGATGGCAGAGCGTCACATATTCGCTTTTCGCGCAATCCATTGCAAAATTCCAGTCACCATGGATTGAACTGGGTGCGTCATTGATGTACAGGGGCAGCTGATATTTCTCGCACAAGGTGCGTATGCTGTTATTGGGCGTTGATGTGCAGACAATGACGCAGCTATCCTCTTTCTGGCGCATAACAGAGCAAATGCACGCCTCCAGATACGGACTTTCTTTATAAGCACAGATCGCAAAGGTATGTTTCTCCACAATAGGCCTCCACAGTCGCTTTTCCCGAGTATTGTACTTACACAGTGCCGAAATGTCAAGAAGAGCCCTCCAGGTGATAGATTCGGCGCAGCTCCTCTGTCATGGTGTTGTCCTTCTCGTACACAATCAGCGGCGGTTCCGGATGAAGCATGGGACGCGCATCCTTCAGTGCTTCAATCAATACCAGATTGGCTGGCTTGTCTGCCCTGGGGTAAATCAGCCGAAACCGTTTCGGCGCGAGATGCGCAGCTTCCATTTCTTCCATAGCTCTGAGCATCTGCGGAGCAGGATATACCATGGCAAACCTTCCCTTGCCCTTCAGCAGTCGGTGCGCCATGCGGAACCACGCCGTCAGACCTTCTTCTCCCTGATGCCTGGCAACACAAAGCGTATCATTGGGATTGCGGATGGTCTTTCCGCTGATGCCATACGGTGGATTGCAAATCACCGCGTCCACCGAGCCAGGCGCAATGATCTTCGCGGCATCAATCACGTCCGCATGATGAATGCGAATGATGTCTGCCACGTCGTTCATCGCCATCGACCGTGCTGCCATATCGGCCATATCAGCCTGCAGTTCAAAGGCATCGAACTGTTTGCCTTTGCCGCGTCCGTACAATAGCATCGGCAAAATGCCAGTGCCGGTGCCAAAGTCCACCACGGAGGCTTTCGCGTCAATTCCCGCAAAGTCTGCCAGCAGCACAGCATCCATGCCAAAGCGGAAGCCGTGCTTCTTTTGCAGAATGTGCATTCCTGCCAGCTGAAGCTCATCAATTCGTTCGTCAGGCAGTATTTTCACTTCCGTCATGGCGTGTTCACCTCCTGCCAGAATGCCAGCGCAGTTGTTTCTACATAGCCCTGCTTGCCATGAGCGCTTACAAGGCACCATTCATCGCCCATACGCAGCAGCGTCAGTTCATCGGTTGTTGTCAGTGCCGTTACAATTGGTGCTTCCTCGGCGCACCAGGAGCGCATTTCCGTTTTTCCTACATCTCCTGCAACTGCCGCCTGCCATCCCTGGGCGTCACGCAGCGTGATATCAATGACAGGCGTCTGCGTTGGCTCGTTGGTCGCCTCTGTCGTTGGTGCAATGGTCGGGGTCGGCGCTGCGGTTGCCTGGCTGCCTGCGGAGCCTGTCAGGTACTTCGTCATAACATAGCCAGTTTGATGATCATAGATGACTTTGCACCAGGTACTTCCTGCTTCCAAAACACGAACTGGCCAGCCCTTCGGGATTGCCGCCAGAACGCTTGCCGTGTCACTTTCCGCCGCACGCAAATTGAGATATTCAATCGACGTGACGACATAGCGCACATCTCCTGTGTCGCCTTCTTCTTCCGTTATTGCGGGAGTGGATGTTGCCGCAGGTGTAGGCGAATCGGTCTCCTCGGTAAGGAATTTCGACTGCACATATCCTGTTTTGCTGTCGGTCTTCACTTGTGCCCAGCCATCTGCCACAGAAAGAACAGTAACTCTCGTGCCTGGCTTCAGCTGACCAATGATGCCATTCTTCGTTGACGGACCTGTGCGAAGGTTCAGATAGCCTGATGGTGTGGTAACCCTGGCATACCGCACAGTCGCGGTTGGTGCAATAGTGACTGCGGCTTCCGGAGAAGGCGTAACAGCTATTGCCGCATCCGTGGTTGCCGTCACCATGGGCGTAATGATCGCATCGGAAGGAAATTGCAAAAACTCTGTTCTGACGTAGCCAACCATGCCGCCATAGGAAATTCTGCACCACTCCGCATCAGCACGGAGCACCGTCACTTCTTCCCCTGGGTTAATCTGTGTTAGAACCTTGCCGCCTGTCGATGGCAATCCTCGCAGGTTCAGTGCACCAGAGGGAGTCACCACTTTGGCGGAATTTTCCTGGCCGTTAGAGGTGGTACTTACATATTGTGTCTGTACATAGCCTATGGCGTTTTCATACTGGATGCATGTCCACGTGTTTCCCCATGCCAGGACGTGAACCACTGCATACTCCGGAATCCGCAGAAGGATTTCACTGCCGCTTTGCGCCTGCTTGCGAAGGTTCAGCGAACCGCCGCCCGTTCGGACAAAGGCCTCGCTTCCGCTCACTGCTGCAGGTGTTGCAGTAGCCATGGGCGTAGGCGTCAGGTCGGTGGATGTCGCGATATCTTCTGTGGCAGAAGGTGTCGGCGTTGCGATTTGCTCAAAGGACAGATAGTCTTCCATCACCCAGCCCGTTATTCCCTGATAGGTCACCTGTGCCCAGCCATTCGCGCGGTTTGTCACCTGCAATTGCGTTAGTCGCGGTATGGTGACCAACACGCTGGATTTTGTGGATGCCTTTTCGCGCAGATTCAAGCTGCCAGAGGGTGTCTTCACGAAGGCATAGTCAGAATCTGCGATGGTCGCAGAGGGTTCAAGCGTGTTCTCCGCAGCATCCATGGACAGGAAAGATCGCATGACCCAGCCTTGCAGCCCAAGGTACTGCACGCAGACCCAGCTTTCCTGTACATTGAGCACAGTCACCTGTGTCAGGCGCGGAATGGTGGTTAGAATTTCGCTGCCGGCCTTCGGCTTACTGCGCATGTTCAAACTGCCAGATGGCGTGACAACCCGTGCATAGCCCAGCACCTTTGTTTCGGATTCGGTCGTGACAAACGTCAAGTCCGCCGCATGCATAAAGCCTTCCTGTGTACCATAGCGAATGGTGCACCAGGTGTCCCCCTGCTTGGTGACACGCACACTTTCCCCGCGAAGCATGGCGCTAATGATGTTTGCTGTATCCGCTGGTGCATCATACACCATGGCCGTCTCGCTGGTGGCGGAGATAATCGCTTCGACGATGTTCTCTTTTGCTTCTGCAGATACGGTTGGTGTCGGGGTTGCCTGTGCCTGTTGCTTCGTCAACTGAGCAGAGCGCAAATATCCCGTCATTTCATGAACGCGCACCATACACCACGAGCCATCGTCCGATAGAATGTTCACCTGCGTCCCTTGCGCAAGGTTCAGCAACACTGTTCCCGTCGTAGACGCCGAGGCATGTAAGTCAGCTGTTTGCGCAGTATAGGCAACAGACGTGCTTTCCTCTGCTGTGCTGGGATACGAGGTGCTCAGGCGCAAGAAATCCGTAGAGGCGTATCCCGTGTGAGCGCCATACTGCACATGAGCAAAGCCGCCGCTCACATCGAAAACCACCAGAATTTCACCATTGGGAATCGTGGTCAGCACGTCCGCAGCAAAGGATGCCTTGCTGCGAAGGTTCAGCGTACCATTGCAATTCACCGTAGCCCATTGGGTGACGGTTGTGACGCTTTTCTCAGAATACGACGGAACATCGCCCGAAAATTTCAAAGTCTCCGTTCTCACATAACCTGTAAGACTGCCAAAACAGACCAGAGTCCAGTCTGTTTCCTTTGCAAGCGGTGTCACCATGGTGCCGTTGCCTAGCTGCATCAGCACAGACGCATCGTTCTGCTTTGCGCTGCGCAGTGCCGTTGTGCTCCTGGCGCCGGGAAGGGTCACCGTTGCCTGGGCATTGCTGCCTGGCGTAATTTCTGCAGGGGTTTCTTCGGTTTCAACAGTCGTATCATCAACACCGGAAAGAATCGTACGCACAAAAGTATACTGCACGCGGCGGCAGCCCTCATAATAAAAACCGAGGATCTGGTCATAGGTGTAGCCCAATGTGCCCATGCGCATCGCACCGCGTTGACTCATGCCCACGCCATGGCCATAGCGTCTGGATTGAATGACAAAATCGCCGTTCTTTTTTGAAACAGACCAAAGTTCGTTTTGTGAAGCATTGATGGACAGTCCCATCAAGCTTTCCAGTTCCTTAAAGATATCACAAGTCACTGTAAGCGATTGTTCTCTGCCGTTTACAACAACCATCAGTTCAAAGTCCATTTTGGTATACACACGGCTTGGAGAATCATACTTCGGTGTATGCGGCGTTACGCTCTCTATGCGACGGATGGTGGCCGATTTCATTACCGATGACACCTTGCTCTCCAGCAACTTCTTCAGTGCTGCAGACTGTGCCGCAGAAGCATACTCGCCATAAACTGTGAACGAACGGACGGTCGACAGGCTGTTTGCTGCATCAAAAGGGTCATCCTTCACCACCAGATAGTCATACCCCGTGGAGCCCCAGCAATTCTTTGCAGACTCCGTTTGACCGCCATTGGAAGCCGTGTACCAGGTGCTGGTAAGGCGGTTGCCATTCATGAGCACAATGCCCTTGGTTGCCTGCACAGCCGCCGTGCAGTTCGCAGTGCTATCTGAATTACCATAGTATACCTGATCGTTGGTGGTATCCACAACATCATAAAGGCCAGATGCACGCTGATTCATCTTATTCAGCGTGTAAGTACGGGCAGCGACTGCCTGTGCCTTCAAGGCCTCAATCTGTGCAGCATTGCCCATTTCATACGGCACAACGCCGCAAAGGTAATCCTCGATGAACACATACACAATGGGATACAATTTCCACGAAGAGCCGCTCTTTTGCGCAATCAATCGAAGATCGCCCGGGTACAGATTGCCGCTTTTCTTGGCCTGCGCAATGCGGATGCCGTTGGCGCCTGTGGTCGCGTGTCGGCGAAGGGTGACCTGCTGCCCCATGGCATACTCCCTGCCGCCAGCTGTAATCGTAATATTTCCTGTGGAGGTACTAAAAGCAATACGAATCGTTTCCCCCGTCGTCAGGGTAAGATTTTGTGATCCGTCTGCAGTATAATTGCCTGCCACGGTAACATTCAGTGTGGTAGGACTGCCCAGACTGGACAGATAAACCCGCACCATGCCATTGCGTGAGGAAGACGCCTGTGACAGCGGTGCACTGGCGACCTCTGTTGCAAAGGAAGGCACCGCAGCTAAACACAGCAAAAGAATCATCATCCAAATCATAACCTTGCGCATGTTGGCGCCCTCCTTTCCCATTTTACTTTTTCCCTCATATCTTACCATATTTTCAGCCATTGCGCCACTATAAGCGGCAGGATTGGCAAAAGGTTCAAAGAAAAAGAAACAGAATGAAAATTGATGCTTGACAACAGGGCAAATTGATGCTATAATAATTGACGTTGGTTCACGTAGGGGCATGGTGTAATGGTAACACGTGGGTCTCCAAAACCTTTGTTGAGGGTTCGAATCCTTCTGCCCCTGCTTGACCAAAGCGTCGGTTTCGCAAGAAGCTGGCGCTTTTCTTATACTCCTCTCATAGAAAAAGCTCGCCTTCTGATCGTAGAAGACGAGCTTTTGTTGTGTTCACCCATTAGCGGTGTGTTTGGAAGTAGGCCTGAATCGCATCCGCATCCAGAGCGATTCTATCGTAGCTATCCATCGCAGTTGTATCATCTTTAGAAAAGAGGTAGCCAAACCCTACTAAAGCAAGGCTGTCTGCCGTAGAAGATATCTCTTCGTCGCTCAGCTCATTAGTAAAGCCACCATAATAAACCGTTTCTGTATTACCAAAGGAGTTTGTTATGCTAAATTCAAAAGTAAAATACCAGCTTTCATAAGAATTTATCGCGCTGTACGTACACCAAGCACCAGTCACTTTTATTGTTTTTGATTTTTTAAAGTAAGTAGCGCACGCTGCAAACAATTTTTCAGCAAACGTCTGACCTTTCTCTTTCATTTCTTTTGCTTGTGTTAGTAGCTTTTTGTCCTGTGTAAGCGTCTCTGCATTTGTTACTTTTGCTTTTTCTCCATCAGACAGTTCATTATATGCACTGTAAGCTTTATTAATAAGTTTTTCCTCTTTCAATGGAGCAAAACCATCATATGGACTAATGTAACCAATTGCATCAATCAGCTCTTCGACTTCTTTTGCCTTATCGGTGCACCCCGTCATTACCAACAGAACCACCACCAGCAAAAGAGCCAACAGTTTTTCCTTATGAGCAAGCTTCCCCATATTTTTCTCCTCCAATTCTTATTTTTGCCACCGAAAATGAAAAAGCGCGTTATCTAGATTTTGTTATTTGCATAAAGATTTCTCCTTTACATATGGGCATACAAAAAGATCCCCTGCCGCACGGGCAAGGGATCTTTTTCGCTACCGAAAGTATCTTACTTCTCAGACAGCTTCTTTGCGCAAACCTCGCTATTTTCAACCAGTGTGCCAAAGCCATACATGCACATGAACATCAGCCAGGAAACCAGCGAGCCGCCAACAGCCACCAGGACACCGCTCAAAATGCTGGCAAACGTCACGCCCGTGGACTGCACAACCGTTGCAGGAACATCGTTAACAATCAGGTTAACATTCGAGGATGTAACCGCAATCATGATGCCCAGAACAACAGAAAGAATAATGCCCAGCCATGTGAAAACCTTTGCTACCGCCTTGATCTTGCCGCCTACATTAGAAAACATACCCTATACCTCCTTGTTTTGAATCTTCGCAATTATAAGCAACGTCGCACATCTTGTCAAGTCTTCGTACGTCATTCAGCCAAAGACGCAGAACAGCCGTCCAGCCATTCTGCGTCTTTGGAAAACTCTCAGAGAACGTGAGAGGCACTTTCGATCAGCCATCTCGCCATTCTCTTATTATCTTGTTACTCAGGGCTGCTTGCCGATGTAAGCCAGAATGCCGCCATCCACATACAGCACGTGACCATTCACGAAATTGCTGGCATCGCTGGCCAGGAAGATAGCCGGTCCAACCAGGTCGCTGGTCTCGCCCCAACGATTTGCAGGGGTCTTGGCGCGGATGAAGCTATCGAAGGGATGCATGCTGCCATCAGCCTGCTTCTCACGGAGAGGAGCGGTCTGGGGCGTTGCAATGTAGCCAGGTCCAATGCCGTTGCACTGGATGTTGTACTGGCCATACTCAGAGCAGATGTTGCGGGTCAGCATCTTCAGGCCGCCCTTTGCAGCTGCGTAGGCGCTGACGGTCTCGCGACCGAGCTCGCTCATCATGGAGCAGATGTTGATGATCTTGCCGTGGCCCTTCTTGATCATGGAAGGAATGCAAGCCTTGCTCACAATGAAAGGAGCGTTCAGGTCAACATCGATGACCTTGCGGAAGTCTGCAGCGCTCATCTCGCACATAGGAATGCGCTTGATGATGCCAGCGTTATTGACCAGAATGTCGATGACGCCGACTTCTTCTTCGATCTTCGCAACGAGAGCCGTCACAGCTGCTTCGTCGGTCACATCGCAGACATAGCCGTGTGCCTTGATACCTTCAGCTTCATAGGCGGCCACGCCCTTATTGACGAGATCCTGATTGATGTCGTTGAAAACGATGGTTGCGCCAGCCTTGGCCATGCCAGTAGCAATAGCGAAGCCAATGCCGTAGCTTGCGCCGGTTACCAGAGCAATCTTGCCTTCCAAAGAAAACATGTTCTCCATTGTGTCTTCCTCCCTGTTCTTTTATCGCAGATCCTTCATTTCGACAGGATCCATGTCGTCAAAGTCCTGGTTCTCGCCCACCATGCCCCAGATGAAGGTATAGGCACGAGTGGCAGAAGCAGAATGAATGCTCCAGCTGGGGCTAATGACAGCCTGCTCGTTGCGCATCACAATGTGACGAGTCTCCGTGGGCTCACCCATGTAGTGGAACACGACCGCATCCTCGGGCAGATTGAAATAGAGGTAAACTTCCATGCGGCGGTCATGCGTATGGCAAGGCATGGTGTTCCACACACTGCCGGGCATCAGGGTCGTCATACCCATTTCCAGCTGGCAGCTTTCCACCTGACCAGGCAGAATGTACTTGCAGATGGTGCGGTGGTTGCTCTCTTCCATGGTGCCCAGCTCCACCTTGATGCAATCCTCAGGACGGATGTACACGGTGGGATAGGTCATGTGCGCAGGAGCGCTGTTGAAGTAGAACTTGGCAGGATTGCTTGCATCCACGCTCTCCATCTTGATTTCGCGGTTGCCCATGCCAATGTACAGGCCATCGCGATGGCGAAGGGTGTAAACCGTGCCGTCCACCGTCACCGTGCCCTCACCGCCGATGTTGATGATGCCAATTTCACGGCGCTGGAGGAAATATTCTGCGCGGAGCTCATCACCTGCGTCAAGCGTCAGCGCCTTGGTCACAGGAACAGCGCTGCCCGTGATGATGCGGTCAATATGGCTGTACACCATCTTGACGTCATCTGCCTTGAAAAGGTCATCGATGAGGAATTCCTTCCGCAGGCGAGTTGTATCGTAATGCTTCATGTCCAAAGGACTGCATGCTGTACGCAATTCCATGATGTTTTCCTCCTCAAGCTTACAGGGTTACGCCTGTTTTGAAAATGGCCATATCGTGGTAACCATTCCGCTCACTGCATACCTCGCGGCCGCTGGCCGTGGCAAGCACGAAGTCCATCAGTGCCTGAGACAATTCAGGCAAAGTGCGGCCATCCAGCAGTTCACCGGCGTTAAAGTCAATCCAGCCCTTTTTCATGTTGGCCAGACGGCTGTTGCTGGCGATTTTCACCGTAGGCACAGGCGATGCAAAAGGCGTGCCGCGACCCGTGGAGAACAGCACGATCTGCGCGCCGGAAGCAGCAAGTGCCGTGGCAGCCACCAGGTCATTGCCAGGGGCAGACAGCAGATTCAAGCCCTTGGTCTGTACGCGCTGGCCGTAGCGAAGCACGTCCTTCACAGGAGCAAAGCCGCTCTTCTGGGTGCAGCCCAGTGCCTTATCCTCCAGGGTAGAAATACCGCCAGCCTTGTTGCCGGGAGACGGATTTTCGTAAATCGTCTGATGATGTTCCTCGAAATAGTGCTTGAAATCATTGATCAGAGCCACCGTCTTTTCGAACGTTGCCTCATTTTCGCAGCGATCCATCAGAATCGTTTCTGCACCGAACATTTCAGGAACTTCGGTCAGAATGGTGCTGCCGCCCTGAGCGATCAGCAGATCAGAGAATCCGCCGATGACAGGGTTTGCCGTGATGCCACTGAACCCATCCGAGCCGCCGCACTTCAGGCCGATCACCAGCTTGGAAGCTTCGCATGGCACGCGCTTTTCATGGCGCATATTGTCTGCCAGCTCCTTCAGGAGCTTCAGGCCTTCTTCGACTTCATCTTCCACCTGCTGGCTGATGAGGAAGCGAACACGATCCTGATCATAGTCCCCCATGCGCTTGCGGATTTCTTCCACGCCGCTGTTTTCACAGCCGAGGCCAAGCACCAGCACGCCGCCCACGTTGGGGTGCGTTGCCAGATTTGCCAGCACATTGCGGGTATTTTCCTGATCCTCCGTCATCTGGGAGCAGCCATAAGGATGGGTGAAAGCAAATACGCCCTCCACGCCGTCTCCTGCCAGGGACTGCGCCTTGCGCTCCAGCGAGCGCGCCACATCGTTGACGCAGCCAACGGTGGGCAGAATCCACAGCTCGTTGCGGACGCCAACCCTGCCATCCTTACGAGGGTAGCCGTTGAACGTCGCAGGTGCTGCAGGAACCACCTGAGGATTCGTGGGATGATAGCTGTAGCTCAATTCGCCAGACAGCAGGGTATGCAGATTATGCACATGCACATGGCTGCCTGCAGCAATATCGCACTTTGCTTCGCCGATCGGGAAGCCGTACTTGACGACCTTGCCGCCAGCCTTGATGTCTTCCAGAGCCACCTTGTGCCCTGCAGGAACATCGTCCTGCAGGGTTACGGTGACGCCTTCAGCCTCAGCCTTGTTCCCCTTCGTCAGGGGCATCAGGGCAACAGCCACATTATCCGATGCGCTGATCTTCAGCAGTTCACGCATGATTTCAGCCTCCGAAGCGTTCGGTCATAACCGTGCGTGCGCCACGGTTCAGGATGTCTTCCAGAGAGGCAGACACGCTGTCCACCAGGCCTTCCACCTTGGTCAGATCCTGGCCGAAGAAAGTCTCATTGGACAGGAACATCTGCACCATCTCCCCGGCAGGCTTGTCGGAATTGTTGGCGAAGAATTCCACCACAGCTGCATCGTCCTGCAGGGTGTAGGGCTGACCATTGCGGTCGCACACCAGCTTGCCATCCACCAGCTTGCCGCCATGATACAGAGCCATCAGAGAAGCAATGGAGAAGGTCAAGTGCTCAGGCAGCTTGCCATACTTTTCAACATAGCCCAGCAGAGAAGGCATGCAACGTGCACGCCACTTGCTCACGCTGTTCAGGCAGATGGACATGAGCGCATGCTTGATGTAGGGGTTCATGAAGCGTCCCGTCACAGCCTCAGCAAAGGCCATCAGGTCTTCCTTGGGCAGGGTCAGGGTCGGGATCACTTCGTCATACAGAGTCTTCTGCATGAAGGTCTTGATCATGGGATCATTCATGGCATCCAGCACATAATCATAGCCGCACAGATAAGCAGCGGGCACGAAGGAAGTGTGGGCGCCGTTCAGGATACGAACCTTGCGCTGCTTGTAGGGCTTCTGGTTATCGGTGTAGATAACGGGCAGGCCGCAGTCAGGCAGAGGCAGCTCCTTGGAGATGTCCTTGGCAGACTCGATAACCCACAGACCAAAGGGCTCAGCAGTCACCAGGATGCGGTCTTCATAGCCCAGCTTGTTCCAGATAGCCTGATCCTCGCCGCGGGGATAGCCCGTCACGATACGATCCACCAGGGTGGAAGTGAACACGCAGGCGTCTTCCAGCCACTGCTCGAACTTCTCGCCCAGGTTCCACAGCTTGGCCAGAGCCATCACGCACTTCTTCAGCATGATGCCGTTGTCGTCAATCAGTTCCACAGGCAGGATGACCAGACCCTTATCCATGGCGTAGTTGAAGTGCTCAGCACGCTCGAACAGCAGCTTGGTCAGCTTGCCGGGATAGGAGTGCGGAGGATTGTACTCGAACTTATCGGTCTCATCCAGCACGATACCGGCTTCGGTGGTGTTGCTCACAATGAAGCGCAGGGTATCAAGCTTTGCATAAGCGGAATACTTCTCGTAGTCGGCATAGGCGTCAACTGCGTCAGCAACAGAGGAGACAATGCGTTCGATTTCCACAGGCTTGCCATCCACCAGGCCGCGCAGCAGCACGGTGTAGCGATAATCCTGCTCCTTGAAAGCCGGGAACAGGGTGCCCATTTCAATAGGCTTCACCAGAACGATACTGCCGTTGAAGTCAGTCTTTTCATTAGCAATATCAATCATATAGTCAACGAATGCACGCAGAAAATTACCTTCACCAAATTGCAGTACGCGAACAGGACGCACAGGGGCATCCTTCATAGCAGCCGTGAGACGATCCATCGTGGTATCCCTCCTGAAAGCTCGTGTTTTTCATTTCGTGTAAACATTTACACGCTTTCGTGTTTATCTTACTCCTTTTTCCTGTGCACGTCAATGCATTTTTCAAAAAACATCAGGGAATTTCTAAAATTTATTGCAATCAGGGAAATCAAGCGATTTTTTTGTCCATTGCGCATGAAAAAGCGTTGCAATCCAAAACAAAATATCGTATAATGGTCGTGGAAAATCAATGTAAGTCTTTACATCTATGTGAAAGGATTCGCCATGAACATTTATGACATCTCCCGGCGTGCAGGCGTTTCCATTGCCACGGTATCCCGCGTGCTGAATAACAGCACCCATGTCAGCCAGAAGACCCGGGATAAAGTGATGGCCGTGATCAACGAAAGCGGTTATGTCCCCAATGCTTTTGCCCGTGGTCTTGGTCTCAACACCATGAAGACTATCGGCTTGCTTTGTCCCAACGCGGCTGACTCCTACCTGGCCCAGGCGCTGGGCTTTCTGGAGCAGGAATTCCGCAGTCACCAGTATAACTGCGTTCTTTCCTGCACAGGCAAGGAACTGGTTGCGCGTGAAAACGGCGTTTCTCAGCTGATGAACCGTCACGTGGACGGTCTGGTGCTCATGGGTTCCAGCTTTATTGAAGAAAACGATGCGGACAATGAGTACATCCGCCAGGCCGCCAAGGTCATGCCCGTCGTGATTCTGAACGGTTCCTTCCTCTATGATAACGTGTACTGCGTGCTTTGCGATGATCGCCGTGCCACCAAGGAAGCCTGCAGATTTCTGATTGATACGGGATGTAAGGACATCCTGTACCTGCATCACAGCCGCAACTATTCCGGGCAGAAGAAACTGCAGGGCTATTGCGAAGGATTGGAAAGCCGTGGTATTCCTGTGCGGCAGGAGCTGATTCATCTTTTCAGCGAAGACAAGATGAGCGTCCCCCACGCCCGTGACTATCTGGTTAACCTGCATGAAAGCGGTCTCCATTTTGACGCGGTTCTGTCCTCAGAGGACATTCTGGCCGTCGGTGCAGCAAAATATGCCCGCGTGGTGCATCAAAGCATTCCGAAGCAGCTAAGTATCATCGGTTACAACAATTCCAACTTCTGCCTCTGCTGCGAACCTGAGCTGACCAGTGTGGACAATCGCCTGAACGCCCTGTGCAGTCACTGCGTCACCACCATGCTTGGCGTGCTGGAAGGACGCGAAATGCCCCAGCGCACCGTTTTCACCGCGGAGCTTGTACGCCGCGGCAGCACTCTGTGACCTTACATCCTCAGGATGTTTGATCAATGGCCGACGCTTCATTTGCGTCCAGGTCATGCATAGAAATCTTTTCGTAAAGGAGCAAAAACCATGCAAGCATTCATGGACAAGGATTTCCTGCTGAATACCCCCACTGCTCGCACGTTGTATCACGATGTGGCAGCCAAGTGCCCCATCATCGACTACCATTGCCACATCAGCCCCAAGGAAATTTGGGATGACGTCCGCTACGAAAACATCACCCAGGTTTGGCTGGGCGGCGACCATTATAAGTGGCGTCTTATGCGCTGCGCCGGTGTTCCTGAGAAGTACATCACCGGCGACGCTTCCGATTATGAAAAGTTCTGCAAGTGGGCAGAAGTTGTGGGCAAGGGCATCGGCAATCCCCTGTATCACTGGAGCCATCTGGAGCTGCGCAACTACTTCGGCTATCAGGGTGCCCTGAGTGCCAAGACGGCAGATGAAGTGTGGAACCTGTGCAATGCCAAGCTGCAGAGTGCCGGTTACAGCGTTCGCGGCCTGATCAACATGAGCAATGTGGACACCATCTGCACCACGGATGATCCCATTGACACCCTGGAATGGCACCAGAAGCTGGCTGGCGACAAGACCTTCAAGACCACCGTGCTGCCCGCATGGCGTCCTGACAAGGCCATGAACCTGGAAAAGCCTGAGTATCTGGATTATCTGGCCAAGCTGGAAGCTGCCGCCGGCATGAAGATTGCTTCTTTCGCTGACCTGAAGAAGGCTCTTGCCAACCGTATGGAATACTTTGCCCAGAACAACTGCTGCCTGAGCGACCACGCGCTGAATTACGTGATGTATGCTCCTGCCTCCGATGAGGATGTGGAAGCCATCTTTGCCAAGCGCATGAACGGCGGCGAAATTTCCGAGGATGAGCAGGCTATCTTCAAGACTGCCTTCATGCTCTTCGTATCCAAGAAGTACTACGAGATGCACTGGACCATGCAGCTGCACTACGGCTGCCGCCGCGATAACAACCAGCCTCAGTACCGCAAGCTGGGTCCTGATACCGGCTATGACTGCATCAACAACTACGCTCCCTCTTCTCAGACGGCCGCTTTCCTGGGCGCGCTGGAAGAAGGCGGCTTCCTGCCCCAGACCATCCTGTATAGCCTGAACCCCAATGATAACGAAGCCATCGACACCATCTGCGGCTGCTTCCAGAGCGATGAGGCTGTGAGCAAGGTGCAGCACGGCTCCGCATGGTGGTTCAACGACCACTTCAAGGGCATGACTGATCAGCTGACCAGTCTGGCCAATCTGGGCTACCTGGCTGGTTTCGTTGGCATGCTGACGGACAGCCGCAGCTTCCTGAGCTATCCCCGTCACGAGTACTTCCGCCGCATCCTCTGCCGTCTGCTGGGTCAGTGGGTGGAAGATGGCATGTTCCCCAACGATATGGACCTGCTGAGCGACATCGTGCGCGGCATCAGCTACGAGAACGCCAAGAAGTACTTCCATTTCGCCAAAAAGGAATGCTAATTCCGCATTCATCCCATGAGGTATTCAAGGAAGAGCAGCTTTCACGTTGCTCTTCCTTTTCTAATGGTGATTGCATGCGAACGCAATTCATGCTATAATCTTTGTGAAGACCATCCTGAAGGAGAATGATACCATGCCGCATCAAAAAGGGATCAAGCCTGTTGCCCAAAATCGCAAGGCGTTCCATGACTATTTCGTGGAAGAGCGTTACGAGTGTGGTCTGGAGCTTTTCGGCACAGAAGTGAAGTCCATGCGGCAAGGACGTGTCAACCTGAAAGAATCCTGGGCGCAAATTCGCCATGGTGAAATTTGGGTGGAAGGCATGCACATCAGCCCTTATGAGCAGGGCAATCAGTTCAACCGTGAGCCGCTGCGCCCCAAGCGTCTGCTGATGCACAAGTCTGAAATTCGCAAGCTGGACGCGCTGGTAGCCCGCCAGGGTTATACCCTGATTCCGCTGGAGGTTTATCTGAAAGACGGCCGCATGAAGCTGCAGCTCGGTCTTTGCAAAGGCAAGGACGTACACGACAAGCGTGATGCCATTGCCAAGCGCGATGCAGACCGCGACATCCGCCGTGCTTTGCGTGAGCGGCAGAAGTAATCCCCTCAGGCTATGGACAAAAGTGTCCTCTTGCTGTATAATCTGAAATGAAGCGAGTGTCGGTTGCACCACCATGGGGATGATCCGGTTTCGACGGGAGTGTCGAGGGTGGGATAAGCGAGCCGCGGCCCCTGAACCGCGCAACAACGGGGAAAAAAAGTAACTGACAATAACGAATTCGCTTTCGCGGCTTAATGCCGTGACGTTGGCCCGGGCTGCCCACGTGCCCGGTAACTGACGTCATTTACGTGGGGAACGAGCGTACCTAAGCTTTGCAGTACGTCCGTATGATGAAGCTACCAGAGCTGTCAGCCTGTCTGTGGGCGGTCGGCCGAGGGAAATCTAAATCATAGACTGCGCTCGGAGAAGGTTCTGCACAAGAGCTTTCGGACAGGGGTTCGACTCCCCTCATCTCCACGTTTTTGAAAGAAGGCAATTGCGATGATTGCCTTCTTTTATTTTACGCTTCTGCGTTCCTCAGCCGTTTCGCCGTATTCTTCAGCTCCTGCGCGAAATTCTTTAGCTTGCTCTTGATTTTCTCGCCCAGGGTCTGGTACTGTTCAAACAGGTCCGCCACGTAGTGCTCGTTCTCGAAGGCTTTGAGCATGCTGTCCGCCACGATTTCCCCCAAAACAAAATACGCACAGCGATCTTTCAATCACTGTGCGTACTGAATTATTTGAATTAGCCGATAACCTCGCCCTTAGCGTTGAACACAGGCAGCTTTTCGAGGTACTGAATGTCTTCACGATTCTGCGCATCGCCCTCGGCCAGAATAGCCATACGGC
>CAVEUM010000010.1:0-80122 GCA_963618735.1 bacterium | reverse complement strand
TACGGGGAGGAGTTCGATAAACTCCTCCCCCCCATACGAGGCGCGGGTGCCCTACATCCCACTTCCCAACGGAAGACTTCCATACGCATATGCCAGGCAAGAAAGTGGATCTTTCTTTTCGTTCGGCACTTGACGGATTGAGATGCGTATTGTATACTGGAATCAGTTCCAGTAGCGTTGAAAGGAATACCATCACCATGAAGCAAATCCACGACAAAGATGCTGTCCGAAAAAGAATCCTGTCCGTCTGCGTTCGTCTGTTCCTTGAGCAGGGCTACGAGAAAACAACGCCGAAGCAGATTCTTGAGGAGGCAAAGGTCAGCGCAAGCAGCTTCTACAACATTTTTCCCGCCAAGAGTGCGGTGTTGTCCGTGCTGTGCGATTTCATGTTTGAGAACCAGTTTACCTTTGCCGATGCCATTGTCGGAAAGGAGGCAAGCGGTCCGCTCCTCTACGGCGCGGAGACGGCCATTCAGCTCGCGCTTGCAGAAATGAACGAGAAGCTGCGGGAGGTTTACGTGCTCGTTTACACCGAGCCGTCTCTGTTAAGCCTCGTCCAGCGCAAAACTGCAGCGGAGCTTCCGAGGCTTTTCTCCGCGTATCTGCCAAGCCTCGGTGCGCGCGAATTTCTCGAATTGGAAATCGGCACGTCAGGCATCATGCGCAGTTTCATGGTCAGCAAGTGCAGCGAGGAATTTCCGCCGGAAAGAAAGCTGACGTGCTTCCTGCAGATGAGCCTCCGCGCGTTCTCCATTCCCGAAGATGAAATCCAGCGCGTCATTCAAACCGTTCTGAGCCTTGATATCCGTGCGATTGCTTCCCAGGTGATGCAAAGACTTTTCTCCGAATTGGAAATGCGTTTCGACTTCAAGCTTGCCAACGAATAACGTTTGTTCTTTTTTGAAAATGAAAGGGGTGCCGACATGTTCAAGAAAACACTTTCCCTGCTGCTGACGCTCTGTCTGCTGCTCACGGTTGTTCCGACGGCGAATGCCGACTCGGAGCATGTGCACACCTACGCAGAACGGGTCTATGCGGCCACGTGCAAGGAGCCCGAAATCCACGTGAATGAGTGCACCGAGTGCTATGCCTGGGACTGGGATACCTTCCGATATGTCGGGGAAAAAGCGCCCCATGCATATGCGGAATTCGAGCGCATCGAGCCGACCTGCACCGAGCCGGGTGCCATTTTGTACATGTGCAGCGGCTGCGAGGACATCTATGAAGTATCGATTGAGCCGACAGGCCATGACCAGGCGGGGCCGCTTCACTTTGCAGCAGCCACCTGCACGGAGCCCGAGACCAAGTATGTCGACTGTTCCAAGTGCGGCACAATGCAGATTCATGAAACCACAGGCGAGCCGCTCGGACACCATTATGTGGAAACCGAGCGCAAGGACGCCGCCTGCGCGGAAGTCGGCAAAGTGATTTACACCTGCGACCGTGAAAACTGCGGCGCAAGCTACGCCGAGGAATCCCCTGCCCTGGGTCACAGCTACGCAGAAAGCGCTCGCAAGGCCGCTACATGCGCAGGAAACGGCAGCGTGACTTATACCTGCAGCCGCTGCGGAGACGCCTACAGCGAGCCGCTGAGGGCCTTAGGACACAACTGGACAACCTCCGACGGCTACACCTACAAGTGCACCCGCTGCGGCAAAACCGAGGTGGACGAGGAAGCCAGGGCTGAAGCGGAAGCCACCCCGATTCCCGACGCATACGGCAACGTCAACGACAACGGCGACCTGACCGACCTGACGCTGACCAGCGCCATCAAGCAAGTGGGCGGCGGCTATTCCCTCAGACGCGAGGAAGCCACGCTGAACAGCATTACGCTGGCAGCGGAGCGTGACCCTGAAAATTCCTGGATGCGTCTGACCGCCTCCGAGCCTGCCAGGCAGCTGGGCATGCAGTCCGGCTTCATTGGGGACAACATGACCCTGACGCTGACGGAAAACGATCAGGAGCTGACCATCACAGGGGCAAAAATGGACGGTCATGTGCTGACCATCACCACTTCCTGCGGCGCGGTGTTCGAGCTGAGCACGCTGAATGTTTCCCTGGGCTACACGGAGCTGGACAGCATCGCGGAAAAGAACCTCGACCGCATCATCTTCAAGCGCTGCGGCAGTGTGCTGATGATTGACTTCGGGTCCAAAGAGGCCATGGAAGCTGCGGAGGCCGCCGCACGCACGGTACCGGATGACACAGCTGCGCCCTCCCCTACGCCGACCCCGAGACCCACCGCAAAGTTCACCATCACCTTCTACCGAGGCACCCTCACGACGGCTACGCCTGCGCCTGAAGCGGTCATCATCACCACGCCTGAGCCAGTGGTCTTCCAACAGGATGATGCGGTCATCGAAATTCAGACGGAGTCGCCCAACATCATCATCTATCCCTGCGAAAGCGAGGAGACCGTGGAGGAATACCAGCGCTCCAACTGTTTGCACAAATGGGACTATGAAGAAAGAAACTGCCAGTCGCCCAGAACCTGCGTAATCTGCGGCAAGCACGAGGAAACCCCATCGTCCCACTGCTGGTATGTTACCAACAGAGGCGGTGTAAGAAGCGGTGCAGCAGATCATTTCCTTTTGAAATGCCACTATTGCGATGCAACGATGGAAGAGGTCTCCCTCAATCAGGCGCAGTGCCTCTGCGCCCATACCGCGCTGCATGAAAGCCGAGACATCCTTCCTACTTCTGATGGTACGAAAAGTGAAACTTCATATTGGTGCGATACAGCCATGCAATGCTGGGATTGCAACCGCTGGTTTCCGCCTGTTGGCCACAACTGGAAGATCACGGGACAGGATGGTGACTACTATACTGCCGAGTGTGCACGCTGCGGAAAAGTAACCAACGCCCACAAGAAATTCTACAATGAGGCCACAGGAAAGCTGAACATGTCTGCTGTTTCCTGCGCGGATGACCCCAATGCGCATCAGTGGACGGTTATTGAAGCTGACGGCTGCAAGAGGACGCTATTGTGCGCCAACTGCGGCACACAGGAGGAAATGGATCATGACTGGCAGTCCACGAAAGACGGCTGCCGCTACACCGCTGTGTGCTCCGTCTGCGGCAAAACCGAAACGGCAACCATCCACGGCTGCATAGACAGAGAAACCGATTATACCGGCAAACGCAGTCAGCTTTTCGGACGACAGGCAGTAATCAAGCTCATATGCACAGCCTGCGGGGAAACCACCAAAAGCATAAAATTCTATACCAGAATAAGTGACCTTAGCGGATTGGTTGGATCAAAGAAATACGTCAATAAATTGAAAGAGTTAACAGGGGGGCAGAAGCTTCCGATTTACCCGTCCAACATTCCCTTCTATTTCTCCGAAGCATACATACAAAACAAATAAGCAAATGCGGGCGGCGTTCCATCGCGAGCGCCGCTCGTGTTTGCACGGATGACATCGCGGAAAACGCATCAAGCCTTCCCGTCCACTCATTGTAAACAAAAGCCCTCCTGCTGCTTTCATCCGCATGCGGAAAGCGATGACAGGAGGGCTGCAATTTTGCGCAATGACGCCAAAGCATCATGCGCGGGGCAAGGTACCCATGATCTTTCTTGCTTCGTCAGGTGTAGCAGGCTCATAGCCGATAGCGCGAATCAACTGAACCAGGCGCTCAACCAGCTGATAATTGTGCGTCGCATGCACGCCATCGGCAAGGTAATCACTATCCTCGAAGCCGATTCGCACAACGCTTGCGCCCATAGCGATTGCCGCTGCGAGGAACGCCCAGTTATCACGTCCGTAGTGCGTTACGCCCCATTTGGCATCCTGCGGAACGGCAGAGCGGAATGCCTGCAGGCAGGTGATATTCGGCTGCATGCCGCCCTTGTGGCCGAACACCAGGTTATAGAAAATCGGACGGCGATACGGCTGCTGCATGGCATCACGCTCAATGTTGTAAATCATGCCGATATCGAAAACCTCCACCTCGGGGATGATCCCTCGGTCGTAGGAGCGCTTGGCGCAATAGGCAATGTCCGCATCCGTGTTGACGTACAGTCCGCCGTTCAGGTTCGTGCTGCCGCCATTGAGCGATGAGCTTTCCACGCGATGATAATCCAGCGGATTGCAGCGCTCCTGAATCGTCATGTTTGAAACGCCGCCCGTAGAGGCCTGCACAAGCACATCCGTGCGGGCAAGGATTTCCTCAAAGGTTGCGATGAATTCCGTTGTGTCAGGGGTCAGCGTGCCGTCAGGCAGGCGGCAATGCAGGTGACACATGCCTGCACCCTTTTCCACGCTGATGCGAACATCTTCCGCCAGCGCCGTTTTGTCAATCGGCGTACCCGCCTTGACAGGCGCAAGAGAAATAATCACTTTATTGGCCATGGAATCACGTCCTTTTCATGCAATGGTTTCTACAATGTCGCGCAATGTTGAAACGCCGCCAACGTTTCCCGGAAAAATGATATAGCTCAGATTCGGGAACAGGCTCTCCTCGCCCGTTTTCCACACAGGAATGCCGGGTGCGGCCTGCCCCAGCACCTTTGCCTTCTGCACACGCAGCGCCTTGGTGCCCACATCGGAGGATGTAATGCCGCCCTTCGCAATCAAAAACCGCGGACGGAAGGACAGCGAGCTGACCACATTGGTCAGGGCATCGGATATGCGCACCGAAATGGCCAGCAGCTCTTCAGGGGCGGCAGACGGCGGCGTCACCAGCTCGCGGCTTGTATACACCACTGCCGTTTGTCCCTTGCGCATCGCTTCCTCGGCAAGCGCTGCCGCACGGCGTGTTTCCTGCTCAAGGGCACCGGGTGTCTGCCAGCCATTCACGTGAAATTGAATGAATTCCATCTGCAGTGCAGACTGGCGCAGGCATTCCAGCTGTTCGGTTGTCTTTTTGACATGGGAACCCACCAGCACCAGTCCGCCAACCTTGCTGCCCTGTTCAACCATTTCATCCCTGCTGAGCAGCGGACGATCCTTCACGTTGCCGAAAACCTTCGGCACAGCTGCGGCGCTGCGAATCAGATAATTGTGTCCCTCCGCCTGCAGACGCATCAGCACGGTTGCCAGCAAAAGAACATCCGTCTCCTCCATCGCGTCCGCTGCCACATAATGGTAGCCCTGCATCGCCTTCAGCTTGCGCACAATTGCATCAAGGTCAAGGCTGCGCAATTCCGCAAGCGAGATGGTCACGATTTGCCCTTCATCAATCGTGCCGCCCGATTTTTCACGGATGTACGCTGCAAGCTCCGACTGCGTATAGCCAAAGGTTTTGTCCTTCGCAAATTCCGTTTGCGCCGCGGGAATCAGCTGCTCGCCTTCCTTCACATAGTGCACGCCCCCGATGGTGAATCGTCCGCCTTCTTTGAAGAAGGGACAAAGCACCTCGCCTGCGAACGGCTTCATTCCCTGCTTTTCCAGCGTATCGCGCAAAACCTCCGTCTCCAGCGGATAATGTCCGCGAAGGGTGGAATCTCCCCGTGAGATGATCATCAGCGGCACGCCTGCTTCCCTCGCCGCCGCACAGGCATTGCGCGCGATTTCCTGATGAACCTCCTGCGTCTTCACGGCGGAAAAGCTTCGGGAATTCGTCAGCACAAAAAACATTCTTTCTCCGCTGGCAAACTGTCGGCGGAGCGTTTCCTTTTCCCAATTGGTGACCACGGTGATATCATGCACCGTCTGCACACCCGTGGGGTCATCATCCAAAACCATGACGCAGGGGCTGAAGGACGCATAGGCTTCTTCAAACAGCATGCGTGCCTGCGCGCGTGCATCTGCACTTTGCCACAGCTCTTCACACGCAGCAAACGCTGCTTCCATGTTCAATGGCTTGATTTTCTGTTCCATACATGCCCCTTTCACAGATTGCGCCACGCCATCGGCATCCATACCTGCATTTCTCCCATGCCGCGATTATCCCATGCGAAATACGGAATCATCCGAATCCTGCACTTCTTCAGCGCATTCGGGCGGAAGGTGCGGTACAGGCGCTCACGCTCCTCATCATCAACCTGCTGACAGAGCGCATCGACTTCATACGCGCGGATTTCCCTTGCATCGATGCAAAGCGTCGTCGGCTCGAAGGAAGCATCCGTCGGCAGCAGCAAATCCTGCAGGCTGACCGCGTCGGGCGCATCGGGGCTTTCCACGCAATACACCAGCGGACCAACCTCAACGCACGCCTGATTGCGATCCTCCTCAATCAGCCCATGACCGACCGTCAGACGGGGCTTCATGTGCAAATCGAGCACGCAGGAGAAGTCATCGGGGTTCTCCGCCTGAACGGAAACATATTCGCCGCCGTGCACCTTGCGTTTTTCCTGACCGATGAACAGCTCTGCCTCCTCTGCCCACGCAGGAATGCGAAGGTGCAAACAGAACATCTTGCCGTTGCTTTCCTGCACGCTGAAGGTGATTTTCCCGTCATACGGATAGTCCGTTGACTGCACAAGGCGGAAGGACGCGCCGTTTTTCAGCGTGAAGCTTGCCTCATTTGCTCCGTACAGGCCTGTCCACACGCCGCTTTCATCCACCGCGTAGGCATATTCAGAGCTCTGCGCCAGGGTGCGTGCAAGGTTCGGCGGGCAGCAATAGCTCATGATATATTCTGTGCGCGTCTGCCCCCACACAAGCTCGTAGGACAGCCGCTTCGCACGCTGCAGCATGTTCTCATAGAAGAATTTTCGGCCGTCCAGGCTGACGCCTGCCATGTTGACGTTGAGCATCATGCGTTCCAGCATGTCCATATAATCCACCTTGGGATCCATCAGGAACATGCGCCACGCCCAAAAAACGCCGCCCAGAGAAGCGCAGGTCTCGTTATAGGCCGTCACATTGGGCAGCTGATACTCATAGCCATACGCCTGATGCACCAGCTGATGCGCGAAGAAATTGCCGTACGGCGATGCGCCGTTGTACAGCGCGCCGCAGCCGCCTGTGATGTACATCTTCTGCGTCACGAGATGCTGCCACACGCTTTCGAGCACCGCACGATACTCCTCGTCGCCTTCCTCCATGTAGAGGTCAGCCACGCCTGCGTAGAGGTAATTTGCGCGCACTGCGTGACCCACAATCTTCCGATGGCGCTTCAGCGGCAGACGATCCTGATTATCGTCCAGTCCGTTTTTCACGGAGTCCCGCAGCTGAACAGACAGGCGCGCCAAATCCAGATATTCCTGCTTGCGCGTTGTGCGATACAGCTCAATGAGACCCATATAATGGGAGGGGCAAACAGCCGTCTTGACTTCCCCCGTGCGCTCCGCTTCCTCATAGAGCTTTTTCAGATAGCCTGCGGCACGCTCTGCCACATCCAGGAAATTTCTGTGTCCCGTCAGGCGGAAATACAGGCAGGCCGAGGTGAACATGTGACCCATGTTGTACACCTCAAAATCGTTGATATCCCCCTGCCGCTGGTTTTTCAGCCCCTTTTTCTCGGCGATAATCTGCTTTGTGGAAAGATAGCCGTCCTCCTGCTGGGCACGGCTGAACAGGGCGATATAATCATCCAGCTGATCCAAAAGCTGCTGATTCTTCGTTCGCACCGCTGTGTACACGGCCGCTTCAAACCATTTGTAGAAGTCGCCGTCGCCAAAGACCGTGCCTGAGAAATCCCCTTCCGCTTCACCTGCTGCGATGCGGAAGTTTTCCAGCACATGGCTGATGTCCTTCGCCTCAAACATGTGCTGCAGATGCGGCACGGTCACCGAAGCGACCGTATCAAAGCGCTCCTTATAGAGTCCGCCCATCCACTGCACATCGCTGAAGGGAACGCCTGCGACCTTCGCATAAGGGGAAGAAAGGGTATCCGCGATCATTCCATGCACCCCTTCTCAACCAGCGCCTTCTTCAGAGCCTTCGCGCCGAAACGGGGGCTTGACAGCGTCGGAACGCCGCAGGCAGCTTCAATATCCTTCTCCACATAGGCCATTGAGCCCTGAGCCAGCACAATCACATCCACCTGATGGCAGATCTTTTCTGCCGCGCCAATCAGCAGCTGACGGAACTGCGTCTGATTCATGCCGAACGCGTCCACCAGACCGTCCACCAGCTCCACATGCTTGCCCATGGCCCGTGCAACACGGCGGATGGTTCCCTTCGTCGGCTCAAGCGTTGTGGGAAGCGTTGCCAGCACGCCGATTTTCAGCCCTGTGCGCACTGCCTGGCGGCACATATCTTCATCCACACGAACAACAGGAACGCCGATATAAGCCGCTGCTGATTGGAAGGCATCTGCCACCTCGCCCACGGATGAGCAAATGTTCAGAATTGCCTCTGCGCCCTGTGCGACAGCGGTTGTATACATGCCCATCAATCGCGCGGCGGCCGTAGGCGTGACGTAGCCTGCATCACGAACCTCTGCCAAAATGCTCGGATCCTGCAGGCTGATTATTTCCGCCTCATCGCCGATATTGCCGCGCACCTCGCGCTCCACCAGTTCAATCAGTTCAGGGGTCGTGCTTGTGTATACCAGTGCAATTTTCATTGGATATTCCCCTTTCTTTCTCACCGTTCAACTGCTTCAGGCTTTTCCTTGAGAACCGAACAGTTTCATTTTTTCCTCAGCGACTGCCTTCACCGCCTCAAGCCCCGGACGAAGCGTAATCATCTGCATATGCGCGTGATCCTCTTTGTCCAGCCCCTCGGTGAAGAATCGCCTTGTCGCCGTTTCAAATGCCTCGCGGCACTCGGAATTCACATTGATTTTGCACACGCCCAGGCTGACAGCCCGTCGGATGCTGTCCTCCGGGATGCCCGAGCCGCCATGCAGCACCAGCGGCAGATTGCCCGTCGCCTCGCGAATTTCAGACAGTCGGCCGAAGTCAAGCCCGCGCCAATCGGGCGGATAGGCGCCATGCACGTTGCCGATGCCTGCGGCCAGCATATCCACACCAAGCGCGGCGATACGTGCACATTCGACAGGGTCTGCCAATTCTCCTGCAAGCGCTCCGCCGTCCTCATGACCTGCAACGGGGCCGACCTCTGCCTCCATGGATGCTCCCCTTGCGTGGCATTCAGCCGCCATCGCACGGGTCAATTCGAGATTTTCCGCAATCGGCAGACGACTGCCGTCAAACATGATGGAGGAAAACCCGCTTTCGAGGGCTTCCGCTGCCTTTTCATAGCTGCTGTGATCCGCATGCAGGCATACAGGAATTTCCACCTGATCATACGCAAGGACGTTCTTCACCACATCAGCGATGGTTCTGTAGCCGCCAAGCTGCTTTGCGATGCCCATCGACACGCCCAGAATCAGCGGAGCATGCATCTCTTCCGCTTTGGCAATGATTGCCCGAATGGACTCAAGATTGTTGATATTGAACTGCGCAACCGCATAATGGCCTTTCTGTGCCTTTTGCAGCATGTCCGATGCATTGACGTAGGGCATAGCAACACCTCATTTCACATTCTTGCCTAAATAGTGTACCGTGCCGCGCTTACTCTGCCTGCAGCACCCACACATCACGCGGCGCAATGCGCTGCTTGCCGCTCACCGTGCCGCCGTTTAAGAGATCGGTCAGGCGGCATTCGCCAAAATCCACCTCGGCTTCTGTCTGCAGGTTATTCAGCACGAAATACACCGTCGCCTTTTCGCTGACTCGGCGGGTGATTTCAACACCCTCCTGTGCGCTGAACAGCCCCTTGACGCCTGCTTCCAGGCAAACATGATCCATCATGTCCTGCAGGAAATCCTCATCGGGTTCGGTGCCGATGTAGTATGCCTTGCCCTGGCCAAAGTCGTTCACCGTCACGCAGGGCATTCCGGCGTAGAAATCGCTCTTATAGCTTGCCAGCGCCTTAGCACCGCGGGTGTGGAGCAAATCACACAGGAAGGTGCAGCCGTAATGATCCTTCGGCAGATGCACTTCGCCGTTCATCACCATCTCGTTGCTTTCATCAGGACGGAGCGCGTCAACCTCCTCCACCCAAATGCCCAGCACATCGCGCAGCTTGCCGGGATACTCGCCGAAGACGCAGCGGTCATTCTCGTCCACCAAACCGGACATAACGGTGGTGACCAGCGTGCCGCCCTTGCGGACGTACTCCGTCAGGCTTTCGCCCACGCCTTCCTTGGTCATATACAGCATCGGCGCGACCACAAGGTCATAGCTGGAATAATCGGTGTCCGCCTCGGGATGAACAAAGTCAACGGGAATATTCCGCTGATGGAAGGGCTTGTAATACCGCGACAGGGTGTTCAGGTAGTCCATGTCCTTATTGGGACCGCTGCTCAATTCAAGCGCCCACCAGTTGTTCCAGTCCAGCAGAATGGCCACCTTCGCAGGACTGCGCCCCTGAAGGAACACATCTCCCAGCTTTTCCAGCTCGTGTCCCAGCGTTTCAGCCTCGCGGAAGACGCGGGTGTTTTCATGCCCTGCGTGGCTGATGATTGCGCCATGGAATTTTTCCTGCCCTGCAATGGACTGCCGCATCTGGAAGAACAGCACCGTATCTGCGCCATGCGCCAGCGCCTGATAGCTCAGCAAGCGCACCTCGCCAGGGCGCTTGAGCTTGTTGTAGGGCTGCCAGTTCTGCTGGTTCGGAGACTGCTCCGTCAGCACAAACGACTGTCCGCCCTTGAGTCCGCGCATGATGTCATGCTTCATGGCAATAAAAGACGGCTGATGATGCGGCCACGGATAGTTATCCCATCCAACCACATCCAGGCATTTTGTCAGCGTAAACTGGTCCAGCTTCTTGATAAAACCGGACATGTTCGTCTGAATCGGAATTTCAGGATTATAGCGCTTGAGCACATTGTATTCATTCATGAAGCATTCCGCCGTTGAATCGGTCACAAAGCGCATGTAGTCCAGCTCAATGGCAGGATTGAAGCGATAGTCATCATTCAATTCCGTGGGAAGGGTCACTTCCTCAAACGAGGTCAGAATCCGCCCCCAAAAGGTGGTGTGCCAGCGGTTGTTCAATTCCTCCAGCGTGCCATAGCGGCGGCGGAGCCACAGTCGGAACTTGGCCTGGCAAGTCGGGCAATAGCAATAGGTGCCGTATTCATTCGATACATGCCACATGGCCAGTGCGGGATGATGCGCATACCGCTTCGCAAACTCTTCTGCGATTGCTGCGGCGCGCTCGCGGTATTTCAGGCTGTTTACGCAGAAAAACACGCGCATTCCGTGGGTGCGCTTCCGCCCCTGAATGTCCACAGGGAGCACCTCGGGATAGCGGGTCGACAGCCACGCAGGCTGCGCCGTTGTAGGCGTAGCAAGGCACACGTAAATGCCGTTTTCCCAGATTTGATCAATAATTTTGTCGAGCCACTCAAAGTTATACACGCCTTCATCCGGCTCAAGCTTCGCCCACGAAAACACAGGCAACGTCAGCAGATTGATGCCTGCCTTTTTGAAAAGCCGCATATCTTCGGCAATGGTCTTCTCGTCCCACTGGTCAGGATTATAGTCACCGCCGTAATAAATACGATCCGCCCGTTTCATATTCTTTCCTCCACTTATTCTGCCTGATGCGCCCCTGCGGTGATGCTGATGCGACGGTCTGCGAGTCCATCCGCGTGCGCGGTAATGGTGATTTCTTTTTCACTGCCGCTTCGCACCACCGCTGAGACGCAGCCGTTCCAGCTCATCGCAGAAGACTGCGAAAAGAGCTCTTCCGATGCGGGATTTGCGCTGCCAACTGCCAGCAGCTCTCCGCCAGATGCTTCAAAGCGGATGCTTCTGCTTTCATGGACGCAGGTGACACCGTTTTCATCCGTGATGCGTGCGGTGACGTAAATCAGCCGCGATGCGCCGTCACAGGCGTTTTTGTCGGATGTCAGGCTGATGACGCGGCCATTGCTCGGTGTGCAAAGTTTTCCCGTGCGCCCGTCAGAATCCACTGCCGCCAGCGTGCCCGGCTGATAGGTGATGTCAAACACAGCCTTGCATTCGCGGCAGGTCTGCTGCCCGACACATTCGCCGTTGAGCATCAGCGTAACGCTTTCCGCCGAGCTGTACACCTCCACCATAATCGGCTTTCCCTCATACCCGGGGTAATCCCATGCCATATCACGTTCAGGCCATGCCCAGTAGGACACGTCTCCATCATTATGATAATGCTTCGGATGCTGAACAGCAATGCATGGCGCGCTATCGCGTCCCCACACCGCATCCCTGTAGTAAGAGCAGGGGCGCTTGTTGCCGAGAATATCAAGATCTGCGCAATTTGCAAAGCGCCATGGATACGTTTCAAAGTAGCCCTGTCCGTCATCGGGACTGTACCAGACGTGCCCGATGCCGCATTCCCCCAGATAATCAATCGCTGACCACGCGAAATCACCAATCACGCGGGGATACTTTTCCACCATTTGCCAATACGAATAGCTTTCCTTGGCCACGCTCTCTGTTCCGCAGAAGAAGCGATTCGGGAAGCGTGCCAAATCCTTCTCGTATCGATTTCCCAGATAGTTGTATCCAGCCACATCCAGCGGCTCGAGGAACCTTCGGCTCATTTCGCCGAAATAATCAATTTCATCCGCGTTGATGCTTTGCACGTTTGCATCCAGCATCTCCAGCCGACGCTTGCCGATATTGTTCAATCCTGCGGTGATGAGCCGTGTTGAATCAAGGGCGCGAACCGTGTCGCTCATTTGACGGCTCAGCTGATATCCCTGACCCGCGCCGTCGCGTTCGGGAATCTCATTGCCAATCGACCAGAGAATAATGCTCGGGTGATTGCGGTCACGCATCACCATTGCGCGGAGGTCATTCTGCCAGCACTCACGGAAAAACAGGTGATAGTCATACGGATTTTTCCCGATATTCCACACATCGGTAAACTCATCCATCACCAGAAGGCCAAGCGCATCGCAGGCATCCAGGAAGGACGGCGCAGGAGGATTGTGTGCGCAGCGGACGGCGTTGAATCCGTTTTCCTTCAGCAAACGCGCCTTGCGAACCTCAGCATCGGCATAGCTTGCCGCGCCAAGCAGCCCGTTGTCATGATGCACACAGCCGCCGCGCAGCTTGATTGGCTCACCATTGAGCAGAAGGCCGCGCTCCGCGTCCAGCGCCACCGTGCGAAAGCCAATGTTCACCTTTTCACTGTCGACTTCTTTTCCGTCTGCGAGAATTTCTGCCAGACATTCGTAGAGAATCGGCGTGTTCGGCGACCACGGCTGCACATCCTGCAGCGGGATTTCCAGCACAACCTTCTCATGGTCGATTGCCTTCGAGGCTTTCGCAAGGCAGTGCCCTTTTTTGTCGCTTACCGTGCACTGAATCGTCGCTTTCGCCTGCACCGCTTCCTGCGAAACGGTCACCTCTGCCTTCAGCAGCCAGCCTTCCGCTGTGTGCAAGGTTTGCGTGTGCACGCCCCACGGTTCAATGCACATTTTCGGTGCGCGCATCAGCCACACAGGACGATAGATTCCGCATCCTGTATACCATCTGGAGCAGGGCTGCGCATCATTTGCCGTGTTGATTCGCAGCTTCTGCTCTCCCTCGCGCAGATACGGTGTTAAGTCGGCATGAAAGGTCGTATACCCATAATTCTGCTTCGCAATGAGCATGTCATCCAGATAGATCTGCGCGTTGGCCATAATGCCTTCAAACTCCAGCACGACGCGCTCGCTGAGCATTTCCTTCGTTACATGCAGCACCTTATCATAGATAACGTTTTCGCACTGATAGTATCCGCCGGCATTGCCTGAGCGTGCATCACGTTTTCTGGGCAGCGTCATGCTGTAATCATGCGGCAGACAAATCGGCGTTCCCTCTCCGGCTACGCCCCAAATGCGATAGCTCCAGCCATCGTTGAATGCAGTACGTTTCATGCCGACTCCTCCGTTGGATTTTGATTACGCCTTATCCAGCCGAATGACAAACCCTTCTTCAAAAGGCAGCTTCTGCGGCAAGTCGAAAACGATGCTGTTTTCATCACGGGTGAAGGAAATTTCCCCTTCCGTGCCCAGCAAACGCGCCCTGCGGATTTCGCCCATCGGGCCGCCCTGACGCAGCGTGTGAAGGCGCAGCTTTCCGCCATCGGGCGCACCAAAGCCGATGACATAAACAGCCTCATCGGTTTGCGTGAAGCGAACATCATTGCCTGTCAGCTTATACGAGCCGCTTTCCATTTCAATGCCGTCACGCATCTGCTGCTTGACACGCTCAATATTATAATCTTCGTCCTCCATCACCGTATCCCCTTCGCCTGATACCGCAAACGGACGGGTGGAATAAATCGCTTCGCCGTTGACCTTCAGCCAGTCGCCGATGCGATGCAGCTGCTTCACTGCATCAGGATGGAAGGAGCCATCCGCGCAGGGGCCGACGTTCAGCAGCAGGCAGCCATTCTTGGAAACAACATCCGCAAGCTGCTGAATGATTCGCCCTGCGGCAATGTACTTCGGATTCTGCACAATGCACCAGGTGATGTTATCCTCCAGGCGGTCATCCGTCTGCCAGAAGAAGTCCTGAATCTGCGCAAAGCGGCCGCGCTCCACATCCACCAGGCCAAGGCCGTCAGGGAAATCGGACTGCTTGTAGGAAATCACGCCGTCAGGAACTGCTTCATAATAGATGCGGGCAGCCTCATGCAGATATTTTTCGGGAATGATGAGCAGACGGCTGTCAAAGTACAGCATTTCCGGCTTGTATTTGACGCTGACTTCCTTCACCTTTTCCAGCCACGTTTGGCAGAATTTCTCATCGGGAAGGCGGTAAGGAAGATAGCGATTCGTTTCAAGCGGCAATGCAGGGCCATAGAACACTTCATTTTCCGGATTGTAGACATCCGCCTCATTGTCGGTGGACATAAACCAGCCCCACAGCCACTGATGATGCAGCGTTGCAATGAAATGGATGCCTTCTTTGCGGAACGCTTCGGCGCACTCGCCCATCACATCGCGATGCGGCCCCATTTTAACGGAATTGACGGGATTCACATCGCTGTCCCACATGGAAAAGTTATCTGCATGCTCGCTGACAGGGCCCGCATATTTCGCGCCGCTGGCCTTCACCAGCTCTGCCCATTCCTGCGCATTAAACTTTTCTGCCGTGAACATGGGGATAAAATCCTTGTACCCGAATTCGCTGATTTTGCCGAAGCGGCGCTCATGCTCCAAATTCTGCTTTGAGCCCTTCAGATAGATATTGCGGGAGTACCACTCATTTTCGCAGGCAGGAACACTGTAGGGACCCCAATGGAAGAAAAGGCCGAATTTGCCTTCGCGGAGCCATTCGGGTTCCTGATGATTCAGCGGCTGCCAATCCATATCCCAGTTCATTTTGAAACCTCCATATTTTCAAATGCAATCAGCGGAAGATACGTGTACTGGTCAACAATCAGTCCCTGCGGCGCCAGCGGGTCGCAGGCATACGAAAGCACTGCCTTGCCGTGCAGCGCTCTGCTGAGGGTCAGGCGCAGGATTCTGTCCTGCAGTTTGACTTCTGTCACCTCATTAGCGCCGTCTTCATCGGTCACAACGAAATCGAGTTTGTCCTTCTGCGTATTCAATCGGGTCAAGGGCCCCATACTGCGGCATGTCAGGCGAATGCATTCATCGGCATACACCGCCGACTCCACCTGGGGAGCCGCGTAATCATTGCTGCCGTGAAGCGCGCTGTAAATCTGCCTGGCCAGCATTTCTCCCAGCGCCACATTGCCCAGGGCGGAATTGTGAATTTCATCAGACTGCGGAAGTGCCGAAGTGGGAAGAATCCACACGTTTTTGAGCGCAACAGACGCTGCACGCTGCGCTTCCTTAATAGCCCCCCACGACTTGGCATCCGGCTGAACCGTATATTTGTTCAGCTGCATCGTGAAGAACGGAAGGTCTGCCTCGGTGCTTTTGCGAACCGTATCCACCATGCGGGCAAAGCTTTCTGCATAAACCGCCGCATCTTCCTCATTTGCGTCTGCGCAGCCCTGATACCAAATCACAGCGCACACGCCTCCGCATGCTTCGATTTTCTCCAGCATGCCGCGCAGCAAGTCTCCATCCCGCTCCAAATCCCAGCGCTTCATAGGTGAGCCGCCCTGCGCGGTTTGAATAAGACCCACAGGCAATCCGGTGTAGTCTGCATAGCGCCGTCCAAAGGACAAAAACGGGGACGTGCCTGTGATGCCCATCGGAGCATTGACGCAATCTGCGGCATCCGTCGCATCATTCATCGGATGCGCCGCCATATCCCAGCGGCCGCTGTTGCGCTGCAGGTGGACACGTACATCCGGCGGATCAAACGCGTATCCCTTTGCGTATCCTGCCGCATTCGACTGCCCCGCCATGCAGAACACATCGCCGACGCCAACATGCACGCGGATATCGCCGCGGAACATCCAGTGATCGCCGCTTGCAGCAGAAACAGCGTCCAGCGAGGTTTCGATCCGATAAGGTCCGCCTTGCGGGAGCGTCAGCTGCGCATCCCATGCGCCTGAAATGCCATCGCCCGTCTGATGATCGCACGGCGTCCACGGCTGAATCAGTGACTGATCCATCTCATTAACCACGCGAATAACCGGCGTCGCCGAGCTGACTCCTGCCTTTACCGCGCCAGGCTCAAGCTTCCATTCTCCTTCCAGCTTTACACAGGCCTGACCATGTCTGCGCTGCAGCACCTGCCAGTCCATCAGTCCTTCCGTTATCCGAACGCCATAAAACATATCTGTTCCTCCAGCCAATGTATGATCCCATCCTCAACAGCAGACGCGCTGCTGCTGAGGATGAGCGCAGCCATGCGACTGCACCCATTCTGAATTTTGAAATGCGGTTCGGAGAGACTTCCCCGAACCGCAAGTGTAGACCTACTTTGAAATTAGTCGTTGTAGGAAGCGAGAGAATCGATGTCGGTCTTTTCGTTCATCAGCTTGAAGAAGTCGTCAAAACCGGACACCTGGCTCTTCACGCCGGCAACGTATGCTTCCCACTGTGCATCGTCGTTCGGGTCAAGTTCGCCGGTGATGAACTTGTTCGCTTCAACCTTCGCGTAAGCTTCGCAAGCGGTGGACAGGGTTGCCTTGAAGGTGGATTCTTCCTCGGTCAGGTCAACCAGGGGAGCACGGTCGTAGGGAGAGATGGATTCGACGCCGCCGTTCACAGCAGTTTCGATCCAGTACTTGCCGGAGTAGTAGCCCTTATCAGCAGACCACCAGGGTTCTTCAGAAGAATACTGCAGGATGGTGGAGAAGATCTGCGGAACGAAGGGGATACCGGTGCGGGCGCCGCCGGAAGCCATGATGCCCAGATCAGCCAGAGCCTGACCGGGATTCTCAGCATTCTTCAGAGCATCCACATAAGTACGGGTGCCGTCTTCCAGGGTGACGAAGTCTTCGCCTTCAACGCCCCAGTTCAGCATCTTGTAGATATCTTCGGAGTACTGGTAGTCCACCAGACGGACAACCCATTCAGGATATTCGGTGTCAGCCTTGATGATGATGCCCATGGTGCGGGTGGTGCCCAGGTTCTTACCAGTCAGCTTGGAGCCCCACTTCCATGCGGTGCCAAAGTCAGCGTGAGAAGGCAGGTAGGAAAGACCCCATTCAATCGTGTCATTGGCAGCAGCAGAGTTCCAGGAAGCTGCGGAGCCGGCCCACATGGTCGGAACGATCAGCAGGTTGCCGTTGGAAGCCTTGGCGTCGCAGGAAGCGTCCGTTGCATACTCAGGATCGATGTAGCCTGCAGCATAGAGCTTGTTCAGCTCGATCAGCATGGTGCGGAAGTTGTCTTCGATGGGGCCGTATGCCCATTCGGTGCCATTCCAGTAGGTGGTGTCCCAGGTGTGGAAGACGCCCACAAAGCCGCGGTAGAAGTTCATCCAGCTTGCGCCGTTGGACATGACGTACTTTGCGTCAACCTTGCCTTCGTCGATCAGGGTCTTCAGCTTAGCGCACAGTTCAACGAACTCATCCCAGGTGGTAGCAGGCTGCAGGTCATTCGCCTTCAGCACATCGAAACGATAGCCGTAGGTAGCGAAGGACTGTGCACCGGCGAGGTTCAGGTCATTCTCATAGCCGTCCCAGAAAACGTAGGAGGAACCGTCAGGATTGTTGATGCCGTCCTGGCCGCCCAGCGTGCCTGCCACGAACTCAGGATAGTACACCAGGTAATCAGCATAGTTATTGATGTTCAGCACATCGCCGTCAGCGCCGTACTCATTGACCAGGGTGCCCTGAGAGTAGGTGTTGATGTCAGCCAGGTCGTTGGCTGCCAGCATAACGGACTCATTGGTGCGGAAGTCGTTCCAGGGCATCGTCTGCCAGGTGATGTCCAGCTTGCAGCCCAGATACTCTTCCATCTTTTCCTGCCACAGCTTCTGCATCTTGGTGTTCAAAGCATCAGAGCCGAAGTTTGCCGTGGAGACGGTCAGCGTCAGCGTGTTGTTCGGCAGCTCGGGGAAGGTCAGGCCTTCCGTGTTCATGGTGCCTTCTGCCGTTGCACTTGCAATGCCAAGCGACATGGTCAGCGCCAGTGCGAGAGAAACAAGTTTTTTCATGGGGGTGCCTCCTTTTTCTTTGAGATACCTATTTCATCCGCATCCTCTTTGTGCGGAAAAAACACAACCGATTGTTTTAGCCCTTGACAGCGCCAACCTGCATGCCCTGTTCAAAATACTTCTGAATGAAGGGGTAGATGAGCAGCAGCGGTGCGATGGTTGCCATCAGGCAAGCGTACTGAACGTTCAGCGGATTCAGCGAGCCATCCGTGATCATGTTTGCCGTATCTCCGCCGAAGGAAGCCGTCAGGCTGTTGCTGAAGATGATGGAACGCAGGATCATCTGAATGGGCATGCGGCTCTGATCCTTGATGTACAGCAATGCGGAGAAGTAGCTGTTCCACATGCCGACAACGGCGAAAAGGGAGAAGGTTGCGATCAGTGCCTTCGACAGCGGCAGCATGATGTTCACCAGGATGCGCATTTCGCCTGCGCCGTCAATCAGCGCTGCTTCACGGATTTCAGGTGAAATTCCCTTGAAGAAGGAACGATACATGAACACGTTCCATGCCGATACGCAAGTGGGCAGAACGAGTGCCCAGGTCGTATCCATCAGGCCGAGATCCTTGATGTTCAAATACGTCGGAACGGTGCCGCCGTTGAAGAACAGGGTAATCAGCAGCATGATGCTGATCGGCTTGTTCAGCACGAATCCCGGAACTGCCAGTGCATAGCCGAGGCACGCGGTAAGCGAAACACTCAGCACCGTGTTGAGCAGTGCATACCACACGGTCCATCCATAGGCCGTGTAGACTGTCGACTGGCCAAAGACGATCTCGTATCCCTTGAACGTGAATTCCACAGGGAGAAGGCCAACATCGCCGCGCGTAATAGCACCGCTGGAGCTGAGCGAAATGGCGATGACGTTGAGGAAAGGATACAGAATGACGATGCAGAACAGGATAAGCAGCAACGTCAGTACAATATCGAAGGACACGCCGCCGATGCGGATTTTGTTTTTGCGCTTGTTAGCAGCCGTCTGACTCATTCTGACACCCCCTTACCACAAACCCTGATCCGGGTCGATCTTACGTACAACAGAGTTGGTGCCGACAACCAGAATCAAACTGATGACGGAAACCAGCAGGTTCACTGCCGTTGCGTAGCTGAAACGACCCTGAGCAATACCCATTTCGTACACGTAGGTACTGATCACGTCAAGGTCTGACTTGTTGGTGGAGTTCATCATCAGCAGGATCTTGGTGTAGTCCTGCGTGAGGATGTTGCCTGCGTTCAGGATCAAAACCACCGTGGTCGTCGGCAAAATGGCGGGCAGTGCCACATGCCATATCTTCTGGAAACGATTGGCGCCGTCGATGTTTGCCACATCATAGAGCGAAGTATCGACATTCGCAAGTGCTGACAGGTAAACGATGGAGCCCCAGCCTACGCCTTGCCATACCGCAGAGCCTATGTACATCGGCATGAAGTACGTTGTGCCTTCGTTCATGTTAATTCTTGCCAGGCCAAACAGCTCGCGGACGTTGTTGAACAGGCCGTCCAGGGAGCCGAAGGTGTTCAGCATCGAGCAAATCACCACGACGGAGATGAAGTGCGGCAGGTAGGAAATGCTCTGCACCGTGCGCTTGAAGGCCTTATTTTTGACCTCGTTCAGCATCAGTGCAAGGACAATCGGCATTGGGTAGGTGAAGATCAGTGAAAGCACACCGACCTTCAGCGTCTGCGTAATGATTCTGCCGGAATTAATGTTGTTGAAGAATTCTTCAAAATTCTTGTACCATGGGTCAAGCCATGCGCTTCCCCACACGCCCTTGCTCGCCTTGTACTTCTTGAAAGCGATCAGAGAGCCGTACATCGGGAAGTACTGAAAAATGATCACCAGTGCGACAGGAATCAGGCAGAGCAGAATCAGCGCACGCTGGCGCCAAAGTAAACCCAGGAACTTCCGGAATCGTGTTCGGCGATGCACGCCCGGCGCCTTTCCGGATGCAGAAGCAGTTTTCATGTGTGACACCCTTTCCAAAATTCGTTGCCGCTGTTTGTGTTTTGTAAACGTACAACATTTCTGTTAAGCTTGTTATAGCATAGATGCATCTTTTTGTCAATAGAAATTTGCCCATTTTGTTCTTTATTCCGTCAAATGCGACAACAGATAAACAAGTATCTAAACATTTTACATAGCAAAGGCTCATTGTTTAGTCGTTTAATTTTCTAAACAGGTTGCATTTTTTTCACAATTCAGTTATACTGTCAGCAAAGCGCTGCAAGCCGAAATTGTTCATGCAGTCTGGAGGTATCGCCATGCTTTATCACAAAAACCTTCTTCCTTTTGATCCGGAACTGTTCACCTCCCCCACTGCCGAGTACCGCGGTGTTCCGTTCTGGTCGTGGAATTGCAAAGTTACGGAAGCACAGATTCAGAATCAGATTCCCTGCTTTCAGAAAATGGGCATGGGATCTGTCATGATTCACCCCCGCACGGGTCTTGATACGCCCTACCTGTCCGATGAATACATGGCGCTTGTGTGCAGGGCTGAAGAGGAACTGCGTTCCCGCGGCATGAACTGCTGGCTGTACGATGAAGAACGCTTCCCGTCCGGCGTGGCCGGCGGCATCGTTACAAGAGATGTCCGCTTTCGCGCCCGTTATATTTTGCTGACAAAAGATGAACAAACAGGCTTCTGCGAAAATTATGACGCTTACTGCGAGGCGGTTCATCAGGGTCAAAAGCCCAAGGGCTACTATCTGTGCAGCTACGATATTCAGCTGAAAAACGGTAAACTTGCCGGCTATACCCGCCGAAGCAAAGGCGGTGCCTGGTTTGCCTATGTTGAACTGTTTGCTGAAAGTCCGTGGTTCAACGGCGAAACCTATGTCGATGTTTTTAATCCCGAGGCAATCGACCGCTTCCTCGAGGTCACTCACGCGCGTTATGTTGCCGCATTAGGCGAGCATGTCGGTGAGACGGTTCCCGCCATTTTTACGGATGAGCCGCACATGAAGGGCATGTTTACCCTGCCCAATGCAGAAAGCTCCACCCGTGCCACCCTGGCATACACCGATGACATGGACGACACCTTCCGCGCAGCTTACGGGGTATCCCTGCTGGACATTCTGCCGGAGCTTCTCTGGGAGCTGCCTGACGGATACAGCGTTCACCGCTACCATTATCACGAACATATTACAGAACGCTTCGCCTCCGCTTACGGCGACCGCATCGGCGCATGGTGTCAGAAGCACAACATTGCCTATACCGGGCACTTTCTCTCTGAGCGCACGCTGTTTTCGCAGACGCTGGCGCTTGGCGAAACCATGCGTCAATATCGCAGCGAACAGCTTCCCGGCATCGATATCCTTTGCGGACAGCTGGAGCTGACCACCTGCAAGCAGGCTGAAAGCATCCGCCGCCAAAAGGGACGGGAGGGTCTTGTTTGCGAGCTTTACGGCGTACTGGAATGGGACGTACCCTTCCGTGAGCACAAGCTGCAGGGCGATTGGCTCGCTGCGCTGGGCGTAACCACCCGTGTGCATCACCTCGCCTTTATGTCGATGGGCGGCGAGGCAAAGCGTGACTGGCCTGCAGCCATTGGCTGGCAATCGCCATGGTGGAGTGAATATTCTTATCTGGAAGATTATTTTTCCCGTGTCAATACCCTTTTGACACGCGGCAAGCCCATCACCCACGTTGCCGTGCTGCATCCCATTGAGTCGTTCTGGCTCTGCTTCGGACCCAACGACCAGACACTGACCCAGCGCGAGCAGATGGACGAGCAGTTCGAAAATCTCTCCCAGTGGCTCCTCTACGGCGGCATTGACTACGATTACCTTTCTGAGGCAGCCTTGCCCGACCTGTGCGCAGAAGGCGGAAACCCGCTGGCTGTCGGCGAATGCCGATACGATACGGTGATTGTGCCGCCGCTGCTCACCATGCGCGAAAGCACCTATGCGCGGCTTGACGCGTTCCGCAAGGCAGGCGGCAAATTGATTTTCCTCAACAATGCACCTTCCATGCTGGACTGCAAGGCTTCTCCCCTTCCCGAAAAGCTGGCTCAGGACGCCGTGCTGTTGCCGATGGAGCGCTACGAGCTCTTAAACGCACTTGCGCCGCAGCGTGAAATCGAAGTTCGCAACCATGCAACCGGCAAGCTTTCCGACAACCTGTTCCATCAGCTTCGTCAGGACGGCGATGAGCGCACGCTGTTCCTCTGCCATGTTCGTGATGAGATTCCTGCTCGTCCGCGCACGTATCATGTAAAAGTCCGCGGCCTGTGGCAGATGACGCGCATGGACGCAATGACGGGTGAAATCAAGTCCTTTGGCGGCACGCAGGCAGACGGCTGGACGACCTTCCTCTGGTCGTGCAACGCACAGGATAGTCTGCTTCTGCGGCTTACACCGGGTGATTGTGCTGCGCCCGAACCGCTGCCTGCTCCCAAGCACATTTGGAAAACGCTGCGGACGCCTTCCTCCTTCACCCTTTCCGAGCCCAACGCCCTTCTTCTCGACCGATGCGAATACGCGCTCGATGATGAAAGCCTGCATGAAGCGGATGACATTTTACGTGCCGATAACGCAATGCGCGTCAGCGCCGGGCTTCCCATTCGCAACGGTGACCAGGTGCAGCCCTGGATGACGCCGGTGGAAAAAGCGCAGCACGTTGCGCATCTGATGTATCGCTTTCATTCTGAAATCGAGGCCGAAGGGCTTCAGCTTGCTGTTGAGCAGCCGGAAAACGCAGTGATTCATCTGAATGGTCACCCTGTCGATTCAACGCCCGTTGGCTTCTATGTCGATGAAGATATCAAGACCATTCAGCTCCCGCCTGTGCGCAAAGGTGAAAATATTCTGACGATGGATGTTCCGCTCACCCGCCGCACCAATCTGGAATGTCTGTACCTGCTTGGCTCCTTCGGGGTGAAAGTTGCAGGGCAGCAGCTGACCCTCACCGAGGCACCCGCTGCGCTTGAGCTTGACGACATCACCCGTCAGGGACTTCCGTTCTACACAGGCAATGTGACCTACCGTTTTGAACTGCCATGTGAATCTGACCATGACCGCGTCACCCTGCACATTCCGCACACCACCGCGCCTGTTTTGGCTGTTTTGCTGGATGGTGAAAAAATCGGGCATATTGCATGGCAGCCAAACAGTCTTGATTTGCCGCCCATGCGTGCAGGGATGCACACGCTTGAAATCATCGCCTTCGGCAATCGTCAGAACGGCTTCGGCACGCTTCACAACGCCAATCCCAACTATAAGTGGTACGGGCCTGATTCCTACCGCACAACAGGCGACGAATGGACGGATTGCTACCTGACACGTCCTGCCGGAATTCTCTCTCCCATTGAAATGCTGGAGGAATGAGCATGAATATTGAGCATCTGCTGACGCCTTACAAATACGGCGCTCCCCTCCTTTCCGGAACAGGTGAGGAAGGGCGCTTCGACCGCAATGCTGTTGACTGTCCGACACCCTTCTACCACAACGGACGTTATTACATGCTTTTTGTCGGCTTCGACGGCACCGGCTATCAAACGGGTCTTGCTGTTTCCGATGACCTCACGCACTGGGACAAGCTGGGCGTCATTCTTCGCCGCGGCAGCCACAGGGATTGGGACAAGGTTGGCATGGCCGCAACCAGCATTCTGATGGAAAATGACCTGTTTGGTCAGCGAAAGCTCAAAAAGGCATTCGGCAAGTATTGGCTGCTGTATCACTCGTACCCCAACACGGGATACGAGGCCGGCGCGGCAGAAATCGGCCTTGCATGGAGCGAGGATGAAAATCTGCTCGACTGGCATTGCCTCGATGAGCCGGTGCTGTCATGGCGCGATGGTGAAGCGTGGGAGCATGGCGGACTTTACAAGGGCTGGCTGCTGGAGCATCAAAATACTTTCTATATTTTCTATAACGCCAAAACAGATGAATCAGCGCACGGCTGGGTGGAGCAAACAGGTTTCGCCACCTCGAATGACCTGTTGCATTGGACACGCCATTCTGCCAATCCTGTTCTGCCTGTCAATCCCCATGCATGGGACAGCGTTTTTGCTTCTGACCCGGCTGTGTTCTATGACAGCCGTGCTGACCAGTGGGTCATGTACTACTATGGTCTGGGCAATCTCTCTGCCTGCGAAGGGCTGGCCGTCAGCAAGGATCTGACAACGTGGCAGAAATTTCCTATTCCGATTCTGACCATCGGCACGCGAAAGTCCGTTGACCAGCTTCATGCACACAAGCCAGGCATCATTTACGCCGACGGAAAGCTGTATCACTTCTACTGCGCCTGCCGTCCTGCCGCGGAAGAGGATGCTACCGCGCGCTATTCCCCTGAATTCCGCTGCATCACAGCAGCCTGCGACACGCCATGGGATCGGTAACAAGCCTGATTTTGTGCAACAAGACGTCTGATCTTCCATAGGGTCAGACGTCTTGTTTTTTCATGCATCGGCAAGGATCCAATCATTCGGGGATAAGAATGTTCTGCCCCAAGTCTTGCATCCTTTCAAAAAATATGCTATGCTATCACTTGCGCTTGCGACTTCATTCGCTATGTGCACTGACGGGCACACTTCAACTTCTTTGGTGCCCGCGGTTAATTTCGTCGGCCTGTTGAGCCGGAAAGGATGGTCCTTATGGACAAGAAGCTTGTTTCTGCACCCTCTGAAAACCTGTCTGTGATGAAAACTCTTTTCACCACACGTTCCCTGTGCCTGAGCGCAATCATCGCAGCCCTGTACGCTGTGCTGACCATGTTCCTGCCTGCACTGAGCTATGGTGCCTGGCAGTGCCGCGTTTCTGAGGCACTCACTGTTTTGCCCATCGTTCTTCCCCAGGCAATTCCCGGCCTGTTCGTTGGCTGCCTGGTATCGAATCTGCTCAGCCCTGTCGGCGCCGCAGACGTAATCTTCGGTTCCCTTGCAACCCTGCTGGCCGCCATCGGCACCTATGCGCTGCGCCGCAATCGTTATCTGGCCGCTGCCTGCCCCGTTGTGGCGAACGGCATTATCGTTGGCGGTATGCTGGCTGTGGTGTATGCCATGCCTCTGTGGCTGACCATGCTGCAGGTCGCTGCCGGTGAGCTGCTGGCGGTCATTGTCGGCCTCATTCTCCTCCGCGCCATGAAGGGCGTTGACTTCTCCAAGTTCCAGTAAACCGTTTTGAAACCTTCTGAGTCATGAAGCGCCATGCTTTCATGGCTCTTTTTTTGTTGAATTGTTACCGTATTGTAAACTTGCCGTACTTTTTTCTCGATTTCCTTCACAAGCACCGTCTTCCTGTGGTATAATGTCAAAATGGAATGTTGCGATTCTCGAACATTCCTGTTTGCTGATGGATTTCACAGGAGGATCAACATGGATTCTTGCGTTATTCTTGCCTCTGCCTCGCCGCGTCGGCGTGAGCTGATGGGCTTTACGGGGATTTCCTTTATCGTGGACGCACCTGATGTGGATGAAAGCTGCGACCTTCCTGCCAAGGATGCGGTGCTGGAGATTTCCCGCCGCAAGGCCGTAGCAGCCGCCAAAGCGCACCCGGGCTGTGTCATCGTAGCTGCGGATACGCTTGTTTCCGTGAACGATATCCCCCTGGGCAAGCCCCACGACAAGGATGCCGCTTTCCGCATGCTGCAGCTGCTTCGCGGCGGGTGGCACCAGGTATACACAGGCGTAACCTGCATTGACGCGCAGGGTTTTCTGCATTGCGGTGAAAGCCATGCTGACGTCCGCTTCTGTGATGATATGACCGATGAGGAAATTCGCCGCTACATCGATACGGGCGAACCCATGGACAAGGCGGGCGCATACGCGCTGCAGGGCATTGCCGGTCTGTGGGTGGAAGAGGTTCGCGGAAACACGTCCGCAATCATCGGTCTTCCGCTGCCGCTGCTGCGCCGTTTGCTGGCCGAGTGCGGCATTGCTGTTCTTTCCTGATGAACACGCACCTTTTTCATTGAATATTAAAGGAGGGCTTTCATGGCCTTTTTTGCTCCGGATATTGGTATTGATCTCGGTACCTCCAACACCATGGTCTACGTCCGCGGACGCGGCATTGTGATTAGCGAGCCCACCGTTGTGGCGGCAGACGCCAACAAGCGCAACCTTGTGCGTGCCGTGGGTGATGAGGCTGTGTATCTGCGCGGCCGTACCACATCTGCCATCACCGTGGTTCAGCCCATTCGTGCAGGCGCGATTGTTGACTTTGACATGACGGAAGTGCTCATCCGTTATTTCATCCGCAAGGCCATCGGCGTCAGCCACGTGTTCAAGCCCAAGGTGGTCATCGCCGTTCCCTGCACGCTGGACGCCGTGGCGCGAAAGGCCATGGAGGAAGCTGCTCATGTAGCCGGTGCAAAGCAGGTTTTCCTGGTGGACAAGCCCTTTGCCGCAGCCATCGGCTCCGGTCTGCCCGTTTATGAGCCTGTGGGCAGCATGGTGGTGGACATCGGCGGCGGCACAACGGATGCAGCGATTGTTTCTCTGGGCGGTCTGGTGGTGGCGCAGTCCATTCAGGTGGGCGGCGTAAAGATGGATGAGGCTGTGAAGAACTACATCCAGCGGGAATCTGACCTGAAGATTGCCATGAACACCGCCGAAACCGTAAAGATGGATTTGGGTTCTGCCATCAAGATGAACGAATCCCGCAAAGTGCACATCCGCGGCCGTGATTCTCAGGGACGTTCGGCGCGGGATATTGAGTTTACCGCCGGCGAATGCTACGAAGCCCTGCGAGAGCCCTGCGCGGCCATTCTCGCATCCATTAAATGGGTGCTGGAGCGCACGCCGCCCGAACTGGCAGCGGATATCATGCGCAGCGGCATCCATCTCACCGGCGGCGGTTCCCAGTTGGCTGCAATAGATCGCTACATTGCCAACGAGCTTGGCATTCCCGTGTTGCTGGCCAAGGAGCCAACCGACTGCACCATTCTGGGTCTTGGCTATCTGGTGGAAAATATTCAGCTGATTGCCGGCATCGGCCGCAGCAATGACATTCAATAATTTCTCCGGTTGAAAAGCGAGGTGACGTACAGCATGGCCAGACGCAGGCCGCAAACTTCTGACACAACCAGTGAGCAGGAGAAGCAATATCCCGATTATGACGATTTTCTTTATGATGATTTGCAGGAGGATCGGCAGGTAGAACGTTCCGATCCCTTCAATGACAAGAAAGCCTCCAGTGAGGGACGAAACCGGGTCACGCCCATGCCGGAGCGCCGCAAGCGCCGCTGGTACGATGTGCTTGCCAAAGATGTAGACCCCTCGGATGACGCTGACGATACCTTTGACGCAGTTTACGACGCCACTGCCGATGATGCGGAGGATTCCGAATCTGACACGCCGGAAGAAGCGCTGGCCAAGCTGTCCCGCAGCCAGCAGTCCCGCACGTCAAAGGCAAAGAAGAAGCCTGCCCCATCCGCCGCTGATGACGAGGAGGACGCAGTTTCTGACGATGACGCCGAAAGCGGCGATGACCGCATTGACCGTGAGGAGGACATCAAGTCAGCAGAGAAAGCCTCTCGTTTTGCAAGGAAGCAGAAGCGTGAGCGAACCGTCCGTGCCGGCGCAGAGGAGAAGAAAAAATTTCTTGCCAGACGCCGACTGGGTGTTGTCATCATTACCCTGCTGATTACCGCGGTTTTGGGCTGCATGTTCTTTGCCCGCGTAACAGGCTTTGATGTGCTCACCACACCTGAAAGCGGCATCAGCACGGTGATTACGCCCATTCAGAGCTTCTTTTCCTCCATCACAGACAGCGTTGTCAGCTATCTCAGGACGCTGAAGCTCCGCGCCAATCTGGAAACGGAGTACAACAACCTCCGTGCCGAAAACGAGCAGCTGACCTATCAGGCCATGCTGGTGGAAGAATTGCAAACCCAGCTTTCCCAGTACGAGGACATGTATGACGAGGTCAGCGCCAACAGCAACATGAATCCTTTGGTCTGCCAGGTGATTGACCGCAGCGACACCAACTATTTCGCCACCTTTGTGATCAACAAGGGCAGCCGCGACGGCATTGAGGATTACATGGCCGTCACCATGTCCGGCGCACTGGTCGGCTACACGGAAAACGTGAAGGAATCCACCAGCACGGTTCGCTGCATTATTGACAGTGAGGCATCCATTGCCGCGCTGATTCAGTCCAGCCGCGACCAGGGCACCATCAAGGGCACGCTGGGCATTGACGGCACCTATCTGTGCCGCATGTACTATCTGTCCGAGGATCATCTGCCCCGTCCCGGTGACACGGTGGTTACCTCCGGTGTCGGCATGTCCTTCCCCAAGGGGATCCCGATTGGCACCGTGCGTGAAAGCACCCGCGGCATGGAATCCAATAAGCAGTACATCGTGGTAGAGCCTCTGGTGGACTTTGAACACATCGAATACGTGATTGTGCTCCGCTACCAGCCCGCCGCAGAAGCCGTAACAGGCCGTGACAGCGCCAGCTCCAACATGACGTATGTGGCGCTGGAAACCGCCCGTCCCTATCCGACGCTGCGCATCAGCTCCAGCAACTTCATCACCGCAACGCCGTCCGTAACAGAGGAAGCAACGCCGTCTCCCACGCCGACGGCAACGCCTTCCCCCACGCCGACGCCTACGGCAACACCCGCGCCCACCGAAACAGTGCCCGTGTATGAGTATCAGGTCGTATCCACCGATCCTACCGCGACACCGACCGCATCGCCGACTCCTTCCCCCACGCCTTATATCACGCTGAATCCCGGTGATATGACCTATGAGGAGGATGACTAAGGTGGCACGCAAAACCTTCTCCGAACGGCTGCACAGTTTATGGCTGTACATTCGTGAACTATTCCGTGCCATGCGGCGGCTGCTCAGGTATTTTCTGATCATTTTGCTGAGCTACCTGATCCAAAGCTGCATTATGCCGTATTTGAAAATCGACGGCGTAACCCCCAGTCTGCTCTTTGCAGTAACAGGTGTCATCACGGTGTGCTACGGCAAGCTCCGTGCCTACTGGACAGGCGCACTTTTCGGCATCATCCTTGAAATCACCAAGCCGTACATCACCTACATGAACCTGCTGCTGTATCCCATTGCCGCATCCTTCTGCAGCATCTTTTTCGCAGACAAAAGCGACAAGCAGCTGGAAACAGAGCGCAGTCTCAACAAGTCTGCCAGAAACGGCAACGTCTATCTTCGTTCCGTCTTCTGCGCAGGCACGAACACCTTAATCTATGAGATTGTGAACATCACCTACATCTACCTCGGCGGCACAGTGCTGAACATTGATCACTTTGTCCGCGGCGGGGTAGACATCCTGTCCACCATGGTGCTGACGCTGCTCATTACGCCCCTGCTGCGGCGATACATGGGCTTCAGCCTGCGCCCCACCCAGGAACGTACCGTCAAGGGACGCTATCTCGTATCATGATCCCAGGCGGATTGTCCGCTTCAGGATAGGGCATCATTCATCATGCCCAATGCTTTCCCCGCGCATTTTGTCTGCATCAGGGAAAGTTCCCGTGCCACTCCCGGTGGCAGGCCGTGACACGGTGCCAACATTTTTCCCCAGGTGAGCTTCATCGCTTACCCCCTGGCCATCGCACCGTATTCGTATTTCATTCCGGTGCTGAAAGGAGAAAAAGGGTTGAACAGTCTTAACAATTCAGATCATCCTGTCAAATGGCGCTATCTTGTGTTCATCTTCATTCTGCTGGCCATGTTCGGCTATCTTTTGTCCGGCTTGATCAATCTGCAGCTGACCAACAGTGAAGAGTACGCTGAGACGGCCCAAACCCGCCGAACGAAAACCATCACCCTGCGCGGCAAACGCGGAAGCATTATCGACTCTGAATCGGTCACATTGGCTGAGGATGAATACATCTACAACGTAACCTTCTACAAGGACGCTTCCCAGAACACCCGCGCGGAGTACGCCTCCTTCACCAATTCGATTATCAACACCATTGATATCATCGAAAAGAACGGCGGCACCATCGCAGTGGATTTCGTGATTGCGCGGAATGAGGAAACCAACGAGTGGGAGTTTGCCTTCGGCTCCGGCGTTTCCGACTCCGTGCTGCAAAAACGTGAAACGCAGTGGCGTTCCAACCTGTATCTGACCAGCACCACCAAGTACGAAACCGCTGAGCAGTGCATCGAGGCGCTGAAGAAGCGCTATCGCATGGCATCCACCGAAGAGGAAGCCGCTGCCCTGAAGGCAGAGGAGGAAGCTGCCGGCAACAGTGATGTCGAAGTCTACGTGGTTGATGAAGAGACCATGCTGAAGGTGCTGGCCATCTACTCCGAAATGCAGATGAACGTTTTCAACTCGCAGCCCATCGTTATTGCGAAAAACGTTGCCTATGAAACGGTCATCGAGGTAGAGACCCGCTCCATGGTGCTCTCCGGCATGGAAATTGCTGTCGGCACTCAGCGCGTCTATCCCCGCAGCACCCTGGCTGCCCAGGTCATCGGCTACATCGGCGCCATCCCCAGCCAAAGCACCTGGGAAACGCTGAAGGCCAAGGGTTACTCCTACAGCGACACCATCGGCCGTGACGGCATTGAGTCCTCCATGGAGGATTGGCTGACGCAGAATTCCTCTCAGCGTCAGGGCAGCCGTGTGGTGGAACGCGACAATTATTCCAAAATTGTTCGTGAATTGAGCTACACGGAGCCCCAGGACGGCAACACCGTAAAGCTCACGCTGAACGCTGCCTATCAGGAGCAGGCTGAGCGTGCCATCGCTGACAACGTTAACAATACCCGCGACAAGCAGGAACAGCTGATGGTCTCCGACAGCTGGCTGGAAACCAACAAGTCCGATATTGCCAACCGCGACTGGGACAAGTATCCCATGGAACTGGCGGAGCATGGTTGTATGATCGTGCTGGATATGGAGGATCGCGTGCTGGCCATGGCCAACTATCCCACCTATGACCTGAACGCACTGGTTGCAGGCGGATCCGAAGCGGTTACCATTCTATCCGACGAACGGAACCTTCTGCTGAATTACGGCATTCATGCCCGCGGAACCCCCGGCTCCATTTTCAAGATGGTTACGGCCTACGGCGCACTGAATGAAGGTGAGCTGAAGGTCAACGAGCGTATTACCGATAACGGCTACTACACCAAGTACAACACGGACCTTTCTACCGCGCCTAAGTGCTGGATCGGCAAGAACTACCGCTACAAGCACGCGAACCAGACCATTGTGGAAGGTCTGTCGAACTCCTGCAACTACTTCTTCTACGAGCTGGGCAGTCGTTTGGGCGAAGACCGCCTGTACCGCTACGCATCCCTGTTCGGCCTCACCAGCAAAACAGGCATTGACCTGCCAGGCGAGGTTCGCAGCGTGGTTGGCAGCCAGAACACCCTGTATGACCCCACCAAGCCCGTGAACGAAGCCAATCAGGATACTTCTCTGCCCATCATCGTTTACAATGCCATCAAGAAGCACCTGAAGAACTGCGGTGCAAGCCGCGGCATTGAGTACGACGACGAGCGCTTGAGCACCTGCGCCAAGCGCCTGATGGACATGGCCGTTAACTACGATGAAAGTTACTGGCTGGACAACATGCGTACCATCCTGATGGAAGAACTGAATATGACCAAGGAAATGGTCTATTTGCAGGCCGTCATCGGTGATACGTACAACTACATGAACGATATTAAATGGGGCGGCGGCCAGACCATTCTGACAGCCATCGGTCAGTCCGTTACCACGGTAACGCCTATTGCGGTTGCCCGCTACGTTGCCGCGCTGGCCAATGGCGGATATGTCTACAACGTCTCCATTATCGACTCCATCATCTCTCCGGATGGCGAGGTGCTCAGCCAGCGTGAGCCTACATTGATCACACAGCTTGAAAACGCCGATGAATACCTTCCCTACATCAAGAAAGGCATGAAAAAGGTGGTTGACGAGTCCGGTACCGCATCCAAGTACTTCTCCGGCTGGGAATACCTTGAGCAGATCTGCGCAAAAACAGGTACGGCTCAGGTTACCGCCATTGACCTGGAGAACAACGGTTGGTTCGTTGCTTTCGCCCCTTACGAGAACCCTGAGATTGCCATCGCGGTCTTTATCCCGCACGGCTATTCCGGCGGTGAAACCTCTCTGGCGGCGAAGGAATTTATCGACTGGTACATGAAGCAGAAGGATCTGCGGACAACGGACTACACCCTGCCGTCCGGCAACTCGTTGGCACCTTAACGTACTCAAAGGAGAACTACCATGGGAAAAGCTTGGATGATTGCCTCCGGTAAAGGAGGTGTGGGCAAGAGCACCATCACGGCTGCGCTGGCCGTATCTCTTGCCCGTGCAGAGCGCAAGGTTTGCATTGTGGATGCAGATATCGGTTTGAGGGATCAGGATGTCATTCTCGGTCTGGAAAACCGTGTAGTCTACGACCTTCTGGACGTGTGTGCAGACCATTGTCCCCTGCCGCAGGCGTTGATTGAGCATCCTGAAGAAAACAAGCTCTACCTGCTGCCTGCATCGCAGTTTGCCCGCTCCAAGGATGTGGACGGCAAGGTGCTGCGCAAAATCATTCGCCAGCTGAAAAGCCGCTTCGACATCGTGCTGATCGATTGTCCCGCCGGCATTGAACGCGGGCTGCGCAACATTATCCGCGCCGAAACGGAAGAGAGCATCCTCATCTGCACCCCGGACGATGTGTGCATTCGCGATGTGGATCGCACCAGCTCGCTGCTGACGGAGAAGCAGTCCCGCCGCCCTCAGCTGATTGTGAATCGGCTGAATCCATCGCTCATCGAATCCGGCGAAATGTATTCTGCCCAGACCGTGGCACAGACGCTGGATCTTACGCTGCTGGGCGAGGTTCCCGAAGATCCCATCGTCTACCGCGCGCTGCTCAAGCGTGTTTCATTGATGGACTGCCGCTGTGAAGCCGCCGCCGCACTGACCCGCATCGCGCACCGTATGATCGGCATGGAAGAACCGCTTCCCGGCTACGGGACGCAGCACGTTTCATTCTTGCGTCGGCTTTTCCGCCGCAAGCCGCAGGAGGTGGAACTGATTGATCGTTGAAAACAGGCGGACAAGGGCGCATGTTGACGTCCCCCTGATTGTCATGGTTTTCGGTCTGGCCATTTTCGGTGTGCTGGCCGTGAGCGTTGCCACCTACAGCACGGATTCAACGGCTGACACCTCCCTGCTGAATCACATTGTGGAATCTTCTTATGCCGTTCGGCAATGCATCTTCCTGATGATTGCCCCTATCATTCTGATCGTCATCATGAACTTCCCCTACGACCTGCTGCGCCGCATTACCCCCCTGCTTTATTACGGCGGCACCCTGCTGGTTGCTCTGGTGTGGATTTTCAACCGTGCGTCAGGCGTGAAGGCCTGGCTGGACATCATTTGGGGCTACACCATTCAGCCGTCAGAGTTCGTAAAGCTGTCCATGATTCTGATGCTGGCCAAGCGGCTGGCCAGAAGCGACCATCCCATGAGCACCTTCAAGGATTTCATGGGCATTATGCTCATGGTCGGCATTCCCTGTCTGATCATTCTGGGTTCCGGTGAAATGGGCTCTCTGCTGGTGATTGTGTTCCTGTTCGCCATCATGCTGTACTTCGCCAATGTGGATATGCGCATTCTGCTTGGCCTTGCCGCAGTTGCGATTCTTGGCATATTGGCACTCTATGGCATTATGGTGGCTACAGGCTCTGACAGCTATCGACTGCAGCGTATTCTGGCCTTCATGAACCCCGAACTGTACTCCAGCAGTGATGCTTATCAGATGCTGCAAAGCAAGACGGCCATTGGCTCCGGCGGACTGACAGGTATCGGCATCTTTGTGGATGGCGCCCTGTCCCAGCTGAACTACGTGCCCGCTGACTGGACGGACTTCATCTTCGCCACCATTGGCGAAGCGTGGGGATTCGTTGGCTGCGCCACCATTCTGCTGGTCTACCTGCTGATCATCCTGCGCATTCTTTACCTGGCAAGATACACCCGTGACCGTTTCGGCATGCTGGTGATTATCGGCGTGATGGGCATGCTGCTGTTCCACGTGTTTGAGAACATCGGCATGACGCTGGGATTGATGCCCATTACAGGTATTCCGCTCCCCTTCCTGAGCTACGGCGGTTCCAACATGGTGACCAACATGGGTGGTGTTGCCCTGGTGCTGAATGTCACCAAGAACCGCAGCCTGTCCCACTCTGTGGTAACCCCGCAGACCACCACCAACTACTACCGTTTCGGACGGAAATACTGATATTTTTTGCGAGGGGAAGAAACCGCTTTGAGCGGTTATTTTCCTCTCGCGCTCTCCTCTTTTCCCGAAACTTTCATATGAAAAAAACAGCGCTCCATCTGTGCGATTTGCAGATCGAGCGCTGTTCTTTATTGTATTTTACAGTGCCGCAAAATATCTGAGCAGATTCTTGCCGGCCACACCTTCCACAGCCTCTTCCGAGTAGCCGCGGCGGCGGAGCTCATTGAGCAGGTTCGGCACCTGAGAAGGATCTTCCAAGCCGTCAGGCGCCACCTCGATGCCATCAAAGTCTGAGCCAAAGCCTACAATCTTTTCGCCGCCCAGCTGGCAAATATGGTCGATATGCTCTGCCACACGCTTCACATCCGCCTTGCCGTCCTCCGAAAGGAAATAAGGGTAGAAGTTCACGCCTACATAGCCGCCATTGCGAATAAGCAATCGAATCTGTTCATCCGTCAGGTTGCGGGGATGATCGCACAGTGCCTTGCAGCAGCTATGGGATGCCAACGGCGCATGATTCGTTTTCGCGAAGATGTCATAAAATCCCGCTTCATTCAGGTGAGACGTATCCACCGCCATCTTCACCCGCTGCATTTCCTTCACCACAGCGATGCCGTAATCAGTCAATCCGCGCTTGTCGCCCGTTTTGGCGGGATAGCCCAGACGATTGTCATTATTCCACAAAAGCGCAGCCATGCGGACGCCCTTTTGACGCCATGCTTCCACCGTGGAAAGATCCTTTTCAAAAACCTCGCCGCCCTCAATGGAGAGCATGAAAGAATTTTCGCCTTCCTTTGCTTCAGCGGGATCATCCACCTGCTTCAGCCCTGCAGCGAGGCACGCAGGCACCTGCGCCATTTCAGCCTCCACGATGCCTTCATAGTCTCCCTGATTGCCATGGCGTCCAGTCCACAAAGCAAAGGTCTGCAGGGTAATGCCGCCCTTGCGCAGGCGCTCCGGCGTAATCATCGGATTTTTTTCATGCGTCACGCCCAAAGCGTAGAGTGTATCCGAGTGGGTATCCGCAATAAACATCAATTTTCCTTCTTCCTTATCAATACCATTCAATTTCCGCAATGCCTTTGGACGGGGTTAAATCATACAGCACGCGCCGCACCTTGGGATTTGCTTCGCGGACAGACTGACACACGCGTTCCAGCACATCATAGGACACGCGTGACGCGACGGCAGACGCGCCATCAATCGCCTGCACCGCACGAAGGATGACCACATAAGGCTGGTCCTTCTGCCCTGCCGGGTCCTCCGCCAGGGTGGCAAAATACTTCCACAGCTTCCGCGACTGACCGCTCTGCCGCAGTTCGCCGCGGAACAGGGCATCTGCTGAACGAAGGATGCTCAGCTTCTCTTCCGTCACCTCGCCAAAGATGCGCAGCGCAAGGCCGCTTCCCGGGAAGGGCTGACGATTGATCATCCACGCGGCAAGGCCAATCTCCTCCGCCAATTCCCGCACTTCGTTCTTGAACAGCTCCCGAACAGGCGCCACAATGTGCACACCGTCAATCACGGTCGGTTCAGGAACGGGCAGGCCATGACTCAGGCTATCGCTGTAATTGGTTCCTTCCAGGATGAGCTTCACATTCGGGATCGCTGCAGCCTCTTCTTTCATCACCATGCGCAGGATCTCCGATACCACCCGTTCCTTTTCGGCGGCATCCGTCACGCCCTGAAGAGCCGTCAGGAACCGCTTCGATGCGTCCACACGCTTGAAATTCAGCCCCATCGTCTCTTGAAAATAAGCAGTGACCCGCTCGCTTTCCTCTGCTCGGAAAAGACCTGTATCCACAAACACGCAGTGCAGCCGATGCCCCAGTGCCATGTTGCCCAGCACCGCGCACACGCCGCTATCCACGCCGCCGGAAAGGGCGCAAAGAGCCTCGCCGCCCTCGGCGCAGCTTTCAATTTCGCGTCTTGCCTGCTCAATCACCAGGCTGGTTTCCCACCAGGGATCGCATTCGCAAACGGTCGTGCAGAAATTTCGGAGAATGGCCACACCATCAGGGTCATTCCGCTCTACACAGAAGGCAAGACCATAAACCTTGCTTTCCTTCATGCGGAAGCCCAGCGTTCCTTTTTCGGCCTGTGCCACTTGAAGCGCATCTTCCGTCAGATTCATGGTGCGCAGAGCAGGCAGATAGCGCTCGCCATCCTCCACCTCCGCAAACACAGGGTCATCGCCCATGTAGTGAACCTGCACAACCGTTGGCTCGCCGGCCTTTTCGCCCAAACTGCCGCCCAGCAGGGTGCACAGACTCAGCGCCGCATCACCCATTGCCAGCAGCGGCAGCCCGCACTTCAGCAAAGCCGCATAGTTCGGATTTTCCGCCGCCTCGCCTGTGCTGTCACCCGGTATAATAATGCCCTTCGCACCAGGCTGCTGAAGGTCCTGCAGGGCATCTTCTGCCGATAAGACACGGCAGTATATATGTTCAGCACGCAGTTTCCTTGCTACGGAGCTGCACGCCGCATTGCTTGTATTCACCAGCACAATTCGATCTCTCATGCAGTCTTTCCCCTCCCTCGTACTGAACTAGATGATTCGACACGCATGGTGAAATTCCTGCTACGGGATTATGCACTGAATAATCCACGAAGAAAACCGTGTTTTTTGTCAGGAAAGTTCGTGTTTTCCCTTGAAAAAAGCTCTTTTTTCATTTATAATAGTCGTGTTTGACTGGTAACCCACTATTTGAGCGAAGAGGGTGTTTGCGTGCAGGATACCATCGCCCGTGAGGAGAACCGCGACGCGATCCGTCTGGAAGGTCTGTGCAAGTCCTTCGGCCAGATTAAGGCCAACCATAACGTGAACCTGACAGTGCGCCGCGGAGAAATTCTTGCTCTGCTAGGCGAAAACGGCAGTGGCAAAACAACGCTGATGAATACGCTCAGCGGCATCTACAAGCCCGACAGCGGCCATATTTTCATCAATGGGAAAAGCGTGTCCATCCGCAGTCCCAAAGAGGCAATCGACCTGGGCATCGGCATGATTCACCAGCATTTCAAGCTGGTAGATGTCATGACGGCTCGTGAGAATATTCTTCTCGGCACCGGCGGCAAGCTGGCTGAAACGCCCGAATCGTTGAAGGAACTCTTCGGTTTGGAATGCGATCTTGATAAGAAAATCTACAATATGTCCGTCGGCGAGAAGCAGACGGTAGAAATTCTGAAGGTGCTTTCCCGCGGCGCAGACATTCTCATTCTGGATGAGCCTACTGCTGTGCTGACTCCTCAGGAGACGGAGAAGCTCTTCGCCATCCTGCGAAAGATGCGCCGCGAAGGTCATGCCGTGGTCATTATCACCCACAAGCTGCAGGAGGTTCTGGACATTTCCGACCGCGTGACCATTCTGCACAAGGGCGAAACCGTCGGCACCGTCATCACCAAAGAGACCACCGTGCAGGAACTGACCGAGAAGATGGTTGGCCGTCCCGTTTCCCTGTCCATTCAGCGCGAAGAGCAGGAGCCTGGGGAAACACTGCTGGACGTGCATTCCCTGTCTGTGACGGGTGCTGATGGCGTCAAGCGGCTGGATCAGGTTTCCTTCCAGTTGCATGCAGGTGAGATTCTCGGCGTGTGCGGCGTCGCCGGCAGTGGTCAGAAAGAGCTGTGCGAAGCCATCGCAGGCCTGCAGCGTCCCTCCGGCGGTTCCATTCTGCTGGATGGCGAGCGTGTGGACGGCATGGGCCCCCGCGAGATCTTCAAGAAGGGTATCTCCCTTTCCTTTGTGCCTGAAGATCGACTGGGCATGGGTCTGGTGGGCACCATGAGCATGGCCGACAACATGATTCTGAAAACCTACGCTGACCAGAAGGGATTCTTCCTGCACAGAAAGGCTTCCCGCGATTTGGCCCGCAGCCTGGTAAAGAAGCTCGAAATCAGCACGCCTTCTATCTTCACCCCCGTGAAGAAGCTCTCCGGCGGCAATGTGCAGAAGGTATTGCTCGGACGTGAAATCGACAGCAATCCGCGCGTGTTGCTGACCGCCTATGCGGTTCGCGGCCTGGACATCAATTCGTCTTACATGGTGTACGACCTGCTGAACCAGCAAAAGAGCAAGGGCGTCGGCATTCTCTTCGTCGGTGAGGATCTGGACGTGCTGCTTGGTCTGTGCGACCGTATCCTCGTGCTGTGCGGCGGCAAGGTTACAGCCATCATCCCCGCTCGCTTTGCCACGAAGGATCTGCTGGGTATGAAGATGACCGGCGCACTGAGCGCAGAGGAAATGGAGGACGATTATGTCTGAAACTAAAATATCCCGTGCGCCTCTGGTTCATGTTGTGCAGCGCACCTCCGTATCCCTTTCCCGCCAGGCTGTATGCCGAATTCTGGCTATTTTGTTTGCTCTGCTGACCACCAGCGTGTTCTTGCTCTGCATTGGCTACAACCCGTTGGAGGTCTTCGGCACCATGATTACCGGTTCCCTTGGCACTTCGGTGGCCTTGAAGGATACCATCAAGTACGCCATTCCCCTGTGCATTACCGCGCTGGGTGTTACGCTGGCTTTCCGCATGAAGTTCTGGAACGTCGGCGCTGAGGGTCAAATCTGCGTGGGCGCCGTCGCCGGCAGCTTTTTCGCTTACACCTATGGTGATGTGTGGCCTCAGTGGCTGCTTGTCACGGTGATGATCATTGCAGGTTTCCTGGCTGGCGGCCTTTGGGGCATGATTCCGGCTTACTTCAAAACCAAGTGGGGCACGAATGAAACGCTGTTCACGCTGATGCTGAACTACGTCGCCTCCTACTTCATCCAGTACCTGAAGGAAGGTCCCTGGCGCGATCCTTCCTCCATGGGCTTCCCCATCATGCCGCGCTTCTCCAAGGCGGCGCGTATGCCTATGGTGCTGGGCGTGCAAATCGGATGGATTTTCGCCCTGGTGCTGGTGGTGCTGGTTTTCCTGTACATTCGCTACTCCAAGCAGGGCTATGAGCTGACGGTCGTTGGCGAAAACGAGCAGACTGCCCGCTATGCCGGCATGCCTGTGAAGAAGATCGTTCTGCGCACCATGTTCCTGTCCGCCGGCATTTGCGGTCTGGCAGGTATTTTGCAGGCCAGCGGCACGGATAAGCAGCTGACGGAAACGGTGGCTGGCGGCAACGGCTTTACGGCCATCACCATCGCGTGGCTGGCACGCTTGTCTCCCATTGCCATTCTGCTGGTTTCCTTCCTCTTCGGCATCATGGAAAAGGGCAGCGGCGCGGTGGAAACAGCCCTCAAGCTTTCCCCTTCCATGGCCGATGTCATGCAGGGCATTATCCTGTTCTTCATGCTTGGTGCTGAATTCTTCATCAACTACAAGCTGATGTTCCGTAATGAGAAGGAGGCGGCAAAAGAATGACTGAAGTGCTTGATTGGCTCTCCAATTTCCTGTATGCAGCCATGCTGGCCGGTGTGCCGCTGCTGTTCGGTACATTGGGCGAAATCTTCACTGAAAAGGCCGGCAACATGAACCTCGGTGTTGAGGGCATGATGTACATGGGTGCTGTGTTCGGCTTCATGGGCGCCTATTATGTGGACTCTGTTGTCGTTGCCATCCTGATGGCCTTCCTTGGCGGCCTGCTTGGCGCAGCAATCTACGCTTTCCTGACGGTTACCCTGAAGGCAAACCAAAACGTGACAGGCCTGACACTGACCATTTTCGGCACAGGTCTTGCCAACATGCTCGGCACAAACATGATGAACACCTCTGCCACGGGTGCTGCCGTTTGTTCCGACTTCATCCGCTCCGCCTTCCACCCCATGGATCTCGGTTTTCTGACGAGCATCCCCTACATTGGCAAACTGCTGTTCAATCACAGCCTGCTGACCTACATCGGTGTTGTACTGGCCGTTGTAGGCGCATGGTATCTGAATCATACTTCCCACGGCCTGAACCTTCGCGCAGTCGGTGAAAATCCTGCTGCTGCAGATGCCGCCGGTATCAACGTCAGTGCCTACAAGTATGTTCACATCCTGCTGGGCGGCGGCATTTCCGGCCTGGGCGGCGCGTACATCGCTCTTGTCACCTGCGGCGCCAGCTGGACTTACAACTGTGTCGGCGGTCAGGGCTGGATTGCTGTGGCACTGGTCATCTTCGCTTCCTGGAGTCCCGCAAAGGCCATCTTTGGTTCTCTGATCTTTGGTGCCCTCAGCGTGCTTCGGTTGTACATCCCCGCCTCCGTCATTGACATTCCCGCTTCCGTGTTCTCCATGGTTCCTTTCCTTGCCACGTGCGTCATTCTGGTGCTGTCTTCCATCCGCATGAAGCGTGAAAAGCAGCAGCCCCACGCCTGCGGCATCAACTACTTCCGTGAAGAACGGTAACATTGCGACCGGCTTTTATGCGAGGGGAGAAAACGCTTTGAAAGGTGTTTTCTCCCCTCTTTCTCTTCCCGAAACTTTCAAAGAAAGACTCAGCAATTCACTTATACACACCTGGATCAGGTTTTCGGGAAATTCAAAAGGGACAACGTCTGCGTACAGATGTTGTCCCTTTGGTGTTATGATGCTTACTTTATCCCAGCAATGCTCTGTCGTTGGCGAACTCCTTGCCGCTGGCCTTTTCAAACATCACCAGCAGATCTTCAACGCCTGTATGCTTCTTCGTTTCGGCATCAAGGTCAAGAATTACATTGCCTTCATGCATCATGATGGTGCGATTGCCAAGTTGCAGGGCATCCTTCATGTTATGCGTAATCATCAGCGCCGTCAGATTGTTTTCTGCAATAATCTTCTGTGTCAGCCCCAGCACATTGGCGGCCGTTTTGGGATCCAATGCGGCTGTGTGCTCATCCAGCAGAAGAAGCTTGGGCTGCTTCAGCGTTGCCATCAAAAGAGTCAATGCCTGACGCTGACCGCCAGACAGCAGGCCAACCTTGCTGGTCATGCGATCTTCCAAACCGAGCCCCAGCATGGCCAGCAAATCGCGGTAATGCTCACGCTCCTTGGCCTGAATGCCCCAGCGCAAGGTTCGCCGTTCGCCGCGGCGATAAGCCAATGCCAGGTTTTCCTCAATGTTCATGGTGGCCGCCGTGCCAATCATAGGATCCTGAAAAACGCGGCCGAGAAGTGCAGCACGCTTATGCTCCGGGAGTCTGGTAACATCGGTGTGGTCAATGAGAATATTACCGGAATCCACACTGAAGACGCCTGCCACTGCGTTCAGCATGGTGGACTTACCAGCGCCGTTACCGCCGATAACGGTCACAAAATCGCCAGGATTCAAGTGCAGACTCAGGTCAGAAAGGGCGCGCTTCTCCGTAATGGTTCCGGGATTAAAGGTCTTGCTGATATGTTGAAGCTCAAGCATTCTTCTTTCCCTCCTTATGGCTGGTGCGAACGGAGTACAGCTTTCCCTTCCAGTAAGGGATGGCCAGGAACAGTGCAACGATCAGGGCGGTGATCATCTTCAGGTCGTTGGTGTTCAGGCCCAGCCAGAGCACCACCTGCATCACAATGTAATAGATCACAGCGCCGATGGAGACGGCTGTCAGCTTGCCGCCAAAGGCCTTGAACACCTTGCCGAAAACAACCTCGCCAATGATGACAGCAGCCAGGCCGATGACGATTGCACCGCGGCCCATGCTGACATCTGCAAAGCCCTGATACTGCGCCAGCAGTGCACCCGACATGGCCACCAAGCCATTGGAGAGCATCAATCCGACAACCTTGCCATGATTCGTGTTAATGCCCTGTGCGCGTGCCATCTGAGTATTCGCGCCTGTCGCACGCAACGCAGAACCGTATTCCGTGCCAAAGAACATGTACAGCAGCACGATAATCACCGCAGTGAACACGATCAGAATGACAATCGGATTATCAAGGGACAGTGAACGGGCGTCACGAAGGGATACCACCAAATCGTACTTGTTGGCGCTGATGGCCGTATTGGCCTTGCCATCCATAATGCGAAGGTTGATGGAGTATAGCGCAAGCTGTGTCAGAATGCCTGCCAGAATGGCGGGAATACCCATTGCCGTGTGGAAAATGCCTGTCACAAAGCCGCACAACATGCCCACAACAAAAGCCGCTGCCAATGCCAGATACACATTGCAGCCGTTCAAAATCAACATGGCTGCAACCGCGCCGCCTGTTGCGATAGAACCGTCAACCGTCAGGTCAGCCACATCCAGCACACGATAGGTAATGTAGACACCAATGGCCATAATGCCCCAGATCAAGCCTTGTGAAACGGCACCAGGCAAGGCGTTGAGCAGCTTCATAATTTCCAAGGGAAAATCCTCCTTCATGAAGGGTAATGTGGAAAAACAACTACAAGGCGAAGCCATGAAAAGAGCAATCCTCTCCATGGCTTCGCTTGCATCCATAGCTTATGCGGATTTTACTCGATGGGCTCGTAGCCTTCAGGAACGGTGATGCCCAGTGCTTCGCAGTTTGCTGCGTTGTACTTCTTGGTGAACTGAGGAGCAAACTCAATCTCCATGGTGGAAACATCAGCGCCATTGACCAGCACTTCGTAAGCCATTTCGCCGGTCTTGTAGCCCAGGTCGTAGTAGCTGATGGTCAGCGTTGCAACGCCGCAGCCAATGCAGATGCCTTCTTCACCAACAACAGCAGGAACGCCGGCAGGCAGCAGAACGTTTGCAATGGTCTCGGTATAAGCAGCAGCAGTATTGTCAGTGGGGATGTAAACCACGTCGCAATCCGTTGCGGCATTCTGGGTCATAGAAGCAACGTCGTTGGAGTCAGTGAAAGCATACTCTGCGGTTTCATAGCCCAGTGCTTCCAGGCAGCCCTTGATAACGCCGACCTGGTAAGCGGAGTTTGCTTCAGCAGAGCAGTAGAGCAAGCCAACCTTCTTGGCATCAGGGAACAGTTCCTTGATCATGTCGGCCTGACCATCCAGCGGAGCCAGGTCACTGGTGCCGGACACGTTGATTTCGGTGTAGCCCTTCCAGTCGTCAATGTCAAGCGCCGTGCCGTAATGGGAAATGGAGGTACCAAGGATCGGGATATCTGCCGTAGCGGCAACAGCGGCCTGCAGAGCGGCGGTAGCATTGGCCATAATCAGGTCAACACCAGCGGAAACAAAACCATTGGCGATGGTTGCGCATGCAGCGGTATCGCCGGAAGCATTCTGTTCATCAAAAACAACCTTATCGCCCAGCTTATCGGTCAACGCATCGCGGAAGCCCTTGGTAGCGGCGTCCAGCGCGTTATGCTGCACCAGCTGAATGATACCGACGGTATACGTCTTTTCTTCATCAGCACCGGCACATGCAACACATCCGAGTGCAAGGCATAGGGTCATGAGAATGGCAATGAACTTTTTCATAGAGAAAACCCTCCTTCAAATCCTACTGTGCAGCGATTGTTCGCCGCATCTACTACGTGGTGTAGTTTATCCCAAATAGGCCATCGTGTCAAGGCCATGTACAAAAAGAAAACATTCGCATCAAAAAAGAGGATCCACCGCGCATGGCGATGAATCCTCCCCTGTTTATTTCATGTAACGGCTCTTGGGCTTGGGAACCTTGGCGTTACGGACGCGACGCTTGCGCAGCACCTTCCGCACAAAGTGAATCACCAGCCAAATCAGGAAGAACGGAGCAACGATCGAAAGTACTAATTCCACCGTCAACGGCGGGAACGGATTGGGGTCTGCTTCCGTTTCAGCCACAATTTCATCAATGGTCTTGGGCGCGTTTTCACGCTTCGCAATGGAGCGGGACGCAATCAGGTTATACTCCACTGCCAGACCGGAATCCGTGAAATAGGTCATGGTACCCATGGTCTCGCCTGCGGTAATAGGTGCTGTAAAGTCACGGGTATACTCAATCAGCACCGTGCTGCGCAGGTTCGACGCCATACTGTCTATCTCATCCTGGGTGGCGACGATCTTCGTGGCTGACGCTTCCGCATTGGAAGGCACGCAGGTCAGCTGCAGTCTGCCCATGTTGGTATCCGAGGTGGAGAAGCCCGTAATTTCCAGCGTAATGGGATTCATGTTGTACAAGTCCACAGGCGAAACGGACACGTACTGGGAAAAGCCGTACTCCATCAGCTTTTTCGTATCCGTCCACATGCCGCGTCTGGAGGTGTACAGCACCACAGAAATCAGGCTCACGCCGTCCTTTTCAGCCGAACCAACAAAGCAGTAACCAGCCTTGCTGTGGGAACCTGTCTTGATACCTGTAGCATACTGATAGTAATACTTGTTGGTGTTTTCCGACGTGCTGGGAATCAAAATCGTAGCACGGTTTGTCATCGAGCGCGCGCGGTGCTTATTGGTCTTGGCAATGGTGTAGCTCGTTGTGCCGACAATCTCGCGGAATGTTTCATTCTGCATGGCTTCCCGTGCGATAATCGCCAAATCCCGTGCGGTGGAGTAGTGATTATCATCATGATAGCCGTGAGGATTGGCGAAATGCGTGTTGGTGCAGCCGAAGATTTCCGCCGTTTGATTCATGAGATCCACAAAGTTCTCAATGCTGCCGGAAACCGTTTCTGCGATCACGTTTGCACCATCGTTGGCAGAAACCATCATGGTGCCGTACAGAACATCCCGAAAGCTGATTTCCTCCCCCGCCGAAAGGCTCATGGTAGAAGAGTCAGAAGGGACATCCACAGCCGTTTCGCTGACGGTGACCGTCTGGTCAAGATCATCCACCATCATCAAAGCCAGCAAAACGGTCATGATTTTCGTGGTGGAAGCAGGATAGCGAACCGTATCCGCGTCCTTTTCGAAAATAGCTTCACCGCTGTTTTCCTCAATCAGAATTGCAGAATATGCATAAAGCTGATCTTCTTCCAGCAGCTCGGGCGTTTCCTCTGAATAGGTGGCCGCATCAGGGGAAAGTGTTGGCTCAACGATCGTATCGCCGGTGGTTTCCTCCACAGCCAGCGCCGATGTGGAGCAGAGCATAATCATCCCTGCAAGTAAAAAGCAAAGAAAACGTTGAAACGGACGCGTGGCTGGCTCACCTCCTGACGATAGTTGTTTCATTATAACACTGAAAAGCTTGTTTGTACAGCACTTACAGTGTCGGGAACCGGAAGGCCGGCAAGGCAGAGCATCCGCTCAGCTGCAGGCACAGGATAACAAGACCCAGCATTGCCAGATACAGAGAGAACCAGCACAGCGATGCCTTGTTAATAAGCCTGAGCATAAAGCGAATTGCCAGATAACCGCTGATGGCTGCCACCACCACGCCTACAATGGTCGGCACCAGTGACAGCTGCTGCATAGCGCCGCTTTCGATGGCGTTTTTGCCTTCATACAGCAGGCTGCCCAGGATGGCAGGTGCGCTCATCATAAAGGAAAACTTCGCGGCAGACTTTCGGTTCAGTCCGGAGGCAACGCCGCCCGTCAGGGTAGAACCGCTGCGGCTTACGCCGGGGAGAATCGCAATTGCCTGCATGAAACCCATGATGAGAGCATGCTTGATGCCCGGCTGTTCCACCTTCAGCTTTTTGCTGTTGCTTACCGCCTCGGCAATCAGCAGGAAAACTGCCGTAATCAAAAAGCTGACGCCCAGGAACCATCCCGTGAAGAACTGGTCGACAAAATCGTTAAACAGCACCACCACCGCCAGTGTCGGCAGAGAAGCGAGAAACAGCAAACCCAGCGTCTTCGACTTGAAGGGATTTTTCAGGATAGCCCACCAGTCCTTCCAAAACACCACCAGCACAGCCAGCAAGGTGCCCACATGCAGAAGAACATCCAGCATCAGATACGCGCCCGTAGATGCCGCCTCATCAGAAATGCCCATCAGGGCACGTGCAAGAATCAGGTGACCGCTGGAGGAAACAGGTAGAAATTCTGTCAGACCCTGCACGAGTCCCAGGATAGCAGCCTGCAATATCGACAATGAAAACAGCTCCTTCAAAGAAATCAATCGTGGCCTTCAGGCACACACACGCACATTATAGCATTAAATCACCCCCATGTCACGGTTGCGGCAAGGATTTTTACAATATTATTGCTTTTCTTATTTTTATCAAGTATAATATGTCTTTGGTAGAGGATCAACACGAGAGGAGAACGTACCGATATGAAGCTTGGCGTTGTGGGACTTCCCAACGTGGGAAAGAGCACACTTTTCAATGCAATTACAAAGGCTGGCGCACAGGCCGCCAATTACCCTTTCTGCACCATTGAGCCCAACACAGGTGTTGTGATGGTGCCTGACAGCCGCCTTGACGTGCTGGCCAATATGTATCATCCCAAGAAGGTTACCCCCACCACCATCGAATTTGTTGATATTGCAGGTCTGGTAAAGGGTGCCAGCCACGGTGAAGGTCTGGGCAACAAGTTCCTCAGCCACATCCGTGAGGTGGACGCCATCGTGCACGTTGTGCGCTGCTTTGAGGATGAGAACATCATCCACGTGGACGGTTCCATCGACCCTGCCCGCGACATTGAAACCATCAACCTGGAGCTGATTTTTGCCGATATGGACACGGTGCAGCGCCGCAAGGATCGCGCAGTGAAGAACCTCCGCGGCGGCGACAAGAAGGCCGGCGCAGAGGCTGAGCTGGCTGAAAAGCTTTACGCCCACCTGGAGAGCGGCAAGCCTGCCCGCACCTATTCCTACACCGATGAAGAGCGTGAAATCGTGGACAGCTGGTTCCTGCTGACCACCAAGCCCGTCATCTATGCCGCCAACATCGCAGACAGCGACCTGGGCAAGGACGCGAGCGAAATCCCCGGCCTGGACAAGGTGAATGCCATTGCCAAGGCTGAGCATGCTGAGATGCTGGTCATTTCCGCACAGATCGAAGAAGAAATCGCCCAGATGGATCCCGACGAGAAGGCTGAATTCATTGAGGAGCTCGGCATCGGTCAGAGCGGTCTGGATCGCTTGATCACCGCCTGCTATCGTCTGCTGGGTCTCATCTCCTTCCTGACCGCCGGCGAAGATGAGTGCCGCGCATGGACCATCAAGGAAGGCACCAAGGCACCCCAGGCTGCCGGCAAGATCCACACGGACTTCGAGAAGGGCTTCATTCGTGCTGAGGTTGTTCCCTTTGAAACGCTGGCAGAGCTTGGCTCCATGGCCGCCTGCAAGGAAAAGGGTCTCGTTCGTTCCGAGGGCAAGGATTATGTCATGAAGGACGGCGACATCACCCTGTTCCGTTTCAACGTCTAATGGACGCTCGTCTACGCGTCTACAATGGAAGGATCTGAAGGCAATGAGCAGACTGACTTATTTTATGAAGCGTGCTGTAAAGATCGACTGGAAGCGCATGCGTGAAACCACCCGTGTGCTGGAGAAGCGCAGCGGAAAATCCCGCGCATGGCTGATGAAGGACATGCTGGATTGTGCGCTGAAATACAACGCAGGCTATGTGGACTATAAGATTGCTGAGATGTACAAGCTGAACAATGACCAGCGCAAAACGGTGATCACCCGCGGCATCTCCAACAATATCGTCCGCCGCATGAACGATAAGGCCTATTGGCATTTCTTCGATGACAAGACCCAGTTCAATCAGCTCTTCGCCGAGGATATTCACCGCAAATGGCTGCTGATCAATGAGCAGACTTCCCCGGAAGCCCTGGAAGACATTGTGCGCGGCAACACGCAGCTCATCGGCAAGCCGTTGGAAGGCTCCAGCGGCCAGGGCATTCTGAAATTCACCGAAGAGGACTGGAAGGATGGCCCCGCCGCCTTTAAGCAATTGATGCTCGACAAGGGCATCGGCATTCTGGAAGAGATGGTGGTGCAGCATCACCTGATGGCGGAAATGTGCCCCACTTCCGTGAACACCTGCCGCATTGCCACCCTGCTTGGTGATAAGCAGCAGGGCATTGTGTACGCTTTCCTGCGCATCGGCAACGGCAAGGTCATGGACAATGTGGACTGCGGCGGCATGGCTGCCCGTATCGATGTTGATACCGGCATGCTGAAAACCGTTGGTGCTGATAAGCAGGGCAACACCTTTGAGAAACATCCCATGACGGGAACGCCCATTGTGGGTTTCACCATTCCCTACTGGGAAGAAGCCAAGCAGATGTGCCTGAAGGCCGCGCAGAAGGTGCCGCAGATGCGGTTTGTTGCCTGGGATGTAGCCATTACAGAGGACGGCCCCACCTTCATCGAGGGCAATTCCTTCCCCAGCCACGCCATTCCGCAGTTTGCCGCTCACTATCCTGATGGCATCGGCATCCTTCCGGAGTTCGAGAAATTCATCGATCTTTGAAGACCAAACCATGAAAAAATACTCCGCTGAGCGCCCATGCTCAGCGGAATTTTACACTCAATAGGTGCTGTCAGATGAACGATAGCTTTTTCCGACCATTCAGCAGCAAAGGAGGCGGTAGAAATCGGACGGATTGTTGTTTTGGCTGAAAAGCCAAGTGTCGGGCGGGATATTGCCCGTGTGCTGAAGTGCCGCGAGCGCGGCGCTGGCTTTTTGTGCAATGATCAGTATATTGTGACCTGGGCCGTCGGCCATTTGGTGACACTGGTTGAGCCCGATGAACTGGATGCGCGGTACAAGCGCTGGAACAGCGGCGATCTCCCCATTCTGCCGGCGAATATTCCATTGAAGGTCATTCCCGCCTCCGCAGATCAATTCAAGGTTGTCAGCAAGCTGATGAATGACGCCGATACCGACAGTCTCATTTGCGCAACCGATGCCGGGCGGGAAGGCGAGTTGATTTTCCGCTACATTTACCAGAAATGCGGATGCAAAAAGCCCTTCTCGCGGCTATGGATTAACTCCATGACGGACGAAGCCATTACTGAGGGTTTCCATGCCATTCAGCCCGGCAGCAAGTATGATGGCCTGTATCGCTCCGCGCAGTGCCGTTCACAGGCAGACTGGCTGGTGGGCATGAATGGCACCCGTGCTTTCACCCTTCGGTTTAACACGCTGCTGTCCGTCGGCCGTGTGCAGACACCTACGCTAGCCATTCTCGTGAAGCGTCGCAGGGAGATTGAGCAGTTCAAGCCGGAAAGCTATTCCACCGTCACAGCAGACTTTGGCGACTATAAAGGCATTTGGTTCGATGCGCAGCAGGAAAACGACACCCGCATTGCCTCCCCTGAAAAAGCGCGGGTGATTGCCGCTTCCATCAAAGGTCAGACAGGCACCGTCATTTCCGCCGAGACCAGTCACAAGAAGGATCCGCCGCCCCAGCTGTACGATCTGACTTCCCTGCAGCGGGATGCCAACAAGCTCCTTGGCTTTACGGCCAACAAAACGCTGCAGACGGCGCAGAATCTGTATGAGAAGCACAAGGCGCTCACCTACCCCCGCACCGATAGCCGCTACCTGCCGCCGGATATGATTCCCAAAGTAGTTACCACCATGAAGCTGTTGCCCGGCGAATACCAGTCCATGGTTCCTGGTGCACTGCCCGATGGAAAGCTCCCCGTTTCCAAGCGCACCGTGGATGCCTCCAAGGTCACGGATCACCATGCACTGATCCCCACCGCGGTTCGCGTAGATCCCTCCAAATTTTCGGAGGATGAACGCGCGCTGTATGATCTGGTTGCAAGGCGTCTGCTGGCAGCTTTTTACCCTGCCTTTGAGTACGATGCCACCAAGGTTATCACCAAAGTGGATTGCCATACTTTCCGCTCAACGGGTCAGGTCATTACCAACAACGGCTGGCGTGCCGTTCCGCCCTTGAGCAAGCCCGCAAAGAGCAAAAAGAAAAAGGGCGCTGATGATGATGCCGTAACCGTGCTGCCGCCCCTGCACCAGGGCAACACCCGCACCGTGATGGATTCCTCCATAAAAGAGGATACCACCAAGCCCCCTGCCCAGCACAACGACGCTTCCCTGCTGGCGGCCATGGAAAATGCCGGCCGTGAAGTCGATGATGAAGAAATTTCCCGTCAGATGAAAGGCAGCGGCATCGGCACCCCTGCCACCCGTGCCGCCATTATCGAGCGTCTCATTCAGGTGCGCTATGTGGAGCGCAAAGGCAAGAATCTGCTGGCCACCGACAAGGGCGTTCAGCTCATTTCCATCATGCCTGAGGAAATTGCCTCCCCTGCCATGACCGGCAAATGGGAACTTGCGCTGGACAAGATTGCCCGCAACGAGCAGGATCCTATGCGCTTTATGGACGGCATCCGCAACCTGACCACGTTTCTCACCAATTACGCGAAGGAGAACAACCTCAGCGCAAGCTTTCCGGAAGACCCTCAACGCAAGCGAAAAGGGCAAAAGAAGCTGACAAGCTCCGGCAAGGCAGTGCCTGATACCGTGTGTCCGCTATGCGGCAAAGGAAAGGTGCTGGAAACAAAGCTGTCCTTCTGCTGCTCTGACCTGGCAAACGGCTGCCACTTCACCCTCTGGAAGGATGGCCTGACCCGCGGCGGCGGCCCAGAGCTAACGTCCAAGCTGGTTCAGTTGCTGCTCAGTCAAAAACAGCTGCGCGGCTCTACAGGCGTCATCACCATGAATCAAAGCACCATTGCCTTCTATCCCAATGGAAGCGAAGCACCATCCACTGCAAGATCAATCGTTTACGAAAAGAAGCCGTAACGCAACGCACCCGCGAAGAGCCTTTCAAACTCTCCGCGGGTGTTTTTTCATCAAAGATCATGTTGCCGTCTTTCAGGCCGCTTTTTCCTGGCGTTTCTTTTCCTTCTTCGACTCAATGACGTGCCGAATGGCCATAATGGGATGATGGAAAATCATCCGCGGGCCAGAGAATCGCATGACCTCGCGAATCTTCTCCCGCATTTCCGGCTTATAGCAATGCACCTTGCAGTTGGAGCAGAAGGTTTTTGTCTCCATGAAGGGGCATTTATCGCTGCGCTGCTGGGCGTAGGCGTCCAGTGCCGCGCACTCGGGACAAAGCTCCTTTCCGCCATGCTTTTTGCGGCAGTACAGATGAATCATCAGGGAAACAGTTTTCTTTTCCCTCTCCCGCTTGCTTTCAACGTTCATTAGCTCATTCTCCCTTGTTCAACAGAATAAACCGTATCCGCAATACCCATGGTTGACTTTCGATGCGATACAAGCACCACGGTCTTGTCGGCGCACTCACGGTGCAGTGACTGCAGAATGACTGCCTCATTCAGGCTATCCAGATTCGATGTCGGCTCGTCCAGCAGCATGAACGGCGCATTGTGCAAAAAGGCTCTTGCCAGACCCAGACGCTGACGCTCACCGCCTGACAGGGTGCTGCCAAGCTCGCCAACCTCTGTATCATAGCCATGGGGCAGGCTCATAATGAAATCATGCACCGATGCTTTTTTGCACGCGGTGATCATTTCTTCATCGGTAGCATCCAACTTCGCAATACGGAGATTATTGCGGATTGAGTCGTGGAACAGGTGCGTTTCCTGCGTTACATAGCTCTCCATGGCTCGCAGATTGTCCGTGTTGATGTCATCCACACTTCTGCCGGACAGTTCCACCTTGCCCTCCTGCACCTGCCAGAAGCGCATGAGCAGCTTCAGCAGGGTAGATTTTCCCGAACCTGAGCGGCCCACAATGCCGATGACCTTCTTTTCAGGCATGCTCACAGAGAAATCCTTCAGGATCGTTTCTTCCCCGTAGCGGAAAGTCACATTTTTGACCTCTGCCCCATGGAAAGCGACCGCTTCCTTGCCTGTCACTTCCTCCACCGTGGGCACTTCGTCCAGAATATCCAGTACGCGATTGCCCGCAGCGAAGGTATTCTGCAATGTTGTGCCCAAGGCTGCCAGCGCAACAACAGGGCCAAAGGAGCTCATCATCGCCAGGGTGGTAATCAGGCATCCTTCAAAGCCGCACAGGGACGCAGACAGGAACAGCATGACCAGGTCAAAGAACAGGATGATGGTGTTGGTAACCGCGGTATTGCGGCCAGCGACACGCTTCATGCGCTCTTCATCCTGGGCAAGCTCGTCCGTCATGCGGTTCATCTCGTCCATGCGCTTCTTGCCCTGGCCGTATTGAATGGTTTCCGACAGGCCGCGAAGACTATCCAGCACGAAGGCGGAAAGCTGACCGGACTTTGTGCGGAAGCGAATACCATTGTCGCCGCTTGCCTTGGACGCAATCAGCGGAACCACAATGCCCACCACCGCGTAAGCCACCAGCGCCAGCGCGCCCAGAAGCACATGATAGCTGCCAATGAAGCAGACCATCACAATGGTAAACAGTGCCGCAATCGCAATCGGTGAAATGGTGTGTGCGTAGAACACTTCCAGCAGTTCAATATCCGATGTGATTACGGAAATCAAGTCGCCTTTATCCCTGCCCTCAAGCTTTGCAGGGCACAGGCGCCGCAGAGCGCCGAAGACCTTGTCACGGATTAGTGCCAGCAGTTTGAAAGCGATAAAATGATTGCAGGATTGCTCCGCATAGCGCAGAATGCCGCGAACCAGTGCAAAAATCAGGGTCGCTGCAAAAATGGCACCAACGTTGATGGAATATTCCGGATGCAAGACGCCAAGAATCGCATAACCGCCGCAAATGGTGATAAAGGATGCAAACAGATGGCCAATCAAGCCCATGACAATGGCCAGCACCATGTAGCCCGTCAGCGGCTTAACCAGGCCAATCAGGCGGGTCATCACCCGAAGTCCGCTTCGTTTCATTCCGTCACACCTCCCCTGGCGTAATTTTCCAGTTCCTGCTGAGCCTTCCACAGCTTCGCGTATGCGCCATGCTGCGCAATGAGTGCGCTGTGCGTGCCCGATTCAATCACTGCGCCCTTGTCCATCATATAAATCGTATCCGCATCCACAACGTTTGCAAGGCGATGTGAAATCAGAATCACCGTTTTGGTTTTTGCCAGCGTGTGAATCTGGGTCATGATGTCATTTTCGCTCTCCACATCAATGTTGGAGGTTGCTTCATCGAAAATGTACAAGGGGCTATTGTGCAATAGTGCCCTAGCCAGCGCAAGACGCTGACATTGTCCGCCAGACAGATTCGAGGCTTTCTCGTTCAGCATGGTGTCCAGGCCTTTTTCAGACCGCAGGAAATCAGCCAGCTTTACCTGCTCCAGCGCTTGCCAGAGGGTTTCATCCTCCGCATTCGGGCAAGCCATCAGGAGATTCTCCCGAACCGTCCCCTTAAAGAGGTAGCTCTGATGGCTGACATACGTGAAATTCTCCATCAGGCTTGCTTCGCTGATGTCCTTCAGGCTTTTTCCGCCCACGGTGATTTCGCCTGTGTAGCCCTTGTTTCTGCCCATGAGGATCGCCGCCATGGTGGACTTGCCGCAGCCGCTTTCGCCCACAATAGCCGTAAAGCTTCCCTGAGGGAATGTCATGGTGACATTCTGCAGTACCTGACGAGACGCCTCGTAAGCAAAGCCGACCTGCTTGCACTGAACCGTGCAGTCCGCAGGTACCGTTTCCGTCTTTTGCTCAGGCTCCGGCAAATCCAGCAGGCGAAAAATCTTATCTGAGGCAGCCATGCCATTCATGGCCACATGGAAATAGGAGCCCAGCATGCGCATGGGAAGGAAGAAATCCGCCGCCAGCAGAATAATCAGAAGGCACCCGGCGAGATCCACTGCGCCTGCCTGCAGCTGCGTAACCGCCATGATAACGCCCAGTGCTGCTCCGCCATACGCGATAATATCCATAATCGTGATGGAATTGAGCTGCATGGTCAGCACTTTCATGGTGATTTTGCGGAAGTGCTCGCTCTGCTCGTTCATTTCCTTGTGCTTGAACGCATCTGCCTGATAGATTTTCGTGGTGGTCAGACCCTGCAGATTCTCCAGGAAGGTGTCGCCCAGGGCGGTATATTGTCCCCAATACTTGCTCAGCAGCTTCTTTGCCCAGCGCTGGATGATCACGATGGTCACAGGAATCAGCGGAACGCAGATCAGCAAAATGACCGCCGCCGGCAGGCTAACAAAGCTCAGCACAATGAACAGCGTCAGCGGAGCAATCATTGCATAGAAAAACTGCGGCAGATAGGCTCCGAAATAGGTTTCCAGCTGATCTACGCCTTCCACCGCCACCTGCACCACCTCGGAGGTGTTGGCCTGTTCCTTGTAGGAAGCACCAAGCCGCAGAAGCTTCCCGTAAATCATCTCACGGAGCGTTTTCTTCACTGCCTTAGACGAAAGGTAGCTCATTCGGCTGGACAGCACGGAGCACACAAACCGTACCACCATGGCTGCTGCTGCCGTCACTGCCGTAATAAGGATCTGGTTGTTCACATTCGTGCCCGTGTACAGACACTGCAGCATTTTCGCAATGGCAACCATCATGGTGATGTTTGCTGCCAGCGAAACCCACTGGCTGGCTACATTGCCCGCGATGTATTTTTTGCTTTCTTTCACCGTGCCGATCAATCGCTTGTTGATCATCATGTTCGTTCATCGCCTGCTTTCCCTGGTCAAGTTTGCCTATGATAACTATCAGGTCAAAAGAAAGAGCCTCCTGAAGAGGTTCCACCATTCGTTAGCTTTGCAGTTGCACATTGCTAACCACATGCTACTATACTGAAAATTTTTCTTTTTGTCAATGAATGTCCGGAAAACAAAAGGGATAGCGATCCTTCAAGAGACCGCTATCCCTCTAACTTTTAAGGTTTGCTTACAAAGCACGCTCCATTACAGCATTGCCAACGACTGCGGATATTCCACCAACAGCGAACGGAGCTGATTCTTTGCTGCAACATCCGCACTGACCTGCGGCATCACCCACAGCTTGATGGCCCAGTCGCACGCAGCAGACAAGCCGCCCTCCATGGCTTCAGCGCACAGCAGAACGAAATGTTCCATTTCCTTTGCCGCCTTGCCGGACAAAGGAGCAATCGTCTTCAATACAGGGGCAAGCACGCTGCGGACGGCCGCAAACGACTCTTCCGTGAATTTCTTCTTGCCTTCCTCCATCGACAGCGGCGCACCCTCGGTGAGCATTTCCGCCACATACGACAACGCAGGTACGCTGAAGATGGGATAAGGATTCACCGCATAGGAAGTCATCCCCGTCAAGGTGCCGGGCTGATTCACCAGGGTTACTGTGCAGGCAGGCTCGGCAGGGGCAACATCCGTTAATGTGCTGAGCAGCAGCATGGGCGTTGCTTCCTCGACAAACTTCGTATCGGGCACAGGGGTCTGGTTGGTTGCCGTCTGCAGAGCGTAGCCGGCATGCCAGCCCATTGCGCAGGTGAGATTTTCCGCAAGGGTTGCAGCTGCGGCCATGGTCTCCGTTGCAACGCCCACACGGGTGCATACCGTCAGCGCACCCAGCAATGCCGTTGCTGCATTGTAAGAGCATTCCGTTTGATTGGCCTTGCATGCTTCCGCAAGACGCTTGGCCAGCTCGGACAAAGGCGTCGGCGTACCCACATGGGTGTGCATCCGCAATGCCTGTCCTGCCACAGGGGCTACAAGCTGTGCGCGGTTCAGAGCCTCAGCCAAAGCGGACGCATAGTCATTCTGGCGGAGGCGCTCCACTTCTTCCTCCACCGCGTCACGCTGCTTGGCCAGGGTGCTCACCTGTTCCACCAGCGCGTCCTTCTGCTTCGTGTATGCATCCAGCTGTGCTTCTGCTTCACGGAGCTTGCGGGATGCTTCACCGCTGGCAGTTTCCAGCGCATTTTTGCGGAATTTTTCCAGATCATCCCTGGCCTTATCCAGCTGAATCAGCGCTGCCAGACGCTCTGCCTCCAAATCCTCCAGTCGATGCTGGAGTGCCTGCTGCAGCGGCGTTTTTCCCTGAGAAGCAGTGACTGTGGGCACAATCCGCGCACTCATGCCAGGCAGGGACAGCACAAAATCTACCAGCTGCTGCTGTGCTTCCGGCATCTGCCATGCTTGCTGGAGATAGGTGCACGCACGCTCCACAGGATTGTCCACCGCGCGCATGGTTACGCCGCTGGGCAGCGGTGCAGCCGGCGGATCATTCCGCACTGCGCGCATCTGATTAGCAACAACTTCCTGCACATAATTCTTGGGGCGCGGAACCGATGTGTGCAATCCTGCACTGCGCATCAAGGGCGTGCCTGTCAACTGCTGGGGACGAATCGGTTCTACCGGAGCAGACTCCTCCTGCCGATGATGCAGCAAATTAGCGCCATGACTCAGCGGCTGATTGAGTCCCTCCAGGGTTTCAGCGAAATCTTTGTTTTCATCCAGAATATTCAACGTCTTGCCAATAGGAAGTTCTCCCGTGCTTTCTGTCTTTGCTTCAGCCACAGGAGCAACTTTCGCTTCAGCCTTAGGTTCTGCAGGCGTCTGTTCAATTTCCTTTTTGCAAAGAATTACGCGCTGCTTGCCGTCCGGGCAAGGCACGTCATACACCACGGCTTCCATTTCAGGGGCATGCTCAGGGGTGGCTGGGTTCTGCCTGTCCACAGGACCATAAAGGACATCCTCCTGCCGAATCAGGAACAGAGGCGTTGCAGCAGTGGCAGCCAAGGTTTCCGCATTCTCAGGTGCGCCCTCCAGAACTTCATAGAACGTGTGGGAAGGCACCGCCTTCACAGCATCCGAATAAAGAATGTATTGATTTCTCTCATCACGGTCGGGGCGGAAATTCTTATTGGTACGGATTTTGTTGGCTTCTGCAGGGAACGGTGTCAGATCCATTAAACAAAAATTCCCCATAGCGCGCATGCGATCCTTAAAATAACCCTGCTCATTTTTATCAGGAACGATGCGCAAAGCACCATCTTCCGGCCAGAGCTTCGCCGCTTCCTCCTGTGCATCTCCTGACACCGTCAGCAGGGGCTTGAGACGAAAATAAGCGCGTTGCGTGTTGTCTTCTTCCAACCACGATAAAACGATCTCATGCATAAGATCCATATAATAAAGCCTCCAATGCAATAAAATAAAAAACGCAGCGATGCTCTGGATGTATAAATTGTAGCAAAACTTTGCCGTTTCGTCAAGCGTCATGGTGAAATGTGGAAGAAGTGTACGACAATTCTCCTTGAAAAAGTACAATTTGTATAGCAACTTGCATAGAACCGAGTCCCCCTTGATTAGCCTTTGTTGTTTCCTTTGACATTTCGCGCACTTTGCGGTAACATACACTTGGTGTACAAGAAAGTGAGGGATGACGCATGCTGACCTTTATCGTGAACCGAACCGCCGGCAATGGCTACGCCGCCCGTGTTGAACGCCAATTACGAGACGAAATGACCATTCGCGGCATTCCCTCCGAATTTTGCCACACAGATCATCCCGGCCATGCAACGCTTCTCGCCAGGGAAGCCGCATCCCGTGGCGACTGCACAGGCGTCATTGCCGTAGGCGGTGACGGAACCTCCTTTGAGGTGGCTTGCGGCCTGCTTGGTACAGAGATTCCTCTGGGCATCATTCCCGCAGGTACAGGCAACGACTTTGTAAAATCCACAGGCTCCCCTACGCGGGTCATTTCCGCACTGGATTTTATTCTGAGTCATCAGCCGCGTGCAGTGGACATCTGCACCATGAACGATCGGATGTTCCTGAACGTTAGCGGCACAGGATTTGATGTAACCGTGCTGGATTACACACTGGCAGCCAAAAAGTATGTCCGCGGCATTTTCCCCTACCTGATTGGCCTGGTGAGGGCTATATTCCATCACAAAAAGATTCACGTCAAGCTGACCATCGACGGTCAGGAGCGTGAGCAGGATGTGCTGATTTGCAGCGTCGCCAATGGACGCTACATCGGCGGCGGCATTCCGATCTGTCCTGCGGCGAAAATCAATGATGGCAAGCTGGACGTTGTTCTCGTTGATGACAAGCCTCGCCGGGTAATTCCCCTCTATCTGCCGGGGCTGATGATGGGGCGCATTCTCCACTTCAAGATAACCGAGCATCTGCTTTGCGACAGCATCACCATTGACTGTCCCGGCATGCGCTTGAATGTGGATGGTGAAATTTTCAGCATGGATCGTGCAGAGTTCCATATTCAGCCTGGGAAGCTGCTGCTGTTCTGGTAATGGCAAATGTGAATAATTTTTGAAAAGTGACAATGTGTACTGCTATAAGAAGGAATTTATTCTTTCTATGACGAAACTATTCCCAGCCAAGTTGAAAGGAGTTATGAGATATGGCAGACATTAGCAAGAATCTGAAGACTGCTTGGATCAAGGGCATGGAAGCCATCGGCAACACTGCCTCCAACATTGCCAGCAACACGAAATACAAGGTTCAGGAAATGAATCTTATTAACCGTCGCCGCGAGATCCTCTCCGATTTTGGCGCACAGGCTTATGAAATGTGGCAAAAGGGCGAGCAGTTCCCTGAGAAGCTGGCCAAGCAGCTGGAAGAACTGAGCCGCCTGGACGAAGAGCTCAACGCCATGCGCACCGAGCGCTTTGCCGGTGTGACCACGGAGCAGGTTCCCGATGAAACGGCTGAAGCTTCTTCCGATGAAGCGGCAGCGGAAGATGCAGCTGTCGAAACCGTCACGGAAGATGTTGCCGATGACGCAAGCGATGACGACGCTGTCCCCACCATTGAGGTGGTCGAGGAAGAAACCGAAGTTGTCACCGAAGCCCCTGTAACAGATGACGACGTCCCTACCCTGCAGATGCCCGATGAGGAGCATACCGAGGGCTAATCCGTATCGTCTTCACAATCAGCCTGTGTGAGGAGTGCATCTCCTGCGCAGGTTTTTTCTTTGCTTTTCGGTCATCAAAGCATTCATCTGACAAACCCTTGACATCCATGCAGGGACGCGCTATAATGACAGCGGTTCCTAAAAAAGCATAGCTACTTGGAGCTTCTTCGGGGCAGGGTGTAATTCCCTACCGGCGGTATAGCCCGCGAACTGAACCTCTGGTTCAGCCGACTCGGTGTAATTCCGAGGCCGACAGTATAGTCTGGATGAGAGAAGAGCGCTGGAATACGTATATGTTTTCCGCCCCTGAAAAGCAAGTTGCTTCCAGGGGCGTGCGTATTTCACAAGGAGGCTTTCTCATGAAAAAGAACCTACCCGTCCAGTACCTGACCCGCATTGCAGTCCTGACCGCCCTGGCATCCATCCTGTTTCTCATTGAGATTCCCGTGGTTGCTTTCTACAAGCTGGATCTGAGCAATCTGCCCGTGCTGTTGGGCGCATTCTCCATGGGTCCCTGGGCTGGATTGGCCATTCTGTTCCTCAAGAGCCTGATCGGCATGCTGCATTCTTCCAGCATGTACGTCGGCGAACTGGCTGACTTCATCATGGGTGCAGCGTTCATTCTGCCCGCAGCATTCATCTATCAGCACAAGAAGTCCCGTAAGACGGCGCTTGTCGGCATGATTGTCGGCACGGTCGCCATGATTGCCGCCAGCGTAATCGTCAACTGGCAGATCATGATTCCGTTCTACATGAGTGCTTACGGCATGCCCATGGAGGCTGTTGTCGGCATGGCAACAAAGGTGATCCCCTTCGTGGATACGGAGTGGAAACTTCTCCTGTGCGTCACCGCACCCTTCAATCTGCTCAAGGGCGTTGTGCTCAGCGCACTGACCTTTGTGCTTTACAAGCATCTTTCTCCCCTGCTGCACGTTTCCAAGCGGTAAGCAGTGCGGATATAAATAAGGAGCGATCAACGTGATTACACATTCTCCGGCAGAAACTCGTGCCCTGGGCGAAAGGCTGGCGCACCTGCTTTTGCCGGGGGATGTGCTTCTTTTTTGGGGCGATCTCGGCGCCGGCAAGAGCGAAATGACCCGCGGCATTGCGAAAGGTCTTGGCATTGCCGGTCCCATCAGCAGTCCCAGTTTCACCATCATGAACGTATATGATGACGGCCGCATTCCCCTCTATCATTTCGACTGGTATCGCCTGCAGAGCAGCGAAGAGCTGTACGAAATGGGCATGGACGAATATCTCGGCGGTGATGGCGTAGCGGTGGTTGAGTGGCCCGGGCAATGTCCTGACGCCATTCCGGAAACTTGTCTTTCCATCACCATTGCACCCACGGAAGATGACGGCCGAAGCATTACCTTCGATTATCGCGGTGGTTTCCGCAACCTCAAGCTGGAGGAGTGAGCACTTGAAAATCTTAGCTATTGATACTTCTGGCCCTGTGTGCGGTGTGAGTGTTCTCGTCGACCACACCATTCGGTACGAATGCGCCGTTTGCAACAAGCTGACCCACTCTGCCAACCTGATGCCCATGGTGGATGCCGCCTTGAATGCATCCGGCCTGGGCTTGAAGGATATTGACCGCATCGCGGTGGTGGTTGGACCCGGCTCTTTCACAGGCGTCCGCATTGGCGTCAGCACAGTGAAGGCTATGGCGCACGGTGCCGGAAAGCCCTGCGTAGCCATTGACGCGCTGGAAGCCATGGCAGCAGGCATTACGGACTTTGACGGTGTCATCTGCCCGATTCAGGATGCCCGTGCAGGCCAGGTCTATGGCGCCGCCTTTACAGCAGGTATGCCGCCAAAGCGTTTGCTCCCCGATGCACCCATGAAGCTGGAAGAGTACGTGAGCGCCCTTCAGCCTCTCGGGGAACGTTTCCTGTTCCTTGGTGACGGCATGCCTGTCCATCGCAATCGTCTGTCTGAGATGCTGGGCGACAAGGCAGTTTTTGCCGCACCTCAGCATGCGTTCCTGCGCCCTGCCTCCGTTGCTGCACTTGGAAGCCTTGCAACGGATGAACTTGATTATTTACAGCTGATGCCCCTGTATCTGCGTGCTCCTAACGCGGAGCGGTGCAAGCAGCTGGTGGAGGCTCAAAATGCCCAATGAATGCATTGTCCGCCGTATGACGCTGGAGGATTTAGACGCTGTGGTCGCCATTGAGGCGGCCACTTTTGCCATGCCCTGGAGCCGCGATTCCTTCTACCAGGAGCTTACGCGGAACGTTGCCGCCCGCTATCTTGTTGCAGAGGTTGATGGCGTGGTCATTGGCTATGCAGGCGCGTGGATCATTCTGGACGAAAGTCACATCACCAACATTGCCATTTTGGAAGCCTATCGGGGGCACGGCTATGGCCGCCAGCTCACCGAAGGCTTGATGCAGTATCTTTCCAACCTTGGTGCGGCCTACGCAACGCTGGAGGTTCGCCGCAGCAATGAGCGTGCCCAGAATCTGTACAAATCCATCGGCTATGTCGGTGTTGGCTGGCGCAAGCGCTACTATGAAGACAACCAAGAGGATGCCCTGCTCATGGTCTGTGAGCACATGCCTCCCGCTGATCCCGACTTTACCGAGCCCGAGACCGTAACCGAGTAAGGAGGAATCCCATTGCGCGCAATCGTAGCCATCGGCGGCGGCAATCTTGCTGCAGGAGAAACGCTGGCCATTGACCGAACGATCGTCAGTCTCTCCGAAAAAGTAACCCCAAGCGTGTTGTTTTTGCCCACTGCCAGCCATGACAGCCGCGCCTATGTCGAGGAATTTACAGCCGCCTATCATCAGCTTGGCTGCACCGTTAAGGCGTTGCTTCTTTGGGAAAACGCCCCCGATGCGCAAACGCTTCGCGAAACGATCCTGTCATCTGATATCATTTACGTTGGCGGCGGCGATACAGAGGATATGCTCCGCGTCTGGCATGAAACGGGCGTAGACGTCCTGCTGAAAGAAGCATGGGAATGCGGCATTGTGCTCAGCGGATTAAGCGCCGGAGCCCTGTGCTGGTTCCATCGCGGCCTCACAGATCGCATGGTGGATGGTCAGAGCACCCTTGTGTGGTGCGATGGACTGGGGCTAATCCCCTATCATATCGGTCCGCATTATGATGAAGAGTTCTGGTCAGCCTTTGACGATTTCATGCCCGAAGCCGACCGTCCCGGCATTGCGCTGGAAAACAACACCGCCTTGATGATGCTGGATGACCGTCTGTCCATTCTGCATTCCTCCGAGAACAATCACGCATGGCTTCTGCGGCCTGAAAACGGCACCGTGCGCAAATGTGTTTACGAGGGCGGATTTATCTGATTGACCCACAGGAGGTACTGCATGGCTGATATCATCATCACTGTCGGTGTCCCACGGGAAGGTTTTTCGTTGCTTGCAGGGCACACCTTGCACATTCCTGATGACGGTCAGGAGTTCACCCGGGAAGAGCTCATGGAGCTTGTCCCCAAGGCAGATGCAATCATTGCCTGCAAGTCGCTCTGCGGTGATGTCATCCGCGCCGGCAAGCGGCTGAAGATTGTCGCCAACTATGGTTCTGGTTATAATGCCATTGATATTCAGGCTGCGGCAGAATGCGGCATTCCGGTTACCAATACGCCTGAGGAAACTGCCGAGGCAACCGCCGAAATGACCATTGGTCTCATGATGGCGGTTGTTCGCCGCATTGGTGAGATGAATCTCCGCATGCGTGAACCTCATGCAGAAGCCTATTTTACCATGGGCTATGAAATGAGCCACACCTTGCGCGGCAAGCATCTGGCAATCATCGGCATGGGACATATCGGCTCCGAGGTCAGGCGTGTTGCCGAGGCTATGGGCATGACGGTGACGGGACTTCGTCGACGTGATGTCACCGGCTCCTTGCGTGACGCTGTGGCAGATGTCATTCGTGATGCGGACATTGTATCCCTGCACTGTCCGCTGAATGATGAAACCCGCTGTCTGATGGATGCTGACATGCTTTCCCGTATGAAGCAAGGCAGCTATCTCATCAACGCTGCTCGAGGCGCTGTTATTGATTCGAACGCATTGGCCGATGCACTGGGAAATGGCCATCTTGCAGGCGCTGGCCTGGATGTTTATCCCGATGAGCCCCACATTCCCGAGTGTCTGAAGCAATATCACAACGTTGTGCTGACGCCCCATCACAGTGCCAATACCGTTGAAACCCGCCGTGCCATGGCGGAAGCATGTTCCAGGCAGGTCTTAGACGCGCTCAGCGGCAATCGTCCGAAGAACATCGTGAACGGTCTGTAAGTCTTTCTTTCGCCATTTTCAGAGAAACACAAAAAGCGGAGAGCTCGTTTGAACTCTCCGCTTTTTATCTATGTCTTACTTTTTCCGACGCAGGAAGGCAGGCACGCCACGGTCATCCTTCTCCATGCTGGAGGGCTGAGGAGGGGTCTGCTGCTGAGGCGCACTCTCTGCAATCGGCGCATTCATCGTCGTATTGCCGAACTGAGAAGCGTAAGGCTGCTGAGGCTGCTTATTGAACAAAGGCTGCTGAGTATTGCCATATCCCATCGGCTGCTGCTGTGCATTCTGCTGAGGCATGCTGTAGCCGAAGCCGGTCTGATAGCCAGCGGCAGGAGTCGGCACACCCATAGGTGCGGGACGAGCGCTGTTCACAAACTCAGGAATTTCTTCCGCATCGCTGCCGGAAGCTTCGTAATCATTTGCGGCAGGGGTCGCGGGACGGCTGTAGGAGGCATATCCATATCCACCCATGCCAGTGCCGTATCCGGAGCCGAAGAGACGTTCCTTCTCCTGCTCACGGGCGGACTTTGCGGGCTCCTTCGGCGGGAAAGGCGTCTTTTCAAAGCCGGTAGCAATGACGGTGATACGCACCTCATCGCCCATGTTCTCGTCAATGCCGGCACCGAAGATGATGTTTGCCTCAGGGTCAGCGGCCTGCATCACCAGGTTTGCAGCTTCGTTGATATCGATAATGCTGATATCCTCGCCGCCAGTGATGTTAATCAGCACAGCGCGGGCGCCATCGATGTTCGTCTCCAGCAGAGGAGAAGAAATTGCGTTCTTGGCGGCTTCCACCATGCGGTTTTCGCCCTTGCCAACGCCAATGCCCATGTGAGCCATGCCGCCAGATTCCATGACGGTCTTCACGTCAGCAAAGTCCAGGTTAATGAGGGCAGGCACAGCGATCAAGTCACTGATGCCCTGAATGCCCTGACGGAGCACATCATCCGCAATGCGGAAGGCTTCCAGCATGGTCGTTCCCTTGCTGACAACCTGCAAAAGGCGATCATTGGGGATAACCACCAGCGTATCCACGCGCTGCTTCAGATCAGCAATGCCCATTTCGGCATTCTTCATGCGCTGCTTGCCTTCAAAGGCAAAGGGTTTGGTGACCACAGAAATGGTCAGTGCGCCGATATCCCGTGCGATTTCCGCCACAATCGGAGCTGCACCAGTGCCCGTGCCGCCGCCCATGCCTGCCGTCACGAATACCAGATCCGCGCCCTTCAGTGCCTGAGCGATCTCTTCGCGGCTTTCTTCCGCTGCACGGCGACCCACCTCAGGAACAGCGCCTGCGCCCAGTCCCTTGGTCAGCTTTTCGCCAATCTGGATCTTCGTCTGTGCATTGGACAGCGCCAGTGCCTGACGATCCGTGTTAATAGAAATAAACTCCACGCCACGCAGGCCTGCATCCACCATGCGGTTCACAGCATTGTTGCCGCCGCCGCCGCAGCCTACGACCTTGATAGAAGCGAAGCTTGTCTGGTCATCCTTCTGAAACTCGATCACGTTTCATCCCCCTGACTTCTATGCGAAAAATTTCTGTATGACAATCTGTTAGCCGCCCAGCAAGCTGCGGAAGAAATCCTGCACCTTGCCCTTAATGCCCTCAGACGGCTGGCGCTGCTGCTCAATGGTGCTGATGATCAGATCCATCAAACCAAGCGTGCTGGAGAAGGCATGGCTGTTCAGCTTGGTCGTGCGCTTCGGCGTATCACGCACGGTGCGCTCCAGCTTGCCGGAGAGGTAATCTCTGCCGCCCCGGTTGAAGGAAAGTCCGCCGCCGGTCAGGTAGATATTGCTCCAGTTGCCGAGCTTCACGCCGCTCTCATCCACGGCTTTCTTAACCTCTTCTGCGATTTCATCCACGCGGGCTTCGATAATCTCGCCCACCTGCTCGCGGGTAAATGTCATTGGCTTCTGACCTTCGCCGCCGGCTACGTCATAGGTAGTATCCGGTGCTGCAACGCCAAACACATACTGACGCTTGATTGCCTCAGCAGCCTGCAGGGAAATCTCCAAGCCTTCGGCCAGATCCGCAGCAATGTAGCCGCCGCCGATCTCAATGGTCTGATGGAAGATCATTGCATCGCCTTCCACCACCATGACCTCCGTATTCAGATAGCCAATATCGATGAGCTCTGCCGTGCGGTCACGATCCTCCTCGGGCAGGTAAAGCATCGCCTCGCCTGCGGGTGTCGAGAAGAAACCGCTGGGCTCAACGCCCATGTTTTCCAACCGATTCTGGATCTCATCCACAAAGAACTGATTAGCAACCACAAAGGACACCAGTGCCCGAAGCTCGCGGCCCTTCAGTCCGACAGGCTCCAGCGTCTTCTTGCCGTCGTCCACCATAAACCATGCGGGACTGGAATGCACCACGATGCCCGGCAGCTTATTCAGGTTATCGGCTGCCTGCTTGAAAATGTTCTTAACATCATTCGCGGTAACGCTGGGATCCGTGCCCTTCAAGCTAATGCTGGCTTCCGTGGCGTACACACGGGTGAATGCGCCGGGAACACCAACATTGATTTCATGAATCTTGCGGTGGCTCTGGCTTTCTGCCTCGGAAATGGACTGGCGGATTGCCTCGTCCAGTGCGCCGGGGTTGTTCCACCCTTCCTCCAGATAGCCATCATAGGCAGCAATGCCCGCGCCGACGATGTCACACCGCTGGGAGCCGCTATTTTCCGCGACCAGGGTAACGATCTTGCTTGTGCCAAAGTCGATGGCCGCAACCGTGGTCTTCATAGTTCTTTCATACCCCCTGTTTCTCGGGAACGTCGATGGAAAACGTCCTCGGGACATTATATCACAAATACCGTCCCATTGAGAAGAAGTTTCTTCGGCGGGTGTGCTGCTCCGTAGAACTGCACAGCTAATCCATCCAGTATATCATTGTCATTATACCCGTTTCGCCATGGAATTGCAAGCGTTTTACACGCTTTGCCAATGTTTTTCATACTTTGGCCACAACTTTGGGGCAATTCACTCCGATTCCGGCAGGAATGTGGGCGATTCAGGTTCAGACACGTCGATGGTGCCGCTGCCTGTTTCCATGCTGTTCAGCTTGTCCTTGATGGCCAGCATGGACTTCAGCTTTGCATGGATGTTGCTGTTGTTTCCAAGGCTCACAGAGTAGCCTTCTTTGGTCTCCAGCAGAATGTGGCTCAGGTCAGACATTTTGATTTTGGTGATCTCGCCTTCTGCCTTGAGAACCTTCATCTCTACCAGAATTTCCTTCATGGTCACCAATTGAGCGCTGTTCGATACCGTGATAACGCGCCCCACCACGCACCCAAACTGACCGCTGATGTCCATGCCGCTAATCAGCGGCAGACCGGAGGTTGCCGACACATCCTCGGATTCCTCCAGCACCATGCCCTTATGGTCAATGGTGTAATTGATGCCGCAATAGTTCATCACTGCCGCGGCTGTGCGCTCCTTCACGTGAATCGTCACCGTGCCCGGCAATTCGCAGTCGATGCTTTGAAACACCAGGTAGCGATTGCTGTTAATGAGCCGCTTTGCCTCGTCCGTATCGATCCTTAAGGTGCTGTCGCCGATCTTCACGCCGGACAGGTTGATGACCGCTTCTGCGGAAACCTGGCTATTTCCCACCACCTGAATCGTGCGGACGCGAAGCACCCCGTAATACATTACGGCACACGCAATCACCACGCACAGCACCACTGCTGCAACGATCCGCGCTGTTCGTCTTGACCGTCGTGCCTTCTCCTCCGGTGTTGCCTCCCAGAATCCGCCTTTCTTTCTGGTCAGATTCTTGCTGCGCTGCTTTTTCAGCTCAGGATCCACGCCGGGTTCGCCGAACGGGTCAATTTCAGCGCGGTACGAGCTTGTATCCTCCTGCACAGGAACGTACGGTGCAGAAGGCTGCACGGGCACCCCGCCTGTCTGATGCGGCGCATAGGGTGCAGACTGCTGGTAGGCTCCATTCTGATATTCTGTGTACCCCTGCTGCATGGGCGGCTGCACGGGGGCAGACTGCTGCGGCACTTGATAGGATCCCTCGCCAAAGTTCTGTGGTGCCGTATTTCCCCGATAGCCCTGCGGCATCGTTTGTCCATAAGGTGCCGTTTGGGAACCATAGACATTCTGCGGCTGCGTGTTTCCCGTCGATGTGTACGGACGCTGCTGCGATGTGCGTGAGGATCGTCCCACAGGAGGGCGAACCATGCTGGTATCATCCTGCACAGGGCGGCGTGTTTGTCTTGTGGTATTCCCGTCTCCGCGCTCGTACGGACCATTCTGCATAGGCTCGCCTCCTTTCTCCCGTATCATCAAAAGCAAAGCCCCGCCGATGCTTGATCACCGGTGGGGCCTCGGTTCATTCCTGTTTCGCCGCATCCCACATCTCGTGATCACTTTAGCTCGGCAACAATCTCCTTGAAGATTCGTCCGCGGGCTTCATAATCCGAGAACATATCAAAGCTTGCACAGGCAGGCGACAGCAGCACATTCCAGCCGTCACTTGCAAGAGCTCTGCACTGATTGACGGCATCCTTCAGCGTTTGTGCACGATGGATGCTTGCATCCGGGTAGCCTTCCCTGCGCAAGGTCGCCTCAATCTGATTGGCCGTATCGCCAATCAGCACAGCCTCGCGCATCATAGGCGAAGCCAGCATTTCCTTCACCATGGGCGTAAAGTCGCAATGCTTGTCATAGCCGCCCAGAATGATGGCCGTTGGCCGCGTCATGGTCTGCACGGCTTTGATGGTGGAGTCCACGTTCGTTCCCTTGCTGTCATTGATGTAGCGCACACCCTCCAGCTCGCGAACAAATTCAATGCGGTGCTCCACGCCCACAAAGGTGCGCAGGCTGTGGCGAATCACTTCGGCAGAAACGCCCATGGCCGCAGCCACGCAAGCGGCAGCCAGCGCATTTTCCAAATTGTGCGGGCCCGGAATGTAAATCTCCGCCACATCGCAGATGGTTTCTTCCTGTCCGTTCAGGCGGAAGATCATCTTGCCGTCACGTACAAAGGCGCCTTCTGCCACCTCATGCTTGCGAGAAAAGAGCAGCACATGACTCTTCACCTGCGGAATAAGCGGTTTCAAAGCAGGATCATCATCATTGAAAACGGCGTAATCCTCTTCCGTCTGGCGGCGGAAAATGCGCATTTTCATGGCCGTGTAGGTCGTCATATCGCCATGACGATTCAGATGATCCTCCGTGATGTTCAGCAGCGCTGCAACCCTGGGATGGAAGGTGTCCGCCGTTTCCATCTGGAAGGACGAAATTTCGCAGACAATGGCGTCCTCCGGCTTACTGGTTAGGCCTGCCAGTGAATAAGGATAGCCGATATTGCCCACCACATGGGTCGTTTTGCCCGCATTCACAAAGATTTCGCCCAGCAGAGAAACAGTGGTCGTTTTGCCGTTTGTGCCTGTAACAGCCACCATCTGGCCAGGGGTCAGCTGATAAGCCAGCTCCACCTCGCCAATGACATACATACCGCTTTCCTTCGCTTTTTTCACGAAAGGTACGCTATCCGGAATGCCGGGGCTGATTACCAGCACATTCTGACCAGACAATGCTTCCATTGCAGGGCAGCCCAAAGCCCAGTGAATCGGTAGCTTTTCCAGCGGCTGCAGTACATCGCCCAGCTGTTCGCGAGTCTTGCTGTCGTTCACCGTCACCACCGCGCCGTGCTTAACAAGCAGCTGAGCCGCTGCCACGCCGCTGCGAGCCATGCCCACAACCAGTACCTTTTTACCTTCATAATTCATGGTAAACACGTTCCTTCCTCAAGGCATCGGCTTACTTCACCAGCTGCAGTGCATGCATGGACAGAACCGCAACCAGGGACAGAACGCCCGTAATCACCGCATACATGGTATCAATCTGCGTTTCCGTATAGCCGCTGAGTTCAAAATGATGATGAATGGGCGACATCTTGAAAATGCGCTTGCCATGGGTCACCTTGAAATAGGCGCGCTGAATGATGACACTGGCAGAGGACATCACCATGGTGAATGCCACCAGCAGCAGCATCAGCGGCTGGCGCATGAGCATGGCCATGCCAACCGTAGCGCCGCCGATGAACATGGAGCCTGTATCCCCCATGAACACCTTGGCAGGATAATAGTTAAAACGCAGGAAGCCCATGGATGCGCCGCTCATGGCCAGGGCGAAAATGCCCACGGAGTAGTAGTTGTCGCTATACATGGCGTTGTTCATTCCGCTAACCGCCGTCAGCATGGTCACTGCCATAGCCGCCCAGCCTACGCTGCCCACCGAATTCACGCTCGACAGCAATCCATCCAGGCCATCCTGCAGGTTGGCGCTGTTCACCATGAAGATAACAGTGAGGCTCATCAGCGGAATGTACCAAATGCCCAAATCCCATTCCGTATTCAGGAAGGGAACCAGAATCTTCGAGCCAACCTGCGGATGCAGATAGCAATACACAGAGAAGCCTACTGCCACCAGCACCTGACCGGCAATTTTCTGCCACGCCGTCAGTCCCAAAGAGCGCTTTTTTGCAACCTTAATGTAGTCGTCCAAAAAGCCCACCAGCATGCTCAGCAGAGACACCGCCAGCAGTGCCAGCATGAAGTCCTGCCAGCCATACCACGCCGATGGATGCATCAGAAGCGTTGCAACAACCACCGCCACCACCGTCATCAGGCCGCCCATGGTCGGTGTGCCCTGCTTCGCCTTGTGTGCCTGCGGGCCAAGGTCGTAAATCGTCTGCCCAAACTTCAGTTTTCTCAGCCAAGGAATAAACTTCGGCCCGATTGCAAGCACAATGACCAAAGACAGAACCAATGAACCGATCATCCTATACATGGTATGCTCAGCCTCCAACACCGTTGATGCTTTTTATGCTTCGCCGCGCATTTCCAGCAGCAGCTCCTGCACAACGACCTTTTCATCAAAGGGCTTCTTTACCCCCATGATGTCCTGATACGTTTCGTGTCCCTTGCCAGCCAGGACAATGATATCGCCTTCCCGCGCCACCTGCATTGCGCGGCGAATCGCTTCACGGCGATTTTCAATGACCTCATAGGGCTTGCCTGTGGGCTTAATGCCTTTCTCAATGGCGCACAAAATCTCCATGGGATTTTCCGTTCTGGGATTGTCAGAGGTCAGGATGCACAAATCTGCCAGACGGCCGCCGATTTCACCCATGATAGGACGCTTGCCGTGATCCCGATCGCCGCCGCAGCCATACACAGCAATCACGCGGCCGCGAGTAAATTCGCGCACCGTCTTCAGAATATTCTCCAAAGAGTCCGGTGAATGTGCATAGTCCAGAATCACGCGATACGGTGTGTTCGTTGCCAGCATCTCAATGCGGCCGGGAACGTTCTGCACGCTCTCCAGTCCAGCCTTGATATCCTCTGCAGAAATGCCGAGAATCATCGCGCAGCCAGCCGCAGCAAGGGCATTGTAGATGTTGAACATGCCCGTCATCCGCAAATGAATCGGCAAATTGTGCATGCCCTGCAGTTGTGCCTCGAAATTCACGCCATCCTCGTTGATCTCAATATCCCGTGCGAACAGATCTGCCTCCGCGCAAATGCCATAGGTAATGTGCGGAATTTGCAGTTCTCCCAGCAGTGATGCGGATGTTTCCTCGTCCGCATTGATGGCCGCATTCTTCACCATGCCTTCCTTGAAGAAGCGCATTTTCGTTTCCAGATAATGTTCCATGGTGAGGAAATAATCCAGGTGATCCTGGCTGAAATTGGTATAGCAGCCCACTTCAAAGCTCATGCCATCCAGTCGGCACTGGTCAATAGCATGTGCCGAAACTTCCATGCTCACCACCTGCACGCCGTCGTCTGCCATCATCCGCAGCGTTTTCTGCAGCTCGATAGGGTCAGGCGTAGTCAGGTTGCTTTTCAGCAGTTTCTGGCCAATCATGTTGCCCGTCGTGCCAATCAGGCCGCAATGATAGCCTGCCTGCTCACAGATGGCCTTTACCATGTAGCTCGTGGTGGTCTTGCCCTTGGTGCCTGTAATGCCGATCAGCTTCATGTTTTTCGCAGGATGGCCATAAAATGCTGCGGCCACCCGTGCCAGAGCAGCACGACCGTTGCTGACCATCACCTGCGGAACATTCAGCTCAGGCAGAAAACGCTCCACCAGCAGAGCCGTACATCCGTTTTCCACAGCCTGTGGTGCAAAGCTGTGTGCATCAAACCGAGCGCCCGCGTAGCAGCAGAACAGGCCGTTTTCCGTCTTTTCCCTGCTGTTGCCTGTGATTTGCCCGATGGGCGTATTCATGTCGCCCCGTGTATCCATGACATAAGGAATATCTTGAATGAGCTCCTTTAGCGTCATTGCCTTCTCCTCTTTTCATTCAGGCCTTCTTTATTGATTAACGCACAGCGTTATCGTGCAATCAAAGCATCTGTTTCAATGCGCAACAAGCAGAGCTTCGCATACTCCGCCCTATTGTAGTTTACCGCTTGTCAGCAAAATCGTCAAGTACATGCCTGCACAAGCTCGTACCTGACGTACATTTGGCTTATGAATTTCGGCCGGTGACATCATCACGATGGACATCGGCCGAATTTGCTTTATGCTTTTCTTTACTGTCCCAGAATAGCAGCCAGTCGATCGCTGCCAACCACATCATCTTCTGTAGATGCAATCTGAGTGGATTTCGTTGTCGGCAATGTCACGGTGATGACCTCAACAGTCTTCGCAGGAACCATATTCATCTGTGCCGCCAGATAGCCCACATTGATGCTGCTTGCTTTTTCTTCCAGAGTAGCCGCCAGCGCTTCATTTTCCGCCTGCTGACGTTCAATGCTGACCTTCACATTGCTAAGGGACTTCTGCTGCTTATTCAGCGCCATCACATCGCCGGACAGCAAGAGTGCCAGTCCCAGGCAGAACAAGATCACGACGAGGTATCCGATGTCCTTTCTGACACCCCGCTTGCTGACTGCCCGCTGCGGCGCTATTGATGCTGTGTCCGTAATTGGCTGATTCAGCGTTCCTGAAAAGCCCAGGCCAAGCACGCCAGGAGCACCGCGGCCATACCAGTCTGTTGCGTCATCCGCGCGGTCAACGCTGACGTTGATGCGGCTCGCAGACGCACCGCCTCTGCGGGTCGTTGCGTAGCTGTCCTTCCTGCTCAGCTTTGCACGCGAACCGGAACGGTACGTAATATTCCCTACCGACGTCATGCTTCATCATCCTTTCGTGTTCTGAGCAGAACCATCCATATTTTGCATAAGCAAGTCGATGCGATCCAGCAGATCCGGCAGATCATTCTTGAACTGCTCAAATTGCTCCTCGCCTGCAGGCTTCGACACAATGCGCACATGATCATTGTTGCCTGCGATTTCCACCTCGGTGTCGTCGCCCAAAATGCGCTTGCGAATTTTGGACGGCAGCAGGATACGTCCCTGGCTGTCGCATTCCTGATCTCGATAGCTCATGGCGTCAAATTGCTCCAGGTAGCGCTTCAGGCCGCTATCGAATCGGCTGAGTTTCGCATATCCATCGCGCATTTTTGCCCAAACGAGATTGGGATACAGGGCAATTCCCTGAAAATTGAAAGTGGGGCCGATGTAGAATGTGTCTCCCAGTCCTTCCCGAAAGGACAGCGGAACGATCATGCGGCCTTTGCTATCCAGACTGTGGGAAAAAGAGCCGATAAAAATATGCTCATATTTTTCCAGGAGTTCCTGATCTTCCTCTGTTTGCGGATCGCACGGGAGCGATGGTTTCTTTTTCTGCTCTTCTGCCACCGCTCTCGCCTCCCTTTCTCCCCACAAAATCTCCACGTTTCCTTGTTACTCCACCATTTTATCCCACATTTTCATGGTTTGCAAGTGTTCGGGCGCGTTTCTTTCCATCTTTTTTTCTTCAAGTTTTTACGTATTCGTCACTCTTTTGTAGCTCTTTTGTCATTTTCTATGTTTGCATATAAAAATTGAAGACTGAAATTGCAATAAAAAAGAAGCACGCCCGTGAATTGATGCGAACATGCTTTCCGAGTGTTTTTGGGGACTGCATTCATTCTTGTTTGTAAAACGTAACAAAAATTATTTTTCAAAAAAGGACTCCTTCTTTCGAAGGAGTCCTCATGACAAGATATCTTAAATTACTTGGTCTTGGGGCCAGCAGCAACCAGAGCCTTGCCAGCTTCGTTGCCAGTGTACTTCTCGAAGTTCTTCACGAAGCGAGAAGCCAGATCCTGAGCCTTGGTCTCCCACTGTGCCTTGTCGGCATAGGTGTCGCGAGGATCCAGAATGTCGGGGTTCACGCCAGGCAGTTCGGTAGGCACTTCGAAGTCGAAGTACGGGATCTTCTTGGTGGGAGCCTTCAGGATGTCACCGCTCAGGATAGCGTCGATGATGCCGCGGGTATCCTTGATGGTGATACGCTTGCCGGTGCCGTTCCAGCCAGTGTTGACCAGATAAGCCTTAGCGCCGTTAGCTTCCATCTTCTTAACCAGCTCTTCGCCGTACTTGGTAGGATGCAGCTCCAGGAAGGCCTGGCCGAAGCAAGCAGAGAAGGTAGGCGTAGGCTCGGTGATGCCGCGCTCGGTGCCAGCCAGCTTGGCGGTGAAGCCAGACAGGAAGTAGTACTGGGTCTGCTCGGGGGTCAGGATAGACACAGGAGGCAGAACGCCGAAAGCATCAGCAGACAGGAAAATCACGTTCTTGGCTGCAGGAGCGGAAGAAATGGGGCGAACGATGTTCTTGATGTGGTCGATCGGGTAGGACACACGGGTGTTCTCCGTCACAGACTTATCAGCGAAGTCGATCTTGCCGCTCTCGTCCAGGGTCACGTTCTCCAGCAGAGCGTTACGCTTGATGGCGTTGTAGATGTCAGGCTCAGAATCCTTGTCCAGGTTGATAACCTTGGCATAGCAGCCGCCTTCGAAGTTGAACACGCCGTTGTCGTCCCAGCCGTGCTCGTCATCGCCAATCAGCAGACGCTTGGGGTCGGTAGACAGGGTGGTCTTGCCGGTGCCGGACAGGCCGAAGAAGATGGCAGTGTTCTTGCCTTCCATATCGGTGTTGGCGGAGCAGTGCATGGAAGCAATGCCCTTCAGCGGCAGGTAGTAGTTCATCATGGAGAACATGCCCTTCTTCATCTCGCCGCCGTACCAGGTGTTGATGATCACCTGCTCACGGCTGGTGATGTTGAAGGCCACGCAGGTCTCGGAGTTGAGGCCCAGCTCAGCGTAATTCTCAACCTTAGCCTTGGAAGCATTGTACACCACGAAGTCAGGCTCGAAGTCCTTCAGCTCTTCAGCGGTGGGCTTGATGAACATGTTGGTCACGAAGTGAGCCTGCCATGCCACCTCAACGATGAAGCGGATAGCCATGCGGGTATCCTTGTTGGCGCCGCAGAAAGCATCCACAACGTACAGCTTCTTGTTGCACAGTTCCTTGGTGGCCAGATCCTTCACGGCCTTCCAGGTATCCTGCGTCATGGGATGGTTGTCGTTCTTGAACTCAGGAGAAGTCCACCAAACGGTGTCCTTGCTGTTCTCGTCCATCACCAGGTACTTATCCTTAGGGCTGCGGCCGGTGTAGATACCAGTCATAACGTTCACAGCGCCCAGTTCAGAAACCTTGCCCACTTCATAGCCTTCCAGCTCGGGCTTGGTCTCTTCAGCGAAAAGATCCTCATAGGAAGGATTGTACACGACTTCGGTAGTGCCCGAAATGCCGTACTTGGTCAAATCAAGATTAGCCATTGTTACAGACCTCTTTCCTTTTGCTATCTATGCGCAACGGCGGAATAACCGCCGGCACACTCATTGGGAATTTGACAGACGATTACACAGGCATCGTCTTGTCAGCCTTGTTCAGCATGGTGCTGTCCACATGCTTTTCCTTGGCTGCACGATACTCGAAGAACTTCGGAGCGACCTTGGGGAACATAGCGTAGGTCAGCACGTCTTCGTCCTTCTCGTACCACTGCTGCATCTCAGCCTTGAGCTTGTCCAGTTCAGGCGGCAGGGTGTCAGCATAACGGCAGGTGATCACCTTGTCGTTGCCGATGCACTTCTTGCGCACTTCCTCGTTCACAGCTCCCGGCAGCTTGCCGTACTCGCCGCGGAGCAGGCCCTTGCTTTCCTTGGGAACCATCTTGTAACGCTCGCCGTACAGCACGTTCATCACGGACTGGGTGCCAACGATCTGGGAAGTAGGCGTTACCAGCGGAGGATAGCCGAAGTCCTTGCGGACGCGCGGAACTTCTGCCAGCACATCGTAATACTTGTCCATAGCATTGGCCTGCTTCAGCTGACCAATCAGGTTGGACAGCATGCCGCCGGGAACCTGATACTGCAGGGTCTTCACGTCCACGCCCAGCACGCGGGAAGGATCACGCCAGCCGTCCTTGGTCAGGCGGTCAGCAACACCGCGGAAGTAGCCAGCCAGGTCGCTCAGCAGATCCAGGTCAAAGCCAGTATCATACTCAGTGCCCTTCATGGTAGCCACCAAGGACTCGGTAGCGGGCTGAGAAGTGCCGCTTGCCAGAGGGCTCAGGCAGGTATCCACAATGTCAGCGCCAGCTTCGATGGCCTTCAGCAGAACCATGTCGCCGGTACCGGTGGTGTTGTGGGTATGCACAACGATGGGCAGGCTTGTTTCCTTCTTCAGGCGCTTCACCAGGCTGTAAGCCTTGTAAGGCAGCAGCAGGTTAGCCATGTCCTTGATGCAGATGAGGTCAGCGCCCATCTTCTCAATTTCCACAGCCAGCTTGACGAAATAGTCCTCGTTATGCACGGGAGACTCGGTATAGCTCATGGCAATTTCAGCCGTTCCGCCATACTTCTTGGTGGCCTTCACAGCCGTCTGCATGTTGCGCAGGTCGTTCAGTGCGTCGAAGCAACGGATGATATCAATACCATTCTCGATGGCCTTCTTCACAAAGAACTCAACCACATCGTCAGAATAGGGACGATAGCCCAGCAGGTTCTGACCACGCAGCAGCATCTGGGTCTTGGTGTGAGGCAGGTTTGCCTTCAGCAGACGCAGACGCTCCCAGGGATCTTCATTCAGGAAGCGGATGCAGGCGTCATAGGTAGCGCCGCCCCAGCACTCCAGAGAATAGTAGCCAACCTTATCCAGCTTTTCGCAGGCAGGCAGCATTTCATCGATGCGCATCCGGGTTGCGGCCTGAGACTGATGGCCGTCACGCAGGATGGTATCGGTAATTTGTACTTTCGCCATAGGAATAGCCTCCTTAATCAGCAATCATGGAAAACCGGGCAGCAGGAGGCAATCTCTCCCCTGCTGCCGCAGATCGATTAACCGAACATGCTCAGCAGAACGCCGGCAGCGATAGCAGAACCGATAACGCCAGCCACGTTGGGACCCATAGCGTGCATCAGCAGGAAGTTGCCGGGATTCTCCTGCTGACCAACCTTCTGGGACACACGAGCAGCCATAGGCACAGCGGAAACGCCAGCGGAACCAATCAGAGGATTGATCTTGCCGCCGCTCAGCTTGTTCATGAGCTTGGCCAGCAGCACGCCGCCAGCGGTGCCCATGCCGAAGGCCACAATGCCCAGGGCGATGATTTCCAGCGTGCGGACAGACAGGAAGGTGGAAGCCGTAGCGGTAGCACCAACCGTGATGCCCAGGAAGATGGTGACGATGTTCATCAGCTCGTTCTGAACCGTCTTGTTCAGACGTTCCACCACGCCGCATTCCTTCATCAGGTTACCCAGCATCAGGCAGCCAACCAGAGGCGTTGCGGAGGGCAGGAGCAGAGAAACCAGAATGGTCACCACGATGGGGAACAGGATCTTCTGCTTCTTGGTCACAGGAGCCAGCTGTTCCATGACGATCTGACGTTCCTTCTTGGTGGTCAGAGCCTTCATGATCGGGGGCTGGATCACAGGAACCAGAGCCATGTAGCTGTAAGCAGCCACGGCGATAGGTCCAAGGAGGTGAGGTGCCAGCTTACCGGTCAGCCAGATAGCGGTAGGGCCGTCAGCGCCGCCGATGATGCCGATAGCACCAGACTCAGCAGGGGTGAATCCGAACAGAGCATAAGCACCGATGAAGGTCATGAAGATACCCAGCTGTGCAGCAGCGCCCAGCAGCAGGGTCTTCGGGTTGGCAATCAGGGGACCGAAGTCCGTAGAAGCACCAACACCAATGAAGATCAAGCAGGGGTAAATGCCCAGCTTCACGCCCAGGTACAGGTAGTCCAGCAAACCGCCGGAAATCACTTTGCCAGCGGATGCAACCATGTCGCCCACAGCGTTGTAAACAGCGCCGTTGTTCAGATAGCACGTGCTATCCATAATAACGTTGATGGTGCTGAACAGTTCTGCGCCGCTGGCCTTGCTAACCAACGCGCCAGCTTCCGTCAGGAGCACTTCTTCCGTCAAAGTGGAGCTTACATGGCCGATAACCTCGCCTGCTTCATTTAGAACGGAGCCAGCAATGTTCACCGTCAGCGAAGTGATGTTACACAAATCCGCTGAGTTAACAAGTGTTGCGCCACCAAACAGCGCCCAGTTTACATGACCGCCTGCGAACAGTTCCTCATGGAACACGTCGCTGCCCAGCAGGTTGGTCAGCAACATACCAAAGGCAATAGGCAAAAGCAGCAGCGGCTCGAACTGCTTCACAATAGCCAGGTACAGCAAAACACATGCCACACCGACCATGATCAGCGTTGCGGGATCCGCCACATATGCTGCGATGCCGGAGGACGCGTACAAATCTGCAAGCGTCTCAAGAACGTTAATATGCATCGTATCAGCTCACTTTCATTGCAGCTATGCGGGCTTAAGCCTTAAGCAAGGGTCACCAGAACGCTGCCAGCTTCCACCGTTGCGCCCTTGGTAACAACAACCTGAGCCACCACGCCGTCATGAGGAGCGGGGATCTCATTCTCCATCTTCATAGCTTCCAGCACGCACAGAGCCTGACCAGTGGTCACCTTGTCGCCAGCCTTCACCTTCACATCCAGGATGGTGCCGGGCATGGGAGCCTTCACGGGTTCACCGCCAGCCACAACAGGAGCGGCCTTAGCAGCGGGAGCGGCTGCAGGAGCAGCGGGGGCAGCCACAGGAGCGGCCACGGGGGCAGCAGCACGGACAGGAGCAGCGGTAGGAGCACCGCCCACTTCTTCCACTTCTACTTCATAAGCCTGACCATTAACAGTAATGTTGAACTTACGCATTTTGAATGAACCTCCTTGTTTTTATGAGTGATCTCAGAAACGGCTGTAGATCTGTTCTTCGCGTCCAGCCTTCTGCCAGGCGGGAGCATTGGAAATACGGCGTACACGGCGCACGGTAAAGGCAGTGCCTTCCTCCATGGCGCAGGCAACGGCGGCGGTGATCACAGCGATCAGCGCATCGTCATTCTGCTCAGCCACGGGAGCAGCCTCAACAGGTGCAACCGCCACAGGCGCAGGAGCAGCTTCAGGCTTTGCTGCCTTCTTATGCTCCGTGGTTACCAGGGTAATGATCTTGATCAGGCCGATCAGAACGATCAGGCCGAAGAAGACCACCAGCATGCCGACCAGCATGACCAGCAAGCTATTGAGTAATCTATCCATTATGCTGCACGTCCTTTCCGGTTACAGCGGCAGGTTGCCGTGCTTCTTAGGCGGATTGGATTCACGCTTGGAAGCGAGCATTTCCAGTGCGGCAATCACCAGCTTGCGGGTATCCGCAGGGTCGCACACATCGTCGATCATGCCAGCCTGAGCAGCGGCAACGCCGTCCGCCACATCCTCAGCGTACTTTGCTTCCAGCTCAGCGCGCTCGGTCAGCGGATCCTTCTTGCCAGCCTTCAGTTCATCCTCGTACAGCACCTGCACGGCGGCATCGGGGGTCAGGGCAGAAATCACAGCACCCGGCCAAGCATAAGCCACGTCAGCATTGCCCTTGCCAGCCATAGCAACGAAGCTCTGGCCGATGGCATTGCCAACCACCACGCTGACCTTGGGGCAGGTTGCTTCCGCATAAGCGTACAGCAGCTGAGCCACGCCAGCCATGGTCTTGGCCTGATCCTTCACGTCAGGCACCACAACGCCCTTGCTGTTGATCAGAGACACAACAGGCAGAGAGTAGCAGTCGCACAGGCGGATGAAGCGAGCAGTCTTGGAAGCAGCGTCGGCAGTCAAGGTGCCCTCGTTCACGTTGGCATCAGAAACCACCAGACCCACCGTGTAGCCGCCAACGCGAGTCAGTGCAACACGAACTTCCTTGCCGAAATCCTTGTAGAGCTCCACATAGGAAGCGCCATCAGCCATAGCGGCCATCAGGGAAGCGGCGTCCTTAGCGTCCACAGCAGGCAGAACGCGATTCATATCGTCGGTGTCCACCACGGGAGCATCCTCGGCATTGCAGCCGGGCAGCAGATCCAGCACCTGCACAGCCAGTGCAATAGCAGCATCCTCGTCCTTTGCAGTCAGTGCCACAGCACCCTGCGCAGCCATCGCAGCAGCACCGCCGGCAGTCTCATCGGTGTAGGTCTTGCCGGAAACAGCGCTCATCACCTGAGTGCCGTAAACCATCAAGCGGCCGACATCCTCTGCCATAATGCTCACGTCGCACAGCTGGCTGATCAAAGCTGCACCGCCAACGCAGGGTCCCATTACCAGAGCGATCATGGGGCATACGCCGCTCAGCTTCGTCATCTTAGCATAGACCTGTGCATAGGCGTTCATTGCCTCTGCGCCCTCGTCCAGGCGCACGCCAGCGCTGTCCATCATTGCAATGACAGGAGCACCAGTCTTCTGTGCCAGATCCAGCACCTTCAGGATCTTGCCGGCCTGCTTCACACCCATGGCACCGCCGTGTACCGTGAAATCCTGTGCAAACAGGTAAACAGGGCGATCCTGCAC
>CAVEUM010000009.1:0-80704 GCA_963618735.1 bacterium | reverse complement strand
GTACACCACATGATTGGTGGGGCGTCCTCGGCGAAGGTCATCATTATCCATTGCAGGGAGATCATCATGAATCAGGCTATAGGTGTGAATCATTTCCAGAGCACATGCGTAGGGCATCAGCTTTGCGATGTCCGCCCCCATCACATCCCCAGCCGCCAGAAGCAGCATAGGACGAAGCCGCTTGCCGCCAGCCTCCAGCGAATAGGACATGGCTTCCAGCAGAATCGACGGGATATCGCCCAGGCTCCGCAATTGCTTCGGCAGAGCTTCTTCCACCAATGCGGCGTATTCCGCAGGTGTCTTCATGGCTCATCCTCCTCGATGGGGACTTCCACATCTTCGCCGGCGGCATTCTTACGAAGCACCGTAAGCCTTTGCGTGGCGGTCTGCAGTTCTTTCTCCAGCTGCTCCGCCATCTTCATGCCGTCCTCATATGCACGCAGCGAGTCCTCCAGGGGCATTTCGCCATTTTCCATGTTGGCAATGAGTTGCTCTAGGGCGTTTAGTTGATCCTCGAAAGTCATTTTCTTCTTTGTTGCCATCTTCAACTCTCCTCAACACGTTTTACCGTTACGCGGCCATCCTGAAAACGCAGTGCCACAGGATCCCGCCCCACAGCCGTGACGCTGCTGATGAGCTTGCCATCTCGATCTGTCACCATGGCATAGCCACGGCCAAGAACCTTTTGAGGATCCATAGCTTTCAAGCTGGTCTTTATTTTGTCCAGGCGAACCTGCTGACGATGAATGCCCGTATCCACGGCATGATCCAGTCGAACCCTCTGCAATGCCAGCTGCGGCCTATAGGCAGAAATTCGGTTTTCCGCTGCCCGCTGCAGCCGCGTTTCACAGACTGCAAGCTTCTGCAGGGTATCGCTGATGCGCTTTTCCGGCTTTTGCGCCTCCAGTTGATGCACTGCCTTTAGCAGCTGGATCCGTCTGCGCTGAATGCTGCTCTCCGTCTGCTGATACAGATGACGCCTCAGCAAATCAATCGCCTCCAGCGTCTCTTTGCGATCCGGCACAGCCATTTCTGCCGCATTGGATGGCGTAGACGCACGGGCATCTGCCACAAAGTCAGCAATCGTAAAATCTGTTTCATGGCCCACAGCAGATATGACAGGAATGGGACAGGCCGCAATGGCGCGAGCCACCTTTTCCTCATTAAAGGCCCACAAATCCTCCATGGAACCGCCGCCTCGGCCAACGATGATCACGTCTATATCCGGGAGCGTTCCAGCCTTGGCGATAGCACGGGCAATTTCCTCTGCCGCACCCTCGCCCTGCACCTTGACTGGCAGCAGCACAAGCGGAACGCCGGGATCTCTTGCGGCAGAAACTCTGCGGATATCCTGCAAGACAGCACCTGTCCTGGCCGTAACCACCGCAATCTTTTTCGGTCGCATGGGCAGTGGCTTTTTTCGAGATGAATCAAACAGTCCCTGCGCTTCCAGCTTGGCTTTCAATGCTTCAAATTGCTGGAACAGGGAACCTTGACCCTCAGGCCGCATGGACTCCGCATAGAACTGATACGTTCCGCTTTCCGGGTACAGGCTCACACTGCCTGAAACAATCACCCGCATACCGTCCGTCGGACGTACGCTCATCCGCATGGCGTTTTGCCGAAACATAACACACGCCACACGGCAGCGTTCATCCTTCAGGGTAAAATACCAGTGTCCGGATGAATGGCGCTTGAAATTGCTAATTTCGCCCCTCAAACGCAGCCTGCGAAGCAAAGGATCAGTCCCCAGCACCTGACGAACGTACTCATTCAGGTCACTGACTTCAAAGATCCATTCGTCCATTATTGAGCCTGCCTCTCTGCAGCTTCCACAGTGTTTTCCATCAGCATGGCAATGGTCATGCGCCCTACGCCGCCAGGCACAGGCGTAATCCACGATGCAACTTCCCTGACTGCGTCAAAGTCCACATCGCCCACCACCTTACCATCCACGCGGTTGATGCCCACGTCAATGACCACCGCACCAGGCTTCACCATATCAGCGGTAACAAAATGCGGCTTGCCTACAGCTGCCACCAGAATGTCTGCACGTCTGGTATGCTCCGATAAGTTGGCTGTGCGGCTGTGGCACATGGTCACCGTGCAATTCGCGTTCAAAAGCAGCATGGCCATGGGTTTGCCCACAATGTTGCTGCGTCCGATCACCACAGCTTCCTTGCCGCTGAGGTCAATCCCTGTACGCTTCAGCATTTCCATGGCGCCCTTCGGCGTACACGGAACCACGCCTTCCTGTCCTGTGAAAAGCTTGCCCGCATTCTGCACATGGAAACCGTCCACATCCTTTTCAGGACGAATCGCTGCCAGGGCTTCTGTTTCATTCAATTGAGACGGCAAAGGCAGCTGCACCAGAATGCCGTGAATCTTAGGATCATCATTCAGTTCCTGAATTTTTTCTTCCAGTGCCTCCTGCGTGGTACTTTCCGGCAAGCGAAGGGTCAGAGAGTAGATGCCCGCAGCTTCGCAGGCTTTTTCCTTGTTGCGAACATAAATCTGGCTGGCAGGATCTTCACCCACGAGAATAACAGCCAGGCCGGGGCAAATCCCCTGTTCCTTCAGTTTCGCAACCTTTCCGGCAACTTCTTCACGCGTCTCTGTGGCCATAAGCTTGCCATCCAAGAGCTGTGCAGCCATTGCTATCCCTCCGTCCTACGTTTTCCTTCACTGAACTCAGGCGTTTTCGCCGGCCTTCATACGGTCGGCACCAATGAGAGCCACTCCCACCGCGTTATCGCCGCTATATTCCGGCTTGCCAAAGCAAACGCGGAAATGAATGTCCTTCTTGTGGATACGCTCCGTTACGAGCTTTCTGAACAGTGCAGACGAAGCCACACCGCCAGCAATCAGCACTTGGCGAATGCCCGTCTGCCTGCTTGCCTGAAGAATCATCCTTGCCACAGAACGTGCAAGCACGTCATAAACTTCCATGGCAATGTTTTCTCTGGACATGGCAGACGCTGCAATCCAGCGCTGCACTTGCGTTTCCGCCCCGGAAAGATGGCACCACAGGCCATCCTTCTCCATGCTCGTAGGAAGCAGGGCTTTGCTCTCGCCTTTCCAGGCAAGCTCTTCCAAATGAGGGCCTGCAGGGAACGGAAGTCCCATGGCAACGCCTGTGCGATCTACCAGTTGCCCAGCGTGCAAATCAAGAGAGCCGCCCAGCAGCGTTAGCTTGCCTTCTTCCACTGACAGCACTTCCGTGGTGCCGCCTGACAGATGCACTGCCAACATATTGCCGCTTTCAATGCCGCTATCCACCATAGCCGCGCGAATGTGCCCGCGCTGATGGCTACATGCAAAGCAAGGGACGCCAAGCACCGCAGCCAAGCTGCGTGCCTGAGCATCCCCTACCTGAAATGCAGGCATATACGAACTTTCATCATCCCGCGGATAGCGCGATGCACACACAGCAACCACTCGAAAGCCCTTGATTGCTTCCGCCATCTCCTGAATTCGTTCAGGAAGCTGCTTGGTATGAATGAACACCATGTCACTCTGTCTTAGTCCCCGCTGGCCTTCCGGCACAGGCAGGAGCTTTCGACTGGAGATGATCACCTGACCATCCGTTGTCACTGCAGCGGCAGACGTGGTGTAGCAGCTGGTGTCCAGTCCGATGACTACATCTGCCGTCATGCCTGCGCCTCTTTTTCACGCAGGATGGTGCCCAGTACGCCATTGATAAAGCGGCTGCTGTTATCCGGGTCAGAATAACGGTTAGCCAGCTCCACAGCCTCATTGATGGCCACACTGCCGGGAACGTCATCCCGATAGAGGATTTCCCAGCAGGCCAGACGCAGAATGGTCAAGTCAACCCGCGGCATACGTTCAATGGTCCAGCCACGGCTGGCAGCAGCAATTTTCTCATCCAGCTCATCCAGATGATCCAACACGCCGCTGAGCACCTCATCGATATAGCTGCGATCGCCCTTGCCAGGCTCGTTTTCTCTTACAGGCTCGTTGTCGTTAGCCGTTTCCTCGCGCAGCTCATCATAGACCATCTGGAGGGTCTCCTCGCCGCCTTCACCGCCGGAAACGTGTTCAAAAATCATCTGCATTGCCGCTGCCCGAGCAGTCGATCGTGCCATAAGTCAAGCACTCCGTTCTTTCATGTTTTCAAATTTCAAAGGGTATCCTTAGGCGGGAAGATCTTGTTCACCGCGTTTTTGATAAACGCCTGCTTATCCTTCACGCCGCCGATGAACGCGCCTGCTGCGCACAGCAAAGCGACCAGCACTGTTTTCCAGAAGCCGACAGTCAACAGCAGAACGGCAACAATTGCGCCAATAATGCCGCAGAAGATACCACAGGCGGGCGTTCCCCATGTGGTCATATCATGAACGATTTCATTCAGTGACTTCATGTTCGTCCTCCTGTTCATCCATTGTGCTTTCAGCAGACGCTTCTCCTGCTACGGCTTTTTCTTCGGAATTTTCTTCTTCCTGAGGCTCTTCTTCCACAGTGCTCACCGTTTCAGGTGCATCAGATGCGGTTTCTACAGGTGCAGCTGCTTCAGGTGCAGAAACAGGTGCGGTTTCAACCGTTGCAGCAGTTTCTTCCCTAGCGGATGCATCCTGCCCGGTCGTTTCGCCGCCATGCAGCAAAGGCGCAGATGCAGGCGCGATAATGCCCTGCACCGCATAAGGAGAATCCTTCGCCTGGTCAGACGAGGTATCCACCTGTACGCGAACTTCCTTTACATCCACGCCGGAGCAGGATGTCAGGTACGTGCGGATCTGCTTCTGCAGTGCGCCCACCGCCAGAGGAATGCTCACACCGCTGGCCAGCGTAATGCGGACATGCACCGTAACGCCGTCCTTCTCAGGGTCGATGTGAATGCTGTTCAGCTTCATTTCAGGATGGCTGTCCACGCACTGCTGCACCAGGCCTTCCATAGCCTTGATGGCAATGCTCAATTCGCCGTTCTCCGTCTTCTGGAGAACAAAGCCGCGCTTTCCCTTCCGATGACGGAACATCATGCACACGCAATACACGCCAATGATCAGCAAAGCCGCTGCTACCGCAATGCACACAATGGTTACCGTCTGATCAGGTGTCGCAAGCCACTGGTTGATATAGTCGGTCACAGGCACATTGCAAAAGACCTGTGCCACAACGCCTGCACACAATGCCAGCAGAACAAGACCAGCCAGTGCGACCAGCAGTCTGTCTAAAACTCGAATTTTCACAGTTGGCGCCTCCCTTCACCCAAGCAGGCCTTATGCCTGAGGTTCTTCAGCAGGAGTCTCCTCGGCAGGTGCTTCCTCCGTTGTCTTTTCTTCCGCAGGAGCTTCCTCTGCCTTTGGTTCTTCCACAACAGGCGTTTCCCCGGTTTCTTCAGCCTTAGGCGCCTCCGTCACAGGTGCTGCTACGGCTTCAGCCTTTTTCTCTTCGCCGGCAGCCAGTGCAGCTGTTTCCTTGCCAGCCTCAATTGCCGTCTTGTTTTCCTTTTCGAAGCTTACGCCCTGCACATGCACGTCTACGCGCACCACATGCAGACCCGTCATCGACTCAATTGCCTTGCGAACGCTCTCTTGTGCGTCCTGCGCAGCCTTCTGAATGGGCGTGCCATACTCCACAACCACGTACAAATCGACGCTGGCTTCTTCCGTGCCGATTTCAACCTTCACGCCCTTGGTGACGTTCCGATTCTTGCTCAGGATGTTGCCAGAAACACTGCACATGCCTGCAATGCCTTCCACCTCAGCAGCTGCAAGGCCTGCGATGATGGACACCACCTCATTGGCGTAGGTAATATTGTTTGTCTGTTCCGTATCCTGCTCCATATTCACGGGCAGGTTATTATTCTTAGCTGCCATTTCAACAAGACCTCCTTTTGGAACTCCACCTTAGTATATCAGATTTTCCCGCGCTTGGCAACTACCATGAAAGCAGCAGTCAAACGCGGGAAATCAGTGAATTATTCTTCTTCCTTTACGATAGCAATGTGCAGTTCATCCAGCTGCTTCTGCTCTACCTTGCCGGGAGCGCCCATCATCACATCCTGAGCGTTCTTGTTCATGGGGAACGGAATGACCTCGCGAATGGTATCCACGCCAGCCAGCAGCATGACCATACGATCCACACCGGGAGCGATGCCAGCATGAGGCGGAGCACCATAGCAGAACGCGTTGTACATGGCAGGGAACTTGGCCTTCACATCTTCCTCGCCCAGGCGAACCAGCTTGAACGCTTCGATCATGATTTCCGGATCATGGTTACGCACAGCGCCAGAGGACAGCTCCACACCATTGCATACCAGGTCGTACTGGAAGGCAGTGATGGTCAGCGGATCCACTTCGCCATTCTGTGCCTTCTGCAGGATCTCCAGGCCGCCATTGGGCATAGAGAAAGGATTGTGGCAGAATTCCAGCTCGCCGCTTTCCTCGCCGATTTCATACATCGGGAAGTCAACGATCCAGCAGAACTCATACTTTTCACGATCCATGTGGTTGGGGCACATTTCGCCCAGCTGCTTGCGGAGCACGCCGGCCGTCTTCTGGGCAGCGCCCTTCTTGCCTGCGGCCAGACCCACGAAGGTGTTGGGCTTCAGGTTCAGTGCAGCAACCACAGCGTCCTTCTTCTCCTGCAGGAACTTGGCAATGCCGCCAGCCAGCTCGCCCTTTTCGTCCATCTTGAACCAGTAAGGCTTGCTGCCGGACACTACCTCCACATCTGCACAGAGCTTATCGATCTGCTTGCGGGTGGCAGTCATATCGGTCACCACCACGGCCTTCACCGTGTTGCCCTCGAAGGGACCAAATCCGCAATCGCCCACCAGCTCGGTCACGTCCTGGCAGACAAGGTCAATGCGCAGGTCAGGCTTGTCGGAGCCGTAGGTCTCCATGCTTTCCATATAAGGAATGCGGCGGAAAGGCGCGGAGGAAGCGATATTATACGTGCCATACTTGGCGAACACAGGCGGCAGAACATCTTCCAGAATGGCGAACACATCTTCCTGAGACGCGAAGGCCATTTCCATGTCCATCTGATAGAATTCGCCGGGGCTGCGGTCGCCGCGGGCATCCTCATCACGGAAGCAGGGAGCGATCTGGAAATAGCGGTCAAAGCCAGAGGTCATGAGCAGCTGCTTGAACTGCTGGGGAGCCTGCGGCAGTGCATAGAACATGCCAGGATGCTTACGAGCAGGTACCAGATAGTCGCGGGCGCCTTCGGGAGAAGAAGCCGTCAGAATAGGCGTGGTGATTTCCAAGAAGCCGTGCTCCAGCATGGCCTGACGCAGAGCGGCGACCACATTGCAGCGCATGATGATGTTCTTCTTCACATCAGGATTGCGCAGATCAAGGTAGCGGTACTTCAGACGAATTGCCTCGTCAGCCTCGCGGCTGCGGTTGATCTGGAAAGGCAGCGCGTTGTAGCGGCAGCGACCCAGCACTTCGATCTTCTCAGGAACGACTTCAATGTCGCCCGTATCGATCTTGGGGTTCTTGTTGTCGCGTTCACGAACGGTACCGGTGACGGAGATGGTGCTTTCCTTATTCAGGTCGCGCACAGCAGCCATCATCTCTTCAGACTCAATCACCACCTGCGTTGTGCCATAGAAATCGCGGAGTACCAGGAAAGCCAGATTGCCGCTGACCACACGGATATTCTCCATCCAGCCGGAAAGCTGAACCTTCTTCCCTGCATCTGCAAGGCGAAGTTCATTACATGTATGGGTTCGGTTCTGCATGTTTTTGCAGCTCCTTTCAAATATATAGCAAGTTATTTTGCCTGCTCCATCTCGCGAATGGCAGCGGCAGCATCTGCACGAGCCACCGTGCGTTCTTCACGGGTAGCCATGTTTTTCAGCTTCACCACGCCCTGTGCGACTTCATCATCGCCCAGAGTTGCTGTGATCAGCGCACCTGTCTTGTTGGCATACTTGAACTGTGCCTTCAGACTGCGGCCGCAATGATCCATGTCGACCTTCAATCCTTCATTGCGCAGCTGCTGCACCAGCGTGAATGCGCTCAGCTTGTTCTCACCCATGAAGGTAACAAACACGTCATACCAGTCAGGCTGCGGAATGGTAACGCCTTCGCTATCCAGCAGCATCAGTACGCGCTCAATGCCCATGCCAAAGCCAACTGCAGGCAGATCAGGGCCGCCCAGCTGATTCACCAGGTGATCATATCGACCGCCGCCGCAGACCGTCAGGTTGCCATCCTTTGTGGTGGTAATCAGTTCAAATACCGTCTTGGTGTAGTAGTCCAGGCCGCGAACAATGCGGCTGTCTACCTGATACGGAATGCCGCTTGCCTGCAGGCATTCCTGCAGCTGGGCGAAGTGCGCCTTGCAATCATCACACAGCACATCCAGCATGCTGGGAGCATCCTTCACCAGCTCCTGGCACTTATGCTCCTTGCAGTCCAGCACACGCAGCGGATTCCGTTCAAAACGGCTCTGGCAGGTGGTGCACATCTGGCTCAGCTTGCCGGACAGATATTCCTTCAGCATGGCGTGATACTTGGGACGGCACGTCGGACAGCCAATGGAGTTGATGTTCACAGACAGATTCTTCACGCCCAGAGAGCTCAAAAGCTTATAGGCCAAAAGAATCAATTCTGCATCCGCCGTGGCTTCCTGCGCACCAAAGCACTCCAAGCCAAACTGGTGATGCTCGCGGAGACGGCCGCTTTGGGGCGCCTCATAGCGGAAAATCGGTGCGTTCAGGTAGTACATTTTGCAGGGCAAAGCATCTGCATACAGGTTGCTCTCCAAGAAGGAACGTGCAGCGCCTGCGGTTCCTTCGGGCTTCAGGGTGATAGAACGGTCACCCTTGTCCTTGAAAGTGTACATTTCCTTCTGCACAATATCGGTGGTATCGCCCACACCGCGCAGGAACAGCTCCGTGTGCTCGAACACAGGGGTGCGAACTTCGCGGAAGCCTGCCTCTGCGGCGGCATGGCGCATCTTATCCTCTACATATTGCCAGCGATAGCTGTCTGTCGGCAGCACATCGCGGGTTCCTCTGGGTGCCTGGGTCAGCATGTGTTTATCCTCCTTTGCCATGGCATGGGTGTATAAAAGCCCCATGCAGCAATCTTCTGCATGGGGCGAATCCTCTTCGCGGTGCCACCCGTGCTTCGTGACGGGATTTCTCCCATCACCTCATCTGCCCCGTTAACGCTGGGCATGCGTTCGACTCTCGTCAAAAGGCTCCGGGGTGTCTCCATCCGTGCACCGTCAGAAGCTTTCAGCCACAGGCTTCCTCTCTTATGGGCGGTTCACCGGACGCTCTTCCCATCATAGCCCCACGTGCTTATTCTAGCAGGATTCCTCGGGGTTGTCAACGCTGTTGCTTTGCGCTGATCAGAACAATCCTGTGATTTTTCCGTTTTCATCCACATCAATATTTTCAGCTGCAGGAATCTTGGGCAAGCCAGGCATGGCGATGATATCACCTGCAAAGGCCACCACAAAGCCTGCACCTGCGCTCAGGCGAACGCTGCGGATGTGCAGGGTAAAGCCGGAGGGTGCGCCCAGCGCTTTCGCGTCATCCGAGAAGGAATACTGGGTTTTCGCGATGCAGACGGGGCATTCTCCAAAGCCCTCCGCAGTCAGCTTTTCCAGCTGCTTCATGACACCTGCGCCGAAGGAGACGTCCGCAGCGCCATAGATGGATTTGGCAATCGTTTCAATCTTGGCCTTCAAAGGCATCTCTGCAGGATAGGTGTAAGAAGGCGTATCGTCCTTCTTTTCATCCGCCAGGCGGCACACAACCTCAGCCAATTCCTTCGCACCATCGCCGCCGTGGGCCCATCCGTCGCAGACCTCCACAGGGGTGCCCGTCTTTTGGCATGCACTCCGCAGAAGATCCATTTCCGCCGCCGTGTCGCTGACAAAGCGGTTGATTGCTACCACCGCAGGACGGTGCCACACATTTTTGATATGGTCGATATGCCGCAATAGATTGGCCATGCCCTTTTCCAGGCAATCGAGATTTTCTGCATTCAGCTGATCCTTCGGGCAACCGCCGTGATGCTTCAGTGCACGCACGGTGGCCACAATGACGACCGCATCAGGCCAGATGCCTGCCTGGCGGCACTTGATATCCAGGAACTTTTCCGCACCCAAATCTGCACCGAAACCAGCTTCTGTTACCACATAATCTGCCAAAGACATGGCCGTGGTAGTGGCAATCACACTGTTGCAGCCATGGGCAATATTCGCAAAGGGGCCGCCGTGCATCAGGCAAGGCGTTCCTTCCAATGTTTGCACAAGATTAGGCTGAAGCGCGTCCCGCAAAAGAGCCGTCATGGCGCCCTGCGCATGAAGATCCCCTGCCGTAACTGCCTTGCCGTCAAAGGTTCTGGCCACCTGCAGCCTTGCCAGACGTTCCTTCAGATCGTGAAGATCCTTCGCCAGGCAAAATACTGCCATCACCTCGCTGGCAGCGGTAATGTCGAAGCCATCCTCGCGAGGCATGCCGTTGGGCTTTCCGCCAAGGCCGGAGGTGATTTGCCGAAGCTGACGGTCATTCACATCCAGGCAGCGGCGCCAGCTGACCTGACGAGGATCAATTCCCAGCTTGTTGCCCTGCTGAATATGGTTATCAATCATCGCCGCGAGAAGGTTATTCGCGGCCGTGATTGCGTGAAGGTCTCCCGTAAAGTGCAGGTTAATCTGCTCCATAGGCAGCACCTGAGCATAGCCGCCGCCTGCAGCACCGCCTTTCATGCCGAACACAGGACCCAAGCTAGGTTCACGCAGCGCCAGCATGGAACGTTTGCCAATCTTCGCCATGCCATCTGCCAGGGCAACGCTCACGGTGGTCTTTCCCTCGCCTGCAGGGGTTGGATTGATGGCCGTCACCAGGATGAGCTTCGCCTTGCTGCTCTTCTTTGGCAAAAGCGCAGGATCCACCTTTGCCATCAGCCGTCCATACTGGGACAGTGCTTCCTGCGGGATGCCTGCCTTTTCAGCAATTTCCCCAATCATACGAGGTTGTGCCTGTTGTGCAATTTCGAGATCCGTAGGCATTGCCATCACTCCTTCATTGATACTTTCCTCATTATAGAGCAGGGGGCAAGAAAATGCAATCCATTTTGCATGATAAAAAAGCGCATGCTCCATTTCGTCAGGCACACAATTTTCTTATGAGCGAATTACAAAATTTTCTCCATGCCGATTTTCTGTACCCGCAAGCCAATCTTCTCATAGAAACCAAGTGCTTTCTTATTATCTGCCCAGACATTCAGCGTCACATTATAATAGCCGTGCGCTTTGGCGTAATCCAGCACATACTGATACAGCTGCGTACCCACATGCCGACCACGTGCCTCGCTATCCACGCAGAGGTCGTCAATATACAGGCTTTTGACGTCTGTCATGCTGGGATGATTGACAAACTGCCTGTGAATGCAGAATGCGTATCCGCAAACATTCCCGTCTGTTTCCGCCACAAAAACGGGCGTATTGTCATCAGCAAGAATGACCTTCAGTTCGTCATCTGTGTATTTTCTTGCTCCCGCCTTAAAAAGGTCAGGGCGAGCATCGCTGTGCACCTTATGCACCTGATAAAGCAGTTTAACGATGGCTGGGATATCCTTGTTTTCAGCCTTGCGAATCTGTACCTCTGTCATGTGGAATAAGCCCTCATTTCTTTATGAATTGCGAGTACCTGTGGCCACGCCATCATAGAAGCGTGTTTTTTCTGATGAGCAGCATCTTGCCTGCACGGTCAATGTGTGATCTTTGAAGCAAAGCAGCAATTCAAAGCCGCAAGGCTCCCACTGAATTTCATTGCAGCGCACATGCAGCATGCCATCCGCCGTCCAGCCGGCAGAAACCAGCGCGTCAGCGTCCCAGCCCGGGAATTTAGCAGGAAGGTTGTCTCCGGGAATGAAGGGCAGTTGCACCACGCCGCGGTCGTTTTCATAGTGCAGCGTGTTTTCCTCAAGCTCCATCCAGCGCAGATGCAAAGGATTGCCCTCTGCGAAGGTATATCTGCCTGCAGGTACCTTCGCCGCGGGACAGGTTGCAAAGTGATGCGTCTTCAGCTGGTAGGCGGTGAAAGGCATGTCTTCCTTTTCAACGGCAGGATACAGCTCCTCAAAAAACGCATTGTACAGTCGCTGCACGCCAAAAGGATCCAGTCGAGTGTCGGCAATCGTCGTCAGAATCGTCTGCTTATCGGGACACACCACCGCCAATTGACCACCCATGCCATACAGTGCCCAGCCATTTCTTGTCCGCCAGCACTGCCAGCAGTAGCCGTAGCGTTCTTCCTCGTTGGTTTGCATGATTGTATCGATGTGTTTTTCGGTCATCTGCTGCAGGAATTCCGCCGAAATCAATCCCCTGCCGCCATCCAACATCCACTGTGCTACCCTGTGCATATCCCGTAGGCTCATGCACATGCCCGTTCCGCCGCGGCAGCATCCAGACGGGTCCGTCAGCCAATGGGTACCATCCTCACAACCGATAGGCTTCAGGAGACGTTCTGTCAGGAATTGCTCCTCGCTCATGCCGCTAAGGCGTTCTACCAGGGCTGCGAGCACTTGTGCACAGCTGGTATCATAATTGAACACCGTGCCCGGCTCATGCGTAGGCGTCGCTGTGAAAAAGGTTTTCGCCCAGTTTTCATCGATACCTTCCCGATAGGTCGTGCGCCGATAGCAGGTCGCCATGCGAAGCATATCGCGAATTTTCAGCCGCATCAGCCGTTCATCCGGATGTTCAGGCAAATAGTCAGGGAAAAATTTCGTGATGGGATCGTCCAGATTAATCTTTCCCTCATCCATCAGCATACCAACAGCAATACACGTCATGGACTTGGTAATGGAATACATCTGATGCAGTTGGCCTTCCGCAAAGGGCGCGTAATAAGCCTTCGCCTTCATCTGTCCATGAACAGAGAGCTGAAAGCCGTGAATGTTCACCTGTTCCCGTTCCATCCGATCGATAAAGTGCTGCACGTACTGTTCAAGCCCTGCCATTTTGTAGGCCTCCCATCCTTGTCTTTAGCTCCATTGTAGCCGTTTTCTGTCTTCTGTCAAGACAAAGAGCCTTTGCCGCGGCAAACGAAAAGCTCCGCCACCCTCTCAGGCAGCGGAGCTATCATGGATTAATCAGTGTTTGTGTGCTTGACGCGCAGTCTGGTAATGGCGCGTGCAAGGCTTGCCTGTGCAGTGCGGTATTCCTGAATACTCTTCTTCTGCAGAATTTCTTCTTTAGCTGCTTCTGCTGCCCTTTTGGCACGATTTTCATCAATGTACTCAGGGCGTTCAGCGGTATCCACCAGCACAAGAACCTCGCCGCTCTCGGCCTTGACAAGACCTTCAGAAACGGCAGCGTACTTCACGGGCTGCCCGGGAATTTTATACTGCAGCACACCCGGCACAACAGCGGCAATCATGTTGCTGTGCCCGGCAAGAATGCCATACTGCCCTTCAGCGGTAGGAACAATCAAAGACTCGCAGGCACCTTCATAGAAGGGATAATCGGCCGCCAGAATTTTCACCTGAAAAGGCTTATTCATGGTGAGCCTCCATCTGCTCTGCCTTCTTCACGACGTCCTCGATGGTTCCCGCATTATAGAAGGCAGCCTCAGGATACTGATCCATTTCGCCATTCACAATGGCCTTGAAACCGCGGATCGTTTCCTTCAGCGGCACATACACGCCAGTGATGCCCGTGAACTTTTCTGCCACATGGAACGGCTGCGCCAGGAACTTCTGAATTCTGCGGGCACGGGTGACCGTCTGTTTATCCTCCTCGCCCAATTCATCCATACCAAGGATCGCGATGATGTCCTGCAGCTCGTGATATTTTTGAAGGATTTCCTGCACTTTGCGTGCCACTTCGTAATGCTCTTCGCCCACAATGGACGCTTCCAGAATACGAGAAGTAGACGCCAAAGGATCCACGGCAGGATAGATACCCTGCTCAGCAATCTTACGGCTCAGCACGGTGGTTGCATCCAGGTGCGTAAAAGTCGTTGCAGGCGCAGGGTCAGTCAGGTCATCGGCAGGCACATAGACGGCCTGCACAGAGGTGACGGAGCCTTCCCGGGTCGAAGTAATCCGCTCCTGCAATGCGCCCATTTCCTCAGCCAGTGTAGGCTGGTAGCCAACGGCAGAAGGCATACGTCCCAGCAGAGTGGAAACTTCACTGCCTGCCTGAACAAAACGGAAGATGTTATCGATGAACAGCAGAACATCCTTGTGCTCTTCATCGCGGAAATACTCTGCCATGGTCAGGCCAGACAGGGCAACACGCATACGCACGCCGGGAGATTCGTTCATCTGGCCGAAGACCAGCGCCGTTTTATCAATAACGCCGCTCTCACGCATTTCCGTCCACAGGTCGTTGCCCTCACGGCTGCGCTCGCCAACGCCGGTAAAGATGGAATATCCGCCGTGCTCCATGGCAACGTTGTGAATCAGTTCCTGAATCAGCACGGTTTTGCCAACGCCAGCGCCGCCGAACAGGCCAATCTTGCCTCCCTTTGGATAGGGCTCCAGCAAGTCAATAACCTTGATGCCAGTTTCAAGAATTTCCACCGCAGGGCGCTGCTGTGCAAACGACGGTGCTTTCCGATGGATCTCCCAGTGCTTTTCCGTTGTGGGTACGCTTTCACCGCCGTCAATCGGCTGACCAAGAACGTTAAACATGCGGCCAAGCGTGCACTCGCCTACAGGAACGCGGATTCCATTGCCATCGGCCTGCACATCCATGCCGCGCACGATATTTTCACTTTCCGCCAGCATAATGCAGCGTACTGTATCATGACCAATATGCTGTGCGACTTCCATGACCCGTTCCGTGCCATCTACGTTGACGCGCAGAGCTTCCTTGATTTTCGGAAGCTGACCATGCGGAAACCGCACGTCAATCACAGGACCGGATACAGTCACGATCTTTCCTGTATTCATGAAGCATTCGCCTCCTTTAACCGCTTCTTCTTTTGTGCCTTCGCGCCAGCGGAAACCTCTGTGATTTCCTGGGTAATGGCTGCCTGACGAACGCGGTTATACTGAATCGTCAGGTCACTCAAAATTTCCTGTGCATTCTTATTAGCGGAATCCATAGCCGTCATGCGGGCATTCTGTTCGCTGCAAAAGCTATCCACCAGCGCGCTGTAAATGAAACCCGTCACGTAGCTGTGCATGATGTTATCCAGCACGGCACCCACCGAGGGTTCAAACTCAAAGGGTGTGGTCACGGCCTTTTCTTCCGTGGTGGTCGCAAAGTATGCACGGTGGAACGGCAGCAGACGTGTCGAAATGGCCTGCGCATCCTGGCTGCTCTTCAAGTCAGTATAGACAATGAAAATCTTGTCCACCTTACGTTGATCGAACAAATCCAACAGCAGGCTTGCAATTTCCCGAGCCCTGTGCAGCGTAGGATTCTGCGCGGTGTACAGGAAGCTCTTCTCAATAGGAATATGCCGCTGCATGAAGGCCTGACGTCCGTACTCACCAACCACGAAAAGTTTCGTGTCCTGGTGCTGCTGCAGAAGCTTTTCAGCCTCTTTGATCGCGTTCTGGTTGTAGGCACCCGCCAGACCCTTGTCTGCTGTAATCACCAGCACCGCATAGGTTCCGTTCAGGGCAGGCTCGCCTTCTGCCGGATAGAAATACCTGCTTTCCACATCATTCACCGTGCGGAAGATACGCTTGATTTCACCCTTCAGTGCCATGAAATACGGGCGAGTGTTTTCCAGCTCGCTCTTTGCCTTGCGCATCTTGGTGGATGCAATCAGGTACATGGCATTGGTGATTTTCTGCGTATCCTTCACACTGTTAATGCGGCTTTTAATTTCCTTCGCGTTTGCCATTCGCGTTCACCGCCTGTGTTGCCTTGCCTGCAGAATACTGCTCCAGAAATTCATGGGACAGACGCAGAATTTCCTGCTTCAAGTCATCCGAAAGCTGTCCCTTCCGGTCAATCTCCTGGCAGATGGATGCACCCTGCTTTTCAACGTAAGCAATCAGATTTGTCTGGAACTTCTTGACCTCACGAACAGGCACATTCTGCATCACATGATCAAGTGCCGCCACCAGGGTAATCACCTGCTGGTGCTGCTGCATAGGATGGGAACGATCCTGCTTGAGCATCTCCATCAAGCCCTGACCATAGGTCAATTGCTGCTTGGTTGCTTCGTCCAAATCGCTGGAAAACTGCGTGAAGACTTCCATCTCACGGTACTGCGCCAGCTCCAGTCGAAGTGCACCTGCGGCCTTCTTCATGGCCTTGGTCTGTGCGGCGCCGCCCACACGGGAAACGGACAGACCCACGTTCACTGCGGGACGCTGGCCAGAGAAGAACAAGTCGCTTTCCAGGAAAATCTGACCATCCGTGATGGAAATAATGTTGGTAGGAATATAGGCGGACACGTCACCTGCCTGGGTTTCCACAATCGGCAGTGCTGTCATGCTGCCGCCGCCCTTTGCATCAGAAAGGTGAGCAGACCGCTCCAGCAAACGGGAGTGGAGATAGAACACGTCGCCAGGGTACGCTTCACGTCCGGGAGAACGCTCCAGCAGCAGTGACATGGAACGATAGGCAATGGCGTGCTTGGAAAGATCGTCATAAACGATCAGCACGTCTTTCCCCTGCTCCATGAAATACTCGCCCATGGCGCATCCCGCATAGGGCGCAATGTACTGGATAGGTGCCGTTTCGCTGGCGGTTGCACACACAACCACGGTGTACTTCATTGCGTCATTCGCACGGAGTGTCTGCACAAGCTGCGCCACAGAGCTTGCCTTCTGTCCGATGGCCACATAAATGCAGATGACGTTCTTCCCCTTCTGGTTCAGAATCGTATCCACCGCAATGGCGGTTTTGCCCGTTTGACGGTCGCCGATAATCAATTCACGCTGTCCGCGGCCAATAGGAAACATGGAGTCAATGGCCAACAGACCCGTTTCCATAGGCTGATTCACCGACTGACGATCGATGATGCTGGGTGCCGGCCGCTCAATGGGACGATAGTCCGCAGCTTCAATATCACCCTGCTCATCAATAGGATTGCCCAAAGCATCAATTACGCGGCCAACAAAAGCCTCGCCCACAGGGATGCCAGCTGCTTTTCCGGTGCGCCTGACCGTGCTGCCTTCGCAGATGTCATGATCATCGCCGAAAAGAATGCAGCCCACATCCTCTTCCCGCAGATCCTGCACCATGCCGGAAACGCCGCCGTCAAACACGAGAATCTCACCATATCTGACGCTGGGAAGTCCGCCAACTCTGGCAATGCCATCGCCGACAGACAGCACTTCACCCGTTTCCTCCGGAAGAATGTGCGGCTGCCACTCTTCCAGCGTCTTCTTCAGCAGCGGCAGAATGTTGCTCTTCCTGTTTTTCGAAGCAGCCTTCCATTCAGCCTTCAGCAAATCAAGTCGGTCATCAACGCCCCAGTTGTAGGTTTCCTTGCCTACGACCAGACGGAAGCCCATTTTCAAAGACGGATCCTGCTGCCAGGTCAGCTTGATGTCGCAGTGATACTTCTCCTTCAGGAAAGCGGTAAACCGCTCCATGTGTGCAGCATCCGGCTGAACTGCACTATACAGGTAAGCCGTGGAAATTTCACTCATGGTCTTTTCCATTCTGATGCTCACCTCCTGCGGCGGCAAAGAACTCATCGCAGACCTGATCCATGGATGCATGAATCAGGCGCTTCGTCGCAGCTGCAGCCAGCTCTCCGATTTCTTCCTGTGCAGAGGACAGGATTTTGTCATGCTCAGCCTGTGCGGAAGCCTTTGCATTGGCAATGATCTTTTCAGCCTCAGCATGGGCATTCTGCAGCTCAGTCTGCTTGACCGCTGCCAGCTCCTGCGCAGCCTGCTCCTTCTTCCGGCGAAGCTCGGCGTCTACGCTTTCCAGCTGTGCCTGATGTTCTTTTTCCAGGGTTGCGGCATGCTCCAGCTTGCTTTCTGCATCCGCATTCATCTGCTTGTAATACTCTTCCCTCTTGTTCATGAAATTCTTCACGGGCTTGTACAGGAGGAGATACAGACCAGCAGCCAGAATCGCGAAATTCAGCAAATGCAGAAGAATCTGCTGCCAGTCAACGTTCAAAGGCATACTCATTGTCTTTCACCTGCCTTCTCACATTAGAGGACGAAGATGATCAGGATAACGACCAGCAATGCGTAGATGATGGCGGTTTCAATGAACACCAGACCCAACATCAGCGTGGTGCGGATTTTGCTCTCAGCCTCAGGCTGACGGGCAATGCTTTCGGTTGCCTTGCAAACGGCCATACCCATGGCGATAGCACCGCTGGCAGCGGCAAGACCAATCGCAATGGCAGCGGACATAGCTTTGCTGCTGGTCGTGTTTGCTTCGGTAACAGCTTCGGCGGAGGTAGCTTCAGTGGTCACAGCGGCAGTCTGTGCATCGCTGTCATCTGCTGCATAGGCAGGAATAATCAAAGCAGCTACCATCAGTGTCAAAACAAGGATCGCAGAGATCTTCTTCAGCAGAGTCTTCATTGTCAATTACCTCTTTCTAAATTCATTGCTTCTTTGTCTTTGCTTTTTTCTTTGACGGTTCAGAAACCTCGCCGTAGTACAATGCCGTCAGCATGGTCAGCACGTAGGTTTGAATCAATGCGTGAAGCAGCGTGAACAGGACACCCACAATAACGGGGAGCACAAAGCTCAGGCTGATGTAGTAGTACACCAGCTCCGTCACCAGCAGGCCGCTCAGCAGTGCGCCAAACAGACGGAAGCTCATGGAGATGGGAAGGGAAAATTCCTTCAATGCCTTTCCAACACCGCCAATGCCGTTAACAGCAACGCCTCCTGCCATGATCACCAGATAGGACAGGCAGCCCAGCGCGATGGCCGCATTCACATCGGACAGCGGCGCAGGAAGTGCGATGGACGCGCCTGTGGTTGTTACTCCCTGGAAGCCGAACAGCTCAAACAGGGTGCTGATAAACACATAACTGCCTGCGCCAAAGAGATAAGCACCCAGAAACCCGTTACGATGAGGACTGTTGGACTTGGCCAGATTGTCGAAGTAGCCAACCCACTGTTCCAGCAGCAGCTGGAATCGACCAGGAACATAGGTGAACTTCGGGATGACGAAAATTCGGATGACAGCCGCCACAATCAGCAATACCACCGTAATGGTCATGGCAGAAATCAATCCCGGATTAACGTCTTTCCATCCGAACAGGCTGATTTTGCCTGTTTCGTGCAAAACAGCATCGCGCATGGTTTCCTTGATAGATTCGCTCTTCACCTGCGGATTCTGGATCAAACTAATGATCACAGCCGCCAGCAGGAGCAGAATAATGCAGATCCATGGAAGCATACGAGCAAGCGTGCTTCGCTCCTGTTTTTCTTTGATTTTTTCCGTTCTTTCCATTCTGGATTTCCTCCTTTCGGGAAAACTTTTCCTTTTTTCTCTCGTCTACACAATACCGTGTTCAACGAAATAACGCCCTGGCGGGCACAAGCCTGCCGGGCGTTTGTCATTATAATCATTTTCAGCCGAATTTCAAGCAGTTTTATGGGACAAACTTCATTTTCTGTTACCTTGCCGCAGAGAAGATTTCTGTACGTCTTGTGCAAATTGACCATATGTAAAATAGTCAAAGTAACGAAAAATCGGCGTCTGCTATTCGCAGACGCCGATCCAAGCCGTCCCTTAACGGAACGCATTCATCTTAGTACATGCCGCCCATGCCGCCTGCACCGCCAGCGGGAGCTGCGGGTTCGGGAGCGGGGATATCAGCCACCAGAGACTCGGTGGTCAGCACCATAGCAGCCACGCTGGCAGCGTTCTGCAGAGCGGAACGAGTCACCTTCGTGGGGTCGATGATGCCGCGCTCGATCATGTCCACATACTCGCCCTTCAGAGCGTCATAGCCATAGCCGGGCTTCTGAGCATTCTTGATATTCTCAACAATCACGCTGCCATCAATGCCAGCGTTCAGAGCGATCTGACGAATCGGCTCTTCCAGAGCACGCAGGACGATCTGCACACCAGTCTTGGCATCGCCGGCATAGTTGTTCAGCTCAGCACGCACGGTGGGCAGAACATTCAGCAGAGCAATACCGCCGCCAGGCACGATGCCCTCTTCCACTGCAGCACGGGTAGCAGCCAGAGCGTCTTCGATGCGCAGCTTGCGCTCCTTCATCTCAACCTCGGTAGCAGCACCAACCTGGATCACTGCAACGCCGCCAGCCAGCTTGGCCAGACGCTCCTGCAGCTTCTCACGGTCATAATCGCTGGTGGTTTCACCAATCTGAGCACGGATCTGAGCAACACGGGCATCGATTACAGCCTTGTCGCCAGCACCGCCAACGATGGTGGTGTTCTCCTTGTTGACCTTCACCTGACGAGCCCGGCCCAGCATGTCGAGGGTAGCTTCCTTCAGCTCCATGCCAGTGTCAGCAGAGATCACAGTGCCGCCGGTCAGGATAGCGATATCCTGCAGCATGTCCTTGCGGCGATCGCCAAAGCCGGGAGCCTTGACAGCAACGCAGGTGAAAGTGCCGCGCAGCTTGTTCACAACCAGGGTGCTCAGGGCTTCGCCTTCCACATCCTCAGCGATGATCAGCATCTTCTTGCCGGTCTGCACAACCTGCTCCAGCAGGGGCAGAATCTCCTGGATGTTGCTGATCTTCTTGTCGGTGATCAGAACAACCGGATCATCCAGAACAGCTTCCATCTTCTCGGTATCGGTTACCATGTAAGCAGAAGCATAGCCACGGTCAAACTGCATGCCTTCCACAGTGGTCATGCCAGTGGTCATGGTCTTGCTCTCTTCAACGGTGATCACGCCGTCATTGCCCACGGTTTCCATAGCGTCAGAGATCAGCTTGCCGATGGTCTCGTCAGCAGCAGAGTTAGCAGCAACCTGAGCAATAGCCTGCTTGCTGGAAACGGGCTGGCTCAACTCGCGCAGGCCCTTCACAGCAGCTTCGGTAGCAGCCTCGATGCCCTTCTTCAGCACCATGGGGTTTGCACCGGCAGCCAGGTTCTTCAAGCCTTCACGGATGATGGCCTGAGCCAGCAGCGTAGCGGTGGTGGTGCCGTCGCCGGCAACGTCATTGGTCTTGGTGGAAACTTCCTTCACCAGCTGAGCGCCCATGTTTTCGAAGGGATCTTCCAGCTCAATCTCCTTAGCGATGGTCACACCATCGTTGGTGATGAGGGGAGCGCCGTACTTCTTGTCCAGCACCACATTGCGGCCCTTCGGTCCCAGGGTAATCTTCACAGTATCAGCCAGTGCATTAACGCCCTTTTCCAGGCTACGGCGAGCCTGTTCGCCATATTGAATCTGCTTTGCCATAGGTATCAAACTCCTTTACTTTGTAATTTTGATTGCTTCGCTTCCTATTATATAGAGGGTAAAACGAAGCCTTGCTTTTTACTCCACAACAGCCAGGATGTCGCTCTGACGGACGATGATGATCTCTTCGCCATCGATCTTAACTTCCGTGCCGGCGTACTTGGAATAGATAACCTTCTGGCCAACCTGCACCTGCATGGTAACTTCCTTGCCATCCACCATGCCGCCAGGGCCAACAGCCAGCACTTCTGCCATCTGGGGCTTTTCCTTTGCAGCGCTGGTCAGGATCAAACCAGACTTCGTGGTTTCTTCTGCTTCACAATTCTTGATGACCACACGGTCACCCAAAGGCTTCACGGCCATTTTAATATTCCTCCTGCGTTTGCTTTTCGTCCTGTTAGCACTCATTTAGGTTGAGTGCTAACTTACATTGGGTACTATACGACATTTCTTGCTAAAGGTCAAGTCTTTCTTTTCTGAAATTCGGCTTTTTTTCGTCAAATTTCCGTGTTTACGTGCAAATATCAAAAGATTTCTCGTTATTTCGTATTTTTCTTATTTCTTCGGTTTTATGCTATACTTACAGCGTGATCGATCATTCCTGAGGAGGATCCTATGTCAACTTCTGACTCGCTGGTAACCCGCCTGTTGCTTCATTGGTATGATGAGCACAAGCGCACATTGCCTTGGCGCGGCGCCCATGATCCCTATGCCATTTGGGTTTCCGAAACCATGCTGCAGCAGACGCGTGTGGAGACTGTTCTTTCCTATTATCCTCGCTTTCTTGATCGTTTTCCCACCGTGCAGGCTCTAGCAGATGCTCCTCTTGATGATGTACTCAAGCTTTGGGAAGGTCTTGGGTACTACCGCCGTGCGCAGAATCTGCACAAGGGTGCACAGCAGGTCGTGAATGACTTTGGCGGCAAGCTCCCGCAATCGACAGAACAGCTCATGAAGATTCACGGCATCGGCGAGTACACAGCCGGAGCGATCGCCAGCATCGCCTTCAGCCTGCCTGTTCCTGCCGTGGATGGCAATGTGATTCGCGTCGTGTCCCGCCTGTGCGGCATTCGTGAAAATGTTGGGATTCCCTCCGTTCACCGCGCATTGAAAGAGAGTGCTTCCCTGCTTGTATCGTCCACGCGGCCAGGGGATTTCAACCAGGCCATGATGGATCTTGGTTCGGCCATTTGCACCCCAGGGACGCCGGATTGCGAAGCCTGTCCCCTGCGCGATCACTGCGATGCCTTTCGCGAAGGCGACGCCGAGCTTCTTCCCGTGTTGCCAAAGAAGAATCCGCCCAGGGAAATCGACTATGATCTGTTGCTGATTTGCAGCGAAAGCGGTGTCCTTGTGCGTCAGCGCACAGAGACCATGCTGCAGGGGCTGTGGTGTTTTCCCATGCTGGAGGGTCATCACACAACTGCGGCACTTCCCGGTGCCGTCAAACGTCGATTGGGGCTGAAAGTTGGGAACGTCTCCTACCTGGAAGATGCTCGTCACATCTTCACCCACCAGGTCTGGAAAATGAAAATTTATCTTCTGGAGACCAGCGAAACTACCCCGCCTGAAGGCTGGTGTTTTGTCTCTGCCAATGGGCTTTCGCAGCTTTCCATGCCCACAGCCATCGTCAAGGCACGAAGAGCCGCGATCAAGCTCCTTTCTGAATAAGCTTGTGACAAACATCACATTATGTTCCCATTTTGTACCCATACAAATAAAAATTTATTGTTAACAACCTTCCATAAATGAGTCCAAACAGTAAATTCTTTCTAAAATCCTCTTGACAATTATTATAGAAACATATAGAATTAGGACGATCCGCAGTATGGATATAGTTTTATGATTTAGGCCGCGTCCAGAGGCAATCGCGCTCGATAGCTTCCAAAAACGCGGACCATGAAAGAGGAGGTTACCCGTTATGAAATCTACTGGTGTTGTCCGTCAACTTGATACCCTCGGCCGTGTTGTTATCCCGATTGAGCTGCGCAGAACCATGGACATCAACGTGAAAGATACTCTGGAAATCTTCACCGAAGGTGATACCATCATTCTAAAGAAGTATCATCCCTCCTGCATCTTCTGCAGCGAAGCCAACAACGTTGTGCACTACAAAGGCAAGCTCGTTTGCAAGGATTGCCTGGAAGAGCTCAAGCACGCAAAGGACTAATGTGGATCAAGGTGACCTCGGCAATTTGCCGGGGTTGCTTTTTTTCTTACCAATATTTCTACTTGTAACTTGAAAAGTTTCTTTCTTCATTTTATAATAGAGAGGCGTCAGGAGGATGTTTCCCTCTTGAAGAAAGGATCAGTGGCTATGCTGAAGACATATAAAGAAGAAGTTGTTATTCGTACCTGTAACTGCGACCTTGCCGGGCAGTGGCGCCCCAGTGCTATTTTGGAGACCATGCAGGAGGTTGCAGGCACCCATAGTGAGCTGATTGGCGCTGGCCGCAATGCGCTGATTCAGCAGGGTGTTGTGTGGATTCTGACCCGTTTGGAAGTTGTTATGGATCGTTATCCAAAGATTGGTGAGCGCATTTCTGTTGAAACCTTCCCCATGGCCGTGCGCCGCTGGTTCTTCCCCCGCTATTTCGTTTTCCGTGATGAGGATGGTAACGAAATCGGCCGTGCAGGCAGTTTGTGGGCGTTGCTGGATATCAACACCCGCAAGATGGTCGCCCCCGATGACGTAAAAAAACTCATGCCCGATAACTCTGACCTGCTGGCACCCTTGGGATTGCCCGCCACGGTTGCTGAAGTTTCCGGCACGCTGGAAGCTAGTGACTTTATGCCTGTGTATACAGATTTGGATGTGAACATGCACGTCAACAATACCCGTTATATGGATTGGTGCTGTAATGCCCTGGGCATTGATACCATGAGCAAGTATTGCCTTGGCCGCTTTGCGGTAAACTACGATGTAGAGCTTCGCGCTGGCCAGGAAGTTCATGCTGAGCTGCGTCGGCTGGCCAATGATTTTTCCTTCTGCGGATTCCACGATGGAAAGCGTCACTTTGATATCGGCGGCGTGCTGATGGAAAGGTAAAAAAATAAACTGCCCTGAGAGCCTGCTTTATGTAGGCTCTTTTTTCATACAGTCAAATATCGCTCGTACTATCCCGGCATTTAACTTCCATCGTTTCCGGTTGAATACCCATTTTTATCATTTCTTCGTTCCTTATGCCAGCGGCATCACCGTTAACTATTACGCGTCTTCACAGGATTCCACCACAGCCGCTATTACACAAATCATGACCACCCAGGACGCAACGGTGGACATGATCGGTCTCCGCACCGATGAAGGCTTGTCCGTCATCAAGCAAAAAGGATTTTATACGGCACTTAACAGTGAAGCTTTGCTGAACGCATTTAACGAATTGTATACAACCGTTGCTTCTCCCCTGTTGGATGATGACGGTGCCATCATTGCATGGCCTGTTTTCGCAACGCCAACCCTTATGGGCGTCGAAAAGGATTTACTTGAAGCGTATGGATTTTCTGTTCCTCAATCCTTCGAGGAATTTCTTGATCTTGTACCGCAAATTTCGTCCACCGACCTGTTGCAGGAGGAGGATTGCGTGCTGCTCAGCATGCTGAGCTACAATCGGCATGATATGTTCCGGTACTTGGTTGAACAATATGTGCTGTCCTGCTACGTACAAGGCAAAGATGTTGATTTCACAGACGAAACCTTCACTCGTCTTGCTGCCCGAGTGCTGACGGAAGTTCCCGAGGAAGACCTCAGCCCCAGCAATGAGGACGGAACTTTCACGCCGCTGTTCAACTTCTGCAGTGCATCCAATGTGATTTCCGAAGAATTAACCACTCCTCTGCCCCTGACCAATGACGGCACCACAGGCATCCATCCAGGCTGACATCGGCGCACTGGACGCCATCAAGTATACCGTTTCTCCCGAGGCCATTGAGAACTATCGCGTTTTGGCGGCATCCTTCGTGATTCCAGAAGAATCGCTGCCCATCAACACCGTGCGCTTCACCAGCCTTGTTGAACGTACAAGCAGCGGCATGATGCCGCTGGAACAATTCGTCGAGCAGGCCAATCAGTATGTGCAAATGGTGGAAATGGAAGGAGCTTAAATCGCATGGGTGACCGTTTCAATCGGCTGCCCGTTTTTCATGAATCCATCCCTTTACAAAGCCATCAGAATGGGGTATCATAAAACGAACCCAAAGGAGTGAAGTTATGTTTTCTGATACACTGACCCTGTTCGCCACGGCTGCTTTCGGCTTGGAAGGCATTGTGGCTGATGAGCTCCGCCGACTGAAAATGGCCAATGTACAGGCTGAAATCGGCGGCGCACGGTTTGAAGGTTCTCTGCTGGACGCTTTCCGTGCTGACCTGATGCTCCGCTGTGCTGACCGTGTGCTGATCATCCTTGCTGAAAGAGAAGTGCACACCTTTGAGGAGCTGTTTCAGCTGGTGAAGAGCATTCCGTGGGAATCGATTCTGCCACGAGATGCCAAGATGAACGTCAGCGGCAAGTGTGCCCGCAGTCAGCTCATGAGCATCCGTGACTGCCAGTCCATCACCAAAAAGGCCATCATCGAACGTCTCCGCAGCCGCACCCATCAGGAGACATTCCCCGAAACGGGCACGGTCTATCCCATTGATGTGAGCCTGCACAACAACATTGCCCGCATCACCCTGGATACCTCAGGCGATGCGCTGAACCGCCGCGGCTACCGCACCTGGAATGGCGAGGCGCCCCTGCGTGAAACCCTGGCCGCTGCACTGGTGGAGCTGTCCCCCTGGCGTCCTGGCATGCGCCTGCACGACCCCTGCTGCGGCACGGGCACGCTGATGATTGAGGCTGCTTTCCGTCAAAGCCATCGTGCGCCTGGGCTTACCCGCTCCTTCGCCTGTGAAGCCTTCGATGGCTTCCCTCAAAGTGAAGCGGACGCTCTGCGCCGCCAGGCCAAGATTGATTTCGAGCCAGATCGCATTCACAGCATCAGCGGATCAGACATCGATGCCGCACCGCTGGAGCTGGCCGCGCGTCACGTGGCGCAAGCCGGCCTGAAAGGACGCATCGAGCTTACCTGTCAGGGTCTGGAAACCTTGCAGCTGCCCGATGAAAAGGGTGTGTTCCTGTGCAATCCGCCCTATGGTGAGCGCCTCAGCGACCGCAAAACCTGCGAGAAGCTTTATCGCGAAATGGGACTTCTTTTGAAGCGGCACCCCGGCTGGAGCCTGTGTGCCATTTCTTCCGATCCCATGTTTGAACGTTCTTTTGGCCGCCGTGCAGACAAGAAGAGAAGATTGTACAACGGTCGCCTGGAATGCGAATTTCTGATTTATCGGTAACAAAAAGCACGGATCAGTCATCAACGCTGATCCGTGCTTTTTTGCATGCTTCGTTTTATTCCTTGCCCAGCATAGCGGCACCAATGAGACCCGCATCCGCGCCCAGCTCAGCAAGCTCAATGCGGGAATACTGCAGATCCTTGAAGAGGCAGTAGTTCGGCACTTCTTTGCGGACAGCATCCAGCAGGAATGTGCCAGACTTGCTGACGCCGCCGCCCAGTACGATAACCTCAGGATCCAGCACGTTGCAAATGTTGGCAATACCCTGAGACAGGTAGCACACATAGCGGCGGAACACGCTCTCGCCCACTGCATCGCCAACGCGTGCAGCATCCACCACCATGCGGGCATTCACCTTGTCCAGGTCACCCTCGCAGGATTCCATGATGACGCTGTCAGGATACTGCGGCAGCATCTCCCGTGCCATGCGGATAATGGCCGTTGCGGAGCAATAACGTTCCATGCAGCCACGATTGCCGCAGGTGCAGGGCTCGCCGTCCATGCGGATGATCATGTGACCGATTTCGCTGCCCGTGCCGTGGAATCCGCTCCACACCTTGCCGTGCAGAACAATGCCGCCGCCAACACCGGTGCCCAGAGTGATGAACACGCTGGAATCCGTGTTAGCAGACACGCCGGCAACAGCCTCTGCCAAGCCAGCCACGGTCGCATCATTGTCAATGTAGACGGGCTTGTTCAGCGTCCGCTGGAAAATCTGGCGGAAAGGCACATGATGCCAGCCCAGATTGGTGCAGAAGATCACTTCGCCCGTCTTCTGGTCTGCCACGCCGGGAACGCCAACGCCAACACTGGCCACGTCGTCCAGCGTATACTCGCTCTTATCCAGCACTTCCAGCGCATAACGAGCCATGTCGCTAATCTGCTTATCAGGCGTGTCAGAAGTAACTGTCGGGATGGTACCTTGCTGGCAGATCTTGCCATTCTCGTCCACAACGCCAATCTTTACACCCGTGCCGCCAACGTCAATACCGATGTAAACCATGTTCTCCACGCTCCTTATCAATGATCAGTCATCCTGTCCCGATTGCTTCATAATCATTTCATTCAGGCGGCGGTCAAGCTCGTGCGCCGCGCTGTAGCCCGAACGTTTCAGGCTCAGGTTACGCGCCGCCACCTCAATGATGATAGCCAGGTTTCGTCCGGGGCGAACAGGCATAATCTGATGCGGAACCTTCACGCCAAGGATGGTGATATACTCTTCGCTCAGTCCCAGACGGTCGTATTCCTTGCCCTCCACCCATTTTTCCATGTGCATCACCAGGTCAATTGACTTGCTCCTAGCCACAGCACCGATGCCGTACATGGCACGAATATCAATAATGCCAATGCCGCGGATTTCCATGAAGTGGCGCACCATTTCCGGGCACTCGCCAATCAGGCGGTTGTCCGACACGCGGCAAATGTCAACCACGTCGTCCGCCACCAGCTGGTGACCGCGCTTAACCAGTTCCAAAGCGGCCTCACTCTTGCCAACGCCGCTTTCACCCGTAATCAGCACGCCGACACCATACACATCCACCAGCACGCCATGGCGGGTTACCCGCGGTGCCAGGCAGCGGTTCAGATAGGTAATGGCCGCAAAGGTAAACTTCGTGGTCACCATATCCGTCTGATACACGGCAATATCCTGTGCCGCCGCTTCAGCGAGCAAGTCTTCCGGAGCCCGCATGCCGCGGCAAATAATCACACAGGGCAAATCATAGGAAAAATACTTTTTCAGCATTTCATGGCGTGCTTCCGGTGCAAGGCTTTCCAGATAGGTCATTTCCACCTTGCCAATCACCTGCGGCCGCTCAAAGGCAAAATATTCGTAGAAACCGCAGAACTGCATGCCGGGACGATTCAGATCAGCCGACCGAATGTCCCATTCCTTTTTCGTTGATGGTGAAAGCTCCGTCAGCTTCAGCTCTTTCGCAAAATCCGCTGCCTGAATCATTGTACTTCCTCCTGAAGCAAGTATTGTTCAATGTATCGTGCGACGCCGTCTTCCATGTTGCTAAGGCAATGCACATGAATCGCAGCCTTCACATCATCCCGCGCGTTAGCCATGGCCACGCCCGTTCCTGCCGCCTGCAACATACTCATATCATTGAGGCTATCCCCAAAGGCGACAGCATCGGCCATGGCAAAATGCAAATATTCGGACGCACGCTGCAGTGCCAGTCCCTTGGTCGCCCTGAGCGGATTCACCTCAAGGAAGTACGGCTTGGAGCAGGTCACCTGCGCCCGACCATCCAGCAATGCGTGAGCTTCCGCAAGGAGTCTGGCAATAACATTCGGCTCAGCCATCATTAATACCTTGGTGGTTGGGCGCCGGATGAAGTCCGTCAGTTTTCCCGCGTACTCGCCCGTCAGCATGGACGAGGCCGCGTACTGCTCTGCATAAAGTCCCTTCATGGAGTAATAAAACTTTTCATCATAATAGACCTGGCAATAAATCCCGCGCTTCTCTGCAAATTCCGCGATTTCCCGCGCCAGGGATGCATCCAGGGTTTCGCGGTGCAGCAAGGTATGGTCAGGCAGCCAGACTTCCGCGCCATTGCAGGCAATATAGCAAGATGCGCAGTTCATCTTTTCCACAAAAGGCTTCATGCTGTCCCTCGCGCGGCCGCTGGCAGGAATCACGTGAATCCCCTGTGCCGCCGCCCTGTGCAGCACACGAAGGGTATAGTCTGAGATTGTTCGGTCATCCCGCAGGAGGGTATCATCCATGTCAAAAGCCACCGCCCGAACCATCGATGCCATTCCCCCATTTCCATAGTGTAATTTTATTATAGCAGAAAAACAGCGCCATGACCATAAAAAAATCTGACATTTGGAAATTTCAAGAGGAAAACACGATATAAATGTAGAACATCTTCCCGTCACCTTTTGAAAAAGGACAAAAAGGAGCCATTTTAACCATGATTAACCGTAAAGACGCATTGAAGCAAGCGAAGGAGCTTGTCGCACAGATGACGCTGGAGGAGAAAGCCTCTCAGCTCCGTTATGATGCTCCCGCAATTCCCCGTCTCGGCATTCCTGCCTACAATTGGTGGAACGAAGCCCTTCATGGCGTTGCCCGTGCAGGCACAGCAACTGTTTTCCCGCAGGCCATCGCCCTGGCTGCTGTTTTTGATGAAGAATTTCATCAGAAAGTAGCCGAAACCATCGCCACTGAGGGACGTGCCAAATACAACGCGCAGTCTGCCCACGATGACCGCGGCCTGTACAAGGGACTGACCTTTTGGAGTCCCAACATCAATATTTTCCGCGACCCTCGCTGGGGACGCGGTCAGGAAACCTATGGTGAAGACCCGTACCTGACCTCCCGCCTGGGTGTGGCGTTTATTAAGGGGTTGCAGGGCAACGGTAAATATCTGAAGACTGCTGCCTGCGCCAAGCACTTTGCTGTGCACTCCGGGCCTGAAAAGATTCGTCACGAGTTTGATGCTCAAGCTTCCCCCAAAGACATGGCTGAAACTTATCTTCCTGCCTTTGAGGCCGCCGTGAAGGAAGCCCATGTGGAGTCCGTCATGGGCGCTTATAACCGAGTCAACGGCGAGCCTGCCTGCGGCTCCAAGACGCTGCTGAAGGACATTCTGCGGGACAAGTGGGGATTTGAGGGTCACGTGGTCAGCGATTGCTGGGCCATCCGCGATTTCCATACGCATCACATGGTGACTTCCACTGCCCCCGAGTCTGCCGCGCTGGCCATCCACAACGGCTGCGATGTCAACTGCGGCAACACCTATCTGCACATGCTGGAAGCCTATCAGGAAGGCCTGGTAACGGAAGATGAAATCACCCTCGCCTGCGAGCGGCTGTTCACCACCCGTGTTATGCTGGGTCTGTTTGCCGACGATTGCGAATATGATGCCATCTCCTTTGCAGAAAATGACACACCTGCCCACAATGCTCTGGCGCAGGAAGCCGCCGAGAAGTCCATGGTTCTTCTGGAGAATGACGGTATTTTGCCCCTCGATCCGAAGAAGATCCGCACGCTGGCCGTCATTGGCCCCAGTGCAGAAAGCATTCTGGCACTGGAAGGCAACTACAACGGCACCTCCAGCCGCTATGTAACCCTGCTGAACGGCATCCGCACCTATTGCGAAGCTCACGGTATCCGCGTACTGTACGGTCAGGGTTCCTTGCTTTACAAGAGCAAAACGACAGGCCCCAATGAAACCCAGGGCAGATGGATTGCCGAGGCTCAGACGTGTGCCGAAGCAGCCGATGCCGTGATTGCCTGCGTCGGCCTTGACGCGTCCATCGAAGGTGAAGAAGGTGACACCAGCAATGAGTTTGCTGCCGGTGACAAGCTCGACCTGAAGCTTCCCGCTGTGCAGCGCGAGCTGATGGAAGCGCTGGCTGCCACAGGCAAGCCGCTGGTAACCGTTGTGGTCGCTGGCAGTGCCATGAACGTCCCTCAGGGCAATGCAAAAATCATGGCGTGGTATTCCGGTCAGGCTGGCGGCACGGCTCTGGCACGGATCCTCTTTGGTGAGGTCAGTCCCTCCGGCCGTTTGCCCGTCACCTTCTATCATGATGTATCGGAATTGCCCGAGTTCACCGACTATCGCATGACCGGCCGCACCTATCGCTACTTCACGGGCAAGCCGCTGTATCCCTTCGGCTATGGTCTGAGCTATGTTCCCTTCGCCGCCGATGATCTTCACGTTGTCCCTGCAAACGGTGGTGCAGATGTGACCTTTACCCTCCGCAATGAAGGCACCATGACTGCCGACACCGTGGCGCAGGTTTACGTTCGCGCAGCAGATGCCCCTGACGCAACACCGAATCCCATTCTGGCAGCCTTCAAGCGTGTCACCTTGAGCGCTGGCGAAAGCAAAACCGTGACCCTGCATGTCGCCGATTCTTCCCTGAAGGTGGTTAACGACGCAGGTGAGCGTGTGCAGGAAGGTCACACCTTCGACATCTACGCCGGCATGTATCAACCAGATGCCCGCACGGAAGAGCTTACCGGATGCAAGTCTCTTCATGCGCGTGTCGAACTGTAACGCTGTTTCTTCATCGGGAGAGTGGCTTTTCGCTGAAAGGCTCTCTCCCATTTTTTGTTTACGGCATCGCCTGTCCTGTTTGCGAAACCTCTTGCTTGCGCTTTTTTTCTGCCTGTGCTATATTGAACTCGAAACCTCTTGGAAAGAAGGAGGAAACCATGAGTCAGGCAAAGACCATCAAGTGCCCGTCCTGCGGTGCTTATCTCGAATATGACCCCACCAGCTCCAAGCTTACCTGTCCCTTCTGCGGCAATGAGTCCGATGTGCCCCGTGAAGAAGAGAAGCCGACTCAAAAGGCTGCGGAATCTCCTGCCGTCAACATGGTGGAATATCACTGCCAGAACTGCGGTGCGGAGATTGTCACCAGTGCCACCACCGCAGCCACACGTTGCTACTATTGTCACAGTCCTGTTGTGCTGAAGGATCGCCTTAGCAACGAATTTCACCCCGATGGCGTCATTCCCTTTGCTATCGATGCCGACCAGGCCAAGGCGCAGTTCAACGAGTTTATTGCTAAAAAGAAATTCGTAGATCGCCGCTTTTTCACCCCTGATCAGTTAACGCACTTTTCCGGTGTTTATTACCCTTACTGGTATGGCGAAATCACGGGCGTCGGCCACTTTGATGGCACCGGCACGCAGGTCAACGTTCGTCACACACCGAGGGAAACCATCACCACAACGCGGTATTATAACGTTGTCCGTGAAGGCCGCATGATCTTTACTGCACTGATTCGCAAGGCCTTGTCGTCAAACGACCGAAAGCTGTCCGATGGCATCTTCCCCTACAATAATGACAAAATGGTTCCCTATGCAGACGGCTATCTCAGCGGCTTTCTGGCAGAAAAGCGCGATGTTGCTGAAGCGGACGCCGCAAAGGACATGGAACAGGAAGTTTCCCGCTTGGCAGAAGGCCAGTTGACGGCGGATTCAGGCTTCACCACCATACGCGGACGCACCACTTTCAGGGCTGAGAAAGCGAAGATGCGCTATGTTCTGCTGCCCACCTGGGTGCTGACTTACAAAGGCGATAAAAGGGGCAAGCCTTACTTTTTCATGATGAACGGTCAAAAGGGTACCGTGTGCGGCAGACTTCCCGTCAACAAAGCACGGCTTGCCTTATGGGCCGGCGGCGTCTTCGCTGCCGTTACAGGGCTGCTCTGTTTGGGAGGTGCACTGATATGGTAAAACGTTTTCTTTGCATCCTCTGCCTGGTGTTCCTGCTCCCGCTCACTGTGTTTGCCGAGACGCAGCCTGTGGTGGATGACGCTGGGCTGTTCACTGCCAGCGAAATCGCACAGATGACAGAAATCATCCAGCACATCCGTGATACCTACCAGATGGATGCCGTGGTGGTCACCAGCCGCGACGTGAAGTATGATTATGCTGATGACGGCAATGTTTCCCAGGCTTTCGCTGATGATTATTTCGATTACAATGGTTACGGTCTGGGCGAAGATGAAGCAGGTCTGCTTTACCTCATCGACATGACCAACCGCGTCCCCGTCATCAGCACCAAAGGCGTGATGATCGACTACATCACCGACCATCGTCTGGAAGAGATGTTCGACAGCAGTGCCCCCTATCTGCGCCGCGGTGCATACGGCAAAGCAGCGATCTGCGTGCTGAATACCCTGGAGACTTTTCTGAAGCAGGGACGTGAAGAAGGTTCCTTCCGCTATGATTCCGTCACAGGTGAGCGGCTCACCGGCCTGTACAATGCGCTGACCTTCAATGAATTCCTGTTTGCCGTGGCATGCGGCCTGATCTGCGCCTTGACGCTGGTGATCGTTGTCTGCCGCCGCTACTCCCTGAAGGGAAGCACCTACAAATATAATCCTTCCCTGCACTGCCAGATTTCCTGGCTGGATCGTCGGGATCAATACCTGCGTCAATCCGTCACCCGCATGCGGCACGACAGTGACGGCGGCGGCGGCCATGGTGGACACGGCGGCGGCGGTTTCGGCAGCGGAACACACTCCTCCTCCAGCGGCTCCAGCCACGGCGGCGGTGTGGGCGGTCACTTCTGATTTTTCGCATCTTTGCAGAATCAGCTTGACATAACTCCCCGATAAGCATATAATAGAGCCATGGAAAAGCTCCTGGGGTGTGCGACAGTGTGCCGCTTTTCCCCACATTTTCTTAAATGGATCCGGCGTCCGGTTGCGGATGTCATGCCCCCGTTGAAAAACGCCAGGGGACGGCAGAAGTAGTCGGCAGGAAACCAGCCTGCTTTCAACAGCGGGTGAAATTGCGGTGCGCATCGGCATCCTGGGGCTAGAGAGAAAAGAGAGACGGCTTCGGCCGTCTTTTTTCATAACCCTCAGGTTTGTTTTCCATTGCCATCCATCCCATAATGTGCTATGATAACAGGTGAAGGAGTGATGATTCCATGAAGTGTCCTCACTGTGGCGCAAGCATTTATGACGATATTAACCGCTGCCAGTATTGCGGGGAGTATATATCCTCCAACCAGCATACCTCTAATGCACAGCAGTCCCAGCAGCCTGTGGTTGTCAATGTTTATCAGCAGTCAGAGTCTCATTCTCGGCAGAAAACGGTCGTTCACCATGTTTACAAAACCGAAACCCTCAGTTCCCCCAAGAGCCGCCTGGTTGCGCTTCTCCTGTGCTTTTTCCTGGGAACGTTGGGCTTGCACAAGTTTTACCTTGGCCGCACTGGCATGGGTATCCTTTATCTGCTCACTTTCGGCCTCTGCGGTTTTGGTGTTTTGGTAGACTTTCTGGTGCTCCTCCTTGGCACGCCCCGCGACAGTCAGGGTCTGCCGCTGACATGGCACTGATTTTATAGCATCTTTTGTGCCCCGAGGCGATGGTTCCTGATGGAATCGTCGCCTTTTCGTTGCCGACGGAAATCCATATTGACGCTGAATCCTTCTCTGCTCTATAATAGGAAAGAAACAATTTCGGGAGGTATTTTTATGCCCGCCAGTCGATACATTTTCGGAACGTTGCCATGGTACAGCGTGTTGGTTGCATCAGGCATCTGCGCCGCCATTCTCTGGGCCATGCGCGAAGAAAAGCGCATGCATCTTCCTAAAGATACCGTCATTGACCTCGCCCTGTGCCTCATTCCCTGCGGCATCATCGGCGCAAGGCTCTATTACGTCATCTTTGCATGGGACACCTTCGCTTCTAACCCGCTCAGCGTCTTCGCCATATGGAACGGCGGACTTGCCATCTACGGCGGCATTATCGGCGGCGTGCTGGCAGCGATCCTTTTCAGCAGGCGCAAGCACATCTCCCTTTTGAAGCTGCTGGATATGATCGCTCCCGGTGTACTGCTGGCACAAGCCATCGGCCGTTGGGGCAACTTTTTCAACATGGAGGCCTACGGTCTCGAAATCACGAATGAAGCCTGCCAGTTTTTCCCTCTGGCTGTGCTGATTCCTGAAAACGGCGCCTACGTTTGGCACATGGCCACCTTCTTTTATGAATCTCTCTGGAATTTTCTTGGCTTCCTGGTACTCGCCTTCACGCGAAAAAAGATGCGCCGTGACGGGGATATTCTTTGCGGATATCTGGTCACTTACGGCGGCGGACGTCTCATCATTGAAGGACTTCGGCTGGACAGCCTTATGTCCACAGGCGGCACGGTGCGCGTCAGTCAGCTGCTCAGTGTTTGCCTGTGTCTCATCGTGTGCGCACTTTTCGCTGTCAGAGCCGTTGGGCGCAAGCCCCGTCTGCTCCAGTGGCTCAGCGGCATCATTGCTTCCGCTTGTGTGCTGGCAGCGTGGCGTGTGCTCCCCTGCCCGCACGCTCCCTTCCTCGGATATGAGCTCGTATTCGCCGTGAGCAGTGTGGGGATTGCCGCAGTTTCCATCATGCTGGCACTGAATGCGCAGGACACGATTTTCCATCGCGTGCGTTCCCTGCTTCCCCTTATCCCTGTGATTTTTTCGCTGACCATGCGCCGTTATCTGGCGCTCTCCGGCATCGAGCAATGGGCAAACGATGTCATACTCTGCATTCTTCTGACCATAACGCTGCTTGCAGGGGCATGCTGCTTCTATCTCATTGCAAACAAATCTGCCGCAACCGGCAGAACAGGAGGCTGATATGCCTACAGGCTTTGCGAAAAATCTCATTTACAAGCTAGCTCTGCCTTTTCTGGCACCTTCGCCCCGCGGAAAGATGCGCTTCGTTTCAGAAGGCAGGACGCTCCAGCATCCATCTGATTTGGAGCACGTACTGGTAAAGCATCATGTGCTGGGTGCCTCGCTCCTTTTGAAGCAAGGAGTGCAGCAATCGCTGGTGCATGTTTCCGTTGATGGGAAAGTTCAGCATCATGCGGATAATCAGACCCTTTACCGCGTAGCGTCCATCACCAAGGTGGCCACAACGCTTGCCATCATGCGCTTATATGAAGATCACGCGTTGTCCCTGGATGCTCCCGTTAGCGATGTTCTGCCCAGGGAATGTGTATCCGAAGCCGCCCTGAATGGCGTAACCATTCGCCAGCTGCTGTGCCATACCTCTGGTTTGCGAGATGTTCCTGCCTATCAGCATTCCCTCGATCAGAGCGGCACATTGCTGGATGTTTTGCATGCAGAGGGTGTTCGTGGATCGTTGCCCGGAAAGCAATTCGCTTATTGCAATTTTGGCTTTGGCCTGCTGGGCTGTGTCATTGAGCAAGTGACAGGGCAATCCGTGGCCAGCGCCATGCAGCGCCTCGTGTTTGCTCCGCTTGGCATGCGCGCCGTGCTGGATGCATCCACCCTGTCCATGGAGCAAATCATGCCCATTCGCCGTGTCCTTCAGCGCGGCAAAGCCGAGGAGGTGCGCGTCACTGCGCTGGGGAAAAAGCCGCTGACCACCCCCGATCCCCTGCGTCATTTTGGCCATACTGCGGGCGCCATGTACACAGACTGCGTTTCCCTGCAGCGGATGATGTCCCTGTTTCAGCAGGACGGCGTCCTGGATGGGCAGCAATTCCTGCAGCCTGATACCATCCGCATGATGATGACTCCCCATGCCTCTTACGGCGTGATCTCCCCTGGCATGTCCTACGGTTTGGGACTCATTCTGTTCACCCTGCCCGATTTTCCCAATGTGCAGATCATCGGTCACCAGGGCTTTGCCTATGGCTGCGTGGACGGTGCCTTCATCACGTCCAATCATCAGCAGGTCATTTTTCTCAACGGCGGCGCCAGTGAGCTTCGTGATGGTCGGCTGGGTGTGGTGAATCGGGATGTGCTTCGCTTCGCCCTGGGAAAGGAGCTGCCCTCATGGACGTAATCACCAGCATTCATCGGGAGCGCGGCAAGTTTCGTATCATCGTCAATGGCAGTGAAAACGTGCTGGTTCCTTTGGCGCTTTTCCGCGAGCGACCGCTCCGTGAAGGTGAACCCATTGACCTGGAAGCCTATGACCAGTGGCTGATGGTTCGCCAGTACCGATTCGCGCTGGATCGTGCCGTAGCCGCTCTGGCCGCCCGTGCCTGCAGCCGCAAGGAAATTGCCGACAAGCTGACCCGCATCGGTTACCGCCCCTGCACAGTCGAAATGGTGCTGTATAAGCTGGAGCGTGAGCATCTGCTCAACGATGAGGATTTTGCGCAGCAGTGGACAGAGGCTCGAAGTCGTCACGGTCTGGGACGTCAACGCATCGCACAGGAGCTTCGGCAAAAAGGGATCACCTCTGAGCAGATTGAGACTGCGCTTTCCTCGATTGACGAAAGTGCTCAGCTGGAAAACGCAACCACCCTGGCAGAAAAATCACTTCGGCGCGCTCGAAAGGATGAGGATCCTCGGAAGACCGTGTCCCGTGTGATTGCCATGCTCGCCCGAAAAGGATATGGCTATAGCGTAGCCAAAGAGGCCGTGGAGGATGCACTTCAAAAAATCAAAGATGAGGCGGAGTCATAGCTTTTCTCTCATCAAAAGAAACCCTGCAGGACCATTCACATCCTGCAGGGTTTTTGTTGCCTTGCTTACTTCTTCATCAGATACTCATCAATGGCCGCAGCAGCGGTTTTGCCAGCACCCATGGCCAGAATAACGGTTGCAGCGCCTGTTACGGCATCGCCGCCAGCATAGACGCCTTCACGTGAAGTCGCGCCCGTGTCCTCCTGCACCACAATGCCGCCCCACTTCTGGGTTTCCAATCCCTCCGTGGTGGACTTAATCAACGGATTAGGTGACGTGCCAAGCGCCATGATGACGCAGTCCATCGGCATATCTTCCTCACTGCCCTCAATGGCCACAGGACGGCGGCGGCCAGAAGCATCCGGCTCGCCCAGCTCCATCTTCTGGCAACGAATGCCGGAAACCCAGCCCTTATCATCCCCAAGGATCGAAACAGGATTGGTCAGGAAGCTAAACTGAATGCCTTCCTCCTGCGCATGCTCCACTTCTTCATGACGAGCCGGCAGTTCAGCAGCCGTGCGGCGGTAAATGATGGTCACTTCTGCACCGAGACGGCGAGCGCAGCGTGCGGCGTCCATAGCCACGTTGCCGCCGCCGACAACCGCCACGTGCGTGCCATGCTGAATCGGCGTTGCACTGTCAGGCTTGTAGGCCTTCATCAGGTTAATACGGGTAAGGAACTCATTGGCGGAATACACGCCCTTGAGGTTTTCTCCGGGAATGTTCATGAACTTCGGCAGTCCAGCACCAGAGCCAATGAACACAGCCTCGAAGCCCTGTTCGCTCATCAGCTCATCAATGGTCAGCGTGCGGCCAATAACCACGTTGGTCTCCACCTTTACGCCCAGTGCCTTCAACGTGTCGATTTCCTTGCCCACAATAGCCTTGGGCAGGCGGAATTCAGGGATGCCGTACACCAGCACACCGCCAGCCAAATGCAGTGCTTCAAAGACCGTAACGTCATAGCCCTTCTTCGCCAGGTCACCCGCGCAGGTTAAGCCGGAAGGACCGCTGCCCACAACCGCCACCTTATGTCCATTAGACGCAGGACGGGAAGGTGCTTCCGTTGCATGCTTGGAATGCCAATCAGCCACAAAGCGTTCCAGTCGGCCGATAGCGACTGCTTCACCCTTGATACCGCGCACGCACTTCTGCTCGCACTGGCTCTCCTGCGGGCAGACACGGCCGCACACTGCAGGCAAACTGCTGGTCAGGCTAATCACGCGATACGCTTCTTCAAAGTTGCCTTCGCTCACAGCATGGATAAATTCAGGAATATGGATGTGCACAGGGCAGCCGTTCATGCAGGGCTTGTTCTTGCAATTCAGGCAACGCTTTGCCTCGTCAATTGCTGTTTCTTCATCGTATCCCAGTGATACTTCCAGGAAATTTTTGCTGCGCACCTCAGGATCCTGATTGGGCATGGGGTGCTTATTGGGCATCATATTCGGCATGATTACTGCACCTCCTTGCGGAACAGATTGCAGGCTTCTTCGTATGCATGGCGCTCAAAATCGCGATAGGTTGCGCCGCGCGCCATAGCCTCATCAAAATCAATCTCGTGGCCATCAAACTCAGGACCGTCTACGCAGGCGAACTTCGTCTTTCCGCCAACGGTCAGGCGGCAGCCGCCGCACATGCCCGTGCCATCAATCATGATGGGATTCATGCTGGCAACCGTCTTGACCCCGAATTCCTTCGTGAGCTTGCACACAAACTTCATCATAGGAAGCGGGCCAATGGTGATGACTTCATCATAGTTCTCGCCGCTTTCAATCAGCTTGCGCAGGGCATCTGTCACCAGTCCCTTTTCGCCCCAGGAGCCATCATCGCTCATGCGAATGAGCTTGGATGTATGGGCTGCAAACTCATCTTCCAGGATTACCAGATCCTTATTTCGGAAACCAATAACTGCGTGCACTTCGCAGCCCTGTTCATGCAGCTTTTTTGCCACAGGGAAAGCAATGGCACAGCCGACGCCGCCGCCTACCACAGCAACCTTATGCAAGCCTTCCGTATGGGTTGCCCGTCCCAACGGGCCCACGAAGTCGTGAATAAATTCACCTTCATTCAGGTGGTTCAGCTTCTCCGTCGTCGCACCTACGACCTGGAAGATGATGGTCACGCTGCCATTCTCGCGATCAAAATCCGCCACAGTCAGCGGGATACGCTCACCTTCCTCATCCACTCGCAGGATAATAAATTGACCAGGCTCAGCCTTCCGAGCCACCAGCGGTGCATCGACGCGCATCAACGTCACCGTTGGATTTAGAATTTTCTTCTCCAGAATCTTATTCACAGACGTTCCTCCTTGAATAAAGATGTTATTTTCATTATAGCACAGGAAAAGTCCCATGAAAAGTGCTGCTTAGTAATCTTGTGCTAATTTGGCCTGTAATCGGCCATAAAATCCCTGTCCATCCGTGCGAACAAAGCGAACACGCTCAGAAGCGATGGTGCATTCCACTCGATCGCCGTTTTCCAGCGGCAGTCTGGAGATGCCATCAATGACCAATTGAGGCTTATCCTTAACGCTGCGGCTTTCTGCCATGCTCACTTCCACTGTAACGGTTTCATTGCCGGATACCACCAGTGGTGCGCACAAGGCGGCATGGGGGCAAATGGGCGTCACAACTGCCTGCACAGCCTCAGGCAGCAGAATGGGGCCGCCTGCAGAAAGATTGTAGGCCGTTGAGCCTGTGGGGGTGCTCACCAAGATGCCGTCGCCGGAAACCCGAACGATAGGCGTTCCATCCACAAGCAGACGCATCTTCAGCGTGTGGCAGAAAGCACTGCGGTAGATGACGGCATCGTTCAAGGCAAAGAAGTTCGTGATCTCTGTACCCGATGTCAAGGCACCCTTCAGCATCACCCGCTTTTCCAGCTGAAAATCCCCGTTGAAAATGCGCTGGAGCTTTTCCTCTGCCGCATGGGGCTCACAATCGGTGAGGTAGCCCAAATGGCCGTAATTCACCGCCCAGATAGGAATATCCAGCGGGCGAATGGTTCGCGCCGCACGAAGCACTGTGCCGTCTCCGCCGACAACAATCACCACATCCGTTGATTGCAGCCATGCTTCATCTTCTTCACTGTGAAGACGCGCCTCGTGTCCCGCCTTGCAAATGAACCGGCACATTTGTGCAGCACATGTTTCCGCCTGAGAATTGGTGATATTGGGCATGATCAGGAATCGCATCGCCTATCGTCCCCTTTTTCAATATACCACAGTGGGAGAGCCCGTTCAGACTCTCCCACTGCTTACGTTGTCCGATTAGAATTCGTCGTTCTGGTTCTTCATTTCTTCATTCGCGGCCTGTGTGCGGCGGCGACGAGGCGTGTAGGTAGAACCATTGCCGGAGGAAGTTTCGTCCGTGTTGCGGTAGCTTGCCGTATACTGCTGACGTTCAGGTTCGCTGGTGCTTTCCTGGCGATAGTTGGCGGTATACTGCTGGGACGCGCCGTTGGTGCTGCCCTGCTGACGGTAATTGGACGAATACTGCTGGGATGCACCGCTCATGGTCTCCGTAGAGCGATAGCCATTGTAGTACTGCTGGCCGGCGGTGGTATTGGCTGCACCATTCTGGCTGTAAGGACTGCGGACGCCCTGCGTGTTGTTCATGCCCTGCCGACTCGTCTGCTGGGCAGTGCGGTCACCCGTATTGCTGCGCATACCCGTTACATCCGGCGCAGCCTTCACTTCAGGACGGCGATAGGTCGAGGAAGAAGCCGTAGCATTATTGGTGCGCTGCCCATTTCGTGCGTAAGGATTCTGTGCCTGAGGTGCCGTGCCGTTCGGATTGCGCTGCTGACCATTCTGCTGGTAGCCCGGACGAGCCTGTCCCTGAGGCGCATTGCTGCGCTGTGCTGCTGCACGCTTTGCCGCCGCGCGCTGCTGTGCGGCACGCTTCTTGTTCTGGCTGTAGACGATGTAGCCATAAACGCCGCCGCCAATGCAAACCAGTGCAACCAGGATGCCAATGATCCAGCCGATAGAGGAACCGGAGTTGCTGTCATCGGGATCATTGATTTCGATGGTCGCCACAGGCTCTTCCGTCGTTTCTGCCGGTTCAGGCAGCTCGCTGACGGTAGGCGATACGGTGGGCGATGCTGTCGGAGCCTCGGTGGTTGCCAGCGGTGCTACCGTGGCAAAGGGATCGAAGGGCTCGTAGCTGACATTCATGGCGCTGTTGCTCTTCCACTCTTCCACGGTGCTATCCTCAGCAGAAGGAACGGTACCGCTGGTGCCGGAGCTGTTATTGGTGGTAGAGCTATTGCCGGACGAATTGTTGGAGATGCCCTTCTTGTACTCATCGCTCGTCAGGAAGGACTGCACTTCTTCAATCGTCATCTGCTTGAAGTAATTTCCCATCACGTAGCCCGTGGTATTGTTATAGGAAATATGATACCAGGTCTGGCCGTTGACTTCCTCCGTGCCAAGGATCAGGCACATAGCGTACTGCTTCAGTGTGCCAACCTTGGTGGAGCTGGTGGACGCGCTCTTGCGGAAATTCACGGAGGTAGCCGTCACATAGCCATAGCTGGACATGGACTGCTCATTATACGGCTGAGGTGTAGCGCTGGGTGCGGGGGTTGCCGTACCTGTCTTTATGTTCGCCTCATAGTCGAGAATTTCCTGCGCGGTCATCATGCGGAGCATGTCAGCGCGGATGTAGCCGTAGGTACCATTGTAGTTGACAATGTGCCAAGCCACATTTTTCTGGTCATACACCTGACCCATCACCAGCAGCGGAATGTTCTGATTCAGCACCGTAATGATCTGGCTCTGGGTGGTTGCCTGTGTGCGGAAATACACGCCATCGCCGACCGTGTAGGCATAACCGACAGTCTGCGGCGGTTCAGAGGTTGCCGTGGCAGGGGTAGCGGTGGCATGGGCATCGTTCCACTGATCGATGTAATACTTAGCTTCCTGTGCGGTAACATGGCGCAGTGCACTGTCCGGCACGTAGCCCTGCTGATTGTCCAGCGTGGTGCCGCGGCTCCATACAGAGCTGGACGCGCTGTCAATGGACTGTGCCGAGATGTTGATCAGCGTGTTCTCCGGCAGGGTCGTGATGATGGTCGCGTCTGCCGAGCTGATTTCCGTGCGGAGTGCTACGGTGGAAGTGGTCACCGCATAGCCCGTGTAGGGGGCAGGCGTTTCCGTGACCGCAGGTGTGTTGCTGGTATACGTGAAGACAACGGGATTCTGATCGGGTTTGCCATTGGCATCCACGGTAACCGTCTTCGCATTGGCATCCGCCGTATAGCCTTCAAAATTAGCAGCATAGACCGTGGTGGATGCACCTGTGGTGCAGGCGCTGCGAATTTCGCCCAGCAGAGTGCCGTTCTGATCCACATACTGAACCGTAACGCTCACTTCATCGGGAACAGGCGTGTAGGTAAATACGACGGTGGACTGCTCAGCCACGCCGTTCACGATGGCCACAACGATCTGATCCTGGTCAGTCGTGTATCCTTCAAAGTTCCACTTATTGAACGTGACAAACGAGTCAGTCTCGTTGTAGGTGGTGACAAAGGATTTCAGCAGCGTGCCATCTTCCAATTGGAAAAGTGCCGTAATTTCACGCTTGATGGCTTCCGTCGGCTCTGCGGTAGGTTCTGCCGTAGGTTCTGCAGTAGGTTCTTCGGTAGGTTCTGCAGTAGGCTCAGCCACGGGGTCGCGGGGCACAGGCGTCTCGCATTCCTCTGCCTCGTACTGCTCGCTTTCCGCTTCTGTCATCACCGTCAGGAACTCACTCTTGACGTAGCCGGAAGTGCCGTTATAAATGACCTGCGTCCAGGTTTCGCCTGCATCCGTAACCTGTTCCTTCACCATCCAGACCTTCGTGCCCTTGCTCAGGGTCGCCAGAATGGTCTTGTTGCTGGCGGTGGACGGTTCTGAGCGGAACTTCACCTGCTTGGAATTTATTTCACCAAAGCGGTTGATGGTTTCGCCCACAGGGATAGGCGTCTCAACAACTTCCTGCTCGTAGACGAAGGTAATGCTGTCACGATCCGCAACGCCATCCGCAGAAACCGTTACCGTGACAGGATCTGCCTGATAGGCAACGTAGCCAGACGGCACATGATCCGCACGAGGTGCCACCACAGAGGTTGTGCCGCCTTCCAGGGTTTCCACCACGGGATCCGCAATGTCCTTGCCGTCACGATCCTGATAGAACACATTGATCGATGCGCTCACAGGCGTTACAGGTTCATCCGTTACAACCGCTGCCGCACGGTAGTAGAACACCACCTCTGCAGGATCTGCCGCGCCGTCTGCCACATCCACTGTGGCATTCGGTTCGCTGACAATGCTGTAGTTGGCTTCCAGGTCTGCAGGGGCGGCCGTGATGTTGTTCGGGCCCTCCGACAGCACATCACTGGTCTGGCTGGTTGCGACCTCGCGGCCGTCGTTTTCATCCACATAGCGGATGCTGACGCGAACCTCCGCGGCAGGTTCCTCGGTGGGCTGCTGAACTGCCGTGTAGGTGAACACAATCACAGAAGGATCAGCCACGCCATCCCCGGACACCGTCAGGGTTTGCGTTGCAGTATCGACGGTATAGCCATCGTAGGCAGGAGCCTCTACAGGGATGCTCTCGCCTGCCAGGCAGGAAACCTGACTGGTGCCAAGCAGCGTGCCGTCATTCGTCACGTACTGAACTTCCACCGTCACCGTTTCAGGTGCGGGCACAGGCGTTTCGTTCACCGTATAGGTAAACATCACGGGATTCTGGTCAGGGTTGCCGTTCGCGTCCACGGTGACATACTTCTCGTAAGCATCAGGCGTGTAGCCGTCAAAGCTGCCTGCAGAAATCACCGTTGTCTGACCCGTCGGTGCCATCACGCTGGTGCTGCCCAGATTGCCGCCGTCAGAAGTTACGTATACCACGATCACTTCAACTTCCGTGGGAGCAGGCACAGGAGTCTCATTTACCATGTAGGTGAAAATAACAGGATTCATGCTGGGATTGCCCATCCCATCCACGGTCACATCCTGCTGGCTGACGCTGGCGGTATAGCCGTCATAATCAGGAGCCCAAAGGGTGGTCGTGGTGCCTGTTGCCAGTGTTTCTACCGTGCTGCCCAGCATGGTGCCGTCTTCAGCCTGATAAATCACCTGAACGTCTGCCGTTTCCGGCACAGGAACAGGCGTATCCGTAGGCACTTCGGTAGGAACCTCAGTCGGTACTTCGGTCGGTTCTTCGGTAGGTACCTCAGTAGGGACCTCAGTCGGTACTTCAGTCGGTTCTGCCGCAGGAACTGCCTGGGTTGACACATACAGCGTGTATGCATCTGCATAGGTCACGCCATCCGATTCATAAGCCATAATGGTCACAGCTTTGGACATATCCATGGCCGAGCCCGTATCCATGGCATAAATCTGCGAACCATTGGCAGGGTTAAAGACATAGTCCGCATGATAGGGGTGTGACACATAAAGCGTCAGCGAATCAAAGGAAGCAGACGCATCCAGCTGTGCCCAGAAGGCCTGATCAGATCCTTCCACAGGCATAGCCGCCGCGGAATACGCGTTGCCGTTTGCATCTGTCCAGCTCAGGGTAATCATCAGTGCCGTCCAGTCTCCCTGAGCCATTGCAGGCACAGCGAAGCTGCACACCATCAGCATGACCCCCAGCACCAGGGACAGCATCCTTTTCCCCCATTGAGCAAAATATTTCATCGTTGCATTCCTCCTTGCAGCGTATATGACGATGACATCCTCTTTATTGTAGCGCCATCCACCGTCATTGTCAATTCAATCCCCCGTTTGGTTGGCCGCGTCATACCATCTTTTCGCATCCCATGCAGGATTCTGCCGTTCATCGTCGAATGATGAGGAGAGCAGTTCCCCTACATCATAAAGTGAGGCGCAATGATATGAACGATTCCGAATTGCGGGAAAATGTCATTTCCCGTGAAGTGATTTACCCCGGCAAAGTAATCCATGTTGAAAAATGGCAGGTCACCTTGCCCGATGGCGGTCAGGCTCCCCGCGAGATTGTGCTCCATCGCGGTGCCTCCGCTGTGCTCGCGCTGGACGATGAGCAGAAAATCATTCTGGTTCGCCAGCACCGTGTAGCCATCGACCGTGTTACCCTGGAAATTCCCGCCGGCAAGCTGGACACGGCAGATGAGGATCCTTTCCTCTGCGCCCAGCGTGAATTGGAAGAAGAGACCGGCATGCACGCAGACCACTGGGAAAAGCTCCTCGTATTGGACACCACCCCCGGTTTCTGCAATGAGCACATCCATCTCTACATGGCTACAGGTCTCCACGCCGGTCAGACACATCCCGATGAGGATGAGTTCATCACCGCTGAAAGAATGCCTCTGACGGAAGCGCTTCAAAAGGTCATGTGCGGTGAATTCCACGATGGAAAAACTGTCATCGGCATTTTGATGGCCGCACAGAAGCTTGGTCTTTCACTCATTTGACGAAACAGACTGCTGTTTTGTTCCCATGGATTAAAAAATTTCGGAAAGGTGCGCACAACGATTTCCCATCCCCGATGCAATCGTCATGTGCAGCATTCGTTATGAGTGAACAGCGCGGTTTTTTCCGCAAGATGCTCGACAGCATCCCCCAGTATTCCGCTGACCCCTGTGAGGTCTTCTCACATTTGCCGGTGCTGACAACTCCCCGCTTGATTCTGCGCCCCATGCGTATGAGCGATGCAGCGGACGTGTTTGCCTACTCCAGGGATCCAGAGGTCGCGCGCCATGTGCTGTGGGATCCGCACCGAACCATCGCAGACTCCAAAGCCTACCTTCGCTTTATCCACAAGCAGTATCGTTCCGGTGAGCCCTCCAGCTACGGCATCATTCTCAAGGAGACGGGACACCTGGTCGGCACCATCGGCTTCATGTGGTACAGCCCTGAAAATCAGTCTGCAGAAGTCGGCTACAGCCTCGCCCACTGGCTTTGGGGTCAGGGACTCATGCCTGAAGCCCTGCAGGCAGTGCTTGCGCTGAGCTTTCAGACGCTTTGCCTGCATCGGGTGGAAGCCATGCATGAAACTTCTAACCCTGCCAGCGGCCGTGTGATGGTGAAGTGCGGTATGACCCACGAAGGAACACTCCGCGAACGTGTCATGAATAAAGGAAAGTACGCGGACGTAGAGCTCTACGCTATTCTGGCGCAGGACTGGAAAAAGAATCTCTAACAGACATCAGTCACTTTTTTTCAAAAAGTGCTTGACACAATCAGCTCTTCGTGCTATAATCAATGACGTTGCTGATGAGGCAATGATCACTTGGAGAGTTGGTTGAGTGGTCGAAGGCGCACGACTGGAAATCGTGTGAACGTGATGAGCGTTCCTAGGGTTCGAATCCCTAACTCTCCGCATGAAAAGCTCTTGTACCGCAAGGTATGAGGGCTTTTTTCATATCCCATTTTTGCTTTTGCCGCATCTGTCGTTTTGCCCGCCGTCCCCTCTGCAGCGATGTTGACGGTTGCTTCTATAATTTCCCTTGCCTTTTCGCTTTGTTTCGGCTACAATGGTCATGAGTATTGATCCGCCGCAGCGGAAGAAAGAAGGATCTGATCCATGGCTGATAAGATTCGTAAGCGTTCTGAGATTCCTGAAAAATACAAGTGGCGTCTGTCTGATATTTTCGCCGATATTTCCGCATGGGAAGCCGCCTGCGCCAATGCAGAAAAGGTCATCGCCGCCTTTGCAGCCTATGACGGCAAGGTTGCGGACGATCCCAAGTCTGCCATCCGCGACTATTTCGCAGCCTACAAGCTGCTGGAGCCTATTTACAGCTACGCCAGCATGCTGAAGGACAGCGACAACGGCGACACCACCGCCCAGACGCTGGCACAGAAGTCCTTTTCCCTGCTGGTGCAGTTCCAGACGGCATCTGCCTTCCTGGAGCCCGAGCTGCTGGCGATGAGTGACGAAGCCCTGACCGCCCTCTCTAAGGAAGCGGACATGGCCGATTATGATACCTTCCTGCAGAACCTGATTCTGCAGAAGCCCCACTCCCTGAGCAAGGATCAGGAACGTCTGCTGGCCATGATGGGCGAAATTGCCGGAGCACCTGACAATATCTACACCATGCTCAGCAATGTGGATATGAAGTTCCCCGATGTTACCATGCCCGATGGCACCAAGGCAGCCCTGAATGACAACACCTACTCTACGTTCATTCATTCTGATGACCGTGAAGTTCGCCGTCAGGGCTTTGAGGGCATGATGGGTACCTACGGCGCCTTCGGCAACACGATCACCGGCACCTATTCCGCCTCCGTGAAGAAGGATCAGTTCATGGCGGATGCCCGTCATTTCTCTTCCGCCCGTGCCGCCGCTATGGAGCCCCTGCAGATTCCTGAAGAGGTGTACGACAACCTGATTCAGGTCATTCACGAGTATCTTCCCGTGCTGAACGACTACCTCAGCCTCCGCAAGCAGGTGCTGGGTGTGGACGAGTTGCACATGTACGACCTGTACTGCCCCATGGTCAAGGACTTCAAGATGGATATGCCCTATGAGAAGGCTTTTGACCTGGTGCTGGAAGGCCTTGCACCCATGGGTGAAGATTATCTGGCAAAGCTGCGCGAAGCACGCGACAACGGCTGGATCGACGTTTATCCCAATGAGAACAAGACCAGCGGTGCTTACTCCAATGGTTCTCTGGGCGACGTGCACCCCTACGTGCTGCTGAATCACAACGACAATCTGGACTCTGCTTTCACCATTGCCCATGAGCTTGGCCACTCCATGCACAGCTATTTCAGCAACACGAACCAGCCCTTCCCCAAGGCTGATTACAGCCTGTTTGTGGCCGAGGTTGCTTCCACCTGCAATGAAGCGGTCATGATGCGCTATCTGCTGAAGAAGCTCCCTGAGAAGAAGGCGCAGGCTTACCTGCTGAACCACTTCCTGGAGCAGTTCCGCACCACCTGCTTCCGCCAGACCATGTTTGCCGAGTTCGAAAAGATCAGCCATGAGATGGCCGCTAAGGGCGAACCTCTGACCCGCGAGAGCCTGAGCACCGCTTATCTGGAGCTGAACAAGACCTATTACGGCAGCGCCTGCGTGGTGGATGACGTGATCGCCAACGAGTGGATGCGCATTCCCCATTTCTATCGCGCCTTCTATGTGTATGTGTATGCCACCGGCCTGTGCGCCGCTGTGTCCCTGAGCGAGAAGATTCTTGCCGAGGGCGAAAGCGCCGTGAAGGATTACCGCAAGTTCCTGTCCGCAGGCTGCAGCGTACCGCCCATCGAGGCACTGAAGCTGGCCGGTATCGACATGAGCAGTCCTGAACCTATCCGCAAGGCCATGGAAGTGTTCAAGGCCACGCTGGAGCAGTTCAAGGCCGTACTGTAAGGAGGTTCTTTCCCATGATGAGGGGATACGATAAGCAGGAAGCGCTGGATTTCATCCTGCCCCGCATTGACCGTCATTATCATAGCACGCTCGCCGATCATATTGATACGCTGATTTCTCAGGCCATCGACGCCGATATGGAGTACATGCATACTTCCGGTGTGTTGGATGCTGAAGGCAACGCTGGTGACAGCTACTATGAAGACGACGATGCCTTCGAGTACATGGTGGAAGCCCTGGTGGCCAGGAACGACCTGACCCCCGAGCAGGCCGTCAAGGTTGCCTCTCTGGTGGATGACTTCATGGACTTTGAGCAGCAGTATCTCGAGTCCAAAGGTCTTGTTGACTGGGAGTAAATCAATTTTTTCACTGGCTGTTGCAGGCTTCAGGGCTTGCAGCAGCCATTTTTTATACAAAAAAAGATCGCACGCAGGCCGCATGCGATCCTTTTTTTCTGTCGGAAACGTTATTCGGACAATGAACTGCCTTTGGAAGAGCCCTTGTTGCTGAAGATCACCACAAGGCGCAGGATGTAGTAGATCGTTTCCAGCACAGACATCACAATGTTGTTGACGTACTGGATATTGTAGAGCTTGAACAGGCCCTTCATCATATCAATTTCTTCCTCAGTGGCCATACCGTTTTCGCGCAGGAGCTCATAGGCACGATTCTGCGCCTTCTTCTCCGTCTTCAGGGTCACAATGGAAAGAATGAGGGTGCTTACGTAAAACACCAGGCCGATGACAATCAGTGCGATGGTCAGCTTGCCGGAAGCATTCAGCAGCAGATAATCAATGATCGCACCTACGACAATCAGCGGAATGAACGCAAGCGGGCCGAAGGTCACAATCGGGAAAAGACGGTTGCGCGTCTTCATGTCAGGATCTTCTTCCTTATCCATCACGGCAAGAGCGGCCTTTTCACTGCCCATTGCAAGAGCGGTCAGGCTCTCCTTATAGCGAGTCATGCGACGCAAACGTACCTTCTTGGAGTAATGACCATAGCTGTTGCCAAAAATCATGGAACCGGTTGCCTTCACGGCAATATTCTGCAGACCATTGGCATCCAGAATCTTCCGTGCAGCTTTTTCGCCGGTCAGATGGGCACTGTTGGCCTTGCGATTGTATCTGGCGTACTTGATGGCCAGAACAATATCCACCACCGTGGACACAACCGCCACCACAAGAATCAGCGCTGCCACAACAATGAGTGCAGTTCTAAGGGTGGGGCTCATGTTGTTGAACAGTTCATCCGCGCCTTCAATATAGGAACGCATACCTTCACCTCTTGAAAAAATTTCAGATGTTTCCTTCGACATCCTGCAGATATTTTCCTGCTGATTCAAAACATTTTGCTCACCAAATCGTTTCTTCTCGTCATGCTGGTTTTTTGGCAGGAAAAGAGGTATAATAACCTTGTTAATGTCAGACGAACAGGAGGGTATGCTATGCAACCGACTCAAAATGAGCCAAAGCGTCAACCGAAGCACCGTCAACCGCAGAAGCAAAAGCCGAAGGAACGCCGTCCCCGCAGACGTTTTTCCCTGATTCGCACCGTGCTGATGCTGCTGGGGCTTGGTGTGGTCATTGTCGCACTGGGGCGCTATGTAGTAGTGCCGTTGCTGGTTGCTCTGCCCTCGTGGTTAGGAGGTGCGTGATGAAGCGTTTTCTTGCCTGGTTTGCCCGCGTCATCGGCACGGCGCTGTCGCTGGTGCTGGTGATTGTATTGCTCCCCTACGCCTCCAAGTGGGCATCGAAAATGATTCCGGACCTGAGCGGCGCTGCGGTCAACACCTCCATCACCTTGTCCCAGAAGTTGTCTGAAAGCGCGCGGCTGGAGTGCATTCAGGTTGATGTAAACGGCGTGCTGGACTCCACCACCAACGCACTTTTCCTTGGCACCGTGCAGTCTGTGCAGATTGCCTACACCTATCACGCCAGCATCGGCATTGACCTGACGAAGGTGCAGATTCGCACTGAGGGAAATACGGTTGTGCTGGAGCTTCCTGAAATGGAAGTGCTGTCGGACAGCCTGACCCCCACCACCATTCAGCGCAACGACTTCTGGTATCCCCTGACCGACGAGAGGCGCCAGCAGCTGCTGAATGCTGAGCAGGAAGCCCGCCGCGAAAAGCACCTGGCAGAGGTCTCCTCTTCGGAAGATGGCTGGGATCACGTCATCAACGCGCTGAGCACAACCATTGCCGCATGGAGCAACATCGACCAGCGGATCACCTTCCGCTATGATCATCCTTAAATCGGAGGCCACCACCTTGCATGAAATTCTCTCCTGGCATCGCAGCCATTATCCGCTGATGAATGCCGAGGACGTCGTGAAGCTATTTTTTCAGGGAACCCTTGGCTGTGGTCATCTTCTGGCGGATGAAGCGAAGGTTGCCGACCGCATTATGCAGGAAGAGCAGCATCTGCAGCCAGACGCGGCCATGTCCCTGACTGAGGATCTCCCCGGTCCTTATGTGCGGCTGTATCTTCCCCGTGCCATGGCGGATGGCATCGCCCCTCTGTGGATTGCCCGATTGATGGCGCTGTCCTCCGCGCCTGATGCGACGCGCGTGGATGTCATGGAGGCGCTGTCAACCTTGAGCGAATCCGAGTCTGGCTGCAAGGCGTCCGCATTGGCAGAAGCAGCCGCAAGGCTGGCAGATACCCATTATCTTCCATCTCACTCCGATGCTTATCGGGACGCCTATGCCCCCGCCTACCGCGTGATCAGCAGGGATGTGGCGTTGTTGCTTCCTGCGCTGCAGGCCATTGCGGCAAAAATGCGTCAGCAATCCCGCGTATTGGTGGCCATTGACGGCCCTTGTGCCAGCGGCAAAACGACCTGTGCGTCAAAGCTTTCCGCGGTACTCGGGAATGTGCCCATTGTTCACATGGATGATTTTTATACGCCCCATGCGCAGAAGACTGCCGAACGTCTTGCTCAGCCGGGCGGCAACGCAGACATTGAACGGTTCTGTGCTGAAGTATTAACGCCTCTGCAGCAGGATGGTCACGCCCTTTACAGGCCCTACAGCTGCCGCTTTGACCGATTGATGGATCCCATTGAAGTGCCTGATGCGCAGGTCTGCATCATCGAAGGTGCCTACAGTTTGCATCCGCAGACGGGTCGCCCGTACGATGTGACGCTGTTCCTTTCCGCCGCGCCTTCTCTGCAGAAGGAGCGCATTCTTCGCCGCAATGGTGAGGCAGGATGGATTAGCTTCCGTGATCGCTGGATTCCGCTGGAGCAGCAATACTTCGATGCTTTCCATCTGCCCGATGAGCGTTGCATTGTTCTTATAACTGATACAGGAAGTGCAGAGGCATGACAGAGGCTCGGAAAGTTTTCCCCGTTTTGGGACGCTCCATTACGTTTTTCAATCAATCAAGCCCTGACTGGACACACCCCTACGCCTACGAAGGCCACGGCAACCTCCACACCTCGGGATGCGGCATTTTCGCGCTGTCACACGGTGTGCAATGGCTGACAGGCGTCGAGCAGGATCCCTGCGTTCTGGCAGATTTCTCCTGCACACACGGCGGCAGAGGTGATGACGGAACAGATCGTCCTGCCCTGCTGCAGGCGCTGGAGGATACCGGATATGCCGCCAGGCTGGGTTTTCGCTATAACGGTGACGGTCTCCGCAACGACTTGGAAACCCTGCATGAATTTTTGCTGAAGAAGCGCGGTGTATCCCTGTGTAACCTGCGCCGCGGCCACATTGTGGTGCTGGTGGACGCACGAATCCGCGATAGCAAGATCGAGCTGCTGGCCATCGACAGCGCCTCCGAAAGCGCCTCCGAACGTGTACGTGACCATGTTTGTGAAATCATTGAGGCATCCGGCATCGTCCGTGACGTGGTGAACGCTGACGGTCTTCGCGTCGGTGAAACTACCAGCTACGCGGCCTACTGGGTTGACGGCTCAACCCCCATGGATTTCAATCTGCTCTATAAAATCTGACGAGGAGGAACAGTTCATGAATGAAACAGTGACCCTGAATTGCGGCGGATGCACGGCCGTTGTGCGTCGTTTAGGCGCGCAGATCATTTCTCTGAAAGCGAAGGATGGCCGCGAGGTCATCTGGCAGGCAGACCCCAATGTATGGGCACAGCATGCACCGGTGCTGTTCCCCGTATGCGGCTCTGTAAAGGACAATCACATCAAAATCGGCGGCGTTTCCTACCCCATGGCCAAGCATGGTTTCACCCGTGATGTGAAGTTCGACTTTGCCAAGGTCGGCGATGATTTCGTTGAATTGACCCTCGGCCCCAATGAAGAGAACCGCAAGTCCTTCCCCTTCCAATTCGTGCTTCATGTAACCTATACCCTCCACGATGATGGTTACACGACCACCTTCCTGGTGGAAAACCTGGACAGCAAGCCCATGCCTTTCTGCCTGGGCGGTCATCCCGGATTTATCTGCCCCATGGAGGAAGGCGCGTCTTTCTCGGATTATCAGCTCGTGTTTGATGAAAAGGAAGACGGCAAGAACTACCTCGCTCCCGGCGGCGGCCTGATTGACGGCTACGAACAGCTGACCGAGCTGCAGGACGGCAAGGTTCTGCCCCTGAATCACGCCATGTTTGATGCCCGTGATGCGTTGCTCTTCTGCGGACTGAAGAGCCGCGGCGTCCATCTGGTGCACAAGGACAGCGGTCACGGCCTGTACTTCACCTTCCCCAAATTTGAAGTGCTGGCTGTGTGGACGAAACCCGGCGCCAATGCGGATTATCTCTGTCTGGAGCCGTGGCACGGCATGCCTGAAGCCGTTGGCGAAAGCGGCAACATGGAAGACAAGCCCTATGCCACCATCCTTGCCCCGGGACGCAGCTACAAGACCTGGTTTACAACTACCATCGTCTGATTATTTTTCATCAAAAAAAAGCACGGAACGCGCAATGCTCCGTGCTTCTTTTTGTGGATGCATGTTCAGTTCTTCAGGGAATTCAGCGGAGCAGGAATGCGTCCGCCGCGGGCAATGAATGCTTCATTGCCATAGGTGTTCACAGGCATGACAGGCGCATAGCCCAGCAGGCCGCCAAACTCTACCACATCGCCGGCCTTCTTGCCGGGTGCGGGAATCACACGAACAGCAGTCGTCTTGTTATTAATCATGCCAATGGCCGCTTCATCTGCAATAATGCCCGAAATCGTGGCGGCAGACGTATCGCCGGGGATGGCGATCATGTCCAGGCCAACGGAGCACACGCAGGTCATGGCTTCCAGCTTCTCAATGGTCAGTGCCCCTGCAGAAGCCGCTTCAATCATGCCGATGTCCTCGCTGACAGGGATGAAAGCGCCGGACAAGCCGCCCACGTGGTTGGACGCCATAACGCCGCCCTTCTTCACAGCATCATTCAGCAGAGCAAGCGCCGCCGTTGTGCCAGGGGCACCTGCCATTTCAAGACCCATTTCCGTCAGGATATGCGCCACGCTGTCACCGCGTGCAGGTGTCGGCGCAAGAGACAAGTCTACAATGCCGAAGGGAATGTTCATCCGCTGAGACGCTTCCCGCGCCACCAGCTGACCCACACGGGTAATCTTGAATGCCGTGCGCTTGATGGTCTCTGCCACCACATCAAAGGGCTGACCCTTCACCTGCTCCAGAGCCGTCTTCACCACGCCAGGGCCGGAAACGCCCACATTGATGGCGCATTCAGGTTCGCCCACACCGCAAAAAGCGCCTGCCATGAAGGGGTTATCCTCCACCGCATTCGCGAAAACCACCAGCTTGGCGCAGCCAAGGCCATCCTGCTCAGCAGTCAGGGCGGCCGTTTTCTTGATGATCTCGCCCATTTCCCGCACAGCGTTCATATTGATGCCCGCGCGGGTGGAGCCTACGTTAACAGAAGAGCAAAGCCGCTCCGTTTCCGACATAACTTCCGGGATGGAGGCCAGCAGACGCTCATCCGCAGCGGTGGCGCCTTTCTGCATCAGTGCCGAGTAGCCGCCGAGGAAGTTCACGCCCATCTCGTGGGCAGCCTTATCCAGCCAACGTGCAATCGGACGGGGATCTGCCTGGCAAATCAGGCTGACAGGCGTCACAGAAATGCGCTTGTTCACAATCGGGATGCCAAGCTCCAGCTCGATGGACTCACCCGTCTTCACCAAATTCTTCGCGACGCGGCAAATCTTATCGTAGACTTTGCGTCCGCAGGCTTCTGCGTCAGCATCGGAGCAGTCCAGCAGATTCACCCCAAGGGTGATGGTGCGGATGTCGAAGTTTTCTTCCTGGATCATCCGCATGGTTTGAAGGATCTCGCCTGTTTCGATCACGGGTCATCCCTCCTCAAATGCGATGCATGGCATCGAAAATATCCATGCGCTGCATATGAATCTCCATCTTCAGTTCCTCACGCACAGGCTGAAGCGCCTCATTGATGCCCGCAAAATCCCGTGTAGCGCCATCAATATCCACCACCATCATCATGGTGAAATAGCCGCTGAGAATGGTCTGGGTGATGTCCAGAATATTGACATTCAATTCACTGAGCTTGGTTGCCACCTTTGCAATAATGCCCGTCGTATCAACGCCCGTGACAGAAATCAACGCCTTCGTCATGCTTCATTCCTCCTTTTGGGTGCCCAAGTTCCACTATATCCTGCCAGCAAGACTTTGTCAAGGTTTGAACATGCGCCCGCTGTTCTTTGAATGTTTTCTTCATGCTTGCATATTCAGCGCGCTTGGCGTATGATAGTAAATGTGAAAGGAGGCGGTCGCCATGCAGAAGCAGGTTCTCGCCATACATGACCTGAGCTGTGTCGGGCGCTGTTCCCTTACCGTGGCACTGCCCGTGCTGTCTGCCTGTGGGATTCACACCTCGGTTCTCCCCACAGCGCTGCTATCGACCCATACAGGTGAATTCACTGATTACACCTATCTCGATTTGACGGGTGAAATGCGCCGCATCGCGTCTCACTTTGCTTCCCTGCCCTTGCAGTTCGATGGCCTGTACACAGGCTTTCTCGGCTCCTTTGAGCAGATTCAGCTGGTGGGATCGCTCCTGGAAAAATATCACAGTGCTGATACCCTGACGCTGGTTGACCCTGTCATGGCCGATCACGGTCAGCTGTACACCACCTACACGCAGGAAATGGCGGACGGTATGGGTGCCCTGTGCCAACTGGCAGACGTGATTGTCCCCAACCTGACCGAGGCCTCCATTCTGCTGAACCGCGCCTACGATTCCAACCCCGCATGGGAAACGGTGCAGTCCATGCTGGAGACGCTATCCGCGCGCTTTGGTTGTCGGCATGTCATCATCACAGGCGTGGAACAGCACGGCTTACTGGGCGCCGCCAGCTTTTGCGCCGATGACGGAAAGACCGCTTTCGTTGGAAACACCAAGCTGCCCGGCGTATTTTACGGCACAGGTGATGTGCTGGCCAGCGGACTTCTTGGGGCGCTGCTTCAGGGTCTGTCCACAGAAAAGGCCGTTGCTGCAGCAGTGAATTTCACCTATCGCGCCATGGAACATACACTGGCAAACGGCTTGCCCTTGCGCTACGGTGTCGCGTTTGAACAGGCACTTCCCCAACTGATGCATGATATCGGCCTTGCACGATAAAATCATGATTTCTCACGCAATGAGAAATTTTTGTCTTGCATTTTTGTGTGCGGTGTGATACAATAATGTCTGCGATTGATGCAGGCACTGCTTCAAGACGCAAGGATGGGGCATTGGCACAGTTGGTAGTGCGCTACATTCGCATTGTAGAGGTCAGGGGTTCGACTCCCCTATGCTCCACATCACAGGCTCTTAAAACGATGGTTTTAAGGGCTTTTTCATTATCCTTTATTTTTCACCTGCATGGATTTCTTAAACCCTCTATGGAAACATCCCCATCGCTGCAAAGGAGACCTGCTTTCATGTTCTTTGAGGATCTTGTTGAAATTTCGCGTCAGGCCAGGCAGTACGCGTTTTCCCACCTGCACTACGAGGTGCTGTCACTGAACAGCTACCAGGCATTGCATTTCATTGACGGCCATGAAAATTGCAATCAGGAAGACTTAGCAGCTGCCCTCCACATGGACAAGGGAAACCTGACGCGTATGCTTGTCAAGCTGGAAAAGGGCAATCTGGTATGTCGGACGCGGAATCCAGCCGACAAACGTTCCCTGTCGCTTTCACTAACCGATCAGGGTCACGTCGTATTGGATGACTTTTCTCACATGGTTGAGCTATGGTCTGAGCAGGCGCTATCTGCATTGCAGCCCGAGGAGCGTGTTCAGCTGCTTGCTATGCTGGAAAGGATTCAAAAAATAAGTTGTTAAAAAATAGACAGTTGTTATTGACAACTTAAATCGTTCCTGCTATACTTCATATAGTTGTTCCGGACAACTACATGAAGTATGGAGGGATTCCAATGAAACGGTTTGTTGCTCTTCTTCTGGCTGCACTCATGCTGTGCAGTGTCTCTTTCGCCCTGGCTGACGAGTCGGTTGATACCTTCACCAGCGCATCCGTGAAGACATGGTACCCCGATTGCTGTCTCGATGGTCAGGAACTCGTTGATGCCATTAACGCATTCAATGGTTTCTATGTCGTCGCCACCACCAATCCCGACGGTACTCCTAACCTGGCATTCGTCGGTTTCCGCGCTGATATGCGCGAGGACGGCATTTACCTGATGCTCGGCATGATGGACGACCAGACCGCTCAAAATCTTGATCGCACCAAGCAGGGCGTGGCTTTCTTCATGAACAACGTGTACAATCACGAAGAAGGTAATACCTGGGCAGGTGCTCGTATGGACCTTGAAGTAACCGAAGCCACTTCTTCCGAAATGAATTGGCAGGGCAATGAAGGCCTTGGCTGGGTCATTTGGTGCAAGGTGACTGTTCGCACCATCGGCTGATTCATTCCAACATTGATCGTTTTCCAAATCCTGTGCAGTGTATGCTGTGCAGGATTTTTTTCGTTACGCTGCAAAAAAGCTCCGGCAGGTTATGCCGAGCATTTGGGGGCCCATCAAATGTTTTCGCACAATTTTCAAGGCAAGTTTTCCCGATGCCATTGGTTCACCTGCGAATTTCGCGGTTTTGACGTTCCATCTAAGTAGAAAGTTCAAACAACGAGGACGCGGACAAATATGCGGCAAAATGATTCAATGGCATCCCCGAAGGATTATTCTTTTTGCCGTCCCGCAAAATACGCCGCTGCGAGCGCGATGAACGCTTTCTTCCTCGGCTGGCTGATTTTCAATTCCGCGCCGTCAGTCAAGATGAGCGTATAGCCCTGAATCTCCCGCACATGCTGCAAATTCACCAGATAGCAGCTGTTGCAGCGTGCGAATCCCTTTTGGGAGAGCTGCGCTTCCAGCGTTGCCATTGTGCCATACTGCGCGTATGTTCCTTCCGCCGTGTGGTAGGTCAGCTGATGATTCTGCACTTCAATGTAGGTGATGTCGTCCAGCTCAACGCGCGTCATGCCCGCTTGCGTCGAGATGGTCAATGCATCGTTCAGCAAGGTGATTGTGCTGATTGACTCTGCCAACGCCATGCAGATGAATTTCGTGAACGCGGCAGAATACGGCGTGGACGCGGTGCTGTGGTACGCTGCACGTATGAAGGAATTTGCCAGGCATTGCATTTCATTGACGGCCGTGAACATTGCCATCAAGAAGACTTAGCGGCTGCCCTCCGCGATAACGTATACCATTTTTCGCACAACGAAAAAAAGGAAGCCCCAGCGTGTAGAGAAACTAACACACAGGATGGGACTTCCATGGGGCAACATGATGCACCTTGACGAAGCAACTAAGTGATGCTGGGAACGGGAGACATGATGATTATTTCATAGACCATGTTTTGCGTACGATGCCGAGTTCTTCGTCAGTGGGAATGACCAGGACGCGCACTTTGGAATCGGAAGAGGAGATTACTGCAGTTCCGTCACACGCCAGGTTTTTGTCCTCGTCAAGTTTAACGCCAATCGGGGCGAGCCGCTCGCAGACCATGCGGCGCACAGTGGCAGAATGTTCTCCGATGCCTGCCGTAAATACCAGTGTATCCAGACGACCCAGGTCCAGATAAAACGCGCCGATATAATGCACAATGCCGGATACGAAAGCTCCGATGGCCAATTGAGCGCGGCGATTCCCCTGGTCAGCAGCTTCTTCCACATAACGCAGATCACCGCTGACACCGGATATGCCTTTCAACCCGCCGTTTTTCTGAAAACCGTTCATAATTTCTTCATCGGTGAGCCCTTCATGGCGCAGGAACATGATGATGCCTGGGTCCATATCGCCCACGCGGTTGGCGTGAATAAGGCCGGATTCCAGTGACATACCGAAGCTGGTATCTACGCTTTGACCATTGTGAATGGCACAAACCGAGCAGCTTCCGCCCAAATGACAGGATATGGCGTCATATTCCTTGCTTTCCTGATTGAGTACATCCGCAATATAGCTGTGGGATGCGCTGTGATAGCCAAGCCGCTCCACACCATACTTTTCATACCATTCATAGGGTACGCCGAAAAGTCGCCGCTCCAGCGGTATTGTGCGGTGGAAAGCGGTTTCAAATGCGCCGACGAATTTGGCGTCAGGCAGCAGCTTCCGCAGAACCTCCACGGCATTCAAATATGCACGGTTGTGCACAGGAGCCAGGGAGATCCAATCTTCCATCCCCTTGAGCACATCGTCTGTCAGCTCAAATACCCCGTGATGGTCTTTGCTGAGCGTTACTTTGAAGCCGACGCGCTCGATTTCCCGCACGCTCTTAAGCAGCGATGTTTCTCCCGTCGTCAGCCAGGAAAGGAAGAGCTCGATGCCCTGCTGGTAATCGGGGATATCGATCTTCTCCTCACTGCGGGAGATGCCGTTCAGCAGGTTCTTATAGGAAATTTTAGAATCGTGGTCTGCGCCTACGCGTTCGATATGGCAGACGGCTTCAACTGTTTCGGCAGGCATGTCAAAGAGCTTGAATTTAAGGGACGTAGAGCCTGCGTTGCAAATCAGTATTTTCATTTCGACACCTCAATCCAGTCCGCCCAGCAGAGAAAGAACTTTCTGCATTTTCTCATCGCCGCCGGCCACCGGCTGCCAATTGACCTGCACCACAGGAAAGCCCTGCTGCTCAATAGCAGTTGCAAACAGTTTGGGGCCAACATTGACCACGGTCATGGGGTTATGAAAAAGGCTCATAATCTTCTCTGTATTCATTGCTTCTCCATCTCCTGTTTCCGTTGGATAATCAGACCTGCAAGCAACGCTGCCCGATAGTTGGTTTTACAAACCAGAACGCCTGCATCTTCCAGCTTTTTCCGCTGAAGGCTGACATTTTGCAAATCGGCATCCGTTCCGAGTACGGAGGTAACAAAGATCAGCTCCCGACCTTCATCTCGTGCTTTGTTTTGCAAGGTGCGGATCTCTTCCAGCATGGCCTCCGCAGGATCGGGATGTCCGGGGGGTGTCAAAATCAAGTCCATCAGCACCACTGCTGTTTCCGGCATCGCAGCAATTTCCCGAAGGGCATTCCTGCGAACACTCAGATCAATGATAGGATGAGCACGGCCCAGGGTAAATTCTTCCTCGCCATAGTCCACAAAGGTATGGAAGCGGCCGATCTGTCCCGCCTGCAAAGTAAGCTCAGGTGCAATGGGACTGTTCGAATATATCGAACCAATCAAAGGCGACGCAGCGCGCATAGCTTCATCCATATAGGTACCGCCGCTGTACAGGGCAGTCATGTATTTCTGCTGCGGAGCCAGACGGGCGGCCGCTTTGTCTGCAATGGCAGAAAGCTCATTGATGTCAGGCAAAGCATAGTTCTTTCCAATCAACTGCAGGCACTTCTGACCGCAGTCATCCAGGTTTTCAGCCCAGATGGCCCCAGCGGATTCCACCGTTTCCCGATCGCATCCCATCAAAAGAGCCACCACAGGCTTTTTACAAGCGCTGATCCATCCCAGCAGCTTTTCAAGCACAGCATTGCCGGGCTTTCTGGAAACAATGGCAATATACTTTGTTTCTTCATCCGCTTCCAAAGCAGCAATGCCCATTTCCATCATCAAGCCGCCCACTTGGTCTTTCAGATCGTTTCCGCCCGTACCTATGATTTGGGAAACACCGCTGCCCGCTTCATGCAGGATCGCGCCGACATGCTGAATGCCGCAGCCAGACGCTCCTACAATGCCGAAAGGTCCCCGATTGGTAATGCTGCTCAGAACCAAAGCTGCGCCGTCTATATTGGCAACACCGCAATCCGGCCCCATGCACAGCAATCCTTTTTCCCGAGCCAGCATCTTCATTTCACGTTCGTCTTCCAGCGGCACATTGTTGGAAAACACTGTGCAGTGCAGGCCAAGATTCAGCGCCTTTTTGGCCTCTGCCAGGGCATACTCGCCCGGAACGGCAATGTGACACATATTAGCCTGCGGATGATCTTTCAGAGCGGCCGAAAGGCTCAGGTATTCCCGATCCTTTTTGCTGCTTTCTGTCGGGGTCATAGCCTTTTGGGTTTCTTTAAGAGCAGCTGTAAATGCAGATTCATTTTCAGCATCTGCCAGTATGACCAGGTCAGAGCTTCTTGCTCCGTCCAGCACGGAAATATCCAGCCCCGCCTCTGCAACGCTTTCTCGGAAGCTGTCCCCGCCCATGCCAACATAGCCCTGGCGAATACCAGGCTGATCGTTGAGTACTGTGGCAGCAAAGAGAATTTCCAGCGAATCGGCATAATGCTCTTTTTCAATATGCGAAAAAACCATACACGTCAGCCCCCTTACACCTTTTCTCCGGTGATTTGTTCATACAGCGCAATCAATGCCTTTTTGAAAGGTTCAATGGGGATATCGCAGGCGCCTGCACCAGCCTGCCCGCCCATTTTATGAGCAGAACCGCCGTGACTGACAGGGCGAATATTTTTGCCGACAACCTTGCGCGCATCCACCCCAACCGGAAAACCTTTGAAATCATTCCAGGGGATCGGAGCGAATGTGTGCTCGCCCAAAGAGACTGCCCGCGCTTTTTCGGTACGCTCCAGCGCTTCGTCATAGCCTGCGCCGGTCATGCGAAGGTATGCAGGGCCTGCAATAGCGGACATGCCGCCCAGGCCATACACTTCCGTAACACAGCTGTCACCGAGGTATCCCAGGAGATCGTCCGCCGTGTAAGTAGGCTTCAGGAACACGCCGTCAATCATCGGAGCTTTGTCGGTATACCACTGATTGCCCGTAGCAGCAATCTGGATGCCAAACTCGACGCCGTTTCCGCCCATGCCAACCATGACCGTAGACATCGGAATCTTTTTGCAGTTGACAGTCAGACTTTCCACACCCGCCATCATGGGATGCAGGAAGAAGCGATCATTTGCGGCAAAATGACGGATGATCTTTTCCTTTTCGGGAATGTCTGCCTCTACCAGCCAAGGGATCAATGCCAGCGCCAGCGCCATGGAAGCGGCAGGCTGACGGTTGTGATTTTCGTCACCCATACCGGCGGTTTTGGACAGGATGCTTTTCAGATCGATGCCCCCGCATGCGCGAACGGCTTTGCCAAGCGCCGGTCCGTATACCTGATCGAACCAAGTCAGATCATTTTCCACTTCCTGATCGTATAGTCCCCAGCGCAGACATTTGGGATTGCTGCCCGGATGCAACGGTGCATAGCCCCGTCCGCCGAACACCTTATCCTCAACTACGATTACCGGCATACTTGCGCTGGTCACCATGCTGGCGGCATTGGCAACTCCGTACTCCTGAGAAGAGCACAAAATCGCTTCCCCCGTTTCCACCAAATGCCAGGCTTCTTCGCGGGAGGCAGCCAGCTTCTCATGCATCAATGCGCCGCAAATGGACGTCTGGATGGGATAGGGAATTTCATGTACATCGCGATAGCGCGGACCGGGATGGAAAACCATATTCTTTTTCGCGCCCGGAATTGCTTCGATGGCAGGGATGACATCCACCCAAACAGGCTGGCCTGTCAGTAGGATCTTCATCACCTGCTCATTGGCCTGGTTTACTTGCTGTTCCACAGTCATCGTTTCGTCAACCTCCTGATGCATTTACAACAGCGCTTCGCGCATTCGTTCCGCTCGCAGATCCAGAATCTGTTTCACCAGCGGATGATCAATCTCCGTATCAAAGCCGTGCCACGCGCCCGGAACGCGCACGCTTTCCACCGACACGTCTGCAAAACGCAGTTTCATGGCGTATGCTTCAGCTTCATCCCGCAGAATATCCTTCTCTGCCGATTCGATATAGGAAGGCGGCAGCCCGTTGGCCCTCTCCCGCAATGGCACGGCATAGGGAAGACGCTTTGTTTCTTCGTTGGGAAGATAAATATCCCACATATATTGATTATTCCGCAACGTCCAGACAGCTTCGCTATCCAGCCCCGCCGACGGATAATCGGAAGTGCGGCAATCCAGTGCCGGGAAAATGAGCATTTGCATTGTCGGGAGCATCTCCCCTGCATCTCTGAGCGCCAGCACGGCGGAAGCAGCCAATGCGCCGCCCACGCTTTCCCCGTACAAGATTGCCTTGCCGAATGTTCGTGTCATCTCTCGCCATGCAAGCAGGCATTCTTCCATCGGTTTTGGAAACGGTGCTTCAGGCGGCAGCGAGTAGTCCGGCACCCACACGGCGATCTGAGCCTTTTGAGCATAGTAGGCTGCAATGCGAAGTGAAGACACCTGCAAAGGGAAAATCATTCCCCCGCCGTGGCAGAACAAACATGCACCCTGCGTTTTTTTCTCATTTGGCTCCACAACAAAGCAGGAAACTCCCCCGGGCAGTTCCTCCTGCCGAACAGACAGCGACGGATTCGGCTTCCAGGCTCTGGTCTCCCGACGGATGTTGTTTTGCAGCATCGCCACCATGGGCTGCAGTCGGGGATTGCCAAAGTCAATCTTTTGAGTAATCGACTTGGGTTTCAATTCTGCCAATGAAGGAATCAGCATCGTTCTCCCCGCCTTTTTCGGATGATAGAGAAGGGAGCGAAGCGATAAGGCTTCGCCCCGCAGTTGTTTTCTTAGTGATGCAGCACTTCGCCAGTCAGCTTCTGGTAATACTTAAGCAAAGCGGAGTGGTCGCAGCTGCCATCGCCGTCATGATGCAGAATCTTCATCATTTCGAGCACCATCTGGGTCAGCGGGATGGGCGCGTCCACGGCCTTGGCGGCATCCTGTACATTGGTCAGGTCCTTGATGTGCAAGTCAATGCGGAAACCGGGCTGGAAATTCTGATCCATCATCATAGGCGCTTTGGCGTTCATGACGGTGCTGCCGGCCAGGCCGCCCTTGATGGCTTCAAAAATCTTCTGAGGCTCCACGCCGCACATCTGACCCATCTGCATGGCTTCGGCCAAAGCTGCGATATTGACGGCCACGATGGTCTGGTTGCACAGCTTGGTCACATTGCCGGCACCGACATCACCGCACAGCACGACGCTGGAGCCCATAGTTTCCAGAACGGGCTTGAACTTATTGAACACTTCTTCCTTGCCGCCCACCATGAAGGCCAGGGTGCCGTCCACGGCCTTAGGCTGACCGCCGGACACAGGGGCATCCAGCATGTCAATGCCGTATTCCGCCAGCTTAGCGGCGATTTCGCGGGAGGCCACGGGATTGATGGAAGAGCAGTCGATGAAGGTAGCGGTCTTGGGCATCTTTTCCGCCAGCTTGTCGTCCTCGAGCATGACGGATTTCACATGCGGGCTGTTGGGCAGCATGGTGATAACCAGTTCAACGCCCTCAACAGTTTCGGCAGAGCTGGAGCAGATGACAGCGCCGGCTTCTTTCATTTCATCCAGGGTCGCTTGGTTGCGATCGTAAACACGCAGCTGATGGCCAGCCTTGAGCAGGTTCTTAGCCATGGGCTTGCCCATGATACCGAGTCCGATAAATGCGATTTTCATATTGTTTCCTCCTCGTTTTTATTCAATGATGATTGCTTCGTATTCCTTCAGTTGATTCAGGTGAAGCAGTAACTGATCTTTTTGTGTTTCACAGACAACCGACCCGCCATTCAGTGCTATTGCTTTGGTGCCAGCCGTTGAAGGCAGGATCAGGTCAATATCAAAAACAGGCAGCGGAGAATGGAAGCTGTTGCCGAACACGCCGCTTGTGTTCACCAGCTGAATGAAGTATTTACCCATTGTTTCATTCAAAGTTACTTCAACCATCGGCGTCAGTTCGGGGGCAATGGACTGTGCTCCTGCAAGGCTGAACAGTACATCCTGCAGGAAGCTGAGCGTGTTCCGGAATCCCTCCTTCCAAAGCAAGGCAGCGGGCTTAAACGGCAGGTAGATTCCCCGCCCTTGGCCATAAGGCATCACGGTAACGCCCGGATCTTCCGTAACTTCGGTGTAGTAGCAGAGTTCAGGCGGGCCGAAAGGATGCTCGGGAATCAGACGCAGATATTTTTTTGCCGCAGGATCACCGGTGAAACGGATTATGTCCGAACCCGGCAGGATATACGGGGTTTCCGCACAATGCGGGAAGACCGTCTTCTCCCCTTCCTGAATTTCAAACATACTGGACATACAAGCATGCTCATTGCTGATGATGCTTGTAATTCCCAGGCATTGAAGCGCACAGCCATCCTTTGTCAAGCCTGTTTCTCCTGCGGCGATGACTGTTCCTCCTTGCTCGGCAAATTCATCAGCCAGCGCCAACAGTTTTGGAGAAGCCGCACGCATATCACCCAGAATCAGAAGTTCCTTCTCCTGCAGCTGCTTTATATCCTTCAGCTCATCAGCCTTGATTTCATCAAAAGGAATATGGCTCTCGGTCAGAGCTCTAACCCAGCCGTAGCCTTCAGGGTCCTCACGCGCCATCATGTTGGAACGCACCAAAACGGTTTTCGCCGCAGAGCGCATATGGGTAAACAAATCCTCATGGGCTGCGTGGAAAGCAAAAGCGCGGCGGGTAGGGCCATAGGAGGATACATCCCGATGATTATCCAGCCGTCCCATGATAAAAAGGCTGAGAGAACCCGCGTTGGCAAGCGTTTGCCCATGACGCAAGGCGACTAGATGAGGGCTTACTGATATATCCCGATAGCGGAATCCGCTGAAATCTACACAGGCGTTGTCGGCAGGCCGAACTTTCTCGGCACCGCTGCTTAATCGCGCATTGCTGCTGGCGTTATACATCCACTGAGGACGACCTATGTCCAGATTCGACTCAGTACGGATGTAGTCTACCCCATTGATGGCAATTTCCGAGCTGATGCCGCGAATGGTTGCAACCATCTTTTCTTTGTGCGCCTTGAGGCAAGCGCTCTTAAAGGCCGCATACTTGCGATACGCAGGATTCCTGAAATCGTCCCTTTCAGGCACTTCCTCATCATATTTTTCCTTGAACAGCCGCTTGCAGTTTTCACAATGGCACGGGCCATGGTAAACGCCGTTGTAATCCACCACAAGGAAACCAGCCATGTTGCAGAACACGCCGTCAAAAGGAATTTCGGTCAGAGCTTCTTTGAGAATCTCAAACACTGCTTCGCCCTGATAACCGCCATTGGGGCAGGTCTGCACGTTGCCGTTATAATTCAAGATATTTCCATCTTTGTCGCGGTACGCCCAATCGGGATGCTGCTCGTAAAGCGGGAAACGAATTTTGGAAAAATCCATGCGCGCAATAACCCGTATGCCGCGCTGATGACAGGCTTCCACGATTTCCTTCAAGCTGGATCCATGCAGGTATTCGCTCTTGGTGTGAAAAGGCAGCTTGGTATCATAGCTGGCGATAATGCCGGCTGCATTCAGTGTGACAACCGTCGCGCCGAAGTCCGCAAGGCTCTGGGCATAGGACGCTGCTTCGATGTCCTCCATGTCGATCTCTCGCAGATTCGTCTGGATCATCCGCCAGGGGTAGCCTTCCCACCAGTGCCGATTCTGCTCCATATCCCGAGTCACCTCACTTCGTAAAGACATTTTCGGCGGTGATGCGGTTGACAAACTCGCCGCCTTCGCGATATGCTTTCAGGTTTTTATACACATAGCTGAGCATACGCTCTTCCCGATCAGGAAGCTGAGGCGTGATATGCGGAGTGATGAGCACATTGGGCAGCTCCCACAGGGGACTTTCTGTCTGCAGAGGCTCCTGCTCAAAGGTATCCAGACCTGCGCCTGCAATCGTGCCATCCTTCAGCGCCTCCACCATGGCAGGCTCGTCCACCAGTTGACCCCGTCCCATGTTGACCAGGAAAGCACTCTTCTTCATGGCAGCGAACTGCTCTTTACCGATCATGTGGAACGTCTGGTCATTCAGCGTGACACACAGCACCACGTAATCGCAGCGGGAGAGCATTTCGTTCAGGTTATCCCCATCCTCAGCACCATACACCCGATTCACGTTTTCCACCTCGCGGCGGCAACGATCCCAGGCCAATACATTCATATTGAAAGGCTTGACCAGTCTGGCCACCTCGGTGCCAGTCTTGCCCAGACCGATGATGCCCAGTGTTTTTTCAAACATACCGGTCTTCATGCTGTATTCCCGAGAAACCGCCCACTTGTGCTGCTGCTGTGCACGCATCAGCATGGGGGTATCATAGGTCAGAGAAAGCATGAACATCAGTGCATGCTCCGCCAGCGCAGGAGCGCTTCGGCCGGAAGAAGATGTCAGGATAATGCCCCGCTCGAAAATTTCCGGCTTTGCGGATTTATCCAATCCTGCGCGGCAGCAATGGATCCACTTAATATTGGGATTATCCAAAATTGCTTCATCATAATCGCCATTGAAGATTGCAACATCGCAGGTTTTGCAGGAAGCCGCGATCTTCTCCTTCGCCCCCGGACCATAGGGCATGCAGTAAGTCACTTTGGCCGGAGCCAACGCGGCGGACAATTGTTCAAGCGCCTCTTTGCCGGCATAGACAGTAACCAGCGCTTCTTTGATTTCAGCCATAATGATCTCCCCTCAGCGCCTATGCGCTTTTTTATTGTCTGTATCATATCAAATATTACCCATAATTTATATTAAATAATTTGACAATTTATCATCTAATTTGATATAATCGCCTTGCTGGTCGAATATTGATATATTATCGCTAATTATTGTTCAAGTGCAAGGCAAAAGCAGGAGGTTGCTATGTCAGAGCTCAGCCGTCCGGAATCACGGGTTCAGTTTTACGGGGAAATCCTCAACGCGGTTTTGGACAATTATTTTCTTTGGCATTACGCTGCCGACGGCACGCTGCTGGGAACCAATTGTCAGTCTCTGGCGCTGGACAAAGTATTTCGCCACAGCGGAAGCTACGACTATATGCTGTCCTACGCGGCGGAACACAAAGATCCGCTGGTGATGAGCGGCAGCATGGGCATCATGTGGGGCGCGGTCATGGAGATGGAAGAGGACACTCTGCGGCAAATTCATGTGCTGGGACCGATATTGATTCAGCCTATCGATGTTCGCCAATTTGATGAGCTGACCATCAGCAGCCAGATCAGCGCCCACTGGAAACCGACGCTGCTGCAGATCCTGAACAATTTGCCTGTTATGAATATTACCAGTTTATTCAATCGAATGATTGCCATGGAATATTGCGTAAGCGGCCGCCGCATCCGCAGGAGCGATATTGTCCTGCAGCAAACAGAATTGCTGGTGCGTACGCAGAAAAACGCGGATGACGAGCAGCATGCAGACCGCAGACAGGTCTATCAATCGGAACAGACATTGCTGCAGATGGTTCGCGACGGCAATTTGAATGCGCATGCGCTTCACCGCATGGGAAGCAGCTTTACAGGCAATCAGAAGCTGTCTTCCAATCCTCTTCAGCACGCAAAGTTATCGCAGGTTCAGTTTATTGCTCTCTGCTCCCGAGCGGCAGTCGAAGGCGGACTTTCACCGGAGGTCGCATACACGCGCAATGATGCCTATATTCAGGCCGTTGAGCATGCACGCACCATCGCAGATATCACGCAGATCGGCCGCACCATGTACAGCGATTTAATAGAGCAGGTGCATAAGCAGAAAGCGATTTCATCCGTCAGCAAGCCCATCCGCGACTGCTGCGAATACATCCAATTGCACCTCGGCGATAAAAACAGCGCATCCGCTTTGGCTCGGCAGGTGGGGTATTCCGATTACTACCTCTCCCGCCTGTTCAAGCAGCAGATGGGGCTAAGTATCGACCAATATATTCGGTGTATGCGCATTGAACGGGCAAAGTTTTTGCTTGTCAACACGCAGGAAAGCATTCAAAACATATCCGATCAGCTTGGGTTTAGTAACCGCAATTATTTTACGCAAGTATTCACACAGGAGATCGGCCAATCGCCGGCAGCCTATCGCAAGGAACATCAGCGTGTCTAAAAACACCTGCGGTCTGAGCGCATCTCAGGCGCAGTTGGTCTTCACAACAGAAAAGCGCAGCGCAAACGGCTTCCCCCAAAGAGGAGGAAGCCGTTCACGCAGAATTGTTTCAAATACTTCATCGGGTTACTTTTTGATCTGCTGCAGTTGATTGTTGATCTGCTTTACCATCTCCGCGGGCACAGCATCGCCGCCTTTTTTCAGCAGAGATTCAAAGCTCATCGCATCTACCATCTTTTGCAGGTTGGCATTGTTGCCGGCAGACTGCGCCACCTCGCCGCGTTTGGCTCTCATTTTCGCCATGATGGCACCGACGATTTTCCCAGCCTCAGGATTTGCCATCAGCGCACCGAAGCTGTCACGGATGGAGAAGCAATCGGTTTTGAATTCGGCCTCATCGAACCAGTTAGAAACTCCGCTCGATTGGCTCAAGCGATAATCGGGATCGGGCGAATCCACCTTTCGGATGACCATCGTATCTCGGCATGTGCCTGCAACGGCAGTGATGGTATGCTCATTCGTAATCGGCACCTTGAAAACGAACACGGTCTTTCCGTTTTGGCTTTCGATTTCTCTGCCGTCTGCCAGCAAGGTCACGCTGGGCTGGTTGGAATATACCCTGATCTCGGTTTCTGCCTCGGCGCGGTTAACATAGCGGCTTCCGCACAGATGCACAAAAGGATCATCCCTGTTCCAGGCCGCCTTATAGAGATAGAAGGCGTCCTTTTTCAGCTTTCGGTCGAAAGACACCAGTCCTTTCTGGTTGAGACCGTGGGCGCCTCCTTCGTCCCGTCCGTCGGCGGCAAAGTCGAACATATTCCAGGCGTGAGTCGCCCACAGCCACGGATGCCGCTCGATGCAGCCCAGGATGTATTCATGATACGCGCACTGGTACTGTTCGCTGTAATCGCCGGATTCAGGATGGGAGGATTGGAAACGCACGTTGGCGTCTGCGCCGTATTCCGAGAAACCCATGACCCGATCAGGATATTTTGCGTGATACGCATCAAAGAAGCTGTCATTCTGGCTCAGTGATCCCAAATACCAGCCGAAGTACAGATTGTAGCTGGCGATATCCGGCAGGTTGGTCAGCGGGCTGTCCTGCTCCAGCATGAACGCATGCGCCATAACGGTAGGACGGGTCTGATCCATTGCATGGCACAGATCATTGAGCAGGCGATGGTTTTCCATCAGATCCTCCGTCACGCCATGAACCGCAATCTCGTTGGAAAGACCCCAGCAGGCGATGCAAGGATGATTGTAGCACTGAGCAATCAGCTCCCGCATCTGATCCAGCGTGTTTTGGCGGCCGTTTGGCATATGCTCGGTGATGTATGGAATTTCTGCCCACACAACCAGTCCGTTCTCGTCGCACAGGTCATAGAAAAGCTGATCGTGCTGATAATGTGCCAAACGAACGGAGTTGGCGCCGATTTCCAGAATAAGGGCAATATCTTCCCGATGTTCGCGCTCAGTAAGGGCGTTTCCAATCCCCTGCCTGTCCTGATGGCGGCTGACGCCGCGGAGGGGGTATGGTCTGCCGTTGAGCAGAAAACCTTGCTGTGCGTCAAAGCTCATGACCCGACAGCCGAAGCAGGTGCTGATTTCGTCGCCGCTGTCCAGCGCAGCTACCGCTGTGTAGAGATACGGATCGCGCAGACCGTCCCACAGGTGAACGTGTTCGATCCTGAACACCGCTTCCGCATGCCCATTCGTGCTGGCGACCTTTTGGCTCATGCCATCGACCGTCACGGTAACTTCTGCCGCATTCTGCCAGGTTTCTACCTTGACAGTTGCCGAGCCGTCTGCCAGATCCACTTCAGGCGTTACCTTGATGCCGGGCGTGCCGTCTTTGACAAGCTCAAAGTGCGTTTCAGGAACAATGACCAGGCAAACATCCCGATACAGACCGCCATAAAAAGTGAAATCTGCCTTTTGGGGATAAACACGGTCATTCGCGCTGTTGTCCACCGATACGATCAGCTCGTTCTCATCGCACAGAAGCTCGGTCATGTCTGCCCGAAAGGTGGAGTAGCCGCCTTCGTGACGGCAAAGGTGCTGACCGTTCAGCGTCACATCGGCTGTCATTGCAGCGCCGCGGAACTCAATAAAGATCCGCTCGTTCTCCGCCACCTCAGGCCTGACAAAAGTTTTCGTATAGGTCGCTGTTCCCCGCCAGTAATCATTCCCGCCGTCCTGGCCGTCTACAGCATTCCAGGTGTGGGGAAGTTGAATTTCAGCAGGCTCCTTGCCGGGCTGATTGAACATCCAATGCATGTTCAAGTTGATACTTCTTCTCATCATAAACCTCACAGGCATATTCTTTTTGAAACAATGCCCCTGCATCGATGGATGCAAGGGCATTGGTAGGGTTAGCGGATCAGCTCGGCCTCAATCTCGCGGCCGCTCTCGGTGGTTACCGCCAGTTTGCCGTCCTGCATGGTCCAGGTGCCGCGCTCGGTGATGCTCATCTTGGTGAAGCGGAATTCATAGACACCGTTGGCGTAGAAGTCCATCTCCGTGCTCTTGCCCTGGCTGTTCCAGCTCATCAGCACATCCTCGGATTCAGTGGGCGTGTAGCTGCCAGTGGTGCCAAAGGCTGCGCTCCAGGTATCAAAGGGAACAGAGAAGGTACCCGTCAGCTGCTCGTTGATGTCTGCCACATAATGCAGCACAAAGCTGTTGGCAGGGAATTCAGGCTCGGTCTTTTCTTCCGTGGCAGCCTGTGCTTCGGTTTCCTGTGCAGGCTCCTCCGTGGCAGTCGGTGCTTCTTCCGTCACTTCGGTTTCAGCTGCATCGCCATTCTTTGCACCGGTAAGCTGCATATCCGCCACGATCGGGTAGTCCGCTACATAGTTCGTGCCGTTATCAACGATGTTCATGTCATAGTTGGTATCCTTCACCGGGAAATGCGCGACCATCGCCACATCGCCGGTTCCGACTTCCCAGGTGCCTTCGGTTACGGTACCATTTCCTTCATGCTCCATCGTTCCGTCCGGATGAAGGGTTACCTTAACGACCACCTTGCCGCTATACTTTTCACCGGAAAGGATGATGTCCTTAGCAGGCTTCTTGCCGGTCAAAGTCAGGGCAGCATGCGGCGTATATTCAGCGCTGTAGCCCGTGCCGGTATCAATCACCTGCATATCATAGGCTGTATCCTTGATGTTCATATGAACGATCATGGCCACGTCGCCCTCGCCTTTTTCCCAGGTTACAGGCGTTGTTTCGCCGTTGCCCTCATGCTCACCGGTGCCATCGGGATGCAGCGTGACATTGACAACCAGCTTGCCGCTGTACATTTGTCCGCTAAGGATAATGTCACTGGTCACCTCATCTTCAGCGGGTTCGATCCATCCATCTGATTTGCCGTTAAATAAGACAAATATACATGCGATCACCAGAAAAAACGCTGCAAACTGTACCAGAACCTTTTTCATGGTCAATTTCTCCTTTCTTTCTGTTTCTCTTCTCACTTCTTGCCGCGCAAGGCTTTCTTCTTTTCGGCGATATTGGTCTGAATTTCAACCATGGTATCCTTATCCAGCGCGTAGAACTTCATGGCAACGATATTGCACAGCCAGCCCACAATCGGCGCGCCGTAAACCATCGCCATCGTGAGGTAAAACAGGGCAACGGTGGTCTTGTCGCCCATCTGCGGCATAACGGTCGTATAGCCGATCAGACCCACGGCCAGGGTGGTGATGGTAGAACCGAGAGAAGCAATCAGCTTTTCGGTGAAGGTGTAGCAGGCGCCAACCATGCCGGGCATGAAATTGCCGCTGCGATCCAGCTCATAGTCTACGATATCGGCGCGCATCATGCCTTCTGCGGTATTCAGCACCATGGCTGCTGCGTCTTTACCCATGGACAGGGCGATATAGGCAACCATTGCGAAGCCGCCAACGCCGATTTCACGCATTCCCCACGGGCCAAGATACATGCAGAGGGCAAACAACGCCGTAGAGATGCCGATATTGACCCAGGACCAAGTCGTAGTGGAACTTTTCACGCCCTTTTTGGCGATGAACACGCCGCCCAGGAAGGCAAATACCAGTGCGACGATTTTGCTGAAGCTGTTGATGACAGTAACTGCCTGATAGTTGGCGATCAGGATACCGGTCAGCATGACATTGACGAGGCTGTCCGTCGCGATTTTCGTGGCCAGCTTGTCGGATGCGCCGGTCACAATATAGCAGCGGAGAGGCTTGTTGACCTTCAGCATATTCCACATTTCTTTGAAGCCAATTTTGCTCTTTCCGCCAAGCGCCATCAGCTCACCGAGGTTCTTCTCATTATCCACCGGGGCAATGCCGATGATCGACAGCGTCATGAACAGCAGCGCCACGGCACTGTACAGATAGCAAGCTTCGCCCAGGCACGCAGCATCATACTGGTTGCCGTGACGGGGCAGAACCAGGAAAGCCATCAAGGCGTTCAGAATGATCGGAGCCAGGAACTGATAGACCGTGGCAGTGAAGTTCATGAACGGCCGTTGCTTGGGGTCGTTTGTCAGAATTGCGGGGATGGTGGTCGTACCGATGCTCAGAATGGTGTAACCGACGATATACAGTGCAAAGTGCACACAATAGACGACTACAGCCAATGCACCTTCAAAGCGGTTTGCCAGGATGTGGAACATCAGGATTGCCGCCAGCGTAGTGACACCGTAACCGATCAGCAGGAACTTGCGCACCTTGCCCAGCTTGCCAACCTTCATGCGATCAAAGACCGCCGCCACGATGGGATCGCACACGCCGTCGAAAATGGTTTTGATGGTCATGATGATGCCGGTGATCATGACCAGGATGCCGTATCCCGAATTCGCCATGTATCCAGCGTAGGACATGAGCATCATGAACACTGTCTTACCTCCGCTGGTGGCGCAGGCAAGCGCCATGGAACGGGGGCTTGCGGTGCGGTAGCGTGGATCGTTGCTGCCGAACATTCCACCAAAGATCTTTTTGAATCCGGATGCCATAGGTTCGTTCCCCTTTCTTTTCTACAGTAACTTCGGAAAGCTACTGTATCATCTTCGAGTGCTGCGGCTAAGAACCGCTTATCTAATGGCATTATGCCATGAAAAAGCGATTCGGTATATATGAAAACTAATCATTTCATACACATATTTGTTCTGTTATTAACAATTATTAATTATTTGTATAAAAAAGCTAATTTGAATATATGATAAGTCAGCAAATTCACTTATCATCAGAAAAAAACAACGGGGAGGATGACCATGAACAATTATTTAAGGAAGGATGCCGATCATATTATCGCAGAGGCTATCCATGCCGTCCAGCCTGATACAGCCGTTTTTCGAGCTTTGCAAGGCAGAAATTTTTCCGGTCGAATCATCCTGATCGCTGCCGGTAAAGCTGCCTGGCAAATGGCGAAAGCCGCACTTGAATGCCTCGGCGAAAAAATTCAAAAGGGTGTTGTTGTAACCAAATATCAGCATGTAAAGGGCGACCTGCCCGGGATTACCTGCTATGAAGGCGGTCACCCCATACCGGATGAAGGCTCCTTCCGCGGAACGCAGGCTGCGCTGGAAGCGGTGCAGGGATTGTGCGAAGATGATACGGTTCTTTTCCTGCTGTCCGGCGGCGGAAGCGCCCTTTTTGAAAAACCTTTGATCCCTGCGGCGGAGCTGCAAGACATTACGCGCCAGCTGTTGGCCTGCGGTGCGGATATCACAGAGATCAACACCATCCGAAAGCGGCTTTCCGGCGTAAAAGGCGGAAAATTCGCTCAGCTCTGCGCCCCGGCGAAGGTTCTTTCTATTGTTTTGTCCGATATCATCGGTGATCCCCTGGATATGATTGCATCCGGTCCCGCATATCCGGATTCATCTACCTGCGCCGCGGCGATGCAGCTCGTTCGGAAATATGATCTTCAGCTGTCAGAGCAGGCGTTGCAGCTGCTAAACACAGAAACGCCGAAATCCCTGGAAAATGTGACCACCGTTGTAACCGGGTCGGTACGGGAACTATGCATCGCGACAGCAAAAGCCTGTCAGAATTTGGGATATGAACCGATCATCCTGACGGATTGCCTGTGCTGCGAGGCCAAAGAAGCCGGCAGCTTCCTTTCTTCCATTGTCAAAACGCATTACGCTGATGGCAAAAATCTGGCCTTTATCGCAGGCGGAGAAACCGTTGTCCATCTGACAGGAAACGGCTTAGGCGGAAGAAACCAGGAAATTGCCCTCGCAGCCGCTCCCGGGATTTCCGAATTATCGAATGCGGCAGTTTTCTCTGTCGGCTCCGATGGTACCGATGGCCCCACCGATGCAGCAGGCGGTTATGTTGACGGTGATACATTCCGCCTCTTGACAGCGGCAGGAAAAGCAGTGAACACGGTGCTGAAGGAGAACGATGCCTATCATGCCTTGCAAATGACCGACGGCCTATTGATGACAGGCCCAACAGGCACCAATGTCAACGATGTATCCGTGGCTTTGATCCGAGGAGACGACGAAGGCAGCGCCTCATAATGCGGTCATCGCGTGACGCAAAGTCAAAAAGAAATTTGTCCATGCGAATATCCTATTCCATTTTGCAGCTTGTTTCGGCAAGCCTCGGTATCGCGTTTTTTTGGGAATCGGCATTGCAGCTTCACAACTGCAAAGGCTTGATTCGATCTTTCGAACGGGCGGAGTTCTTCTTGCTTTGCCTCAGGCGGCGGTGCTTCAATGAAGGTCGAGGAGAGCATCGTGCCGCCTCCCGAATCTATGCCCCCATCAAAAAAGTCCACAGCGATTTTCCTCAGTGCGGCAAAGCGAAGGAAACGCACAGCATTTGCCGAAAAAGGGTCAATCACTATGGACCATAAGGCTTTTCAAGCGGCGCATCAGCCGCGCTTTTCTGCTTTCGGGCAGCCGACGGTGTTTTCCAATACGCCAATCGATTCGATCTCGCATCGGATCACATCGCCGCTCTTTAGGAATACAGGCGGCTTCATGCCAAGGGCAACACCGCCCGGGGTGCCTGTTGTAATCACCGTGCCTGCTTCCAGCGTCATGCCCTGCGACAGCTCCGCTACGGCTTCCTCTACGGTTGTAATCATGTAGCGGGTATTGCTTTCCTGCCTGCGCTCTCCGTTGACATCGCAGGTGATGTTCAGATTGTGCGCGTCCAGCGCATCGGCTGTAACAATGCAGGGTCCCATGGGCGTATAGCCGTCCAGGCTCTTTCCCCGATACCATTGCTGGTGCTTCACTTGCAGATTGCGAGCGCTGACATCATTGATGATGGTATAACCAAACAGATAGTCCTTTACCTCCCCCACCTTCACGTCCTTTGCGTCGCGCTTCAGGATTACGCCAAGCTCCGCCTCGTAGTCAAGCCTGTCAACAAAATCATAATTCGGAATTGTTTCGCCCGTTGCGCTGCAGCGATGCACCCGCTTCGAAAAATAAATGGCGTCTTTCTTCTGCGAGAAATCATGGAGCGCCATCGCTTCTTCAATGTGCTCACGATAATTGACGCCGAGGCAGATGACATCCTGCAGGGGCTTGACAATGGGCGCAAGGAGCGTATAGTCTTCCGTCGGCTGAACGTCTGCCTGACCTGCTTCCACCTCGCGGATCTTTTCCTGAAGGCTTGCGGACACTTCGTCCCATCCCAGGATCAAAGCATTCATATCCTGCACATGGATTCCCAGTGCCTCCAGCGGATACAGGGATCCCTTTATTTCGGCTGCTACCTGCGCGCGGCCGTTTTTTTCAATCGTGTATAACCGCATTTTCTTTCCCTCCCAGAATGGTTATGATTGCATCAATACTGATGTTTTGGATTTTCTCCATGTCAAGCACCTTGCACATGGCATCATTCATTTGCATATGCGCGCAGTTTTCCAATACGCCGACGGCCGCATACAGGCGTTCCCGCAAATCGGGCGCTGCGCCGAACATTGCGCTGCATTTGGGCATCAATGCATCCACCGCATTCCATGTGATTTTTTCATACACGGCGCGGATCTCCGCATCAATATGACGCAGACTTTCCAGTTCCTCATGGATGCCTTCATATTGCTTGTGAAGCCTGTAAAACTGCTGCAGGACGTACGCAAGCATGTCTTCCAATGAATCAAACGCTTCCAGCTGCTTATCCTCGGTTCCCGAAAAGGATTGAATATTCGAGTATGCATATTCAATGGCCGCAATCAGCATTTCCTTTTTGTTGTTAAAGTAGCGGTATGCGCTGCCTGTAGACAAGCCGCACGCCTTTGCGATTTCATCCACCGTAACGTTGTGATACCCCTGCTTCGCAACCTGCTCGATCGTTGCCGCAAGAAGCTTTTGCCGCGTCTCAACCGCCTTTTTGGTCAGCGGCTTCTTCTCCGTGTTTTTCTCTTGCATGGTGATTATACAGGCATTTCCATGCACGCGTAGATGGTTTTCAGCACAGGCTCCGTCCAGCCGTTGTCGCCGAAAAGTCACTGCTCATGCTGCATATCAAATTCATGAATATCAGGATTATGGAAATATTTCCGATACCTCTTCTCATACTTTTCGCCCATTTGCTTGGCGTAGATGAAATGGGTCTCAGTATGCGGCACCTGAATATCCTCTTTCAAGCCCATTTCATCAAAAACCATCGCTATCACTTTTCTTTACTTGATTAAAAGTGAGATTCATCTCATTTTTTCATTATAGCAGACATCCCGAAGAAATGCAAGCGCACGGGAAGAAAAAAATCCCCTGCAAAAATCGTACATCCCGTGGACACAAGTTGTACATCTCAAACACTTGCACTGGACACGCCTTGACGTGTATCCTGTAAACTGAACCCATAAGGACAGGACAGTTTGATGCTGCCCTGTTTTTTCTTCCCCGAAGGCCGAAGGATGACGGCGCGAATGCCCTCGCCGTCTCTTCGGCTTTTTTGTTGCCCGAAAGGCGGTGATGCTTTGTCTATCTGCATGACGTAGACCGCGGTTTTCCCGAATGTACAAACGATTTTGAGGAGGTAAGCAACGATGAGCAATTTTGACGCAAACATCATGGATTGGGACTCGGTCATCGAGTCCGACGGCCAGCAGTTCATCATTCTGGATGAAGGTGACTACGACTTCACGGTGACCAACTTCGAGCGCGGACGCTACCCCGGCAGTGCCAAGCTGCCGCCCTGCAACAAGGCATCCGTGACCCTGACGGTGACCCTTCCCAACGGCCAGACCGCCGTCTGCCGTGACGACATGATCCTCTACCGCACGCTGGAGTGGAAGATTTCGTCCTTCTTCCGTGCCATCGGGCAGAAGAAGAGCGGCGAGAGCATGGCCATGAACTGGTCGAAGGTGATGGGTGCCCACGGTCGGGCGCACTTCAAGCCCCGCACCTACGAGAGCGGCGGTCAGCAGCACATCACCAATTCGGTGGAGCGTTACTACGACGCTCCCTGTCAGCCTGACAGCTGGGTGCAGTCTGCCGCGCAGGATGTGCAAAACGGGAACGTTCAGCAGGTGACGGTGAATCCCCGTCAGCTGAGCTGGAACAGCGGCAATCTTTGAGCATGACGGATCGACCTGCATAAAGGAGGTATTTTTATGCAAAATCTGCTTTCTGCCCTTGCCGCACTGGATGTGCGGGACACGACCTATCAGGAATGGATGAACGTTGGCATGGCGCTGAAGCAGGAGGGTTACTCCTGCGATGTGTGGGACGATTGGAGCAAAAACGATGACCGTTACCGCCCGGGCGAGTGCGTCCGCAAGTGGAACAGCTTCCGCGGCAGCAGCACGCCGATTACAGGCGCGACCATCGTGCAGATGGCGAAAAGTCGCGGTTGGAAGCCCTTTTCTGGCAGCGGCGCCATGAACTGGAACGACACGCTGACCTATGACGGACAGGAGGTATCGCCCATGAAGTCCACCACGAAGCTCCCCGTGAGCCAGCTGAAGACGTACCTGACGACCCTGTTCAAGCCCGATGAATACGTGGGCTACGTGACGGGCGATGTGTTTCAGAATGAGGACGGCGCCTGGCTTCCCAAGCGCGGCGTATACAATCGCACGGCGGGCGAGCTGCTGAATCAGCTGGAGCGTTATCCCAACGACCTTGGCGCCGCCGTTGGTGACTGGAAGCAGGAAGCAGGGGCGTGGATTCGCTTCAATCCCCTGGACGGCAAAGGCGCGTCTGACAAGAACGTGACCGCCTTCCGCTACGCCCTGGTGGAGTCGGATGTGCTGCCCATGCAGGAGCAGATTGCCCTGTATCGCAAGCTGGAGCTGCCCATTGCCTGCCTTGTGTCCAGCGGCAACAAGTCCGTGCACGCCATTGTGCGCATCGATGCACAGAATGAAAACGAGTATCGCCAGCGTGTGCAGCTCCTGTACGCCTTCCTCACGTCCCATGGGGTGGCGGTCGACCAGGCGAACAAGAACCCGTCCCGTTTAAGCCGCATGCCCGGTGTCACCCGAAACGGCGCCATGCAGACGCTTTTGGGGACGAATCTCGGCAAGTCCTCCTGGCAGGAATGGGCAGCGTTTGCCGAAGAATTCGATGACGATTTGCCGCCCATGGAAAATGCCGCCGAGCTTTTGCATCATCAGCCTGAGCTTCCTGAGGAGCTGATTCAAGGCGTCCTCCGCTGCGGACACAAGATGCTCATTGCAGGCCCCAGCAAGGCAGGCAAGAGCTTCCTGCTGATGGAGCTCGCCATTGCCATCTCCGAGGGGCGCGAGTGGCTTGGCTTCCCCTGCAAGAAGGGGCGCGTGCTGTATGTGAATCTGGAGATTGACCGCGCCAGCTGCGTGCATCGCTTTGCGGAGATTTACAAGGCCATGAACCTTCAGCACCCCCACGCGGAGAATCTCGTGCTGTGGAACCTGCGCGGCAAGGCAGTGCCGCTGGACCAGCTGGTGCCCAAGCTGGTGCGCCGCATTCGCAATCAGCACTTCGATGCCACCATCATCGACCCGATTTACAAGGTGCTGACGGGTGACGAAAACAGCGCCAGCGACATGGCGTTTTTCTGCAACCAGTTCGATAAAATCTGCGCGGAGGCAGGATGCGCTGCCATCTACTGCCATCACCATTCTAAGGGCGACCAGGGGCAGAAAAATGCACGGGACCGTGCCAGCGGCTCAGGCGTGTTCGCCCGCGACCCTGACGCTCAGCTGGACGTCATTGAGCTTCAGCTGGAAGGCAACGCCAAGTACGAGGCCGAGGCCTACGGTCGCACCGCGTGGCGATTGGAAAGCAGCCTGCGCGAGTTCAAGAACATCATCCCGCTGGATTTCTGGTTTGATTATCCCATTCATCGCCTGGCGAAGCCTGATGAAATGGGTGAAGCCCATGCGAAGGGCAGCGCAAACGCCAAGCTTGCGGCTATCGGAAAGAACCTCTCCCGTGAACAGCGTGCGCAGTCCATTCGCACAGCCTACGATATCTGCTGCTTCGACCCTGACAACCCCGTCACGATTCATGACATGGCGGTGTACCTCGGACTGTCCGACCGCGCGGTACGTGACCGCGTCAAGGAATTGCCCGATGAATTCATCAACGACCGAGGCGCAGTAGCTCGTGTTTGACGCCATCAAATGGAACGGAACATCCCTATATAT
>CAVEUM010000008.1:12565-85246 GCA_963618735.1 bacterium | reverse complement strand
ATATCATCCGTGCCATGTTCAATGTCGCCCTGAAAACCAACGACAGCCTATACTTCGCCGTCTTAACCGGCTGCCTGCGCGTGTCGCGCGAAAGCATCTTCACAGGGACAAACAACTTCAAGGTTCGCTCCATTGTTGACCCCAAATTTGATGAATACTTTGGATTCACTGAAGCAGAGGTCTGCAAAATGCTGACTGACTACGGCTTGGAGCAGCATCTTGAAGAAACGCGCGAATGGTACGACGGCTACCTGTTTGGAAATCAGAACATTTATTGCCCATGGGATGTCATCAACTATTGCGATGATCTTCGGGATGACCCGCTGGCCAGGCCGCAGGCATACTGGATGAATACCAGCGGCAACGATATCATACGTGATCTCCTGGCAAAAGCCAAGGATGGAACAACGCGAAGGAAGATTGAGCGTTTAATCGATGGCGAGACCATTTCCCAGCCGCTGAACCTGCAGCTGACGCATAGCGAAGTTAGCAGTTCCGTTGAAAACATCTGGAGCTTGCTCTTCGCCGCCGGCTATTTAACAGCAACCGAAAGACCCACCTCCAGCGAATATTCTCTGCGCATCCCCAACCGCGAAGTATGCCAAATCTATAAGCAGCAGGTTCTGTCCTGGTTCACAGAGAAAGTTCGGAGTCAATCCGACAGGCTGACCGATCTGTTCACCGCCTTCGAGCAAGGTGATACGGAAACGATTACTGCCTGCCTGAACAAGCAGCTGATTGCCAACGTGAGCTACCATGACGCATACGAGTCCTTCTATCACGGCTTCCTGCTGGCATTGCTGAGCACCTGCGTTGACTGGCACGCCTCCTCCAACGTTGAGACCGGCACCGGCCGCGCGGACATTGTCGTCGAGCGCGACGATGGCACCCTTGGTTTCGTCATTGAGATAAAGGATGTTAAGAGCATGGATCAGCTGGATGATGCCTGCGAGACTGCCATGAAGCAGATTGAAGAGAAGAACTACACCGCCATCCTCCAGCTCTATCAATACGAGACCATCTGGACTTATGGCATCGCCTTCTGCGGAAAGAGATGCAGAGTCGTGGCCAAGCAAGTATGCTGAAAAATATCACAAGAAACATAAAAGACTCCTGACTTACAGCTTTCAGCAAGTCAGGAGCCTTTTTATGATGAACTTTGCTAACTTACGAGAATACGCCTTATCTCAAGGTTATTCCTTTTCGTAGGTCAGAGAAGTAGCATAAACGCCGTAGTGGCGCTGGAACTTCAGACGATCTGCCTCATTGTCAAAGGCATGCGGATCAGCTGCCAGCTTAACCTTCATATCCTCCAGGCAGGCCTTCAGGTCATACTCGCCGCCGTAGTTGTAGATGGCTGCATCCTCCAGCACACGAATGGTGTAGGTGTGATAAGCGGGAATGTGGATGATGGAAGAGCCTTCCACAACAAAGGTTTCGCCATCAGGATTGCCCAGGGTGTGGTCAATCGTCAGCTCCACCTTGCCGGACTTGACGTAGAAGATTTCAATACCCTTGTGGGGATACTTGTACTCCACCTTCAGGCCCTTCTTCACGTCGGCATACCAGATTTCCTTCATGCCGCCGGTCTCGAACTTCTCAATCTTCAGCTTCATGGAGTAGCCGGGGCCTTCGTGCGTCATCCAGGCAAACTCAGGAGTGCGCAGCTGGAAAACATCCTTGCGGTCGGTGAGGGGCATATCCTCATGCTTGGGATCCTCACGGGTCACACTCTTGCCGGAGCGATACATGCTCATGAACTCGGGATCTTCCTTCATGTCGGCATAGTAGAAGTTCACCATGTTCTTCTCGTTGATGCCGCCAGCCATGTTGATGTCATGGAACAGCTCACGCCAGATGGTGCCTTCCTCCATCCAGATGAAGCCATGGGCAGTGTAGGGCGGCAGATGCAGAATGTCGCCAGCCTCAGCGATGAAGCGCTTGCCATCCACCACCATGTCAACGCGGCCAGCAGCCACCTCGAAGGTTTCATAGCCATTGTTGTGCTGATGATAGGGCACAGGCGTGCCAGCGTGATACACCGTGTCGGAGAACTCACGCATGTTGGCACCAAAGGGCAGGATGAAGTCATTCACCACTTCATCGCCTTCATTATAATGGCATGCCCAGTCCTTGGGATCCATCATCTTGATGACATACTTGTGGTTATCAAAGTTGTTTACCTGTTCCATTTCCTTGAGTTCCATGGGATTCATCCTTTCTTTTGAGTTTTCAGCCGAACAAAAAGGGGCAGAGCAACCTCTGCCCCTCGTTGGTTCATTACTCAGCCCAGGACCAGTACCAAACGCTGTACTCGTTCATGGAGCTTGCGCTGATGCCCTGCAGGTTCTTGTTGGCTGCCAGGCAGTTGTTGGCGGTGTAGAGCGGGATGGTCAGAGCCTTGTCGCCCATCACGTGCTGAACCGTCTTGAAAGCCTCGGCACGAACAGCATCGTCAACGCTGGTGTGGTTTGCATCGTATGCAGCATTCACTTCTTCATCGTTCAGGTTACCGAAGTTCTGGCCTTCGCCGCCGCGATACAGAGCATAGAGCTCTTCCAGATCGGCCATGCCCATGGAGAAGGAAACGATGTTCATCTCGTAGTCAGCGCCCTTGAACACGTCGTCAAACCAGGCGTTGGTGTCCATCTTTTCGATTTCGATGTGGATGCCCACTTCTTCCAGATAGGCCTGCACGATTTCCAGAGGCTTGGAGTAGGTGGTGCGGGAGTTGGTCTTCACCGTCAGGGTCAGGCCATCAGGATAGCCAGCCTTGACCAGGTATTCCTTAGCAAGCTCGGGATCATAGGCAGGGCCTTCATACTCGGTATCGTAGCCGGGAACGAAGGGAGCGTAGATAGCCTGAGCCACAGTGCCATGGCCTTCGATGGAGGCCAGCATCACAGCTTCCTTGTCGATGGCGTGAGCCACAGCAAGGCGCAGGTTCTCGTCCACAAAGCGGCTGCCTTCATTGTAGTTGAAGATGATCCAGGTGGTGCCGTTGCCAACAACCTCGCTGTACTGCAGGTTAGGATCGTTTTCAACGATCGGGATATCGGTCTGAGGCACCATGTAGTGCACGTCGATTTCGCCGTTCTGCAGAGCCATGGTAGCAACATTAGCATCAGACATAATGCGGAAGGTTACATCCTTGATGGAAGGAGCGCCGCGCCAGTAATCCTCGTTGGAGGTGATGGTGATACGGTCGCCAGTTGCCCAGGAGACGAACTTGTAAGCGCCAGTGCCGCAAGGATTGCGAATGAATCCAGCGGGGTCTGCTTCATAGTAGGCCTTGGGGAAGATGGTCATGTAGTCAGAAGAAACGCACTCCAGGGCAGGACCATACTCAAACTTGAAGGTCAGCACCACGTGGTTGTCGTCCACCACAGCCATGTCGCTCATGGCGGAGGTCACGGTATCAGCGTAGCCAGCGGCAATGATGGTGTTGTAGGAGAAGGCAACATCCTCAGCCGTCATGGGCTCGCCATTGTGGAACTTCACGCCCTCGCGGAGGGTGAAGGTCAGCTTCGTGTTATCCTCATTCCAGGACCACTCAGTGGCCAGGCCGGGGACGTATTCGCCATTTTCCTTAATGATCAGCGGATCAAACAGGTTGCGGGAGACCATGTTCACAGCAACGGAAGCTGCAAAGCCGCCGCACAGTGCACTCGGCTCAGAGTACAGGGCAAAGACCAGATCGGTGCGCGCTTCAGCACCGGCCGTCACAGTCATGCCGAGAGCCAGCACAACCGCCAGCACAAGAGAAACCAGGGTCTTAGTGATTTTCATGGTTGGGGGTCCTCCTTGCAATTATTTATCCTGAGCATTCAGTTTGCAGCATGCGACAAAATGTGCATTGCCGTACTCCTGAAGCGGGATATCAGCTTGTTTGCATGCATCGGTTGCATACGGGCAGCGGGATGCGAAGCGGCAGCCCGGCTTGGGATCGATGGGGCTGGACACCTCGCCAGTCAGCAGTTCGCGCTTTCTTCCGCGATGGGAAAGATTCGGAATCGGGATAGCAGAAAGCAATGCCTTTGTATAGGGATGCATGGGGTTGGCGAAAATTTCTTTGGCAGGGCCGCGTTCCACGCACTGTCCCAGATACATAACGGCAATCTCGCTGGAAATGTGCTTCACCACAGAAAGGTCGTGGGTGATGAACATGTAGGTCAGCTTCTTTTCCTCCTGCAGATCCATCAGCAGATTCAGAATCTGTGCCTGAATGGATACGTCCAGGGCGGAGACAGGTTCATCGCACACCACAAACTTGGGATCAAGCACCAGAGAGCGGGCAATGCCAATGCGCTGACGGCGTCCGCCATCCAGCTCATGGGGATAGGTGTTCACCAGGCGGGCAGCCAAGCCAACCGTATCCATCATCTGAAAAACCTTCTTCTCAATATCTGCATGGTTCTTCATGATGTGGCCTGCAATCAGCGGCTCCGCGATAATTTCGCTTACGGTAAGACGCGGGTTCAGGCTGGCGTAAGGATCCTGGAAGATGATCTGTGCCTTGTTGCGGAAGGCGTACAGTTCTTTCTTGCTCATCTTCATGACATCCTGGCCTTCAAACAGCACCTCACCGGAGGTTGCCTCCAGCAGATGGATCACCGTTCTGCCCAGGGTGGACTTGCCGCAGCCGCTCTCGCCAACAACGCCGAGGGTGGTGCCTTCCTCAATGGTCAGGTTAACGTCATCGACCGCATGGAGGGTGCCGCGAGGCGTGGTGAAGTATTTCTTGAGGTGCTTTGTTTCAAGCAGCGTACTCATCAGGCATCCTCCTTTCCGAAGCGATGGCAGCAAATGATATGGTCACCTTCCCGGTAAGCTTCCGGCGCGACGCATTTGCACTTGTCCGTCGCGTAGGGGCAGCGAGGATGGAAGTGACAGCCGCTGGGAAGCTCGGAAGGATCCGCCGTAAGACCCTGAATGGGGCTCAGGCGCCTGGTTTCAATGTCAAGACGGGGAATGGAGCCGAACAGACCCTCCGTGTAAGGATGATGGTGCTCGCTCTCAAAAATCTCCTCCACAGTACCGCTTTCCACGATTTCACCTGCATACATCACAGCCACCTTATCGCAGGTTTCCGCCACAATGCCCAGGTCGTGGGTAATCATAATCATGGAGGTGCCCAGTTTTTCCTTCAGGCCAGTCATCATGGACAGCACCTGGGCCTGAATGGTCACATCCAGGGCGGTGGTGGGCTCATCGGCGATCAGCAATTCAGGTTCGCAGGCCAGAGAAATGGCGATGACCACGCGCTGCTTCATGCCGCCGGAAAACTGATGCGGGAATTCATTTTTCCGCTCAGGAGGAATGCCCACCAGGCGGAACATTTCATCTACACGCTCATTGATCTGCTCACGGGACAGCTTCTTCTCGTTGTGCAGTTCCAGCACCTCGGCCACCTGCTTGCCCACGGGAATCACGGGATTCAGGCTGGTCATTGGATCCTGGAAAATCATAGACAGCACCTTGCCGCGATAGGCCATCATATCGGCATTGCGCAGCTTCAGAAGATCCTTGCCCTCAAAGAGCACCTCGCCGCTCATCACCTTGCCGATGCCCTTAGGCAAAAGCCCCATCAGCGTCATGGCCAGGGTAGTCTTGCCAGCACCCGTCTCACCGACCAGACCAATGGTCTCCTTGTGATTCACGGTCAGGCTCACGTGATTCACAGCCTTGGCGACTGACTCATCTGTCTGATATTCCACCGTCAGGTCTTTCACCTGAAGCAGCGGTTGCTTCATTTCACTCATAAACAGCCTCCTCAGTTCTTCAGCTTGGGGTCAAGCGCGTCACGCAAGCCATCACCAATCAGGTTCAGGGACATGGCCGCAACCATGATGGCCAGGCCGGGGAAAATCACCAGGTAAGGATAAAGACGCATATTCTCGCGGCCGTCACTGAGCATGGTGCCCCATTCAGGCATAGGAGATTCAACGCCCAGGCCGATGTAGCTCAATCCCGCAATGGCAATGATAGTCGTGGCCAAGTTCAGCGTTGCCTGCACAATGATGGGACCCAGTGCATTGGGAAGAATATGTTTGGTGATGATGCGGAAGTCGGAGGTGTTGCACGCCCGCGCCGCTTCAATGTATTCCTGCTCGCGAATGGGAAGAATGGTGGAGCGGAAGATTCGTGTGAAGCCCGGCACAACGCCTACTACACAGGCGATGCCCAGGTTGACAATGCTGTTGCCCAGGGAGGCAACCACGCAAATGGCCATCAGGTTGAAGGGCAGTGCATAGAAGATGTCCATCACGCGCATGATGATCTGGTCAACCTTGCCGCCGAAATAAGCTGCGATGCTGCCAAAGATAGCACCAAGCAGGGTCGCAATGGAGATAACCACCAGCGAGCAGGTCAGTGAAATGCGTGCGCCCCAGATGATGCGCTTCAGCACGTCGCGGCCATACTGGTCGGTGCCGAATGGATGCTCCCAGCTGGGAGACTGCAGACGCTCACGAATGTTCTGCTTAATAACCTCACCCTTGTAATCGATAAACAGCGGTGCGGTCACTGCCAGAATGACCAGAATGCCCAGCATCACCAGGCCGATCATGGCTGCCTTATTCTTGGAAAAGCGATGGCAGATAGCTCTGAACTGGCTGCGCTTTTTGTAGACGTTTTTTTCTTCCTGGCTCAGCGCTTTTTTCTCCATAACTCACACCTTCGCTTTCTTCACTTTCACGTATTGGCTCTTCAGACGAGGATCAATGTAGACATACAATACGTCCACCAGCAGGTTGATCAAGCTCGTCAGTGCAGCGATGAAGATGACCTCGCCCATAACCATCGGCACGTCCAGTGCACGAACGGAGTTAATGGCCAGCGTGCCCAGACCTGTAAGTGTGAACACCTGCTCAATGACCACCGTGCCGCCCATCAGGCCGGCAAAGTTCATGCCCACAATGGTGATGATAGGCAGCAGTGCATTGCGCAGTGCGTGGCGGAGAATTACCTGCCGCTCGCTGGCGCCCTTAGCGCGTGCCATCTTGATGTAATCCGCGCGGATCACCTCCAGCATGGAGGAGCGGGTCATACGCACCAGGGTGGCCGCATTCGATGCCGCCAGGGTAATCCACGGGAGGATGTAGCTCTTGATGGAATCGGATCCTGTAGCAGGCAGCCAACTGAGCTTCAGTGCAAAGAGAAGTACCAGCAGGGTGCCGAACCAGAATGCCGGCATGGAGGAGAACAGCAGCGCGCCGCCCAGGGTCAGGTTATCGGTCAGGGAATACTGCTTCACAGCGGACAGGATGCCCACCGGAATGCCAATCAGCACCATCAGCACCATGGCACCCAGGGCAACACGGAGCGTTACAGGAATACGCTGAACAATCTCCTGCACCACAGAAAGGTTCGTGCGCCAGGAGGTGCCGAAATCTCCGCGAACCGCGTTGGCAATATAGCGGATATAGCGTACCAGGAACGGATCATTCAATCCCATCTGCTCACGCAAATTGTCCAGTGCTTCGGGCGTTGCTTTCATGCCCAGAATAATCTGTGCGGGGTCGCCAGGCGACAGCTCCAGCATGGTAAAGACCAGCAGTGAGATGCCCAGCAAGACTGGAATCATCAATAGCAGTCTTTTCAGAATGTACCGTCCCATTTCGTTCGCCTCCGTGTTTTTTCCGTATCCTCTTGACGAAATTCCAATGGTTGGATAGAATGGATACGGTCAATCATGTTTTTGAACACATCATCGAACGATTTATCGAACGTGTTCGATGATGCATAAATATTAGCGCGTAGAAACGGTTACGTCAAGTGCTTTGATTGTTTTTTCATCGTTTTTTTGGTTGTAACCGTATAGAAAAAGTATCGGAGGGCAACACCATGAATGCAAAGGAGCATACCGTTTTCTCCATTATGAAGGCAGCACTAAAGCTTTTTCGGGAAAACGGATTCAATGACACCAGCATCCGCGAAATCGCTTCGACCGCTGAAGTGGGTCTGGGCATGGTGAACCATTACTTTGGCAGCAAGGATTTTCTTGGGGCGCAGTGCCTGACGGTGCTGTCTGACTATTGCATGAAAGATTTGAACGAACGAATTCCCCTCGATACGCAGACCATTCTGAACGACCTGGTAGGCACGCGGCTTCTCTATTGCTACCTGTATGTCAGCGGCTATGCGCATTTCTATCGTGACTCGCTGGAAAATGATATCTTTTTCAAATATCTGAGCGACAAGCCAACCATCCTCATCGACCTGCTGCGAAAGGACTACACCATCGAAGCCACCAGTGATGAGGTGCAGCTGTATGCGCGCTATATCCCCTACATGATGGAAAAAACGCTGGTGCTGAAGAAGGACGCAGGCTTCTTCAAAAGCATCGATTACAACGATGTCCCCTTCCTGATTGTCCAAACGGCCATAAGCCATTTCATTCCCGACCAGGAAGTGACCAAACATCGGGAAGAATCGGTTCGCATTGCGGATGAGATGCTTCAGGAGCTGTCCAAGGAAATTCCAGACGATTTTCTGGAAGCATTCGTCGTTTCCTATGTGCAGAAGCTTCAAGCTGCTAACGACAACATGAAGAAAAACTGGATTCAGACGATGAACCAGATTTACTGAAAAGGTTGAGACCTATTTGGAGGGCGTCTACAATACCATCATCGTGAAGGATATTGAGGATCGCCAAGCAGGTTTCCACCGAAGCCTGAAGCCTTATGCCGTAACCGCTCAATAGTTCCCCGCAGTGTAAGATTGACCGCATTATTCCGTGGAAAATGAGGAATTGTGCAGTGTTGCCTTCGGTGCCCAACTTCATTATGCCATCAACTCCACCATCCATTTGCGAGATTCCTCTTGATTCCCTCAAGTCGTTGGCCTTATAATAGACCCATCCCTTTGCAGGAGGCGGAGAGCTTTATCCGGAAATTCTCCGTCTGCGCAGAAAATCCCACAATCGCAACGAACAGGAGCTGAATGCATCCATGAAGCAGTATGAAGAGTTTGAATTACGCTTTGCAGGACCCAAACTCACCGAAAAATGGGACACGGTTGATCTTTCCGCCACGTTCTGCCGGAACGGCGCAAGCAAAACGGTCAGGGGCTTTTATGATGGCAACGGCGAGTATGTCGTCCGCTTTTTACCAGAAGAAACAGGCCATTATACATGGCATGTGGAAGGATGTGTTTCGGCAGACGGCGCTGAAGAATGCGAAGCATCTGACAAGGCGCACGGCATTGTGAAAGCTGTCGATACGCACTTTGAACACGCGGATGGCAGCCTGTTTTATCCTTTCGGCACGACGGTTTATGCCCTTGCCTCCCAGGAGGATGCGTTGGTGGAGCAGACCCTGGAAACCCTCCGCACCGCTCCGTTTAACAAGGTGCGCATGTGCGTGTTCCCCAAGCACTATGATTACAATCACAACGAACCGCCGCTTTTCGCCTTTGAGAAGGATGAAGAAGGAAATTGGGACACGTCCCGTCCGTGTATTGCCTTCTGGCATCGATTCGAGCGCATTTTGAATCAAATCATGGACATGGGCATTCAGGTTGATCTGATTTTATTCCACCCCTATGATCGCTGGGGCTTTAATACGCTTTCACGGGAAGAGAATCTGGCTTATCTCGATTATCTGCTTTGCCGTTTAAGCGCAAAGCCTGCCATCTGGTGGTCCATGGCTAACGAATATGATCTGGCGATGGACGCCAAAACCCTCGCCGATTGGGAGGAAATTGAGGAGTACATCGCCGCGCACGACCCGTACCATCATTTGCTGTCCAACCATAACTGCATGTGCTTCTGGGACGCAACCCGTCCCAACATCACCCATGCCAGCCTGCAAACCAAGGCACACACGGAAATTCCGCGTTGGTTGAAGGAATACGGCAAGCCTGTCATGATCGATGAATGCGCCTATGAAGGAAACCTGCGGCACTATTGGGGAAGCATCTCCGGCCGCGAAATGGTGCATCGTTTCTGGCGCGTGGTTGTCTCTGGTGCGTACTGCACCCACGGCGAGACATTCTTGTCCGATGATGAGATTCTATGGTGGGCACGCGGCGGCAAACTGAAGGGTGAAAGCCCTGCGCGCATCGCGTTCCTGCGTGAAATTGTCGAACATCTGCCCGGGCCGTTGTCCCCCATGCCGAGCAGGTTTGAACAGTTGAATCTCATGGATCCAGACGAGCTGCAACGCGTGGCTGAATCCACCCAGAACGCCTTTGCCGCCAGCATCCTGCGGATGAAGGAACGTGATCGTTGGGCGCATCTGAACGCCGACCACATCTATCAGGGACACCACGGCGATGAATGCCAGCTCATTTTCTGTGACCGTCAGTGCTATGGTGAATTGGTGCTGAATCTGCCTGAAGAGAACCGGTATCGCGTGGAAATCATCGATACCTGGAACATGACGCGAGAGGTATTCGCAGAGCATGCCAGCGGAAGGACGCTGGTGCAGATGCCCAGCCGTGAAAGCATGGCCGTCCTTGCTGTGCGCGTCCATGCGTGACATTTCCCAAACGAAAATTGCCCTCTGGCGGATGGCAACGATCAGGCCGTCCTGACAGCGTATACGCGGATTCCCTAATCGATGAATTGAACACTGCGTGGAATCTGCCAGATGGGGATTGTGTTGAGGCTAAGTTTTCCACAGAATCTTCATATTGCAGTGGGAAAAGATGTCCAATGCGTTCAGTGCCCCTGTTCCAAATAAAAGCATCCAGTCTATAAAATACTGGATGCTGAAAATTTCCGTCATGTAAACGCCATGTTCAGTTTTTTGCTGAGCATGGCGGTTTTTTACTTTTTCGGTGATTGCCCTGCTTCGTTTTCCCCATCAATAAATCAAATTAAAACACCCATGCAGTGATCCACTTCATGCTGGATAATCTGAGCCGTCCAGCCAGCATACTTGCCATGCTGTTTTTTGAAATTCTGATCCAGATAATCAACTTCAATCTCCTTATAGCGGGTGCAGTTTCTCACACCGCTCAATGAAAGGCAGCCTTCCTCCGCTTGATAGGCACCGCTCTTTTTCGTGATGACAGGATTGATCATGGCAAACTGAATCGGCCCAACGGCTACAACGATGATATTCTTCCGCACGCCGATCATGTTTGCAGCCATTCCAACGCAGCGATCCTGGTTTGCCCTGAGTGTATCCAGAAGATCGGTTACAACCTGCCTGTCCTTTTCCGTTGCATCAGCGGATTTCTGTGCAAGAAACATCGGATCCTTCATAATTTCTCTGACCAATTTCTTTTCCTCCTGCCTGTGGAAACGCAACAGCACAACGCACAGTGACGAAGCATTTTGATATGCGTTTCATACGAAATTCTTCTTCGATTTTGCCAGCTTAACATTTTGTGTATTTCGTCGCATCATGTGATTTTCCTTCAAGCATGCTTCATTTTGCGGTCAGGCACTTCCAACCGTGCGAAAGTCCCGGCAGCATTGCTATGAGCGCGTATCACCATGATTCTCACAACAAAGACCCTGCCGCATCCCAGTGCAGCAGGGTCTTTGCATTTATTCATTTAGCAGTGAATTGCACAATCAGTTGAAGATCTCTTTCACGCGATCCATGAAAGACTTGCGGGTTTCGTATTCCTTGCCTGTGGAAGACTCCTCAAACTGGCGGAGCAGATCCTTCTGCTTCTCGCTGAGCTTACGGGGCACCTCCACCCGAACACGCACCAACAGGTCGCCCTTGCCAGCCATGTTCAGCTGCTGAATGCCCTGTCCCTTCAGACGGAACTCGGTATCATTCTGCGTACCTTCAGGAATGCGATACTTGACCGTACCGTTCAGAGTCGGCACATCAACCTCGCCGCCCAAGGCCGCTTGCGTAAAGCTGATGGGCAAATCCAGCCGCAGGTTGAAGCCCTCACGGCGGAACAGCTTATGAGGCTTCACGATGACGTTAATATACAGGTCACCGTTGGGGCCGCCGCGCAGTCCAGGCTCGCCCTGGTTGCTCATCACAATGGTCTGGCCGTTATCAATGCCTGCAGGAACCTTCACCGTAGCAGTGCGGCGCTTGCGTACCCGACCGGAGCCACCGCAGGAGGTGCACTTATCCGTGACCACCGTGCCTGTACCGCCGCAGTTGGGGCAGGTGCGCACAGTGGTCATCCAGCCGCCGCTCTGGCGAATCTGGCCTGTGCCGTGGCAGTTCTGGCAGGTGGTGGGGCTGGTACCAGGCTTTGCGCCCGTGCCGTGGCAGGTCTCACAGTTCTCGTTGCGATAAAATTCAAAGGACTTTTCACAGCCGTTGGCCGCTTCTTCAAAGGTAATGCGCAGTTCGTAGCGGAGATCGCTGCCCTGCACAGGACCATTGCGTCGGGACGATGTGGACGCACCGCCATTGAACAGCTGGTCGAAGATGCTGTCAAAGCCGCCCATGCCGCTGAAGTCAAATCCACCCGCGCCTGCGCCGCCGAAGGGATTGCCGCCCATGTTCGGTCCATCGAAGCCGTAGCGGTCATATTGTTCACGCTTTTGAGGATCGCTCAGCACTTCGTTTGCTTCGTTCAGCTCCTTGAAGCGATCCATAGCTGTTTTATCATCAGGGTGCAGGTCAGGGTGGCATTCCTTTGCCCTTTTACGGTATGCGGACTTAATTTCGTCCTGCGTTGCCGTTTTGCTGACACCCAGCACCTCATAATAGTCACGCTTGGTTGCCAATGTTCTCTCACCTCGCGAAATCACCGGCAGATGAAACTGCCTGAATAAACCGGGAAATCCCCGGGCGCAGGCCGGTGGCACGTACGCCCGGGGTTATAAAGGACTTAGTGCACGTCGCCGTCAGCATTCACGCTGCCGTCGGGATTGGTGGTGCCGCTCTGTGCGCCGCCCATGTCAGGTGCTGCGCCTTCGCCGCCCTGCTGCTGATACAGCTTGCCGAAGATGGCATACACCTTCTGGGTGAAGCTGTCCATTGCAGACTTGATTTCGTCAGCGTTGTTGCCCTCGCGAACCTTCTTGAAGGAATCAATCTCGCTCTGGATGGCGTTCTTGTCCTCATCAGAGAGCTTCTCGCCATTCTCACGGAGCTGCTTTTCGGTCTCGTAGATCAGGCTGTCGGCGCGGTTCAGGGTCTCGACCTCTTCCTTGCGCTTCTTGTCCTGCTCAGCAAACTGCTCAGCTTCCTTCACGCGCTGGTTGATCTCTTCCTCGCTCAGGTTGGTGGAAGCGGTAATGGTGATCTTCTGCTCGTGACCGGTGGCCTTATCCTTGGCGCTGACGTTCACGATACCGTTGTTATCGATGGAGAAGGTAACCTCGATCTGAGGCACGCCGCGGGGAGCGGGAGCAATGCCAGTCAGCTGGAAGCGACCCAAGGACTTATTGTCATAAGCCATCTGACGCTCGCCCTGCAGCACGTTGATTTCCACGGTGGTCTGGCCGTCAGCGGCAGTGGAGAACACCTGGCTCTTGCTGGTAGGCACGGTGGTGTTGCGCTCGATCAGCTTGGTGAAGATGTGACCCTCGGTTTCCAGACCCAGGGACAGGGGCGTCACGTCCAGCAGGAGGACGTCCTTCACATCGCCGGCCAGAACGCCGCCCTGGATGGCAGCACCGATAGCCACGCACTCATCAGGGTTAATGCCCTTGAAGGGTTCCTTGCCAGTGAACTTCTGCACAGCAGCCTGCACAGCGGGGATACGTGTAGAGCCGCCCACCAGGATAACCTTGTCGATCTGATCCACGGTCATGCCAGCGTCACGCAGAGCATTCTTCATGGGGGTGATGGTGGCATCCACCAGGTCAGCGGTCAGCTCTTCGAACTTTGCACGGGTCAGGGTCATGTCGAGGTGCTTGGGGCCGGTAGCATCGGCGGTGATGAAGGGCAGGTTGATGTTGGTGGTGGTGGCACCGCTCAATTCAATCTTAGCCTTTTCAGCAGCGTCCTTCAGGCGCTGTGCAGCGGTCTTGTCCTGCAGCAGGTCAATGCCTTCGCTCTTCTTGAAGCTGTCAGCAATGTAGTTGATGATGCGCTGGTCGAAGTCATCGCCGCCCAGACGGGTGTTACCGTTGGTGGAACGAACTTCAAACACGCTGTCGCCAATGTCCAGGATACTTACGTCGAAGGTACCGCCGCCCAGGTCGTACACCAGGATCTTCTGGTTGCCGTCCTTGTCCAGGCCATAAGCCAAAGCTGCGGCAGTAGGCTCGTTGATGATACGCTTCACATCCAGGCCTGCAATACGGCCTGCATCCTTGGTAGCCTGACGCTGGCTGTCGTTGAAGTAAGCAGGCACGGTGATGACGGCCTCGGTCACCTTCTCGCCCAGGTAGGACTCAGCGGTCTCCTTCATCTTGGTCAGCACCATGGCGCTGATGTCCTGAGGGGTGTAGTCCTTGCCGTCAATGTTTACCTTGTAGCTGGTGCCCATCTCACGCTTGATGGAGATGATCGTGCGATCAGGATTGATCACAGCCTTATGCTTAGCGGTCTGACCCACCAGACGCTCGCCGTCCTTGGTGAAGGACACAACAGAAGGCGTGGTGCGGCTGCCTTCCGCATTAGCGATAACAACGGGCTTGCCGCCTTCCATGACGGCCACACAGCTGTTCGTAGTACCCAAGTCAATACCGATGATCTTACTCATTTTTGTTTCCTCCTAAAAATCAAACTGCTCGTTTGGAAATGTCTTTTTTGAATCTATATCCATCAGGAAAGGCGCGCGGCGCCTGAACCTGTCCATAGGAAATGGGTCAGTCTTCCGGCACAACCTTCACCATAGCATGGCGAAGAACCGTTTTACCCATCATGTAACCCTTCTGCAGCACCTGACATACCGTGCCAGGCTCGCCGTCCTCTGCCGTGCCCTGCAGCACAGCGTTTTCGAGATGCGGGTCAAACACCTCACCCTGGCGGTCAATGGGGGTCACTTCCAGCTTGGCAAGTGCGTCCCGCATCAGGCGGAGTGTCAGCTCCACGCCGCTCTTCAGCGAATCGCCCTCGGCATTGCCGGAAGCTTCTACCGCGCGCTCCAGGTTATCCAGCACAGGCAGCATGGCGGCAGCTACATTCCGCTGGCCTTCAGCATAGGCATCGGTGCGTGCGCTTTCGTTTCTGCGGCGGAAGTTATCGAAGTCTGCCTGAACGCGCTGTGCCATGGCCAGATATTCATCAGCCTTGGCAGATGCAGCCTCCAGCTGTTTGGTCAGTGCGGCTGCATTCTGTTCGGCGGTGCTTTCGGCGGCAGACTCCGCATCCTTTTCTTCCTGAACAGAGGTTTCTTCAACCCCTGCGGGCTTCTTTTCTTCTTCTGTCATTGCCTTAACTGCCTTTCTTCTTTTCATTCTTTTTCCTTCTTTGCATTCTGGTCAAGTTTCGGCTCCTGTCCATCGTTTCCAAAGAGCGTGGAAAGTTGATTGCCCATGCTGCTCAGGATGGAGAGAACACGGCTGTACTGCATCCGCGTCGGGCCTATGACACCGATGGTGCCCTGCTGACCATTTCGCGTAGAATAGGTTGCGGTGACAATGGAGCAATCGGTCATTTCCGGCACACCGGTTTCAGGGCCGATGCGCACGGTGAAGGCCATTTCTCCATGCTGGGCAACAATGTCGGCCAGCTTGTCACGGGTTTCAACCAGACTTACAAAGTTTCGCGCCTTTTCCACATCGCTGTACTCAGGATAAGCGAGCATGTTGCTCGCACCGCCGACAGCCACATGGGTGCGTCCGCCGCTGGCGTGATCCATAAAGGAACTGATCCCCTCTAGCAGACGCTCATTCGCCTGCATGGTTTTCGCCAGGTGCGGGAGAATCACCGTAGCTTCCGCCAGAGTGTGCCCCGCCAGCTGACTGGTCAGCGTACGGGAGATATTGTAAAGTGCGTCGCTATCCAGCTGTTCGCTGACATTAATGACGGTATCCCGTACAATGCCTCCATCGGTTACAATGACCACCAGCGCCGTGCCGGACGTTACAGGCACCAGCTGGATGTTCCGGATACGGGGCTGTGCGCCGGATGGCGGAAGCACCACAGCGGTATAATGGGTCAGGTCGCTCAGCACCTGCGCCGCATGGTCGATCACATCTTCCATCTGGCGCATACGTCCAAGGAAGTGCTGCTGCACATCAGTGGCATCATCGGTGGGAATCCGCCTGCTTTTCAGCAGCTGATCCACATACAGCCGATACGCTTTGGCGGAGGGAATACGCCCTGCGCTGACGTGGGGCTGATCCAGATAACCCAGCTCCTCCAGGTCACTCATCTCATTGCGGATGGTGGCACTGGAAAGACCCATGTCATATTTTTTAGAAATCGTTCTGGAGCCCACAGGCACGGCTGTCAGGATATAGTCGTCAATAATTGCCTGCAGGATACGGAACTTTCGCTCATCCATCGTGCTCATGATCATGCGCGCTCCTTTCATTCTTTCTTCTGTTAGCACTCACTTGCATTGAGTGCTAACTACAGTACATATAATAGCCCCCTTTCGAAACTTTGTCAAGCGTTTTCTAAAAAAACATTGAGTATCTGCACTTTTCCCGTCCTTCCCCGGTGCTATTTTATTGGAACATTTGCGTCCGCGTCATTCCTGTGCTATACTACCCACAAAAGGTGGGATGTACATGGAAGCATTGATTTCCAAATGGCACCGGGAGCTGGAGCTTTTCTGCGGGCTGAAGCCCATGCTGATCCTTGAAGGCAATGTGCTGGATCAGTATCGCTACCCCGTGCCCGGTTCTCTGGGGGAGGACACGCTGACGTCTCTGCCCCATTATCTGCATGGATTCTTTCGGGATGCGGGCTATCAGCAGGTGGTGTTTTACTCCAACCTGGTAGGCTTTATGAATCCCTACGAACAGGGCATGGTGGAAAAATTCGCCGCCACCACCGGCAGTGAGTGCAAGCAGGGCGCCATTCCTGCGGAGTTCAAGGGCAATACGGCCGATACGGCGCCCAACATCATCCGCCGCGCCATGAGCCAGCAAAGCAGTGCCACTGCCATTGTGCTCGAGCTGGCGGGATACTACATTACTTCCCCCGACCGCATGGATCAACAGGATATGAACAGCTTCAATCTGCTGTTGCAGTCCGCCATGAGTGCTGCCACCGTGCACACGCCTCAAGGCAAATTGCAAAATGTACTGGTGCTGCTGGTCAACAAGCTCAACGATCTGCCCACGTGGCTGTATCTGAACAATCCCGTGTGCAAGTCCATTCACCTGGATGTGCCGGATCGTGAGGAACGCAGGCGGCTGATCGCAGGCCCTGCTTTTGCCACCTTCTTTGACAGCACCGTGTATCGCACAGAGATTCCTTATTATGAGGAGCATCCCGATGAACTGGCACGCTTGCAGGATAAACTGGTTGGCCTCACCGACGGCATGACGTTCACCGATCTTGACGCCATGCGCCGCCTGAGCAAGCGGGAAGCAACGTCCATCCGCGATGTGGCGCAGATTGTAGATCTGTACAAGTACGGCATCAAGGAAAATCCCTGGCGCACGCTGTCGCTGGATAGTCTTCGCACTGCCAAGGAAGACTTTGAAAAGCGCATCAAAGGACAGGATGCCGCTTTGGAGCGCACCATGGACGTGGTCAAGCGTGCGGTTACCGGCATGAACGGCCTTTCCAGCTCCTCCACCTCCAAGCCAAAGGGCGTGCTGTTTTTCGCCGGCCCCACCGGCACCGGCAAAACAGAAACCGCCAAAGCACTGGCCGAAAAGCTTTTCGGTGATGAATCCTGCTGCATCCGCTTTGATATGAGCGAATATGGCCAGAGTCATTCCGACCAGAAGCTCATGGGCGCACCGCCTGGCTATGTGGGCTATGAAGCAGGCGGCCAGCTGACCAACGCAGTGAAGAAGAATCCCTTCTCCATCCTTCTGTTTGATGAAATTGAAAAGGCGCACTCCTCCATTCTGGATAAGTTCCTGCAGATTCTGGAGGATGGCCGCATGACGGACGGCCAGGGCAACACGGTGTACTTCTCTGAAACGATCATCATCTTCACCAGCAATCTGGGCATGTATGTGAAGGATGCCATGGGCAAGCGCCACGCCAATGTCACCATGGATATGGACTACGCCCAGGTGACCAAAGCCATTCGCGGTGCCATTGAGGATTATTTCAAGCTGGAGCTTGGCCGTCCGGAAATTCTGAACCGCATCGGTGAAAACATTGTGGTGTTTGACTTCATTCGTCAGGAAGCAGGCGAGGCCATTCTTCGTGCACAGGTGAACAAGATTGTTCGCCGCATGGAGGAACAGAAGTCCATCCGCATCACCATCCCCGACAGCGCATACGACCAGCTTCGTCAGGCAGCGTTGGCGGATTTGTCCAACGGCGGCCGCGGCGTGGGCAATCAGGTAGAAAGTCTGCTGATCAATCCCCTGTCCCGCTGGCTGTTTGATAACGGTGTGCTGGAAAATGCCGCTGTGACCATTGACAGCTTTGACACAGCCGCTAATCCGCCCTGCCTGCACTGCCATGTTGAAGAGGAGGATGCCCATGTCTGATCCCGTAAAGAGCGTGAGACTCGGAAAGTCGCTTATGACTGGTGAACGGAGCCTTGCCAAGGTTGCAGAAGACCTGTGGGGCGCTCCCTGCGTTGCTCCCGTCACAAATGCGGCGGATACGGCAGAAGCAAACTCCTCCGCCGCATTAGCCGCAGCGCCGTCCGCCTTTCCATCCTTCGATCAGCTGTGGAAAACTGCTGATGATACTGTTGACTGGACGGACGCGCTCATCCATGAGACATGCCCTGACGGCATGACTTCCCCCGAATTGTGGAGCTTCTTCCATGAGAACGCCAAGGCCGTCCTCAGCGGCGACACGCAGACTTATTTGGCGGTCATGGACAAAGCTGATCCCCTTGGTGACCTTCAGCCCTACGCAGAGCGCATAGATGCCGCCGCAGACAGCAGTGACGCACTTTCCGCCAGCTTTCAGGTATTGCCGCGATACATGGAAGGTGATGAATCTGCACGGCAGATGTACCTGTGCGGCATGGCCGTCCGCATTGCCCGTGATTTACTGGCGCTGCTCCCTGTTTCCACGGTCACAGTCACCGCAGTGCAGGGGGATGAAACCCTCATGACGGTTGTTTTTCCCCGCAGTGACATGCAGCGTGTGCGCTTCAGCTTCATTGATCCCGTTGCCTTTGTGCAGAATCTGAAAGCCTGATTTTTTCAAGAAAATTCAAAAAACTCTTCCCCGCAAAAATTCGAGGAAGAGTTTCTGGTGCGAGAGAGGCTAATTGCTTTCTCTCGCATTCTTTTTTAGAAGTGCACAGGCGTGTACTCCAGGCCGCGCTCGTTCAGCAGCTTCAGCAGCTTCAGGCGGTCATTGAAACGCTCAGCGCCCAGGGCAATTTCGCATGCCGTGGGATGGTTCGCCATCACTTCCCAGCGTGCTTCGCTTTCAGGAGAAGCGCTGTGAGGACCCGTGGAACCCATGGCACGGAAGCGTGCAATCATCTCCTGGGACATGCAGCCATTGCATACATAGCCGCCAAGAATCACGTTCTTATCCTTCAGCAGGTCAATGCCATTAACAACACTCTGATGGCCGTGCGTGGAATCTGCCCAGTAGGCCAGCGTGCTGAACACGCCAACCTTCTTGCCTTCCACCTTTTCCATAAAGGCCTTCATCTGCGGATTCGGGCCGCCCTTGTCCACCCAGTAGCCAAACAGAACCACATCACCATCCAGCACGGGTTCGCCATCGGCCAGGTTATGCAGGGACTTTTCCTCCGCATCCAGTCCATTGTAGATGCCCTCCGCCAGGCGGCGGGTGCAGCCGGAAAGGCTGTTATAAACAACTTGTACCTTCATTTTTGTCTTCTCCTTTATTTCAGCGTATTGAGGTAATCCTCAACCGTTTCCAGAATGTAATCCGCGCCCCGAGGTCCCATGAGGGGCATGTGGGTCGCGATTTGCGCACCGTCCACCAGCGGCATGCTCACCCGCAGGTAGGTGTTGTCATCTGCCAGCAGGCGCTTGTTCACGTCATCTGCCAGCACCAGCGTATGGTGCAGTGACTTCATGATGTCAATGCGATCCTTTTCTTCAGGCAGATACTTCATGTCCTCCGCAGGATTTTCATACAGGCGCAGGCTGTGGCGGCTGATTTTTTCCTTCACCGGGAAGCCAATCTCGCCCATCAGGCTTGCAAGGCCATCCACCACAGGCGCGTCATTGAAGATGACTACCTGAGGCTTGTAGACCTTCATCATCATGCTGTACATGCGATACTGGGCGACCTCCATGGAGCGCTTCTTCAGCTCCATGCGAAGCTTCGGCGCAACGGTTTTGCCAAGCATCTCCCCCACCTTTTCCAGCCAGGTGAGCGTGCCTGCATAGCCGTAGGGTGCACCCTGAAGATACGGGGTTCCGCACTTCGTTTCGATGATTTTCGCTGCGGGCAATGCTTCTTCCCGCAGCACAAGGTTCAACGCTGCGCTGCCGGCGTCGGCGATTTTCTCCACGCTGGTATCCATGCACAGGCAGGCGTTCAGCTCCATGCCGAAAGCCTCCTGCATCAGGCGGCGAATTTCATTCACATCGCTCTTCATGCGATAGCAGCCGGCGGACGCGCCAAGGATGTTATATGTGTCAGGCTTCTTCTCGTGCTTTTCTTCCACCACATCCTGTGCCAGCAGGCGATAAGCCTCGCGGATGCCCACGCTGTAGTCTCCACGGAAGCCGCCCTGCTCAAAGGCAATAAGGCGTGCCTTCACCCGCTCCTGCATGTAGGCGCATACGCCCTTCAGGTCGGTGCCGATGACGGCAGAAATGGAGGACGCCACCACAAAGATCACCTGAGGATGAAAGGACTCATCCACCTCTACCAGTGCCTTTTCCAGGCGGCTTACATCGCCCATGACCACGTCATCTTCGCTCATGTGGGTGGTGAAAATGCGGTTCTGCTGATCCACACCCAGCTCGCCGTACAGGCTCATGCTGAAATGCGTGGTACCCGCCGGGCCGTATTCCAGAATCACGCTGCCATCCACCGTGAGCAGACTCCACAGAATGCCCATGCGGTCAGAGGGCGTAGGCAAGTAACGTACAAGACCCATCAGGCTACGCCTCCTTTTCTGATTTCATGGCATTCCCGTGCAGCGTTCAGCAGCGCCTTTACTGCAAAGCCCGTGACTTCAAAGCCAAGCAGGCTGTTGGCACCATCCGAACGCACCATGGCAATGCCCTTTTGCCGCAGACGGTTGGCATACTCGTGCCCCAGATACAGCATGGGATGCAACTCATCATACACATACTGCAATGGCGCGATATTCGCCGTTTTGGTGATGTAGGGATCGCACTTTTTAAGAATAGCAGCCTTATTTTCCGCATCCGCTTCGGTGATGGCAGAGGTCTGAATCACCTGAGGGATCATGCCAAGGCTTACCATAAAGTGATTGAACTCAAAGGTGCGGAAGGGCGTGTTGCCATAGATGTACGTCACACCTTCCAATTCCTTCATGGCATTCTGCTTCGCCTCCACAGCCTTCTGCTTCAGCTCCTGCAATTCTTCAGGCAGAGGAAGCTCCAGGGCGGCAAACAGCGTCTTGTAGCAGGCATCGATCTTCTCCGGCTCCGTAAAGCGATCGAAGAATACATACGGAATACCGAATTCTTCTTTCATTTTCTTGGCCAGGGGCAGGGCAATCTCGTTCACCACGACATTTGCCTTGGCGGCAGCGCCTTCACGGATATCATCCACGGTGCATCCGCAGGGCAGCTGCAGACCAATTTTCACACCTGCGTTCTTCAATACACGATTCAGCTCCGTGTCGGCAAAGTTGCCCAGACGCTGACCCAGCAGGTTCACCCGACCATCGCAAGGCTTCTTCTCCATCAGTTCAAAGCAGGCAGTGATGGTGCGCTCCAGTCCGGGCAGATGATTCTCGCACTTGAAATGCTCCGTATGCACAGCCATCACAGGGATGTTGTACTTCTTCGTCAGGGCATCTGCAGCAGCATCCATATCATCGCCGATGATTTCCACCACGCAGGTGGTTACCAGGAATACCGCCTTGGGCTTATATTCCTCCATGGCTTCACCAAAGGCGGCTTCCACCTTCTTCAGGCAGCCAAAGGTTACGTCATGGCCGTCCAGCACCACAGACACGCAGCGTCCGCCAAGGCCGCCGAAATCCTCCGAGTGAATGGTCATGTGCTTGGTGTAGTAAGCGCACTCATCTGTGCCGATGATGATAATCAGGCTGTCCTTAATTCCCCGCACTGCCATGGCCGCACCCATCAGAGGGCAGTGTGTACCAGGGAACATGGCATTTGACAGGGGCGCGACCTGCTTCATGCTTTCCACTTGACTGAGCGGTTTCATCCGCCCGATCAGTTCTTTTCCATCCATCTTGTCATGTGTTCCTTTCTGACAGGTTCATTATGAAATTTCGCGGTAGGCAATCAGGGGCTTCTCCCGTCCCGGAATGGTCAGGATATCGCAATCCACATCATACACTTCCCGCATCATGCGAGGATTGATGACCTCTTCCGGCCGGCCTTCATCATACTTCCGGCCATTCTTAATGACCACGACCCAGTCGCTGACCTCCATGGCATGGCTCAGGTCATGGAGCACCATCACCACGCCAATGCCGCTTTCACGGTTCAGCTTTTTCACCAGACGCATCATTTCCTGCTGGTGGGAAATGTCCAGGTAGGTTGTCGGCTCATCCAGGAAGAGGATTTCAGGCTGCTGGGTCAGCACGGTAGCGATCCACACGCGCTGGCTTTCGCCGCCAGAGCACTCGTGGATGGATTTTTCCCGCAGATCCCACACGCCCGTTGCCTGCATGGCCCAGTCGATAATTTTCTGATCCTCATCATTGCACTGCTCGTACCACTTCTGATACGGCATGCGGCCGTAGCTTACCAGCTCTTTCACCTTGAAATCCGGCGGAGCAGAGTGAATCTGCGGCAGAACGCCGATGTTCCGTGCCAGCTCCTTGGCAGAAAAATCCTTCAGGTTGCGAGCATCCACATACACCGTGCCCTTGCGATAGTTGAGCAGGCGCGTCAGTGCCTTCAGCACCGTCGATTTTCCGGAGCCGTTGGGGCCGATAATGGTGGTAATCTTCCCCTTTTCCACGCGAATGTTCATATCCTTGACCGCCAGGTAATCACCATAGGCAATCTCGATATTTTCCGCTTTAATTTCCACTGACCTTTCCCTTCTTTCTCAGCATGTAGAGGAAGAACGGACCGCCCGTGACAGACATAACAATGCCTACGGGGATTTCCATTCCAGGGACAATGGTTCGGCCTACAGTGTCTGCCGCCAGCAAAACCACTGCGCCCAAAAGAACGCTGGTAGGCAGCATCGCCTTGTAATCCGAGCCCACAAGCAGACGAGCGATATGCGGCACCACCAGGCCAACGAAACCGATCATGCCTGCCACAGACACCGTTGCCGCCGCCAAGAATGCGGACACAGCAGACAGGAACAGTCGGCTGGCGTTCACGTTAACGCCCAAGGACTTGGCCATTTCATCGCCCAGCTGCAACGTATTTGCACTCTTGATGCACATAAAGGACAGCACCAGGCCGATGCCCGCATACACAGCGAGGATGCGCACCTGCGACCAGCTGCGGCCGGACAGGCTGCCGTTCATAAAAGCCAGCACGCCCTGCAGGCTGTCGGAATACAGCAGCTGCAGCAGGGAGTTGTAGGCGCTGAGTACCGTGTTGATGGCCACGCCGGAAAGGATAATGCGAACAGGATCAATGCCGCCCTTCCATGCCATGGTATAAATCAGTGCACAGGCCACGGCAGCGCCGCCAAAGGCGAACAGGGGCACCGAGTTGGTCAGTGATGGGCACAGGAGCAGAATCGTCGTTGCCGCCGTGCCTGCACCGGCAGAAACACCAATGGTGCCAGGGTCTGCCAGAGGATTGCGCATTACGGATTGCAGAAGGGCACCCGAGGCAGACAGAGACGCGCCAATCATAATGGCCAGCAGAAGGCGGGGCAGTCGCAGATTGATAATAATCACCTTAATGGTGCTTTCTTCCCCGGAAAAGACAGCGCGCAGGATCTGCTCAATGCTGTATCCTGCGCTGCCGACTGCGACTGCCACCACGGACAGTACGGCCAGCAGAATCAGCAGGACAAGCCATACTGTTCCAACCCTGAGCACGCTTACTTTCCGTTTTGTGGTAGTCTTTGTTTTCATTTTTTCTTCCTCTTATGGATTAGTTGCTTGCAGTAACGTCCGCAGGGAAGCGCTCCTCCAGCATGTCAATGAGCTTGTTCACGCTGTTCACAATCTGAATGCCCTTGGAGGTCACATACTCGCTGGTGAGGTAGATGATGTTGTCATTCTTCACAGCGTCCAGCTGATTCCACAGGTCAGGGTTCTCATCAAAGGTTTCCTTGTACAGCTGCTCCAGCACATCGGTGGTGGCGGCGGTAGGAGAAATGGCGAAGATCACTTCAGGGTTAGCGGTGAGTGCGGTTTCGGTATCCATGGTCACCGTGCGGCTGGAAGGATCGACCAGAGAGTCAGACAGGTTCTCGAAGGGAAGCAGGGACAGCATGCTGCCCAGGTAGCCCTGAGAGGTCTGCTGATAGGTGCCGGGGGTGTAGAAGAAGATCATCATGGTCTTGGTGGAATGGGTGGCGCAATAGTTGGCGGCACGCTCTTCCACAGCAGCGAACTCAGCGGTGATCTCATTCACCAATTCTTCGGTGCCGAAGGACTTGGCCAGGGTCAGAGCTTCTTCCTTGGCTTCGTTGTAGGCAATAGAAGGACCTTCGCTGGTGTAGTACACGCTCACGCCTGCGTCAGCGAACTGCTGGCCGTAGGTTTCCTTCTGATAGCTGCCGACGATAACCAGGTCAGGCTCATAGGACAGCACAGCCTCAATGTCCAGGCTGTTCATGCTGGTAGAAATAACAGGCAGCTCAGCCACCCAGTCGGGATACTCAACAGAGCTTGCGGGGCTGGTCACAGCCACGGGGTGAATGTCGCAGCGAACCAGAATCTGCAGCGCTGCGTTGGACAGGCACACAATGCGCTCAGGCATCTTGGCCAGCGTCAGGGTTTCGCCCTCACTCTCCTGCAGGTAGCTGGGATAATAGAGCACCACTTCACCATTTTCGGTCTCTTCAGCACCTGCAAAAGCGGTGATGGAAAGCACCATAGCAACACAAAGGATCAACGAGAGAAACTTCTTCATACTTCCTGATCTCCTTTCTCATCCTGGGTCATATTGAGTACACGATCTGCAAGATCGTTATACACCGCATGCATGGGGGAAGATTCGAGGCACTCGAACACCGTGCCGCCGCCTGCTTCCGCCTTTTGAATGTCGCCGCTGCGGGGGATGTACGTCACCACCTGGGTGCCGATTTCGTCCGCCGCTTTCCGGACAATCTCCTGTTCATCGGCAATGTTGCGGGCATTGAGAATAATGCCGCACAGCTTTGCGTATCCGCGCTTGCCGAAATTGCGGATGGCCTGCGCAATGTTGTTCGCCGCGTACAGCGCCATCATCTCGCCGGAGGATACAATAAACACTTCGCGCGCATAGCCTTCACGAATCGGCATGGCAAAGCCGCCGCAAACCACATCGCCCAGCACATCATAAATCACGATGTCCGGCTTATAGGTCTCGAACGCCTTCAGTTCTGCCAGCTTCTCGAAGGCTGAAATAATACCGCGTCCTGCACAGCCAACGCCGGGGGTCGGGCCGCCGGATTCCACACACATCACGCCGCTGTAGCCTTCAAACACGATATCTGTCAGCTTCAGCTCGTCACCCTTCTCACGCAGCTGTTCCAGCACCGTGGGGATGCGCTTGCCGCCCATGAGTCCCTTGGTGGAGTCCGCCTTGGGGTCACAGCCAATCTGCATCACGCGATAACCTTTCCTGGCCAGAGCAGCAGACAGGTTGGAAGTCGTGGTGGACTTGCCGATACCGCCCTTGCCATAGATTGCGATCTTTCTCACGAATGATCTCCTTTCACCTCATGACATTCCCCGATCCATCCGAATCTGACGTCTTTCCTTTCAGAAATCACCTTGACAGATGTCTGATGGATGCGATACAATATTAGTTGTGACTAACGGTTTGACATGGCTAACCGCTGCACGCAACCTCATTGCAGGATTCATTATAGCAGAGGGGGCTCCTTCTGAAAATGCAAATTCTGCGGATGAAATTTCAAAATCTTTGGATGCTCACCGAACCCCAGCGAGGAGGAAAACGTATGGCAAAACGCGGAACAGACCATCAGGAAAGCATGAATTATTGGGATTTGCTTTACAATCAACGAAGTGTATGCGAGGCATTTGTGCTTGAAAACGCTCAGGGAGCCATGGAGGCTTTTCATCAGCAGGTAGCGCGGATTACGCGTCTTCATGGTGAAATGAATACCGAGCAGCGCTTTATTTTGCTCACCTCCCTTAACCGCGGACTTTATGATTATCTTCAGTATCACTTGAATCTATCCCTTACGGAATGCTGCTATCGGAATCGGGCACACAGCCGCACCATCGCCAGCACCCGGGATTTGCTGGATGCAGGGGATTGCATCATTATGGATTATCACCATGCCACCAGAGCCTATCAGCTTAGCCAGTCCCATTTTGAAAACGCCTGTGCCTACATTCAATCGCATCTGAGCGATGACTTATCTCTGCAGGCCGTGAGCAGTGCCATCTTTATCAGCAAGTGTCACCTGTGCGAAATCTTCAGCAATGTTACCGGCCGCACCTTTGGCGATTATGTCAAAAACCAGCGGCTAAAGCGTGCCCAGTTTCTCCTGCGCACAACTCAGCGCACTGTGGAGGACATTTCTCAGGCCTGCGGCTATCAAACGGCGGCCTACTTTTCCACAGTTTTTAAGAAGGAATTGGGACAATCCCCCATGCAGTACCGACGCAGCTTTATGCGCTGCGAACCAGAGCCTCAGTTTCTCCCTATGATGCTAGCCATGGAGGGATAACTCGCTTCTTCCCTGCGAATCTTTTCCCCACCATAAAAAATTCCCGACCACCATGCGGCAGTCGGGAATTTTTTTATTCATCTTCTTCCGAGTCATCCTCGGCATCAGCAGTTTCTTCTTCCATCCCCTGCTGCAGGAACTTCAGGCAGCGCTCCTTATAGTCCGGTGCTTCATCATATACGCCGTGACCGTACTCTTCATTATACAGGAACAGCTCGCAAGACAGTCGCCTTGCAATGTCTTCAGAGCCTTCCGACGTTGTCACGTGATCTCCATGGCTGCCCAATACCAGCACAGGGCACTGAATCCTGTTGATTTCATCCGTGCAATCAAACCGTTCACACGCTTCCGCCAGAATGACGAACCGCTCATACTCCTCATCCGTAATGCCGCGGTTGGAGGAAATCAGGTAGTCGTGATATGCGCTCAGCGTTGCTTCCGAGTACACCTTCTCCGCAAAGCTTTCCAGCAATCCCGTTTCATCCTTGGCTTCTGCCAGGCGAATCCACTCGTCCAGCACGCTCAGGAACGTATCATTGTAGGTGCACAGGGTGGAGGCGAGGATCATGCGATGCACCAGTTCAGGGTGATCAATGGCCAGATACTGGGCAATCATGCCGCCCTGAGAAGCGCCGAAGATGTCCGCATTCTTAATGCCCAGCGCTTTCATGACGGTCGCGGTGTCTTCTGCCATATCACGAATGGAATAGCCGCTGGCAATATGCTTTGCCCGATCAAACACATATACGGTGTAGTCCTTTGTGAAGTCCTGATAGCCTGCCGCGATGGCATCTGCAGAACCCATCACGCTATGGACGGACAATCCGGGAATGATGACAAGCGTCCTTGCGCCCTGGCCGAACACCGCATAGTCCATTTCCACCAGTCCCACCGTCGCGGTCTTCACCTGCGCAGCGGGCGCATTTATTTCCGTATCATCTGCTTCTTCCGCGCAGGACACATGAAGTCCCATCAGGAGCATCGCCATCAAAGAAAGTGCAATCATTTTTCGCATGACTTGCCTCCTCCGTCTCAAAAGTCCAATGTATCCAACACAGCCAATGCCTCAGCAATATGCTTTCGGCACAGTTCAATCACCTTGCGGCCTTCTTCCGTGTCCAGCCCAACACGGCGAATCGTGCGGCGCATCAGCCGTGCAGAGCCAATCAGCATGGCCTTCATTTCCACATTGCGCACCGTTTCGTCATCCGCGTCATTCAGGTAGCGCTTCAGGCTCATGTGCCAGAACTGGCGGGTCAGGTCGTAACTCATGCCCATAAAGTTCTGGGTGATGTTCGGGTCGCTTTCGCCAAAGCCCACAAAGCCCAGGTACATGCTGGCCAGCTCAAACACGGGATGACCCACGCACAGGGTATCCATATCAATAAGCAGGACTTCCCCGTTCTGCATCATCAGATTGTTGGTGTGATAATCACCATGGATCATGGTATCACGGTCAGGCACCGCATCCACCAAGGCGCACAGCTTCTCGCCCTGATCCTTGGGCAGATATTCCTTCAGAAACTCCACCCAGCCCATGACCACATCCTTCATGCAGGGCATTTCGCCCTTTTCCACATGGGTGGAATGGATGGTTTTCAGCAGCTCCACATACATGTCCGCGTACTCGCCCATGCGAGCAGGCTCGGTGCTGATCAGCTGTGAGAAGGTTTTGGCATTGAGCATTTCAAACACAGAGCCGTAGCTGTTTCCCACCTTCACCACATCGTAAGGGATGGCCGTAGGAATGCCCAGCACAAAGGCTTTATGCGCCAGAGCACGTTCGCGCTGGATGTCCGGCAGGCTGTCGGGATTAAAGTACACCTTGATGATGGTATCCCGGTCCAGCCGATACACCTTGCCGTTAGAGCCCTGACCAATGACCTCGCATCCCTCCACGCTCAAGCGGCGATAAGCCTTCTGCACGGTCATCATTTCCGTGAAGCCTGTCATTTCCAGGATTTCATAGACAGCCGTGTTCACGTTCACCAGACTGAACTGCTTCTCCGCCTTTCTCAAGCGCAAAAGCACACGAAGGCCGGCACTGGAGATGTATTCAAGCTCCTCCATGTCCATAACCAGCGCCTCATGAGGCTGCAAGGCGCACGCTTCGTTGATTTTCTTCTCCGCTTCTGCAGCATTGGTAGAGTCAATTCGTCCTGCCAGCTGCACGGTCAGGGTTCCATTTTGAAGGCTCGTATTCACTGTTTTCTCCTCCTCGTGAGGTCGCTTTATTTTTGCCGCACATTTTGCGAAACGCAGTACTCAGCAGAAAATCTTCTTCTCCAGCCTGAGCACATTCTGCTCATCGCATCGCTCGTAAGTCACGCTGTCCATGGTTTTCTTCACCAGGAAAATTCCCAGACCGCCGATGGAGCGTTCCGCCGCATCCAGCGAAACATCCGGGTCTTCCAGCTTCAGAGGATTAAAGGCAATGCCGTCATCCCTGAAGGTGATTTTCACCACTTTATCCTTCACATCCACCTGCACGGTGACGTTTCCTTCGCCGTTCGGATAGGCGTAGCTGGCAATGTTGCTGAGAATCTCATCCAGCGCCACGTTAATCTGCTGCATGGCCTTCTCGGTACAGCCGTAGAAATCCAGCTGCGTATCCACAAATTCCGTCACGGCGGTGATATTTTCAATGGTTGCCGGGCAGGTAATTTCCTTCAGGTTGCCCTTGTAGTTCAGCGCCAGCATGGTGATATCATCAAACATCGGCGCGTCGCCCACAAAGATATCAACATCTGATTTCACGCAGGCGCACAGCTTCTGCATGGTTTGTGCCCTGCTCATATTCAGCACATGACGCAGGCGCACCTCGCCATACAGTTCATTCGCGCTGTTGGTCGCCTCGGTTACGCCATCCGTATACAGGAAGATGGTATCCCCCACCTGCAGTTGAACCGTTTCTTCGCGGTAATGCATGCCTTCCATGCCTGCCAGCACCAGACCCGGTCGGGTTCTCAGGTACTCAAAGGAGCCATCCCCATGGCGCACCAGCGGCGGATTATGGCCGGCGTTGGCAAAATGAACCACACCCGTGCGGATATTCAGGATGCCAATCCATGCCGTAACGAACATGCCAGCATCATTATTGACGCACAGCTGCTCGTTGGCACGTTCCAGCACCTCATTCACCCGCAGGCCGCTTTCTGCCAAATCCTTGATGGTGGTTTTTGCCGTCATCATAAACAGAGAAGCAGGAATACCCTTGCCAGACACATCCGCTACCGTAAATGCCAGATGGTTGCGGCTCACGAAGTAGAAATCGTAAAAATCGCCGCCCACTTCCTTTGCGGGATTCATTGAGGCAAAGATATCGAATTCCGTACGATTCGGATACGGCGGAAACACCGACGGCAGCGCGGAATGCTGAATCTGATACGCCATCTCCAATTCATGATTCATGCGCGCTTCTGCCTCGGAAATGTAATGCTTCAGGGTGGATACGGTGGCGTTCACGTCATCCGACAATTCTGCGAATTCCTGAAAGTCCCTTACATCAATCACGGTATTCAGGTTTCCGTTGGTAATCGCATTCAGCCCCTGATTCACCTTCTGGAGATTGCGCACAATCTTCTTCTTCAGCATCTCATACACAAGGATGAACAATGCTGTGTAAATCAATATCTCCATAAAGACAACAAGATAGAGCGTCACGTTGCGATACAGCACCGCATCATCCGCGATAATGTGGGTGACAATCTGCTCGGTAAATGTGCTGGTGACCAGAAAAGCAATGATCACGCAGACAAGCAGCCAGAAACCAAAGTCATAGCTCAGCCGCTTGGTCTTCAAGTCCTCTTTCCTGTATTTCTTTGGCAGATTGCAAGCGAGGGACGACAGGCTGACCGCAAGCCCCGTGCAAAGAATCATTGGGAAGGAACATGCCTGCACGTAACGGAAGGTGTAGGAAACACGCTGCAAATTCGTTGAAAGAATCAGCAGCATGTGAAGCACCTCCATGGTGGTGCCAATGCCAAAGCTGGACAGGAAGCCGGAGTTCTCATTTTCAAACAGCCTGCGGCGGAAAGCGGCGCTGACCAAACCTGCAATAAACGTAGAAAGGGAGCATGCCAGCCGCGTCAGTTTGACACCGCCCCACATTACGCACAGATAACGATACAATCCGCCAATGGTGCCCGCGATGATGCCTGCAGGGCCGCCAAAGAATAAACCTGCGCACAACGGTGCCGCGTCACGCACATTCATGATGACGCCGTCCCCCGCGTAAACGCCGAACTGGGTTCCCAGAATGGCCAGCACGCCAAACGTGAGACCAATCACTGCCTGACGCATGGCATAGCTCCACGTGCCGAACTTCGTCTTCTTCCCCAGCAGCATAAAGCCGCCGGACAAAAGACACGGAGCCATCGTGAAGATGACCATCTTCAAAATATTGATTTCAGTAAGCTTGATCATGCATTTGCGCCGTTCTCGATGGTGAGAAAATCAGCAAAGCCCGTAATGTTGAACACTTCCATCACATCATCCGGCACATGAACGAGTTTCATGCCGCCCTGCTTCATCATGGTCTTCTGCGCCTTCAGAACCAGCCGCAGACCCGCGGAGGAGATATACTCCAGCTTTTCCAGATCCATCACCAGGGTCTTTGCCTCAGGAAGAATCTTTTCCAGCACTGCTTCCATTTCCGGTGCGGTGCTGGTATCCAGCCGTCCCGTCAGGGTAAGAACCGCATGTTCGCCCGTCTTTTTTTCAATGTTCAAAGCCATACAGGCACTTCCTTTCAATCCTCCGATGATTGTGCATCGGTTGCTTCTTCGTCAAATACTTTTTTCGTCATTTGCTTCAGATCTTCATACATAGGAAGACCTTCCAGGGGTTCCAGCGCTTTCACCGTTTCATGGAAGACCCATGCCTGCTTTTCCCGCCCGCGATGGAAGCGGCTCCACACGTTTTCACCCTGCTCCTGCAAGCCTTCATAAATGCCGCGAATGTTGGAAAGCTTATCCGCGCACATGAGCATCTTATGATCTCGGTCCCCAGGCTTCCGCAGCGCTTCCAATGCGTCCGACTTCCGCTTTTCCCAGGAGTCCTCCTTGTTTTCGCTGTCTGCCGCGACCATGTCTGCAATTTCATCACTGAACGCGGCAGCCAGCTGCTCACGTGTAATATAAGCATCTTCAATGGTATCGTGCAGGAATCCTGCGCAGATCAGGTTTTCATCTGCGCCATTCCGTGCCAGCTCCATGGCCACTTCCACCGGGTGAATGATATAAGGAAGCCCGTCTTTGCGTTTTTGCTCGCCATGGGCATACATGGCAAACAGATAGGCTTTTACGATCATGCTATGCATGTGTTTTGCCCCTTCCCTATGATTCTGTTTTCCAGAACATTGTACCATTTTCTATGCCTGCAGGCAAGTAAAAACGGGAGGTGCTTCCGCAAAGAAGCACTTCCCGCTCATTTTACCGCTCCAGCTTTGTATAGTTTTCCTTCACCGTGTTATAGGCTAATTTGGGACGGCGGAAGATGTCCACCACGCCCTTGTTGTTCTGCCCCTTGGGGCGGTGCATCGCCCACTGTTCGGCTACGCGGACATCTGCGAACTGCCAGATGTACGTACCGGAAACACGCGCTTTGTGGCACAGTGCCTTGAGCTGTGCATCCAGGATTTCCGCCTGGCGTTCCTCGCTCCACTTGGACTTATACATGGGATCATGATAGCCCGCAATGGCACCTGCGCCAAACTCGGAGAAGATGATGGGCTTGTTGGCCGCGCCGCTTTCGTCCATCCACTGCAGCAGACGGTCAGCGTAATCAGACGGATCCTCCGTGGTATACCACTGGGGATAAATATTGAAGGACGCGATGTCCACCAGTCCCAGACACACATCCTTAAAGAAGCGGCAGGACGCAAAGGTTACAGGACGAGTTTTGTCCAGACTGTGCAGCAAATCAATCACATGGCTGTACATGCCGTAGCCGAATTCCGTTTCGCTTTCACATTCATTCAGCAGACCCCAGGTGTAAATGCAGGGGTGATTGTAGTGCTGAACCACCATTTCGGTGGCACTGCCGTCAATCTGCTCCTTAAAGAGGGGCTTGCGCATAATCTCCCCGGGAATAGCGCGGGAATGGCATTCCTCCCACACCATCATGCCCAGCGCATCACACAGGTCAAGGAATCGAGGATCATTGGGATAATGGCAGGTACGGACACTGTTGACGCCCATATCCAGCATGAGCTGCAGATCTTCCATCATATCATTGACGGCCACCGCGCATCCCTGACTGCCGTACTCTTCATGACGATTGAAGCCCTTCAAGAAAACCTGCTTGCCATTCAGGAGAATCTTTTCTCCATCGACTTTGATGACGCGGAAGCCTACGCGGTCAATGAGGTCATCGACTGCCTCGCCATTCTGCTCCAGCACCGCATGCAGATCATACAGATGGGGATCCATCAGTCCCCAAGGCGTTACCTTTTCGCAATGAAGCTTTACACCAATGTCAGACGATTCCCCAGCCTTCATGGCAGGAACGTCAGCTTCCGCCTTTCCGTCCGCCACTGTGAGCACCAAATGGGCAGTCTCGCTGTCCTTTACTGCCTTCACGGTCACCAGGACATCTGCCGTCCACGTGCCATCTGCCGATTGCGTGGGCGTGAAGTGCATCAGGTCGATGTAGGCATCAGGAACACTTTCCACACCTACAGGGCGGGTAATGCCGCCATAGGTGTAGTAGTCGTTGGGAATGTGCAGCGTAGAAGACTCGCAGAAGCTGTCATCCACGTATACGGTCAATGTGTGCTCGCCAGCCTTGACATCAGGCACGGCACAGCGGAAGCCTGTGAAAGCGTCATAATGGTGGCCAATCTGCTTTCCATCCAGCAGAACATCCGCCGTATGGCTTGCGCCGGAAAAGCGCAGAAGCAGATTGCCGTCCGCATCGGCGGTGAACGTCCGCTCATACTTCACCTTGCCGCGATACAGCGTCAAGGCAGGGATCGATTGCCAGACACCCGGCACAATGGCAGGGAACACGCGACCCGAGCCGTCTTCTACTGTCAGGCTCCACAGGCCATCGAGAGAATGAAATGGACGCACCTTGTGCTCATCAAACAGTCGTAACATATTCAGGTTCTCCTTTCCATAAGGACATACATTTTTCGCATCCGCTGCGTCAAAGCAACAGATTTCGTTTTCAATCTGGTTCTTAGTATATCACCTTTCGCGCGTTTTTGCAGCTGTGTATGCCGAAAAATTTGATGATCGGATTTTCATAACAAACAGGAAAAAAACGGTGATCCTCTTCTTTGCCCCTTGCCAAATCCCCGTTTGCCCATTACAATCAAAGGGTATCGCCGGATATCAGGCAGGCGATGAATTTCCTTGCAGGAGGTTTCCTTATGAAGATCATTGTGTTGGACGGTGCTGTGGAAAATCCCGGCGATCTCAGTTGGGATGCCATGGGTTCTCTTGGCGAGCTGACCGTTTATGACTACACCGCGCCGGAGGATATTGTATCCCGCATCGGCGACGCGCCCGTTATTCTGACCAATAAGACGCCCATTTCCCGTGAAACCATGGATGCCTGCCCGAATCTGCGCTACATCGGCGTGCTGGCCACAGGCTTTAATGTGATCGATATTGCCGCCGCAAAGGAAAAGGGCATTGTGGTAACCAACGTACCATCTTACGGCACGCAGACCGTTGCGCAGTTCGTTATGGCGCAGCTGCTGGAAATCTGCCACCGCATTGGCCATCACAATCAGGCCGTGCAGGATGGCCGCTGGACCGCCTGCCGCGACTTTGCCTTTTGGGATTATCCGCTGATGGAGCTTGCAGGCAAGACCTTCGGCATCGTGGGTTATGGCCGCATCGGTCAGGCAACCGCTCAGCTGGCTCGTGCCTTTGGCATGAAGGTGATCTACTACAGCCGCCACGGCGTTGGCGAGGACGCCGTAACGCTGGATGAGCTCTACGCAAAGAGCGACATCATCTCCCTGCACTGCCCGCAGACCGAGCAAACCGTTGGCATGATTAACAAGGACGCCATCGCAAAAATGAAGGACGGCGTAATCCTGCTCAACACCGCCCGCGGCGGACTGATTAACGAAGCCGATCTTCGTGAAGCGCTTCTGAGCGGCAAAATCTATGCCGCCGCATCCGATGTGGTGTCCACCGAGCCCATTCGCGCCGACAATCCCCTGCTGGGGCTGGACAACATGTTCGTAACACCTCACATTGCTTGGGCCAGCCATGAGGCCCGCCAGCGCCTGATGGATACAGCTGTGGATAACCTGCGGCAGTTCATCGGCGGAACACCTGTGAATCAGGTGAATCGGTAATATTCGTAATGCATAAGGGACACAGCCTACAGTGCTGTCTCTCTTATGCATTTTTACTAGTGTTATGAAGCCATATCAGCCACAATACTGCAACTTTCATTTTCTCACCCTGCACGCAAATTCCTAAATTGTCTTAGAAATGAAAGTTTCTCTTCTCTAACAATTTCAAGTGTCAAGTCGACATTCTTGGTAAAATATGATATACTACTATTAAATTTCAATACTATCCGTTTAGAAAGGATTGAACCTTACCATGTCGCAAGTTTCCATGTTTGATACAGTTTCCATTCCAGAATCATTTGAAGACATTAAAAATTTGTTGGAACGTGTGCGTGAAGGCGAAACGGATGAAGATCTTTTTACGCACAGCGACACAAAAAGTGGGCGCAGTTACTCTTTCTATGGCACCAAAGTTTTTGAGTTTATTCCTGCAAAAAGTTCCAAAGCAAAAAGCAGAATCAAGGTTTGTCCCGAGGTTTTATCTATTCTCAACTCAAGCAAGGTAAACGATTCCAAAGTCACTACATTTACCACAATCAACATGGTATCCGAAAGCGATGTCAACACCTTTGTTGCCGCATTGCAGGCTTACAAACGCTATTTGTTCAGAAATTTGATCACTGAAACATTCGGATGTTGCAATGATTTTATGCGCTGTTCTGAAAAGGAATGCTGTATCCACCAAGATGATCGCTTTTTTAACGGTTGTGAATATAGAACGAATTTGGAGCAAGGAAAAATCTTTTATGGTTCTAAGCGGAATATTGATTAAGGGGGTACGATCTGTGTGTCCCGCAATTCAGACAGTGCTTGGCATTGATTTTGAAACAGCAAATGGAAGCAGAACAAGTGCTTGTTCAGTTGGCTTAGCCTTGTTTGATTATTGCACTGGCGAGCTTCTCGAAAAAAAGCACCAATTGCTTAACCCTCATGAAGACTTTTCCTATTACAACGTCATGGTTCATTCCATTACTGCAGAAGCGGTATCTGACTCGCCTACATTTAGCGATTTCTTTCCAGAAATGTACAATTTGATCAATCAAGCCTCTATTGTTGTTGCTCACAATGCAACATTCGACATTAGTGTGTTTACACGGTGTGCTGAAAAGGCTGGGCTCTCATTTTCGCCCTTTGACTTTTTCTGTACGCTAGCCATGTCACGTCAGATTCTTCCAGAATTAGACAACCATAAGCTCAACACTGTCGTCTATGCTCTGCAGCTTGGAAGTTTCTCACACCATAGAGCGGATGATGATGCTGAGATGTGTGGACGTGTCTTTATAAAGCTTGCAAAAATGCTAGATGCGAGCTCCATAGATGATGTCGCCAAATATGCCAGCATTCGGATCGGACGTGCATATGCATACGGATACGATGGCTGTTCAAAAATTAGCACCTCACGCAAGAAGATAATACATCTTCCTGTTTATGATTTACCTTCTGCTCCCGTAAGTAACAAATTTGCCGGAAAGACGTTTGTTTTTACAGGTACCCTCATATCAATGCCACGCGAAGAAGCTCAAAATGCCGTTGTTATGCGCGGAGGTATCATTTCGAATTCCGTTTCAAAGAAAACCGACTATCTGATATGTGGTATACAGGACTTACGCGCAACAAAAGGAAACCCCAAGAGTAGCAAGCAGTTAAAAGCAGAAGCGCTGATTGAAAAAGGCGTGCCAATTGCTATTATTTCAGAAGAGGCGTATCTCAAATTGCTTAACTCCGCTAGTGCCGATCAATAAGTTTCCCATTGTCCACTTCTTTACGTTTAATCAGTGTTATATTTTATATTTTATTTTGCAATAAAGCAACATAAACCACAAAAAACAGGGGACACTGCTTTTTCAGAAGTGTCTCCTGTTCTTTTTTACGTCTTTGCTTCGCTTTCCTCTTCTGCGAGGGTCTCCCTGCAAAGCGTATGTTCTGTTTTCACCCAAGTGTGCTGATTGCGGCACAGCAGAAGGCCAACCACCTGATTCACCACGGCAACCAGCATGTTCACCACAAAGCTGACCAGCATCAGCGGCAGGGTGGAAAGCTTGAAGGGAATTTTGTTATCAATCCAGTCGGCCAGGTAGAACAGGGCAAAGTAGCTATAGATGAACAGCACAATGCCCACCACCGTTGCGCCCACTGTCGTAGGCTCGGGTGTATGCTCAAAGGCAGGAATCAACAGCAGCAGGGAAATGATCAGCTGAATGGCCGCCACCACGTAGGAGGACAGGCTGTACATGTACGTCAGCACGCTGAAGAATTCCCGAATGCCGATTTTTCCATGGAACAGACTGGAGAACACCTTGCCCGTATTCTTCAGGCAAACGTACCAGTGACCCTGACCCCAGCGGAGCTTCTGTCGCATGGAGGCCTTCAGTCTCGTAGGCTTTTCATCGTACACGCGGCAATTGTGGTTCCACAGAATGCGCTTTCCTGCCAGGGTTGCCTCTACCTGAATTTCGAAATCCTCGGTAAGGCTCATGGTCGTCCAGCCGCCGCGCTGATACAGGTATTCCGTAGAAATAGCAAAACCTGTGCCGCCGATGGAGCAGTTCAGTCCACGGCGATGCTTCGCCAGCTGAAAGAAACGGTTGGTGATGGTGTAGCTGGTGTAGTAGAACCAGGCAATAATGCCTTTCTTGTTCTTTGCCCCCAGGTAGCACTGGATAAAGTCAGGCTTGTCCTTGTCCAGATACTGGCTGTTTACCTCACGGAACATGTTTCGATCCATCAGGTTATCCGCATCGAAAATCATCAGCAGGTCGTACTTCTTCTGATATTCGCCCACTTCTTCCAGGGCTTTTTTCAATGCAATAGGCTTTCCTGTCGGATCATCAGGATGAGCCTTGCACGTTTCGATGACCTTTGCACCATGGCTGCGAGCCACTTCTGCCGTGCGGTCAGTGCAATTATCTGCGATGATATAGAAGTCATACAATTCTTTAGGATAATCCATTGACTGCAGATTTTCAATGATATCCCCAATCACCGCTTCTTCATTATGGGCGGGCACCAGCACCAAAAAGCGACTTTCCGGATCATGATCCGCATAGTCCTTTGTAGCACGCTTGAACCCAAACAGCGTCAGATACATCTGATAAACCAGCATGATCATCAGCCACGCGCCAAGCACCGCTGATATTCCCTCCAGGACCTGTCCCACCACTGCCACGCAAAGCTCCTCCTTCAATATCCAACGCGTAAAAGATGCAAAACCTTTCTAATTAAAGCCCATTTGCGAACGTTTGTCAAGGATAATGAAGGATATTCATAGGACTTAAATAGCTCTTGCCCGTATTACTCCATTTCGAAGGTGCTGTTTCCAATAAATTCCCGCAAAATGGAGATGGGCGGAATCTCGTTAAACAGCTCCTCGGGGGCAGATGGGATGTAGTGCAGAATTTTTAGCAAACGTCTTGCGGGCAGGTAGCACGGTTCGGTGGACGGGATGGCTTCCAGAAGATCGTACACCTCCGTCTTCAAAAACGGCAGCTCGTAATGCAGCGTGGTGTTAAACATGCAGTCTGCTGTTTCCTGATAGGGGAAGATCCAGCGATCTTCCCCGTTGCGGACGCTTTGCCACATGTTCAGCGTTGCCGCAGGCGATGTATTGCGGAACTGATGGTCACGCACGATGCGCCGCAAAAGCCGTGCATCTGTGGTACGGATGCGATTGTGATCATCCAGGTTCAGGCAGGTCAGGGCGCTGACAAAAATGCGGTAAATCGCCTCATTCGGGATTCCTGCGGACAGCAGCGGATTCAAGCCGTGAATCCCCTCAATAATCACAGGTTCTCCCTGACCCAGCGTCTGCACCGCGCCCTGCTTTTCCCGCTCATGGGTTTTGAAGTTAAAAATCGGTATTTCCGTAGGCTCACCCTTCAAAAGCGAGCAAATCTGCTGCTGAATCAATGGGAGATCCAGTGCGTGAATGCTTTCCAAATCCACGCTGCCGTCTGCCTCACGGGGCAAATCTCTTTGGTTGCGATAGTAATTATCCAGGCTCAGACGCATGGGATGATACCCCAGCACCCGCAATTGAATCGCCAGGCGCGCAGCCGTTGTGGTTTTGCCGCTGGAGGACGGCCCTGCCAGGAAAATGACGCGTTTCCCCTTGCGGTCAATTTCATCCGCGATGTCTGCCAGCGCCTTATCCTGCAAGGCCTCATTCACGCGGATGAAGTCCCGCATGTCACCCCGTGTCATCATGGCAGTCAAATCCGATGCATTTTCGATGCCCAGAATGCGGCACCATCCGGCACTTTCTGCGAACACCGCTAGATGCTTGGGATAGTCATGATAAATAGACGGCATGCCAAAGGCCGATTTGTCAGGGAGCTGCAGCACAAAGCCGCCGTCATGCGGCAGAAGGTCAAACACCTTTACACTGCCCGTTGACGGTGCCATCGCGCCATAGAAGTATTCCCACATATCCCCGCAACGATACATTTTGAAATGACGATACGGGCGCAGTTTCAGCAGCGACACCTTATCCTGCTGACCCTCCGCGGCAAAATAATCAATGGCATCCTGCAGGAGCCATTCTTCTTTTTCAAAGGGCAAATCCTGCGCCACGATGCGGCGCATCTCCTGTTCCAGGGCGTCCACCTGTGCTGCATTCAAATTTTCCCCAGGCAAATTTACCAGCACACCGCCAGCAGCCGAGTATTCCACCCGCACGCGCTTGCCAGGCATCAGGTGTTTTACTGCAAGAAGCATCACAAACCGCAGGGAGCGCTCATAAATGCGGCGTCCTTCTTCGTGTGCCAGGGTCAGGGGACGAAGCTCCCCATCCCCGGGAATTATGTCATTCATCTCCAGCACACATCCGCCGCGAAGTGCCGCAAGAATGGGTGCCGTGTCCAGCTTCAGCGCGCGGAAGCCCTCCCGAATCGTTGTACCGGAGGGAACCTCACACGTTGTATTTTCATAAGTGATAATCATTCATAGCACCTCCTAAGTTATGCACTTATCTCTTTTCTCGCTCATCTTTATGATATTCCGATTCGCTTTTCCCGTCAAGTAACACAAGCTTAGGAATGTGGTCACCGATCATCTGTCCGTTTTCAGACAACAAAAGAGGGAGAAACGCCGCAAAGCAATTTCTCCCTCTTTTTGCAAATTCCATTACAGCACGCGCTTCACCGCGTCCTGCCAGCCCTGATACAGTCGATTGCGTTCGTCTTCTGCCATTTCCGGGCGGAAGGTCTTATAAACGGTCTTGCTGAAAATATCCTTGCTGTACACGCCCGTGCTCAGTCCCGCCGCGTAGGCAGCGCCGATGGCACTGAGTTCCTCCGCCTGAGGAACACGAAGCTCCGCATGCAGGATGTCGCTCTGGAACTGCATCAGCCAGCTGTTGCGGGTAGGGCCGCCGTCCACACGGAGCTCAATCTCTTCAATGGACGCCTCCTGCTGCATCAGTTTCACCACATCGGCAATCTGATAAGCAATGCAGCTCAGGCCTGCCTTCACAATTTCCTTGCGACCCGTGGTGCGGCGCATGCCGATAATGGCCGCCTCCGCATCAGACCGCCAGTAAGGAGCACCAAGACCCGAGAAAGCCGGCACCACATAAGCATGATCCGCAGGGTCAGCCGCCCGTGCAAGCGCTTCGCTCTCCCCTGCGCTTTCCAGCAGATGCATATCGTCCTTCAGCCAGGTGATGACCGCGCCTGTGTAGTTGATGTTGCCTTCCAGCACATACTGCACTTTGCCATTCGTCTTCCACGCCAGGGACGTAACCACACCATGGTCGGAGAAGATCGGCGTTTCGCCGATATTCATCATGATGGACGAACCCGTGCCATAGGTGGCTTTCATCATGCCGGATTTCAGGCATCCCTGACCAAAGAGTGCGCCGTGGCTATCGCCCATGACGCCGTGAATCGGCACCTTGCAGGGCAGGACGCCCTCAAAATCCGTTTCGCCGAAGAAGCCGTCCGAGTCCGTTACTTCTGCCATGCACGCCATGGGAATGCCGAAAATCTCGCACAGTTCTTTATCCCACTGCAAGGTACGGATATTGAACAGCTGCGTGCGGGACGCATTGGAGTAATCCGTGCGGAACTCCTTGCCCCCCGTCAGCCGATGCACCAGGTAACTATCCATGGTGCCAACGCAGATTTCGCCCTTCAGGGCACGAGAATGCACCTGAGAAACATTTTCCATGATCCAGCTAATTTTGGCAGCAGAGAAATACGGCGACAGGCGCAGACCTGTCTTTTGACGAATGCTTTCGCCCAGGCCTTGCTTTTCGATCCCCTCGCAGATGGCTGCACCGCGGGCACACTGCCACACGATGGCGTTGTATACAGGCTTCAGGGTGTGACGATCCCACGCCATGGCTGTTTCCCGCTGATTGCTGATGCCCACAGCGGCGATCTCATTGCCCGAAACGCCGCTTTGAGCCATCAGGTCACGCACCAGCTGAATCAGATTTTGATAGATTTCCTCCGGGTCATGCTCCACCCAGCCGTTTCCGTCAACAATTTGCCGATGAGGGCGATCCAACCGCAGCGTGATCTTTCCCTGCTCATCAAAGAGCATAGCTTTGGTTCCCTGGGTGCTTTGGTCAATACCAATGATAAAGGGCATCGGGTCACACCTCCCTTTCGATCAAATGTGCTTCAGCTTTTCCGTCACCGTATTCACAATGCCGTCTGCGTTCAGTCCATAGTAATCAAACACTTCCTGCGAGGTGCCCGTAATCACAGGTGCGTCGGGCAGTGCCAGCTCCGTTACATAGGTGGGACAATTTTCGCTGACCACCTGTGCCACCATGGAGCCCAGTCCGCCAAAGGGTGCATGCTCTTCCACGGTTACCACCAGCTTGGCGCCCTTTGCAGCACGGATGACTGCTTCACGGTCAAGGGGCTTGACGCAGTACATGTCCAGCACCGTGCAGGAAATGCCCTGACTATTCAGTGCTTCCCCTGCCAATTTCGCAGGGCGAACCATCTCACCGCAGGCAACGAGCACCACGTCCGTGTTTTCGCCGCCCATCAGCACCGTGGCCTTGTCCATTTCAAAAGGCGTATTGTTTTCCTCGTAGATATCCTCTACAGGATTGCGTCCCACGCGGATATAGGCCGGCTTTTGATCCTGCAGGAGACTTTCAATCAGCTTCCGCGTCTGATGGCGGTCACTGGGCAGATATACCCGCATGTTGGGAATGGCGCTCATAGCGGCAATATCCTGGGCAGAATGATGGCTCATGCCCAGAGCACCGTAGCTGATGCCGCCGCTGATGCCGATGAGCTTCACATTGGTATTGCTGTAGCTCACATCCACCTTGCACTGTTCATAGCTTCTGGTAGACAGGAAGCAAGCAGGTGATGCGGCGAAGGGCTTTTTGCCGCACTTGGCAAGGCCTGCGCTGATGCTCACCAGATTCTGCTCAGCAATACCGATTTCCACAAACTGCTTGGGATACTGCTGCGCAAAGGGAGCAAGGGACGCACTGCCGCGGCTGTCCGAGCAGAGCACCACAATATCCTTGTCCTCTGCCGCCTTTTCCATCAGCACTTCACAAATTGCCTGACGATTCGGAATCTTATTCATGACGCGCCGCCTCCTCTCTGGCCTTCAGGTCGCTCATGATCTGCGCATACTCCTCAGCCGTGGGCACCTTGTGATGCCAGTTGGCCTTGTTCTCCATCACAGGCGAGCCGCAACCCTTGGTGGTGTTGGCAATAATCACCGTGGGCTGACCCTTGGTCGCTTTGGCTTCCTCAAAGGCATTATGCAGGGCAGAAATGTCATTGCCGGGAACGGAAATGGCGTGCCAGCCAAAGCTTGCCCAGCGGGTGCACTGGTCGTCCTGACTCATGACATCCTCCGTGCTGCCGGAAATCTGCAGACGGTTGCGATCCACCACCGCACACAGATTGTCCAGCTTGTAGTGACCGCCTGCCATGGCGCCTTCCCATACGGAACCCTCGGCCAATTCGCCGTCACCCATCACGGTGTACACACGGGTGGGGCGATTATCCATTTTTGCGGCGATGGCCATGCCGATGGACACCGGCAGGCCGTGACCCAGAGAGCCGCTGTTCATCTCAATGCCCGGCAGCTTGTTATTGGGATGACCGATAAACTTGGAGCCAAACTTGCTGAATTCTGCCAGCACCTGTTCATAGGGGAAGAAGCCCTTTTCCGCCAGCACGGCGTACAGAGCCTCCACCGAATGACCCTTGCTGAGCACAAACAGGTCACGGTTGGGATCATCCTGATTTTCCGGGGAAATGTTCATCTGATCGAAGTACAGGGTGACCAGCACGTCAATCACGCTCATGTCACCGCCGATGTGTCCGCCCTTGCCCGCCATCACAATATCCAGCACATGCTGGCGAAGATGGTAGGACAGCGCCGTAAGATCCTGTCTCATTGCTTACACCTCATCAAACACAACATCTTCGCCGTGGAGATAGGCCTGCACCTTGTCCTCAATGGGATCATACAGGTCAGGCTTCACGCCGATATACTTGCAGGCTTCATACACCACAGGCACCACGTCGCCATGGATGGCCGCCACGTGATGGATATAGGGGCCTTCCACTACCTTGGCTTCCAGGCGCTTCAGGTTGGCAACCTCCACCCATACATAGGTGCCGCGGGTCCAGGGGCCTTCAATACCCTTGGCATGTCCCAGCAGAATGGAATATTCGCCGTCATCGCCGTCAAAGCGCACCAGGCTCATGGGGCCGTGCTTGGCCTCGGCAGATACAGCGCCGTTCTGCGGGAAGGCTACAGGCACACAGATGGTGGGCTTCTCCTTCGCCACAGAGATGGGCCAGGGACCGCAATGCTGCAGGAGCTCGCCATTGTCATTATCAGGGTGACGCACCGTCCAGTCAGAGAACATGACGCGGCGCTCGTTCATGGAGGCGGCCTCGGCAATCAGCTGAGAAATGGCACCATGGATGTCCGTTTCGCACACCACCGGGATACCTTCCTCATTCAGCAGCGCATTGGCGGCGCAGGGCATGATGTTAATTTCGTCCTGCAAGGCATTCCAGCACTGGATGGCAATGGCGTTGCAGCCATACTTGGTTGCCAGGCTCTTCATAGCCACCTTCAGTGCAGCCACGGATTCCAACCCTGCATCATCAATGCGGCAGGTCATATTTTCCTTGCAGTAGGCCACGACCTTAGCGACCTCTGTCTTTTCTTCCCGCCACTTCTTCATTTCCGCATACAGTTCAGGCAGCGGAATGGGAGACAGCTGGATGTTGAACTTCTCCAGCAATTCACCTTCGTTGCACATGGTGGACCAGAAATCGAAGGGGCGGGGGCCAATCTGCAGAATGCGGGTATGGCGGAAGGTGCGCACCACATTGCACACTGCCAGGAAGTCCTTCACGCCGCGTTCAAACTCCTTGTCCTCCAGGTTGCAGTTGTTCATGTAGGTGAAGGGCACATGGAAGCGACGGAGCACCTTGCCTGTTGCAAACAATCCGCACTGGCTGTCGCGGAGGCGCATGCCGTTTTCATCGGGACGCTCATCACGGGGGCCCCACAGCAGCACAGGCACATTCAGTGCCTTCGCCAGACGGGCGCACTCGTATTCCGTACCAAAGTTGCAATGTGCCAGGAACAGGCCGTCCACCTTTTCCGCCTTGAACTTGGCAATGATCTTTTCAAGGCCTGCGTCATCGTAGAGAAGGCCTTCATCGTTCACATCGTCAATGTCCACGAAGTCAACGTTCAATTCCTTCAGGCGGTTAGCCGTCAGGTTGCGGAAGGTGACCGCCGCAGGGGCACTGAAAATCGCGCGTCGGGTAGGGGCAAAACCAAGCTTGATGTTCCTCATGGATATTTCTCCTTTTCAATCGATTTGCACGGGGATTTTCTTCAAAGCACTGTCCAGCGCTTCAATTTCTTCATCACTGATTTCCGAGAAGGGAGACGAAACCAGCTGCCGCATGGTATGCATTTCATACTGGAAGGCAACGCCGCGAATGGCTCTGGGGAACATTTCCTGAATGACCTGCCGTGTCGGCTCGTAGCCAAGGAGAGCATCCAGGGAAGAATCCAGCGAATAATACTGTTTTTCCATCACAGCAACATGCTGCGTTTCGCCGGGCAGAAGGTGCTCCGTCTTGCCGTCAGGCATCACGAGGTCTGCCTCACAGCCGAAGGGAACTTGCACTGTCAGGTGCCAGGTATCGCCTTCGTAGTGCCATTCCGTGCGCCATGTTCCGCCGGGAGATGTGTATTCCGCCTTGCAGGAAGGAATCCGCTGATCCGGCAGCGGTGCAATCTTCATGAATCTGCCGCCTGCTGTATCCGCGTGCAGGCCGGCCATGGAGCGATACATCCATGCAGCGATGGAGCCGTAGGCGTAGTGATTCAGAGAATTCATGCCGTCACGGTTCATGCAGCCATCGGGCTCAATGGAATTCCACCGCTCCCAGATGGTGGTTGCGCCCTTCCCCACCTCATACAGCCAGCCGGGATATTCCTTGCGGAGAAGAAGGGTGTATGCCAGGTCTTCCCGTCCGATGTCGCACAGCACAGGCAGAAGCCACGGCGTTCCCACAAAGCCCGTCTGCAGCTTGTAGCCGTTTTCTTCAATGAGTCTTGCCAGTGTGCAGCAGGTTTTCTCCTGCGCATTTTCGGGCACAAGGTGCAGGTACAGTGCCATCACGCAGGCCGTCTGCGTTTCGATGGCAATTCTGCCTGACGGAGTGAAATATTCCTTTTGGAATGCGTCACGGATATGGGATGCAAGCTCCGTATACGTTGCCGCATCTTCTTTCAGGCCAAGAATCTCTGCCGCCTGAGCCGTCAGGAAAGTGGAATAGTAGTAATATGCAGTAGCCACATAGGTTCTGTCCGTTCCGCCGTAAACGCTGGTGCCATCCAGTGCCAGCCAGTCGCCCAGCTGGGCATTGCCGCCCCAGATATAGCCGCAGTGGTGGCGGTCATTTTCCCGCGCAATCCAGTCCACCCAGTCCTTCATGCCAGGATATTCCTGCCGCAAAAGCGCCTTGTCTCCGTAGTGCAGATAAAGCTGCCACGGAATGACACAGGCGGCATCGCCCCAGGCGGACACGCCATTCAGCTCATACTTGCACATAGGCGCCACGCAGGGAACGCTGCCGTTTAGCAGCTTCTGCTCGCAGCGAAGATCCTCCATGAATTTCTTCATGAAGTCTGCCACATCTGCGTGATAGCAGGCCGTGTCGCAGAAAATCTGAATATCACCCGTCCAGCCCATGCGTTCATCCCGCTGAGGGCAGTCCGTGGGAATATCAAGGAAGTTGCTCTTCAGGCTCCACTTGCTGTTCAGGTACAGCCTGTTCACCATAGGATCGCTGGTTTCCACCCTGCCTGTTTCCTCCACATCGGAATACACAGCGCAGCCCACAAACGCCTTTGGATCAAGGGGTTTGCCCCAGCCTTCCACCTTCACATAGCGGAAGCCATAGTAGGTGAAGTGCGGCTGCACGAAGCGCGGCACGCCATCCGACACATAGCGGAAGATGCACTTGGCGCCCCGCAGGTTGTCCCGATAGATGGTGCCGTTCAGCACGTGCTCGCCATAAAGGAGGCGAATCTCCGTGCCCTTGGGTGCATCGCACCAGAAGCCGCACCAGCCGGCAAAGTTCTGCCCCATATCCAGCACCGTATCATCGGTAGGAAGAATGGTGGGCGTGAATTTCTCATGAATAAGGATTTGCGGATTGCTTCTCGGCTGCAGCGGCACGGCGGGAGCTTCCGTCTTCACAGCCGCCATCGGCTCGCCGGCAGGCAGGTTTGCATCCTGCTCCTCACCATCGTAGATGCTGTCCATCAGAACGGCGGACCTGGTGACCATCCAGTTTTCGTCCGTGCCAATGACTTCGGTATGACCATCCGCATAGGTCAGGTGAATTTCCGCCAACAGCTTATATTCCGTGCCATAGCGGGGCGCGGAGCTTTTCAGGCCGTAGCGACCCATATACCAGCCTTCACCCAGCAGCACATCAAAGGTATTTTCTCCCTTTTCGACCTCGAGCTCCAGGGTTTGGTACATCAAATAGCTGTCATAGGAATGGAATCCGGGACGAAGCACCTCTTCGCCAATCACCCTGCCATTGAGGCAAGGCTCAAACAGACCCACGCCGGCAATGTAGCACCGTGCCTGCACAGGCTTCTCTTTTGCAGCAAACGTCCTGCGGAACACAGGATGTGCCTCCCGTCCAAAGGGAGACGTAATCCACTGTGCCTGCCAGGGCTCGTCTGCGCCCTTCGGGGTTTCAAACCAGGTCCAGTCACTGGTTGCCTTTTCTCCTGCGTCCGTCTGCACGGTGACGCGCCAATAATAGCGGGTTCTGGGGGCAAGGGTCATGGGCAGCGTCCAGCCAATGCTGTCCATGCCATGAAGGAGCGTAGTGCCGTCCCACACGGTATCCACCATGCCGGAATCATAGACGGTTTGTGCATCGTTTCGGTTCAGGGACACCTCCACACGGGAGGCTGTCTGCTTCTGTCCTTTGCTTTCTTCCACCCGCCAGCTTAGCACTGCTTCCGTGAAGTTATACCCCAGGGGATGCTTCTCGTGGCAGGTTTTGAGGCCTGTGATGATCATGCTGGTTGCTCCTTTCGCTCAAGTCATATAAGTCCAGTTTCTTTTGCCATGGACAACGCCAGTACGTTCCAGTTGATAAAACCGCCATTCATAACGGGTTCGCCCGATTCCGGGCTGTAATATTCATGCAGGCATCCGTTTTGTTCAAGATCTCGTCCCAACAGATGGATCGATTTTGCCGCAATGCTCTGTGCCTCTTCACGGAATCCATACCGATTCAGCGCCATGCACACCACATAGTTGGCAATCAGCCAGATGGGTCCCAACCAGTTGGAGGGATTATTTGTAGCCGACAGGTTATACATTTTTTCATTTCGTGCCAGGGTGCGGATGCCATAAGGTGATGCGAAGGTTGCTTCATCCTGTGCCCAGGCAAGCATTTTTCCCGCCTGCTCCTCCGTAGCAATGCCCGCGTAAAGGGGGATAAATCCGCTCCACACGCGGATGCGAATGGGAAGCGTCTTCCAGAATACACCCAGTCCCTTGTGGAACCAATCGTAGGGTCTGGTGTGCACATCCACATCTACTGAATAGAAGAAGCCATCCCGTTCGTCCCAGCACTCCGCCTGCACTTTTTCCGCAAGCTGCTTCCGCTTTTCCTCGCAATAGGACGCTTCCTCAGGCATCTGCCAGCTTTCGTACAGCTTGCGCATGGCCTCCAATTCGCGAATCATGAACGCGTTGAGGAAGATATTCGCCGTAGAATCCTGCGGGCGGCCGAAGCTGGCAGGGTCGTTGTCCATGCCAATCATAATATCATCATGCCAGACATACAGGCCGCTGTGCTCATGAAAATAAGTATCGTAATAATCAAGATAGCGTCGGAAAGGTTCCGCATAGCACTTTGCCCAGTCCGCACTTCCGGCCTTCTCAGAGGCAAGCAGCGTTTGGCACGCAAGGAAGGGCTTCATCATGTTCATCCGAACGCCTTCCCTGTGCTTGCGGTTCAGGTAGGTTTCATCCCCCTTGCCGTCATCCACAATCATCATGGGAATATAACCATCTTCCAGTTGATGATCGAAGAAATTCCGCACATTGCCCATGGTATGAAGAAGAATCTTCTCCTGCATTTCAGCGTCAAACTCGTCCCACAGGCTCATCAGGCCATACGCTGACCAGTAGGTATCCCAGTCCCATACATTGCCATTGTACACGGAACCGGGATCAATAAAGGGATAATGAATGTATCCCCGGGGCTCCTTGAGCATGTCTTTGGCATGGGCAAGAATATAGTCATGCAGGCGGTTGTAATCTGCCTGAAGCTCCTTCGTCATGGTCTTACCCTCTCTTTACGCTCCGTACCGAATCACGCTGAACAGCATCAACGGTAACCCTTACCTGCATATAACCTTCATGCACATTGGGCGTGATGCTCATCAGCGTGCGAATCGCCGTCGTGGCCAGCATGCGGCGATACACATGAATGGTGGTCAGCTGCGGCGTGCACGCAACGCACACTGAGGTATCATCCATGCCAATCACCGAAATATCTTCCGGTATGCGATAGCCCGCTTCCGTCAGAGCGCGCATGCATCCGATGGCCATCAGGTCGTTGGCCGCAAAGAATGCCGTAGGCAGAGGATCTTCATTTTTGCTCAGCAGAGCCTTCATATCCTGATAAGCTCCTTCAATGGAGGGTGTCACCTTCCACAGCTTCGCATCCTGGGATGAGAGGCCGAATTGACGCAGCGCACTGTCAAAGCCTTCTGCCCGCTCTTCAATGTTGCTGAAGGCAAAGTTACTGGTGATGTGGTCAATTCGCCGATGTCCGCGTTCATACAGGAACTTCACCGCCAGACAGGCAGCGCCCCTGTTGTCAATCGCCACGGAATGAAAGGGCGCAAAAGCACAGGTATTGTCCAGCACCACCAGCGGTGAACGGCAATCGGCAAAGGCCGCCAGTTCTTCCTGCTTCATTTCCGTTCCCAGAAGGAGAATGCCGCGGCAATCCTCGCAGCAAATTTCCTGCACGTGCTGCTTTGTGTCATCTCCGCGATAAGCATTCAGGTGGGTAATCATCAGCTCCATGCCAGCCTGCTTGCATTCTTCCTGCACGCTTTCAATCAGCTCAGCAAAGAACACCGTATCCATTAACACAGTGCCATTAGAGCGATACACCACCAGGCGAACATAATTCTGCCGTGTATCTTCCTGAGGCGGGCACTGATAACCCATCTCCCGTGCAATCGCCAGCACACGTTCTGCCACTGCCTTGCTGACGCCATTTTTGCCATTCAGCGCGTTGCTCACCGTTGCCGGGGATACATTGGCAATCGCTGCAATCTCTCTGACTCGTGGTTTTGCCATACGCATCATTCCTTTTTTTCGCTTTAGCGTTGTTTATATTATACAGATAAATCTGTTCAGCGTCAAGCTAAACATTTCTTCTTCGTTCCGTTTATCACATCCGATATGTGACAGGGATTTTCGTTGTTCAGTTGTTGCAGGCACGTCACTCATGCTGAGAGCTGAACAATTGATTCACTTTGATAAACAAAAATTGCGAAAAACTAAAAAAGGCAGAGAAACATCACCGTTTCTCTGCCGTCTGTCTGTTTCCGATTATTTTCCACAGTTTATCATCATATCTGTCGGAAAATCCGATTCTCCATGCTCTTTCAGTGCTGCCATAACTTCCTGCAGCGTGGGAAGGCTCGGTTGCGCCCCGACCCTGGAAACCGTGATTGCTGCAGCATTTCTGGCAAAATCCATGGCCTGGCGTTTGGTCAGCCCTGCGCAAAGTCCCACGCAGAACGTTCCCACAAAGCTGTCACCCGCGGCTGTCGGGTCTGCCACTGCCACATGGGGTACGCTGGGCATCACATGCAGGCCTTGACCATCCATCAGCGCCGCGCCATTTTCGCCCAGTGTGATCAGCACATTCTCCACGCCTTTTCGGCGCAGTGCCTCGGCTGCCTCCTGCACGTCTGCCAAGTTTAGTTCCGGTGTCACGCGAATGGGTACACCCGACAGCGCCGCCGCCTCATGCTCATTGGGAGATAGATACGTCGTGCATTGCAGCAGTTCCTCCGGCATAGGTGCCGCAGGGGCGGGGTTCACCATCACAGGAACGCCCTTGGCTTTCGCCCACTGAGCCACCGCCGTGTTCACCGCCATCGGGATTTCAAACTGGAGCATCACCAGATCATACTCGGCGATGCTCTCCTTCAGGAAGGCCACATCTTCCACCGTCAGGGTCATATTGGCGCCGGAGAGAACGATGATGCGGTTCTTTCGATTGCCCTGCTCATCCTCTTCCAGCAAAATGATGGCCACGCCCGTCGGTGCGCCGCTATCATCCTGCAGAAAATGTTCTGTCTTCACGCCTGCCGCAGCCGTTGATGCCAGCACTTCTTTGGCAAAGGCATCCTTCCCCACCTTGGCAATCATGGTCACATCCGCACCCAGCAGCGCGGCCTGCACTGCCTGATTGGATCCCTTGCCGCCCGTGGCACTGGAGAATCCCTTGCCAAGCACCGTTTCCCCCGATGCAGGGAAAACGCCCGTAACCGCCGTCATGTCCATAGAAATGCTGCCTACCACAAGAATTCGAGGTTTACGCATCGTTTTCGGCCTCCCTTACGCTTCCGCCATGATGGCACGCACGGCCTCTGCCACGGCCACGCCCAGAGCATGATGGCTTTCTGCCTCCATATGCACGCCGTCCTTATGGGAAGGTACAGCAAACTGCTGTGCATCAATGAGCATCACAGGAAAATCTGCCAAAGCTTTGCGGAATGCCTGCGGGAACAGGGTTGATTCCTGATGAGCGTTGGTAAGATCGCTGTCCGTGCCCAGGGTTTCAATCCCCTCCCACACCTGAATGGGCGAAACAACAATGATCCGCCGCTTGTCCTTGAAGATGTCATAGCCAATAGGAGCATCCGCGCTGAGGATCAGCGTTTCCCGCACCAGCTGCGCCACACCCATGGCAGACTGCTTGGCCGTGTGCGTTTTCAAGTCGTTGGTTCCCAAAGAAATCACCAGCACATCCAGAGGTTTCTGGCTGATGAGGGCAGACGGCAGGGTGGTCAGGCCATTCAGGAAAGGCTTGTAGGGCGAATCAAATACACTGTTGCGGGCATTGAGTCCTTCCTCATGCACGCGCCACTCCGCACCAAGCTCCTGCTGCATCACGCCCGTCCAACGGGTCTGTTCATCATACCGTTTGCCGCTGCCGGGCATAAATCCCCAGGTGTTAGAATCGCCATAACACAAAATATCCTTCATGAACGATGCATCCTTTCTCACAGTCAATAAGATCAGCATACATCTTTTCATGAAGGATTGCAAGGCTGGATTCTATCGAAAATTGCGGGAGAAGATCGTTTTTTGCGGAGCATGATTTCATTGATTTCCGTTGGGCACAGGAAGCGAGTGAGTGCATTTTCCGATGCGCCCAAACCCGCAGAAATATACGGCTGTGTCTGTGCAATGGTCTGCAAACCGTGCACATCCTGCCAGTTGGGGAAATAGCCGCCGCTGTTGCGAAAATTTATTGTCATTTCATGTTCCCATGGTTTTGTGCACATTGGCGCATACACAAAGCCTTTTGCCTCGTCCATCTGCCGAAAATCTTCTTTTCGCTTGCGTTTCACTCCATTGAATGGTAGAATTTACGCGTTAGATATGCGTCCGCCAGGCCGCATCATAGAAAACGACATTAAATGTCACTTCGCTACTGTCAGACGGCGAAGTGGCATTTTATTTGTCAAGGAGGATTTTTTCATGCCCAAGACCAAGCCCCAATCTCTTTTCTTCACCGCCATTACCGCCTGGATGATGGTCTACATCATGACCGTGTACAACACCGCCATGGCCATGGGTTCCTTCACCAACTCCACGTTTCTCATTGCCCTGAAGGACATGTGGCTGGAGTTCGTCATCATCTTCCTGTGTGCCTACTTCATTTCCAGCCCAATTGCCAAGCACTTTGCCTTCAAGGTTGTCAAGCCCGGCGACCGTCCCATTGCCATCATTCTTTCCATCCAGGTGTTCACCGTGGTGTGCCAGGTGGCACTGGCCAGCATCCTGGGTGTGTGGCACGGCTACGGCTTCACGGCCAACTTCATCCCCGACTATCTGACCTGCTACTGCAAGAATTTCATCATGGCACTGCCTGTGCAGCTGCTGTTGGTTGGCCCTCTTGCAAGAAAAATTTTTCGCACCGCGTTCCGTGTCAAGGCGGAATAAGCAATCCGAACAAGCAAAAAAATCCCCCAAACCATTGCGATTCGGGGGATTTTTTCGTGTACGCCTGGCAGGAGTCGAACCTGTGACCTTCAGAGTCGGAGTCTGACGCTCTATCCAACTGAGCTACAGGCGCTCGTACAGCTTTTCTATTTTATCACGAGGTTGACAAAATGTCAATCCCGAGGCTGCACATCCAGCACGGTCAATGTGTCATCCGCCACAGAAAATTTTATTTCCCATGAACCGTACTGAAAACCGTACACGCGGTCAGGGTCATGCTGATAGGCTGGGCGCGGATCCTGCGACAGCGCTTCCAGCAGAGCAGGACGCTTTTCGAATGGGATGGCAGCCAGCAAACCGTCCGCGCTGTTTACCTTCAGACGATAGCCGCTTTTTTCCTGTGCAAAACCGCCGACTGCGTTCGGGTAGCTATCCGCGTAAGGCAGATAGGGCTTGATATCCAGGATTGGCGTCCCGTCCATCATGTCCGCACCGGAAACAATCAGCACCGTACCGTCATGCTCGGTGACGCGAATTTCCTTGAGCTCCACGCACGTCAACCCGATCGGATTCGGTCGATAGGGCGAGCGCGTTGCGAACACGCCCATGCGGGTATTACCGCCAAGGCGAGGCGGGCGCACCGTCGGTGACCATTTTTCCCGCTGCGCCATGTGGAACGCCCACACCAGCCACAAGTGGCTGAAGCCTTCCATGCCGCGCAAAGCCTCTGCCACGCGGTATTCCGGCTCAAACACAATCATCGATTGCAGATCCTTCGCCAGTCCGCTTTGCCTGGGCAGGCCGAACTTCGTTGGAAAATCATTGCGGATGCGGGCAATGACCTGCATGGTCATCGTTTCCATCATGCGTCCACCTGCCACAGTTTCGCCATATGTTTGGCCAGGAAGGCGATGTTCTTTTCATCTGCCTGCGTATCGTGGCGGGTATGCAGGCTGGGAATGTAGTAACCAATGCCTTTCTTCCGCTTGCAGGCCATGACGCCGATGCCCAGCTTGAAGGTATGATCATCCGAGCGGAGCATCCGTCCGCGGCTGCCAAGGTGCTGCACTAAAAAACCGTCATCGCCCTGAAATTCCGTCTTCAGCCGCTCATAGAATTCCGTCTTCTGCGCCAGAGGCGATGCCACCGTGAAGAAATTCTCCCCCACACCGATGTTATCAAAGTTCACCGTCAGCTGGGTATAGGCCGCCTGCACATGCTGCTTGGCATAATCCTTTGAGCCGCCGCAGCCATGTTCCTTGTTATCAAACAGGATGAACGCTACACGATGACGCGATTCTTCCGGGATTTGATCCATCATTTCCATCAGAGCCGCCAGGCCTGCCGTGTTGTCATTGCGGTTATGCTTGTTGGCAGGGCCGTAGGTGGACAGAAGCAGCAGCGCCACGTACACGCACAGGAACGTCATAAGAACCACCAGACGCTTCACAGGAAGCTGTGCCGCAAGTGCCGCCGCGCCAAAGGAAATCAGCAGAAGCACCAGGGAGACACCGATGGTGTACAGCCAGGCCAGAGGCAGATTTTTCGGAAAAATCAGACTGGGGAACACCTTGTTGGAGGGCGTATCATAATGGGCGGTATACACCACCTCTGCCTCGGACGGTGTGCCGACAATCAGGTTGCGGCTGACATTTTTCTTGCCGATGGTCTCTGTATGGGCGCCGTAACCCATGGCACCCGCCTTCTTCACAGCCCAGGAAAGAAATTCGTCCTTCTGTGCGCGGCTGTGACGCACAGGAAATTTCTCATCAATCTCATTGAAAACAGACATGCTGTTCCTCCTGCAATATACATTGCGAATCAAATCGGATGTTTCCGATAGAATTTATTATGCCACAATCACGAGAGAATACGCAAGGGGCAGATGCAGGAAAGTGTGTCCAGCGCTTTTCAAAACCTGATGATTATCGGGCAGCCCCATGGTTTCCTTTTCTTGGAACCACAAAGCGGCTCATATCGTTTCCTTCCAGCGCAAGGAGTTTTACTTTGTTTTCCATGCCTCCGCCGTAGCCGGTCAAGTTGCCATCCGTGCCCACCACCCGATGGCAAGGGATGATGATGGAAATTTCATTGTGCCCCACTGCGCCGCCTACCGCCTGGGCGGACATGTTCGCGACGCCTTGCTTTTGCGCCATTTTTCGGGCAATCTCGCCGTAGGTCACGGTCTTTCCATAAGGGATTTGCAAAAGAATCTCCCACACAGCCATGCGGAAGGGGGTTCCCACCGGATGCAGCGGCGGCAGGAAGTCCGGCACCTTGCCGACAAAGTACGCATCCAGCCAGCGTCTGCCTTCTGCAAGGATAGGGGTATCCTGCTCACATCGCTCCGCAGGCACATTGTCCGCGAAGAATTTGCTGCCATCAAACCACAGTCCCGTCAGGCCGATTTCATCCGCCGCCATCAGGATGTCACCGAGCGGCGATGCGTAATGTTGAATGGAAATCATCGGATCAAACCCCTTTCTTTTGCGGTGCGCAGTCCTTCATTTCAGGAATTGCACCGCCGGATACTGCCCACAGGTACAGGCTTGCCACGCTCCCGCAGGGCGAAAAACGTCGGCGGTACTTTTCAAACAGCTTGCGATCGATCTTTCGATGATGGTAGACCATGCGCAATCCCCGCTGAATGGCAAGGTCATCGTAGCTGAATACATCCGGCCTTTGCAGACAAAACAGCAGAATCATTTCCGCTGTCCACACGCCGATGCCCTTCAGGCTGCTCAATGCCCGAATTGCGTCTGCATCGGGCATGCTTTCCACCGCGTGCAGGTCAAACGCGCCGCTATGCACCTTTTCGGCGAAGTCCTTCATGTACGCCACCTTGCGGAAGGTCATGCCCAGGGATTGAAGCATGGCCGAATCTGCTGCCAGAATCGTTTCGGCGCTCACATCACCCAGCGCATCCTGCATTCTCTGCCAGATGGTGGCTTGCGCTTTGGTGGAAATTTGCTGTCCAATGATGTGGTGAATCACTGACGCAAACAGGTCTGTATCCACCGCGCGGTCAATATGCCCGATGCGGTCAATGACCTCGCCGAGCTTCCTGTCCTTCTGCCGCAGGTAGGATACCTCCTCTTCCCCATAGGCAAAGTTCATAGGACGCGCCTCCTTCACTGATTTTGCCCGTTCTTCATTATAGCAGATTCGCATGGAAGTTACCATCCTCCCGCCGCGGCTGGTTTTCTTTTTGAAAATCCCATCTTGACGAATTCGGGAAATCGTGCTACAATACCAAAGCTGGTTCTATCTGGAGAGATGGCCGAGCGGTTGATGGCGCTGGTCTTGAAAACCAGTGATGTCGAAAGGCACCGGGGGTTCGAATCCCTCTCTCTCCGCCATTTTTATACTTGCTTGACATGGAGAAGTACCCAAGAGGCCGAAGGGGCTCCCCTGCTAAGGGAGTAGTGTGCGATAAGCGCAGCCCGGGTTCAAATCCCGGCTTCTCCGCATTGAAAGATCCTTGTACCGCATCAGGTGCAGGGATTTTTCTTTTGCCACAAATCTATTTCCCCGCTTGTTTCTCAGTTGACAATCTGCCCGGAATGGTCTATGCTATGGTATGGATGCGCAGGCAATGCGCTTCCCCACAGACAGGAGGATTATAATATGAAGAAACCCGTTGTTCTGGTTGTAATGGACGGCGTGGGTGAAACGCCGGAAACCCTCGGCAATATGGTTCTGCAGGCTACGACGCCTACTTTGGATGATTTCAAAGCCACCGCTCCCCACCTGACCATCAAGGCTCACGGCACCGCCGTTGGTCTGCCTACCGATGACGACATGGGCAACAGCGAGGTTGGCCACAACGCTCTCGGCTGCGGCCAGATCTATTCTCAGGGCGCCAAGCTGGTGAACGAATCCATCCTCAGCGGCAAGATCTACGAGTCCGCTGCATGGAAGGATCTGGCCTCCAACTGCAAGGAAAAGAAGTCCACGCTGCACTTCATTGGCCTTTTGTCCGATGGCAATGTGCACTCCAATATCAGCCACCTCGTTGCCATGCTGAAGGAAGCCAAGAAGGAAGGCATTGCCTCCGTGCGCTGCCACATCCTGCTGGACGGCCGTGACGTGCCCGCCACCTCCGCCCTGGAATATGTTCAGCAGCTGGAAGACGTGCTGGCTGAGCTGAACGATGCCACCTTCGACGGCAAGATTGCTTCCGGCGGCGGCCGTATGCAGATCACCATGGACCGTTACCAGGCCAACTGGGAAATGGTCAAGCGCGGCTGGGATACCCATGTTCATGGCGAAGGCCGTCAGTTTGCCAGCGCCAAGGAAGCTGTTGAGACCTATCGTGCAGAAACCGGCGTCATCGACCAGGATCTGCCCGCTTTCGTCATTGCCAAGGACGGCGAGCCCGTTGGCAAGATCAAGGACGGCGACAGCGTCATCCTCTTCAACTTCCGCGGCGACCGTGCCCTGGAGCTGTCCATGGCATTCGACGGCGACGAATCCTTCAACCATTTCGACCGCGGCGTGGTGCCTCAGGTGAAGTATGCCGGTATGCTGCAGTATGACGGCGACCTGTGCATCCCCAAGGCTTTCCTGGTGAATCCTCCGGAAATCCGCAACACCCTGACCGAGCTGCTGGTGCAGAACGGCATCAAGGAGTACGCTGTTTCCGAGACCCAGAAGTACGGCCATGTGACCTATTTCTGGAACGGCAACCGCTCCGAGAAGTTCTCTGAAGAGCTGGAAGATTACGCCGAGGTTCCCTCTGACGTGCGTTCCTTCGACGAATGCCCCTGGATGAAGGCCATGGAAGTGACCGACCTGCTCATCGAAGCCATCCAGAGCGGCAAGTACGGCTTCATCCGCTGCAACTATCCCAATGGCGACATGGTGGGCCACACCGGCAGCCTGCTGGCCACCGAAATCGCTGTGGAGTCTGTTGACCTGTGCCTTGCCCGCGTGAAGAAGGTCTGCGACGAGTGCGGCGCTATCCTGATTGTGACCGCTGACCATGGCAATGCCGACCAGATGCTGGAGAAGAACAAGAAGGGTGTTGTGGCCGTGCGTACCGCTCACAGCCTGAACCCCGTTCCCTTCATCGTGTACGACAAGGACGAGCGTCATGAGCTGAAGGAAGATGGTCACTTCGGTCTGGCCAATGTGGCCGCCACCGTGGCCGAGCTGCTGGAGCTCAAGCCCTTCGACTGCTGGGAAGAGTCCATGCTGAAGTAAGCAATATTTATGCGAGAGGGAAAGCGTTTTAGGATTTGCGGGAGGGCGGCTTTTGTGCCAAAAGCCCCCTCCCGCGCCCTCCCCGAAAACCAAAAGGGACGATGCCTTTTAAGAAGCATCGTCCCTTTTTTGGTGCTGCATAAAGCAGCCCTCCGGGATACGGCGATCAGCTCGTCCAAATCAAAAACCGTTCCGGCAGCTGTCACCATCCTGCCAGAGCGGTTTGTTTTATCAATAGAAATGATTACCGAATGAGCAAAGTCAACAGCCTGCAAGCTAACCCTACGCCAAAGCCAATCCATGCCCACTTGGCGCACTTCTTCGCATCCTCAGGGTTAGAATCCTTCTTCACAGCCCACAAAATCCAGCCAACAATCGGGACGAGAAAGCTCAATACTGCCATTTGCCCGACCTCCATCCTATATTTATGTTTTAATCGGTGACATTTCGGGATAATTATACCATTTTTTGCAATTCGTCAATATTTTATTCAGCAGTCGTCAAAATAGCTTTCTGATCTTGACAGTTGCGCACGCAACTTTTATAATGGTTGCATGTGCAACGAAAGGAGTGAAGGTTCATGCCTCCCTTGACAAGGCAAATCAATGTCGCCTACCGCTGCGGCATGATGTATCGTGACCGTCAGCTGGCCGACCTTGGTCTCAACGGCTGTCAAAGCCAATATCTGCTGCCGCTGTTCAGAACGCCGGGCATCTCTCAGGAAGCGCTGGCAGAGCACCTGTGCGTCCACAAATCCAGCGTCACCAGGCAGTTATCCGCGTTGGAGGCCCAGGGATTCATCCGCCGTGAAACTGACCCCAACGACCGACGTTCTCTTTTGGTGTATCCCACCGAAAAAGCGCTGGCCATCAAGGATCGTTTCTTTCAAATGCTTGGTGAATGGCGGCAGTATCTATTGCAGGATTTCACCGATGAGGAGCAGGAAACCCTGAATCTCCTCATGGAGCGGGTTGCTTCCCGTGCCATAGCCTACGCGAAGGGAGACGATGCACGATGCACCTCATCCGAACCTACTTAAGGCCCTACTATGGCCGTTTGTTTTGGCAGATGATCGTCAAAATCGGCGGCACGGTGATTGAGCTGTTTCTCCCCAGCATGCTATCCATCATTCTGGATGAGTACGCCCCCGCCGGCGACATGCACAGTGCGTGGATGATGGGCATTGCCATGCTGGTCTGTGCAGCGCTGGCCTGGCTGGGCAACTGCACCGCCAATCGGCTTTCCACAGGCATCAGCCGCGAATTTACGCGAAAGCTCCGCCGTGATTTGTTTGACAAAGTCGAAAGTCTTTCCGCCCGCCAGCGGGACATGATCACCGATTCCTCCATGGTGTCCCGTCTGACAAGTGACACCTACAATGTGCACCAGATGGTAGACCGCATGCAGCGTCTCGGCGTTCGGGCTCCTATCCTGCTCATCGGCGGAATGAGTGTAGCTGCCTGTCTGGAACCTGTGCTGACGCTTGTTATGGCCGGCACACTGCCGCTGCTATTGTTGGTGGTGGTCGTTGCTTCCAAGCGCAGCCTCCCCCTTTACACGCAGGTTCAGCAATGTGAGGACGGCATGGTGCGCAAAATTCAGGAAAACATGGCCGGTGCCCGTGTGGTTCGTGCCCTGTCCCGCACACTTTGGGAGCGAGATCGTTTTGACGAAGTGAATGAATCCCTGGCAGAAAGTCAGTGCCGTGCTTCCAGGGTTATGGCCACGGTGAGCCCGCTGGTGAGTCTGCTGCTAAACTTCGGCCTTGCCGCGGTGATTCTGGTCGGCGCCATGCGGGTCTCCATGGGACTTTCCCAGCCCGGCAAAATCATTGCCTTCATGAGCTACTTCACCATTATCCTCAACGCCCTGTTGGCCGTGTCGCGCCTGTTCATGATGTACTCTAAAGGTCAGGCCAGCGCCAATCGTATCAAGGAAATCATGTCCATGGAGCCTGACCTGAAAATCAAAGAATCCGTGCCCGTGGAGGAAGACGCTTCCCTGGTATTCGACCACGTGACCTTCTCCTACAACAAGAGCCGTGCGAATGTGGAAGACATCTCCTTTGCCCTGAAGGAAGGTGAAACCCTGGGCATCATCGGCCCCACAGGTGCAGGCAAGAGCACCCTGCTCTCCCTTCTTCTGCGGCAATATGACCCCGACCAGGGTGAAATTCGCCTCGGCGGCCGAAACATTGCCTCCATAACGTCAGAAGATCTTCATAAAGATGTAGGCATCGTGTTCCAGAATGACTTTCTCATGGCGGACACCCTGCGGGAAAACATTCGCTTCGGCCGAGAAATTGACGATGACGCTCTTCTCACCGCTGCCGACCGCGCGCAGGCCAAATTCATCCGCGAAAATGACGAGAAGCTGGACTTCGCCCTCCACGTTCGCGGACGGAATCTGTCCGGAGGTCAGCAACAGCGCGTGCTGATTTCCCGCGCCCTGGCCGGCAATCCCCGCCTGCTTCTGCTGGATGACTGCTCCAGTGCCCTGGACTTCAAAACCGACCTTGCTCTCCGCCGTTCCCTCCGCGAGGAATATCGCGGCACGACTACCATTCTGGTGGCGCAGCGTGTTTCCGCCGTCATGGCGGCGGATCACATTCTGGTGATGGACAGCGGCCGCATGGTTGGCTACGGCACCCATGAGGAGCTTCGTCAATCTTGTCCCCTGTATCGTGACCTGTGCAAGCTCCAGCTGGGCGATGCGCCCGCGGCACCGGGAAAGGAGGCGCTGTAAATGGCTAATCGTGCTGGCGGCCCTGCAGGCAACATGTCTTTTGACAAGCCCAAGGGACGCTCCATCCATGTGCTGCGCCGTCTGTGGCGCTACTTAAGCAAGTATCGCCTGCTGATTGCACTGGCGGTCATCGTTTCCGTTACAGGCAACGTTCTGGCGCTTCTCAGCCCCAAGCTGTCCGGCTATGCCATTGATGCCATCAAACCAAATGATGTGAACATTCCCCAGGTTGCCTACTATGTATGCTGCATGCTGATCATCGCCCTTCTGTCTTCCTTGATGAGCCTTGGGCTCTCCTATCTGATGATCTCCATTTCCCGCAAAATGACCAAGCAGATGCGCACAGATCTTTTTCACCAGTTGACCGTGCTTCCGGTGAGCTTCTTTGATACGCATCAGACAGGCGACGTCATTTCCGTTCTGTCCTACGATGTGGACACGGTGGGCAGTTCCCTCTCCACCGACCTGGTACAGATGCTCTCCAGCATCATCACGGTGGTTGGTTCCTTCTCCATGATGGTTTCCATTTCGCCAAAGCTATTGCTGATCTTTGTTTTCACCATTCCCATCTCCATCTGCTTCACACGCATCCGTGCCAAAACGGTGCGGCCGCTTTTCCGCAACCGCTCGCGGAGGCTTGGTGAATTGAACGGATTTGTGGAAGAGACCATTGCAGGTCTGAAGACCGTGCGTGCCTACCATCAGGAGGAAGAATTTCAGCAACGCTTTGCCGAAAAGAACAATAACGCAGTGGAGGCCAACTGGAAAGCCGACTACACCGCCAGCGTCACAGGCCCGACGGTCAACCTGATTAACAACGTGTCCCTGGCGCTGGTGAGCATTTTCGGTTCCCTCATGTACATGGCAGGGAGTATTTCTCTGGGAAGCATTGGTTCCTTCGTGCTGTACAGCCGCAAATTTTCCGGCCCCATCAACGAATTTGCTAACATCCTCAGTGAAATTCAGTCCGCCCTGGCCGCCGCCGAGCGGGTGCTGACCCTCTGTGACCTTCCCCCTGAGACGCCTGATGCTGCGGATGCGCTGGACGCTTCCCCCTGCAAAGGCCGCGTGCAGGTGCAGGATGTATCCTTCGGCTATGTGGAAGGCAAGGAAGTGCTCCATCATGTGGACTTCGAGGCTAAGCCCGGCTCCGTCATTGCCATTGTGGGTGAAACGGGATGCGGCAAGACCACCCTCATCAATCTGCTGATGCGCTTCTATGATGTTTCTTCCGGCGCAATTTTACTGGATGGAAAAGACATCCGCGCCCTGAAACGGGACAGTCTTCGTTCCCAGTTTACCATGGTGCTGCAGGACACCTGGCTGTTTGACGGCTCCATCTACGATAACATCGCATATGGACGTCCCGATGCCGCCCCCGAGGAAGTCATCGCCGCCGCGAAGGCCGCCCATATTGACGACATGATTTCCGCCATGCCCTATGGCTACACGACCCCTGTCACTGCCTCTGGCACAAGCATTTCCAAGGGACAGAAGCAGCTCATCACCATTGCACGCGCCATGCTGATGGATTCCTCCATGCTGATTCTGGACGAGGCCACCTCCAACGTGGATACCCGCACCGAGAAGCTCATTCAGGATGCCATGCTTAAGCTGATGGAGGGACGCACCTGCTTTGTGATTGCCCATCGCCTTTCCACCATCACAGGCGCAGATTGCATTCTGGTGATGGACAAAGGCCGGTTGGTGGAAAGCGGCACCCATGAAGAATTGCTCAGAAAAAATGGTTACTACGCCTCCATGTATCAGGCGCAGTTCGATTACACGGCGTAACAGCAAAGAGGCGACCCTTATACGGATCGCCTCTTTTTTCTGCGGATAGCTGTTTTCTCAATAGCTGCCGCGCTTGCGGTGGTCTTCTTCCAGCTCTTCCTTCCATTCGCGGCCAACGCGGCCAGTTGCGCCGCGCATACGGGTGATGGTCCTGCTCACAACATTGTATTCCAATTCGGTGCCTTCACTGTCCGAGCAGTAGTTCGTCGCCCGATCTTCATCAATGCCATAGCGGCGGGCAGTTTCCACCGCATCCATATTGGCGCCGAGGAAAAGGAATTCCCAGTTGTACTTCTCCTTCTGCCGCAGAATCATCTTCCGAACATGATCTGCGGAATAGTGCTGACTGGCATTCTCCATGCCGTCCGTGGTAATCACAAAAATGGTGTGCTCCGGCACGTCCTCTTCACGGGCGTACTTGTGAATATTGCCAATGTGATGGATCGCTCCGCCGATGGCATCCACAAGTGCCGTACATCCGCCGGGTACGTAATCCTTTTCCGTCATCAGCGGCACGGACTGAATCTTCATGCGGTCATGAATGACGTTTGCTTCACTGTCAAAAAGCACGGTAGACACCAGCGCTTCGCCTTCCTCCTGCTTCTGCTTCTCCAGCATGGCATTGAAGCCGCCGATCGTGTCCTTTTCCAGCCCATGCATGGAACCGCTGCGATCCAGAATGAAAACCAATTCCGTCAAACCCTTTTTCATACGCTGATTCCTCCATTGTCCGTTGTTTTCCCGGTTGACGAGATCAGTATAGCCCTTTCCATCTGCCAAAAGGTCGCACAAAAAGCGACATTGCGCCCAAGTCGTTTCTGTGCTAAGATAAGTTCAGAGCTTTCATGCAAAAAGGAGGAACATCGTGTTGAAAAAAGTCTTCAAGTGGATCGGCCGCGTGCTGCTGATCGTTGTGGTTCTCGCACTTTGTCTGATCGGTTATCTGACCCTCACAGAATTTAAGCCCGCCGCCTCCCAAAGTGCATCGGTTGTCACCGCTCGGAATGATTCACTCCATGCAGGCGACAGCATCCGTGTCATGACCTTTAACACGGGTTATGCAGGGCTGGACAGCACGCAGGATTTCTTCATGGATGGCGGCAGCAAAGTCAATCCCGAGGGCGGCACGGACAAAGTGCAGAGCAACATGGCTGCCATTCTCGAAGCCATTCAGGCAGAAAATGCCCAAATCGTGCTGCTGCAGGAAGTGGATGAGGATTCTGCCCGAACGGGATACATCAATCAGGCGGCCTACTACCAGTCTGCCACCTCGATGACCTCCGCCTTCGCCGTTAACTATCAGTGCAGCTTCGTCCCCTATCCCATCCCGCCCATCGGCAAGGTGCAGAGCGGCATCCTGACCCTGTCCGCCTATCAGCCCACGGAGGCCACGCGGGAAAGTCTTCCCTGCCCCTTCTCCTGGCCGATTCGCGTTGCCAACCTGAAGCGCTGCCTGCTGGTAGAGCGTTTCCCTGTAGAAAACTCCGACAAGGAGCTGGTCGTGGTCAACCTGCATCTGGAAGCCTATGACAGCGGCGAGGGCAAAACAGCCCAGACCCAGCAGCTCTACAGCTTCCTGAAGAGCGAATACGACAAGGGGAATTACGTCATTGCCGGCGGTGATTTCAACCAGACCTTCAGCAATGCAGCCACCGTCGGCGGAAGCTGGGACGGCAAATGGACCCCTGCCAATCTGGATGAAGACAGCATGCCTGAGGGAATTTCTCTGGCGGTGGATCCGTCCCTGCCCACCTGCCGCTCGCTGGATCAAGCTTATACCGGCGACCGTGAGAATCACGCCTTCTACATCATTGACGGCTTCCTTGTTTCGGCCAATGTGCAGGTAGAGGACGTTCACACGGTGGATCTTGACTTTACTGCATCGGATCACAATCCAGTAGTGATGCAGGTGACGCTGGCGGAGTAACGAAACTCCCCGCACAATTTACAACTGCTGTCCGGCTTGTGACTGTACAAGCCGGACTTTTTGCGATACAATAGAGTGGGGATGGAGCACGCTTTACCTCTCCCCAAAAGAATGACAGGTTCGCCGCCCCCCGCCGGCGGCATGTAAGGAGTACACCATGATCAAACGGATGATCTGCGCAATGCTGGCAACGATGCTTTTCCTCACCTGCTTTTCTGCCTCTCTGGCCGAAGATACCGCAGAGGCTTCTGCCCTGAGCTGGGACGAATTGGAGACATGGGTTGAAAGCTACAAGACCCGCGCCATGGCCGCGGAACCCTTGAATGATCCCACTGAGGATGCAGCTTCCAGCGAAGATGGCTACGCCTTTATTTACGACTTTGCCACCCTGTACATGGATCGTCCCGAAATGACGGAAGAAGCACAGGTGCGCAGTCTGGTCATTACCGATGCGGATGAAGTTGCTCCTCACAGCACCACCATTGACATGCGCGTAAGCGATGTTCTGTCTTCCTACTACACGGAGAACGAGCAGTTATCCGGCACAGAAAGCTTTGCTGCCCTGTATGTCAGCGACCTTCTGCCGGACAGTGCCTCCTGGGCCTGGGTGCAGCGGGACGGTCAGCGTATCATGACCATTCAGTACGCCGTGCACGAGCAGCCTGCCACAGGCGGCGACGGCTATACCGATGCCGGACTGATCTACACCATTCAGGATGGTCTGGTGGCAGCCATTCGTGCCTATGGCATGGATACCCGTATCACGATGGACGAGGTGCACTCCAACCTGGAAGAGGTCTCCAAAGTCAGCGCGGAGAGCTACTATTCCGAGGTAGCTTCCAGCACCGTTGGTACAGATCTGACTGCCTTCGGCGAAAGCGATCTGACCTTCTCCGGCATTGATTTTCTGGCGATCACTCCTGATGAAGCAGTGCAGGAATTGGGCGATGCCCGCGAGGATGCGTGGATGCAGGATGATACAGGCGAGTACCTGCGCACCATGGAATTCGCCAGCTGCACCATGACTTTCCTGTATGACGCGAACAAGGAGAATCCCAGACTGGACGTCATGACCATCGATACCGACCTGTTGGAAGGCCCGCGCTGCGTCCGTGTAGGTGACAGTCTGTCCTCCGTCATTCAGCGCTTCCGCCACAGTGACGGCGAATATGACGAAGACACCGCCATCGAGATGCTCTACGGCACATCCGATGAGGCACCCTACGGCCTGGCGGAATACGGCACCGATGCTTCCGCCACGCTGATGTATGTATTGAAGGTCAATGACCAGACGGTGTGCCTCCACCTTTCTTTTGAAATGATGGAGCTGGCTGAAATCACGATTTACTTTATGGACTGATAAGCGGAGGGATCCTGCATGAAGATCGATCTCAGCTGTCCGGCGGAATTGCGGCAATACGCACTGCCGCGGAAAGATTATCCCGCCTGCGACCTGAAGCTGTATAACCTTGGTGAAAAAATCATCAGCTCTGTTGAGGTGACGGTTATCTTCCTCAACAAAGAAAAAGAAGAACTGGAGCGGCTGGTTTATCGCGCCCATGATTTGGACGGCCGCCCTGCCACGGTGTTCTCCGTTGCCGTACCCAGGGAGGATGCAGGGGACGCCGTATCACTGGACGTAATCATTGATAAAATCTGGTTTGATGATGCCAGCGTGTGGCGCAGAGGGAAGTATGCCCTAAGCGAATACACGCCCAACAACCTGCCCAACAGCCGCAGTTTGGAAATGCTCCGTTTTGTGGCCGGCAACAGTGCCGTCGGTTTTCCGCAAAAGCAGGATAATCTGTGGATTTGCGTCTGCGGCCGCCCCAATGGTGCCGATGACCGCACCTGTGTGCGCTGCCATCGCGAACGGGATCAGGTTTTTGCCCGTTTCAACCGTGAGTCCATCGAAAAGCTTACCGCCCAAAGAGAGCAGCAGCTTGCCCTGCAGGCAAAGGCCGCCCGTGAAGATGCTTCCCGCCTTCAGCTGCAGCGTGAAAAGGTGTACGAAGCCAAGCGCAAAAAGCGCCGCCGCGTGGTAAGTATCGTGGTCATTTGTGCCGCGACAGCGGGCATTGCCTACGGCACCGTTTTCCACCTGGTGCCCTACATCCGCTACCGCAACGCCGTTTCCGCCATGGAACAGGGGCAATATGAAGACGCCTACGACGTGTTCACCGTCATGAGCGGCTATGCCGATGCGGATGACAACGCCGTTCGTTGCCGTTATCTGCAGGCCGTTTCCAACCTGACGGAAGATGCGGACGAAGAAACCCTTCTCAGTGCCCGCAGCGAATTGGTTGCCCTGGGTGACTACGAGGATGCCGCGGAGCAAATCACCTATGCGGATTGGCTCCATGCCGAGCTATACATGAAGTCTGGCGATATCGACCACGCCGCAGAGCTGTACACTTCCTTGGGGGATTACCGCAACAGCGGCGACCGTCTGACAGAGTGCACCTATCTGAAGGCCAAGGAGCAGCTGGAAAGCGGCGACTACGACACAGCATACGCCGCCTTCCTCGCCCTGGGAGATTACGAAGACTCCGCCGAGCTGGCTAAGGAATGCATCTACCGCCCTGCCGTTGCGCTGATGGAAAACGGCGGTGCCGGGGACGCCATCGCCCAGTTTGAGCGTATTCCCGGTTACTCCGACGCTGATGAAAAGCTGAAGGAAGCCCATTACCTCTACGGCAAGGTTCTGGTGGAAGCAAATGATCCCGCGTCCGCAGGCGCGCAGTTCCTGGATGCCGGTGATTACAAGGATGCCAGGGATCTTGCGAACACCTACCTTTACCTGGTCGCCGAAGAAGCCTATGCGGCAGAAAATTATGAGTCCGCCGCAAACCTGTACATTCAAATTGCGGACTATGAGGATGCCCGGGACAAGTACAACGAATGTGCCCTGACCATTGCCCAGAACAATATCAAGGATCGCGAATACCAAATCGCATCGACCTGGCTTGCCACCATTCCCGATAGCTACAGCAATGTGCTGGAGCTCCGTCAGGAGTGCGTTTATCAGCCTGCGGTCACCGCGCTGTCTGCCAAGAATTATCAGGCCGCTGTGGACGGTTTCAGCCGCATCAGCACCTATCGCGACAGCAGTGACCGTCTCATTCAGGCCCGCTATGGACTGGCGGCGCAGAAAACGGCAGACGCTCAGTGGCAGGACGCAGTGGAGCTGTACACCCTTTTAGGGGATTACAAAGACAGCGCCGACCTGCTGCAGGATGCCAAATACAATCTTGGCGTGCAGCAACTGCAGAATGAGCAGTGGCAGGACGCCGAAGCAACCTTCACTGCCCTGGACGGCTACCGCGACAGCACCGACAAGTTGAAGGAAGCACAGTATCATCTGGCCGCTGCCACCTACGCCAGTGGGGATTACACGGGTGCTCGCGTCATGTTTGAAGCATTATCGGGCTATTCCGATGCCGCCCGGCAAGTCAAGGCTTGCGATTACGCTCTGGCCGTTATCGCCGAAAGTGCAGGTAACACTGCCGAGGCCGCAGATATGTTTGCATCCCTTGGGGATTACGAGGATGCCGCCGACAAAGCCAGGGCGCTAAACTACGTTCTTGGCACAAAAGCCGTAGAAAATGGACAGATTCTGCCCGCTGCCCGCTATTTTGCCAAGGCCAGCGGATACGAGGACGCTGATACCCTCGCCGCCCGGTATTTTGATGCCTACTATCAGGAAGCCAGCATCAACGCGCAATCGGCCATGGACAATGAGGAGTATGACGTTGCCGCCGCGCTGCTTGGTCACATGGATTTAACTGAGCTGCCCGAAGCCTACAGCAATCTGTCCTCCCTGTATTTAGAAGCCAATTATCAGCAGGCCGGCAAGCTCTACACTGCCGGGAACGTCTACGAGGCGCTTGCTTACTACCGCCGCATTCCTGATTACAAGGATGTATCGCAGAAGCTGCAGCGCACCTGCTACATGATTCTTGGCACATGGCAAACCACGGACGGCCGCACCTACGTTTTCCAGGCAGACAGCACCTGCTCGCTGAATGGCGAAAAGCTCTGCTTCCGCGCGGAAACCTACGCACTGTACACAGGCGCCACCATGGATGACCTGACCCAGACCTACAGCGTTTCCAACATCAGTGAAACCAGCATGACCCTGCGCAGCGCTCAGGAAGGTGTGAATCGCACCCTGCGGCTTACCAAGGTCGCCGAGGCAGAGGTCGCCGATGTAACCGAACCTGAAATTCAATCGGAAGACGAATCCATGGTGCTCGAGCCTGCCACCGCCACGGACTTTCTGGTGGTGGATGAGGAATAATCGTTTTTCGGGAGGGCAGCTTTTCTGAGAGAAGTTTCCTCCTGCACCACCCCCCAAAAAGAACAAAAGGTGATGATTCTATATGGAGTCATCACCTTTTTTATTTTCATTGCAGCGATTGCACACTTCTTTCATATTGTGGTTGACAGTTAGCTTATACTATGCTATACTCGCGAACGTTATGTTAGTCATGGCTAATTTATTAGCACATGATAACTTTCAATCATTGAGGAGGGTTAACATGAAGAAGCAGCTTGCCCTTGCGCTCTGCGCAGCACTCATGCTCGGCACGGTCAGCGTTTCCGCGGAAACGGAAGCCACCGAGTCCACCGAATACCTGTACGGTTACACCCAGATGTCTTATGCCGACTTCTGGTATGGTGAGATTGAAAATCCCGCCGCTTGCGACACCTTTGACACCGAGAATCCCGACCTGACCGCCACGAGCGAAGAGTACCTGCACTACAGCTATTCTTCCGCCGATGATGCCGACCCCTATGCCGGTGTGCAGAAGAACACCTGGGACAACGACAGCGGCATGTACGATGTTGTATCCCGTGCAACGGTTGGCTATGGCCTGTTCCGCGCTAGCTTCGCCAACGTGGTGGAAGTGAAGGAAGATGACGGCAGCAAGTACGTTTTCAACAATGAAATCGTCGCTGATGAGAACGCCCCCACCGGCTACAGCCTGAATGTGAACACCAACGAGGTTCCCGGTATTGTGCTGGGCTCCAACACTCGTCTGGATGCGGACAACAGCACCGGCTACACCCCCGACACCAACACCGTGTACACTGAGAGCGTTGCAGGTTACCAGATTGTTGGCCTGAAGAGTGTTCCCGTGAAGGTAAAGAAGTCCACCGTGGAAGCCGCTCAGGCACTGACCGAAGCCGGCACCGCGAATGCCCAGCTGGATGCCTTCATGGCACAGTATGAGAAAATCACCTTTGTGGACGAAAGCGAAATGACCTCCTACGCCTGCAAAGAGCTGTATGCCAACGGTGTTTACAGCGCCCGTGAAGTGAATGCCAACGCTCAGGTGAAGAGTGCTGGTACTGCGTATCTGGGCACTGGTGCGAACGGCACCAAGCCCATGGCACACGGCGATGGTTATGCCGACCTGACCATGTATGTTTACCTGGACGCCTTTGATGGCTACACCAAGGGCTCTGTGGCCAGCCTGGACGAGGAAACCCTGAACACCCTGTACGAGGGTGAAGAAAAGGCCACCTATGCCGAGAACAAAGAAGCCGGCGACAAGCTGGCTAGCTTCATGGACTATGCCCTGCACTTCCAGGGTGCCAAGCTGCAGTGGGCTGGCGCTGACGGCGTGTTCGATACCGAGGACGACGTGTTTGCCGGCAACATGCTCCACAAGGACTGCTACTTCTCCTTCAACCATGGCAACTACATCGAAGTATCCATCACCAACAGCTTCGAGCGTTTCGCTAACCTGGGCAACGGCGACTATCGCATCACCCTGATTTCCGAAGGCTATGCTGATGTGACGGTGGAAGCTGACAGCCTGGTGCTGGACTACAAGACCCCCACGGTGGCCGAGGATGATGTTCCCGCCCTGGCCGATGGCGAAACCGAGATGAAGGTTCAGCTGAGCACCGAAGGCGTGAAGGTTTCCAACGACGAGTCCGTGACCGCTTCTTATCTGGCTGGTCTGGAAAACGTTGCTTCCTACACGCTGTCCTACACCCAGGGCTCTGGCCGCAAGGCTGAAACCGTGGTGCTGTGCGAGTCTGCTTCCGCTGTGGAGAACAACGATGGCGTGCTGACGGTGTCCTTCGATGTATCCGGCAAGGAGCTGCCCACCGACATCCACTATACCGTGACCATCGCCTCCGACGTTGCATCCGAGGTTGAAGTGGAATTCCACTACGCCCCCGCTGAATAAGCAAAACCGTCTGAGCCGCAGGGAAAAAGCTGCGGCTCAGACGTACATTTTTCCTTAGAAGCCACGGTTGATCGCCGCGGCTAATTTTTCGTTTATTCACGGATCTTTGGAGGGATCGTTCTTGAAAACGAAATCCATCTTGCTGCGCTGGGTTCTGACCCTCAGCCTGCTTGTGTGCATTGGTGCTTATCAGCTTGTGCATCTGAATCAGTCGGACGCAGATCCGCTTCTGAGTGATGCAGCGGCCGCCTATGCGGAGCTGGATCCCGGCCCATTAAAGGACGGCGTCTACACAGGCAGCGGCGAAGGCTATGGCGGCATGATTGATGTGGAAGTGACCGTGAGCAACGGCTACATTGTCGGCATCACAGTCACCTCTGCTGAAGGCGAGGACAAGCCGTATCTTCGGGATGCCCGAAAGATCATCACCAAAGTCATTGACGTGCAGCACACCGACTTGGACGCCATTTCCGGTTCCACCTCCACCACCTGGGGCATTCTGGACGCCGTGGATGACGCGCTGGAGGAGGCGGCAAAATGAATTTCAAGAAAATGTTTGCTTTTCTGAAGAAACATGCCATCACCATGCTGCGGGTGCTGAGTCAGATCGTGTTTTTCTTTCTCGCCCCCGGGCTGTTCACCTCTGCCTTTGGCGGAGCGAAGTCCATTGCGGCCTCCATGGGTGGCGGTGAGGTGCTGGAACTCTCCGCGCACATCACAACGCTGATTCTCCTCACCGCCTTCACATTTCTCTTTGGCCGCGTATTCTGCGGCTATGCCTGCTCCTTTGGTGCTTTGGGTGATCTCGTCTACGCCATGGCCGGCTGGCTGAAAAAGAAGATGGGCGTGAAGATAAAGCCTGTCCAGCCCCCGCGGTGGATGAAGTACATCAAGTACGTGGTGCTCATCGCCATTCTGGCCATCTGCGCTACGGGAAATCAGCAGTCCCTGCACGACATTAGCCCCTGGAATGTGTTTGCCCAGTTTGTCGGCGGAAACATTCCTTCCGCGGATTATGTCATTGGCTATGTGGTTCTGGTGCTGATCATCATCGGCATGGCCGCTGTGCCGCGCTTTTTCTGTCGTTTTCTCTGCCCCATGGGCGCCATTTTCTCCATTCTTCCGCCTGCCCTGCTGCTTCGGCTGAAGAAGCCCAGCGCCGCCAGCGGCTCCTTCAAAGCCTGCGGCAAATGCAAGCTTTGCAGCAGCAAGTGCCCCGCCGATCTGACGCTGAATCAGGAAGATGTCATCACCAGCGGCGAATGCTTCAGCTGCCACCGTTGCGTGGAAGCCTGCTATCAGCACAAGCCCAGGCTTTCCCTCTTTGGATGGACAGGGCTCACCTGGCTGAAGATTCTGCTGATGATTGCTTTGCTGATCGTGCTGGTTCTTCTGCTGGGACTGTAATGCTTGACATCCTCCCCCATCTATCCTATAATGAAGGCGCGTTGAAGAAACGCGCTTTTTCTGCTCCTGCAGTTAGTTGTCATAAACTGCTGTTCCTTTGAAGCAGCAATGCAAGAAAGGATGAATTTCTCATGATGAAAATCACGGTCAAGGTTGATGGCATGATGTGCGGCATGTGTGAAAGCCACATTAACGATGCGGTGCGCCGTGCTTTCCCTGATATCAAGAAGGTTTCTTCTTCCCGCAGCAAGGGCGAAACGGTCATCATCACCGAAAACGACATTGCTGATGACAAGCTGCTGAAGACCATTGGCGACACTGGCTACAAGGTCGGCACCATTACCCGCGGCGAGGAAGCAGCCAAGAAGGGTCTCTTCAGTTTCCTGCATAAGTGATGGCAG
>CAVEUM010000008.1:0-12421 GCA_963618735.1 bacterium | reverse complement strand
GATCGGAAAGCCCTCTGGCATTAGCGCAAGGAGATGCGGGAGGGCAGCTTTTGTGTCAAAAGCTCCCTCCCGCGCCCACCCCGAAAACCATTGTAGGCGATGTCTTTCAATGAGATGTCGTCTCTTTTTATAGCTGCATAGCAGTAGCCATCAAAAAGCATCCTGCAGGAAAGGAATTTCACCCCTTTTTCTGCATTGTTTTTTCCCCAAGGCAGGGAATCCCCCTTCCGATGTCGAATGTCTTTAAGAGACTGCGAATTAAAGGAGGACTTTCCTATGTCCATTACTCCCCATGATATTGCCAAGATGCTGGATCATTCTACCCTCCAGCCTTATCTCACTGAGGACGACATCCGCCACGGCTGCGAGGTTGCCCTGAAGTATGATTGTGCCAGCGTTTGCGCCCGTCCCTGCGATGTACCGATCCTTGCCGAAATGCTCAAGGGCAGCACGGTTAAGGTCTGCACAGTCATCGGCTTCCCCCATGGTTCCCATGAAACGGCCATCAAGGTAGCCGAGAGCAAGCTGGCTCTGGAAGAAGGCTGCGAAGAGCTGGACATGGTGCTGAACATCGGCAAGCTGAAGCACGGCGATGATGCCTATGTGCAGGATGAAATCCACCAGCTGGCCGAGATTGCCCATGCCCATGGTGCGATCCTGAAGGTCATTCTGGAAACCTGCTACCTGACGGATGAGGAGAAGGTTCGTGCCTGCAAGCTCAGCGAAGCAGCAGGGGCTGATTTTGTGAAGACCTCCACCGGCTACGGCTCCAAGGGCTGCACCATTGAGGATCTGAAGCTCATGCGCGCCAACGTTTCCGCCAATGTGCGTGTGAAGGGCTCTGGCGGCATTCGCGATTTGGACACGGTGCTTTCTGCCCGTGCTGTAGGCGCAAGCCGTTGCGGCGTCAGCGCTACGGAAAAAATCATGGCAGAGGCTGAGAAGCGCTATGCTGAAGGCACGCTGAAGGAAATCACCGACCTGAAGGACATGGAAGGCGGCTATTGATTTTCTCCCCCATTCATCATGATGACTGCGCATCTTTTTTCGGATGCGCGGTCTTTTTTCATGCTTTTCGGCGTATTCTCTCACATTTCTTCATCTGTTGCAAAAATGATTTTCAATTCCTATTGACGTTGTAGGAGTTTATGCTTATAATGCCTATGTTGCGGTATAGAAACCGTGATTTTCCTGAAAGGAGGGCATCGCCTATGATGATTTCATCCAAAGGCCGATACGCGTTGCGGGTCATGACGGACATGGCACGGCACAGCGACGAAGGCTATCTTTCCTTGAATGATATTGCTGAGCGGCTGAAGCTGTCCCGCAAATATTTGGAGAGCATCATGACGGTGCTTTGTAAGGGCGGACTCGTCAAAAGCACGGTGGGCAAATCCGGCGGTTACAAGCTGGTTCGCCCGACTGAGGAATACACCGCCGGTGAGATTCTTCGTGCGGTGGAAGAGGGTCTGTCCCCCGTGTCCTGTTTGGCGGATCACGGGAAAAAATGCAGCGGCAACTGCGATTGCGACTGCGACATGATTCCTTTCTGGCAGGGGCTTGAGACGACCATCAACGCGTATTTGGACAGTCACACCCTGAAGGACTTTGTAAACATCAAATCATCGGCCCCGCAAGCCGACATCGATAGTGAGGTAGAGCATCATGAATCATAAGCCGATCCTTGAGATCAATGACTTGCACGTGCGTGTAGGTGAAGAAAAGGAAATCCTCCACGGCATTAACCTGACGGTGGGCAAGGATGAGACCCACGTGCTGATGGGCCCGAACGGCACAGGCAAATCTACCCTGGGCTATGCTATTACCGGCAATCCCAACTATACCGTCACCGAAGGCCGCATCGTTTTTGATGGCGAAGATATCACCGAGCTGCCCGTGAACGAGCGCGCCAAGAAGGGCATCTTCCTGTCCTTCCAGAATCCGCTGGAGGTTCCCGGCGTCACCCTGAGCGCCTTCATCCGCAGTGCCCTGGAGCAGAAGACCGGCAGCCGTCTCCGCCTGTGGGACTTTAAGAAGAAGCTGAAGGAAACCATGGCGCTATTGTCCATGGACGAATCCTATGCCGAGCGTGACCTGAATGTTGGCTTCTCCGGCGGCGAAAAGAAGAAGGCCGAGATTCTGCAGATGCTCATGCTGGAACCCAAGCTGGCCATTCTGGATGAAACGGACTCCGGCCTGGATGTGGACGCCGTGCGTACCGTGTCCCGCGGCGTGCAGCTGTTCCGTGAACGTACCCATGGCTCCCTGCTCATCATCACCCACTCCACCCGCATTCTGGAAGCGCTGACCGTAGATGCCACCCATGTGATGGAAGAAGGCGTCATCGTTCGCAACGGTGGTGCCGAGCTGGTGGATGAAATCAACGAAAAGGGCTTCGGCAGTCTGCGTGACGCCTGAGGGAGACGCAAGCAAATGAAGGAAAAGAGCTACGTAGAGGACATCGACCGCAGTGTCTATGACATTCGGGACGAGGAAAAGGACGCTTACCGTCTGGAGGAGGGTCTGACCCCCGACATCGTGGATAAGCTGTCCAAGGAAAAGAATGACCCTGTGTGGATGCAGCAATTCCGTCTGCAATCCCTGCAGATTTATAATGAAATGCCCATCCCCGACTGGGGTCCCAGCATTGAGGGACTGGACATGGCGCACATCGCCACCTACGTCCGTCCCAATACGAAAATGCAGAACGACTGGAAGAACGTTCCTGAAGACATTAAGGAAACCTTCGAGCGTTTGGGCATCCCCGAGGCAGAACGCAAGAGTTTGGCTGGTGTGGGCGCACAATATGACTCCGAGCTGGTATACCACAACGTCCGCGAAGAAGTGGCTGCGCAGGGTGTGGTGTACACGGACATGGAAAGCGCCCTTCACGGCGAATATGCCGACATGGTGCAGAAGTATTTCATGAAGCTGGTCACCCCACGGGATCACAAGTTTGCCGCCCTTCACGGCGCAGTGTGGTCTGGCGGATCCTTCGTGTATGTGCCCAAGGGCGTGCAGGTGGAGATTCCCCTGCAGAGCTATTTCCGCCTGAATGCCAAGGGCGCCGGTCAGTTCGAGCATACGCTGATCATCGTGGACGAGGGTGCCAGCCTGCACTTCATCGAAGGCTGCTCTGCCCCCAAGTACAACGTGGCCAACCTGCACGCTGGCTGTGTAGAGCTGTATGTGAAGAAGAACGCCAAGCTCCGCTATTCCACCATTGAAAACTGGTCCAAGAACATGTACAATTTGAACACCAAACGTGCCCTGGTGGAAGAGAACGGCGTCATCGAGTGGGTTTCCGGCTCTTTTGGATCCCATGTAGGCTGCCTGTACCCCATGAGCGTGCTGAAGGGCGACCATTCCCGCATGGAATTCACCGGCGTCACCTTTGCCGGTGCTGGCCAGAACCTGGACACGGGCGCCAAAGTAGTGCATGCCGGCCGTGATACCAGTTCGTACATGAATACCCGTTCCATCAGCAAGTCCGGCGGCATCAGTACTTTCCGCTCCAGTGTGGTGGTGCAGAAGGGTGCTACCGGTGCCAAGAGTGCGGTCAACTGCCAGAGCCTGATGCTGGACTCCATTTCCCGCTCCGATACCATCCCCGCCATGGACATTCGCACCCGTGACGCGGCCATCGGTCATGAGGCGAAGATTGGCTCCATCAGCAACGAGGCCGTGTTCTACCTGATGAGCCGCGGCATGAGCGAAGAAGATGCCCGCGCACTGATTGTCAGCGGCTTTGCAGACAACGTGTCCAAGGAACTTCCGCTGGAATACGCCGTGGAAATGAACAATCTGATTCGACTTGAAATGAAAGGCAGCATTGGCTGAGAAACGGGAAGGAGAACGTATGATGAGTGAAATGATCAAAATCAACGAGCTTCCCGTGCGCACCTGGCATTTTCTCGGTGTGAATGACGCCAAGGTTGCGTGGGATGCCGAAACTGCCGTAGATCTCGGCACGGAAAACCTGACCGCCGGCGGCCATATGACGCTGACAGGAGCAGCGGGGTACAGTCACAAAACGGTGACCCTCACCGCCGGAGAAGGCGAAAGCCTGACCTTGATTCAGCGCTTTGAAGGGGAAGGTCACCTGGCCGTGGATACCCGCCTGGCACTTGCCAGGGATGCCCGTATCCGTCTGGTGCAGGTGTTTTCCGCTCAGGAGGGCGCCGTATCCCGCAGCAAAATCACAGGGGTATGCGCTGAAAACGCCCGTGTGGAGCTGATTCAGGTTCTGCTGGGCGCTGGTGATATTTATGTAGACAGCCATGTGGATTTGAACGGCAAGGCTGCTTCCATGCAGGCTGACATCGGTTATCTGGCGCAGAAGAAGCAGGTTTTCGATATGAACCTGAGCGTGAACCACTTCGGCAAGAAGACGGAATGTGAAATCAACGCTTCCGGCGCCCTGAAGGACGCGGCCGCGAAGATTTTCCGCGGCACCATCGACTTCAAGCAGGGCTGCGCGGATTCTGTGGGCAATGAAAAGGAAACCGTACTCATGCTGGGAGACGATGTGGTCAACAAGACCGTTCCGCTGATTCTTTGCGCTGAGGAAAATGTGGTAGGCAACCATGGTGCCTCCATCGGTGAGATGGACGATGACACCCTGTTCTACTTCGAGAGCCGCGGCATTGACCGTGCCGCCGCAGAAAAGATCCTTGCCCGTGCTGCCGTGGAGCGTGTCACACGCACCATCGGTGACAGCGAAACGGAGCAGGCAATTCTGAATGAGCTGTACGAGGGGGAAGACCATGACCTTTGATCGTAAGGATTTTCCTCTGCTGATGGACACAGACATCGCCTACCTGGACAACGCTGCCACTGCCCAGCGCCCCATGTGCGTCCTGGAGGCAGAAAACACCTTCTATGAAAAGGCAAACGCCAATCCCCTGCGCGGACTGTATCCCCTGAGCATCGCCGCCACCCAGGCCTATGAGGATGCCCGTGAAGCCGTCCGCCATTTCCTGAACGCTGAGCGGAAGGAAGAAATCATCTTCACCCGCAACACCACCGAGAGCATCAACCTGGTGGCCTACAGCTACGGTTTAAGCCATGTGAAGGCAGGCGATGAGGTGCTGGTGTCCATCATGGAGCACCACAGCAATCTGCTTCCCTGGCAGATGGTATGCCGCCAGACAGGCGCGACCCTTCGCTTCATCGATTGTGAGATGGACGGCAGTGTTGACCTCAACAAGGTCGAGATGCTCATCAATGAGAAGACGAAGATTGTTGCCATGACTCATGTGTCCAACGTGCTGGGTCGTGTCAATCCCATTCGTGAGATTGCCGACATGGCGCACCGCGCAGGCGCCATCATGGTGGTGGACGGTGCCCAAAGCACGCCCCACTATCCCGTGGACGTGCAGGCGCTGGGCGCGGACTTCCTGGCCTTCTCCGGTCACAAGGTCTATGGCCCCATGGGTATTGGTGCCCTGTATGGCCGCTACGACCTGCTGGACAAGATGCCTCCCTTCCTCACCGGCGGCGAAATGATCGAGTCCGTCACCCGTGAGGGCGCCACGTTTGCCGAACTGCCCTACAAGTTTGAAGCAGGCACCTGCAACGCGGCTGGCGCAGTGGGACTTCACGCCGCCATCGACTATATGGAACAGGTCGGCTTTGACCGCATGCACGAGCGTGAGGTCGCGCTGGTTCGCCGCGCACTGGAGGGCATCCGTGAAATGCCTTTTGTGCACGTCCTTGGTTCCAGCAAGGCCGAGGAACATTCCGGCATCATCACCTTTACGGTGGATGGTGTGCATCCCCACGACATTGGCGAAATTCTGGCATCGGACGGTGTGGCCATCCGTGCAGGTCATCACTGTGCACAGCCTCTGCTGAAGCACCTGGGACATCCGTCCACGGCACGTGCCAGCATTGCTTTCTACAACACGGAAGAAGAAGTGGATCGTCTGCTTGGCAGTCTGTCCACCCTAAGGGAGCGCATGGGCTATGGAAAATAGAAGCTTTTACAATGAAATTCTCACCGAGCACAACATCCACCCTGAGTTCAAGCATGATCTGCAGGATGCGGACATTGTGCTGGAGGGCGTGAACCCCAGCTGCGGTGATGACATCTACCTGAAGCTGAAGCTGGACGGCGACGTGATCGCCGATGGTGCCTTCATTGGTGATGGCTGTGCTATTTCGCAGGCCTCCGCTGACATTATGCTGGGCATGATCATTGGCCGCAGGAAGGACGAAGCCCTGCGCATGGGCGAAACCTTCCTGAAGATGATTAAGGGCGAAGCAACAGAAGAAGAGATTGACAGTCTGGAAGAGGCTTCTGCCCTGCGGGATATTGCCCATATGCCTGCCCGTGTCAAGTGCGCCGTGCTTGGCTGGCGAACGCTGAAAGAAGCCCTGGGGAAAAACGAATAAAGCCTGCGGCGAATCGTTTGAATGGCGGTTCGCCTTTTTTCTTATTCAAACAACGTAACCCCTTCGGAGTTGTTGACATGGAATTTTCTTGGCGGTATAATATACGTTGAATCTGTATAGATTCACAAGCAAATTCACGCATGGCACGGCTGAAAAGTTTCCTGCCGTGCAGATCGGTTTGGGCGTTCCGCCCGAAATACAGACAGGATCAAGATGAGCAAAAAGAACTGGATCATTCCCGGCGCGCTGGTGCTGGTAGCGGTGATCATGCTGCTGGTAACGCACTTTGCAGGCGGTACCAAAGCAGACGAAAACATGGTGATTATCACCGTGAACGGGCAGGAGTACGCCCGCATCCCGCTTTCATCCCCCCAGACGGTGACCATCGACCAGGGCGACGGAAAGGTAAACGTGGTGGATGTCAGCGACCATGGCGCGGTCATGCTGTCTTCCACATGCGATAACCAGCAGTGCGTCCACATGGGCGAGGTAACGCTGGATAACTGGGAAGTGCGAACCAATCAGGCATTCATCATCTGCCTGCCCAATCGGGTCACGGTGGAATTGGCGGTGAAAGAAGAATGAAGAAACGGCTTCTGAGCGCGTCGCTGGCATTGGCGCTGCTGCTAACGCTCAGCGGTTGCACATCAGCAACCTCTACAGGATCATCCGGTGAGGCGAGCGCCGCGGCAGCTACAGCGGCGGCCACCTCAGCAGAAAAGAAGACAGCCACGGGGTTCTACTTTGATACGGTAGTCACCCTGACCCTTTACGGCGGCGAGGACGGGCTGACGGATACGCTCCTTGCGGAGTGCGAACGTTATGAAAAGCTCCTGAGCAAAACCGTTGAAGGCAGCGACGTGTACCGTATCAATCACGCAGAGGGCGAAACGGTTACGGTCGATCCCGAAACGTGGCATATTCTCAAGCGTGCCAAGGAAATCAGCGACCTGACGGGACACGCGTTCTCCATAACCATTGCTCCCCTGACCGCCATGTGGGATTTCACCGGCGGCACCATGAAGATGCCCACGGATGAAGAGCGCATCGCCGCGCTTCCCCTGGTGGATGATGACAAGCTGGTGCTTGGCGATAACTACACGGTGACGCTGCCCGCGGGCATGGAAATTGACCTGGGCGGTATCGCCAAGGGCTATATTGCCGATCAGCTGGCAGATATGGTGCGGGGCAAGGTGCAAAGCGCGCTGCTGAACTTTGGCGGCAATGTGTACGCCGTTGGCGAAAAGAGCGACGGCAGTGCTTTCCGCGTGGGTATTTGTGACCCTACCGACACAACCACCCAGCGCGCCATTGTGCAGGTGAAGGATCGCACAGTGGTCACCAGCGGCACCTATGAACGGTACTTTGTGAAGGATGGTGTGACCTATCATCACATTCTGGATCCTAAAACAGGTTCCAGCGCAGTGACCGATCTGACCAGCGCCACCATTGTGGGAACCAGCTCCATGGACGCAGATGCCTTTGCCACAGCGTGCATTGTGCTTGGCAAGGAAGCGGCGCTGAAGCTGCTGGAAGACAACGGCTTGGACGGCGTGGTCATCGACACAGAAAACCAGGTAACGGCCACATCCAGCTTTACGGATCACTATCCGTTGAGCGTGGTGGAATAAATGGATTCATTAAACAACGGGGATTGTACCCCGATGGAGGGACAGCGCATGGAAAACAATACGCCCAAGAAAAAGGAGTTCCCGGCTTACCTGACGCTGGCAATCATTGCTTTGGTTGCCGCGGTGGTGCTGGCCGCGACCAACATGCTGACCAAGGGTCCCATTCAGGAGCATGAAATGGCTACCCTGAAGGCGACCTTCGGTGAAGTAATGCCCGCGGAAACTTATGAAGAGGTAACGCTGGACAGCACCTACACCGATGACGGTGTGGACAGCCTGTACAAGGCCATGGATGCCGACGGCAACCTGGTCGGCTACTGCGTGAAGGCAGCCAAAACCGGCTATGCCAACAGCGTGGCTGTGACCCTGGGCGTGAATGCTGATGGTACCGTTGCCGCCTGTGTGGTTGGCGATACCAATTTCCAGGAGACTGAAACCCTGGGCGGCCGCTGGAAGAAGGAAGAAAACCGTGAACAGTTCACGAGCCTGACGGCGGAAGACGGCGGCAGCATTGAAGCCCTGAGCGGCGCTACCGTAACCTCCAAGGCTGTGCTGGGTGCAACGAATGCTGCCCTGAAGTGCGTGGCTGAGGTTGCCATGGGTTCTGCTCAGAAGGCAGAGGTCGTCTTCGGCGAGAAGGCCGCCGCGACTGTTCAGCAGCCCGCGCTGACTGGTGAAGTACACAGTGCCACCGTCAAGGGCTTTGCCAGCGACGTGACTGTGGATGTAACCCTGGATGATGCAGGCAGCATCACCGCAATCCGCATCGATGCAAACGGCGAAACTGCAGGCTTCGGCCAGCGTACCATGGAAGACGAAGACTTCCAGAACCAGTTCGTTGGTCAGTCCGGTCCCTTCACCCTGGGTGAAAACGTGGATGCTCTGAGCGGTGCTACCATCACTTCTACTGCTGTGGTAGAGGCTGTGAATGAAGCATTGACCGCTCCCGCAACCGAGTACACCACCCTGGTAGGCACTGCCAAGGGCTTTGGCGGTGACGTGACCGTCACCCTGTCCATGGATGGCGACACCATCGCCGCTATTTCCATCGATGCCAGCACGGAGACCCCTGGTTTCGGTCAGCGCACCATGGAAGAGGCTGATTATCAGGCACAGTTCATCGGCAAGACCCTCCCTGTGGAAGGTGTGGATGTCCTGAGCGGCGCTACCATCACTTCTACCGCTGTGGTGGAAGCTGTGAACAGCGCTGTGGCTGCTGAGCCTGCTGCAGAAGCAGAAACCGAAGAGGCCGCTGCTGTGGCCGTTGAAGATGAGACCCCTGCTGTGGAAGCAACCGGCACCCCCGTCACTGGCACGGCCAAGGGCTTTGCCAGCGATGTGACCGTCACCGCCACCGTGGATGACGGCGTCATCACCTCCATCACCATTGACGCCAGCGGCGAGACCGCAGGCTTCGGCCAGCGCACCATGGATGATGCGGACTATCAGGCACAGTTCATCGGCAAGACCCTTCCCCTGCAGGATGGCGATGTAGACGTTCTGAGCGGCGCTACCTTCACCTCCAACGCTGTGGTGGAAGCGTTGAACAGCACCGTTCCCGCCACCAAGGAAGATGAAGCTGTGGAAGACGAGCTGACCGCCGTTGGTGAGGCTCAGGGCTTCACCAGCACCGTTACCGTAACAGCAACGCTGGACAGTGATCGCAAGATCACCTCCATCACCATCGATGCAAGCGGCGAGACTGCTGGTTTCGGTCAGCGCACCATGGATGATGAGGACTTCCAGAACCAGTTCATCGGCAAGACCGGCCCCTTCACCCTGGGTGAAAACGTGGATGCCCTGAGCGGCGCCACCATCACCTCCACCGCTGTGGTGGAAGCGCTGAACAACGCTGCTGTGCCCGTTGCTGCTACCGCCACCGACCTGGCAACCGATTCTGACCTGGCCAGCGCCACCGACCTGGCAACCTCTACCGACCTGTCCTATGACGTGGAAGGCGACGGCTTTACCAGCACCGTGAAGGTTACCGTGACGATGGACGCAGATGGCGTCATCACCTCCATCACCATTGATGCCAGCGGCGAGACCGCAGGCTTCGGCCAGCGCACCATGGATGATGAAGACTTCCAGAACCAGTTCATCGGCAAGACCTTGCCCCTGACCCTGGGCGAGGATGTGGACGCACTGAGCGGCGCCACCATCACCTCCACCGCCATTGTGGACGCGCTGAACACCCTGGTCAAGTAAGCGATCAAGCGAATATCATCAAAGCTGTGGGAGTCAAAATGCTCCCACAGCTTTTTCATGCAGCAAAAGAGGTTCTGCGCCCATCTGTCATGGGTAACGCAGAACCTCTTTCCCATTTAATTATTGCTCACATACGAATCATGTTGCCATTCAGCTTGTCCAGGTATTCTTCTCTGCACGTCAGGAAAATGACCTGATGCTTCCTGGCGCATTCCTTAATCAGCGCACAGGACTGCTCCACGCGTTCAGCATCCATATCCGTCAACGGGTCATCCAGCACGATGACACCACCGCCGTCAGGGAACAGTTGATCCAGTACCGCAAGACGGAAGGCCAGCGACACCGTTTCCTTGGTGCCTTCGGACAGCTTGCTATAGTCGAGCAGGCTGCCGCTGCTGTAAATTGCCATGTTCAGCTTGTTGGGATCCTGCGACTCTGACGTCACCCTTTTGTTTGAGATAATTCCCAGATATTTGGTGAACGAATCTGCCAGAGCCTGCATGGGATTGCTCTGGATGTTAGCCTTCAGCTTCCGGAATACCTCTTCAATGTGCTTCCAGTGCTGCAAAAGCTTTCTTAACTCATCAAACTCCCGCTCGGCGTTCTTCATTTCCTCCTCATAGTCTTTATCTTCGTACGTAGTGCATCGTTCTTCAGCCTTCGCCTTTTCTTCCCGCGCCAGGCCCAAGATTTCTTCTGCCTGCTCCTTTGCCCTCTTCAGATGCTCCAAATGCGCTATCGGATCGGTAATGGCACGATATTCCGCTGGAATGTCATCCATTTGAGACAAGCTATCCTGGATCTCCCTGCGCTCATCCTCCAACGTCTTAATCTTATCGGCAAGCATTTCAAGGCTTCCATATTTTTTGACATAGTCGTCCTGCTTCTGTCCCAGCTTGCCAAGCACCGCATCCACTGACTCTCTTCCACAGAGTGCCGTCATATCTGCACGAATCTCTTTTTCCGAGCGCGTATCCGCAGGAATAGCCTCTGCTTCGGCCTCCAGGTCTTCATACTTGTCATTGCCCAGCTGCATTTTCAGGAGAACGCCCTGCTGCTTGATCTCATTGTTTGCATTGTTCACTTCTTCAGCCAGTTCCTTCAAGGCATCGATGCTGGATACACCGTACTTTTCGAAGGTATCGCTCACCTGCTGATTTTTTTCAGCAATCTGCTTTTCGATTTCGTCCACATCCACATTGGCGGGTGCCAGCTGCATTTCCATGACCCCAGGGACGGTGATTTTCACCGCTTCAGAGAGATTCGCCGTGTCATCCGTTAATGTAATGGCTTCGCCTGTACGCAGGGATGTGATTTCCACATTTTGTCCGCCAAGCATGTGGATAGCTGCGGTGATGTTCATGCCGCACAGCTTGTTTTCAAGCCTTGCGATGCTTGTGTTCGCCTTTTCAACGTCCGTGATTTCTTTCTGTTCCGGGCACGCTTTACCCTTGACGCGCGATTCAATGGCATTGATATTTTCCTGAATGTCCTTGGCTTTTTCAAATCGATCCTTCTTCGCGCGGTTATCCTGTTCCGCTTTCAAAGCCTTTGCCTGCTGAATCTGCCCCTCGACTTTCGGCCAGTCCTGCGAGGCATCTTGCGCATCAGAAAGTTCGCTATCGTTGTTCTTCTTCAGCTTTTCCTTCTCTTTGCGTGCTTCGATTTTGCCGGCATATTCATTGAATTGATCAAAGGCTTTCTGGGCTTCCTGCTTCGTTTTCTCCTTCTTTGTGCAGTCCTTTTGCGTGTTATTCAGGTGTTCTTCTGCCCTCGTAACCGCATCAAAATCCTCTATTGCTTTTTTCTTCGCCCTGAATGCATCCGCAATTTTTCCCACGCTATTCGAACGCTTCGGGCGCTCCTCCTCCATGTCCCAACTGCCGCTTGTGATGTCATTTATTTGTTTCGCGATGGCTTTCTCAATGGCATCCACGGTCATGCCATTGCTTTCGGAAAGCGCCTGGCTTGCAATCTTTGCAAGCTCCATTTTGGCTTCTGTTTCACTCTTTTCGCTCATGAGGTTTTCCAGGGAAATGGCCATATTTTGCTGCGAAGAAAACAGCATATCCTTATACACCCCAGCGCCGTACAGCAGAATATCCTTCAGCCTCGCCTGAATCTCGTCCTGCTTGCGCCACATGCCTTCAGGCGCTGAGAGCTTGCAGGCTTTTTCGGCACCCCAT
>CAVEUM010000007.1:12418-101967 GCA_963618735.1 bacterium | reverse complement strand
CCGACAAGGTTCAGGATAAGCATGTTCTCGAAAGCAAGGCAAGCCAAAGCTCAAAGTATGAGCTTGACTGGAGGTTTGACTACCAAAAGGGTGTGGACGAGTTTTATAATACCTACACCGAATGCGGTATATGCAAGCTCGGTAAACGGGAAAACTGCTTCGAATTTGTGCCGTGCCTGTGCAATATGGACGAACGCAATTACCGCAACGAGGGCGGCCGGCTTCACCGCACAAAAACGCTTGCAAACGGTGATGACTGCTGTAATTTTCACGTGACCAAAATATAATAAATCGACTAATAATTCGCGACGAAAAGGAAAAGCACATGGATATTTCAAAGAATGACCGAGGCATGGGAATTTCCCCACAAGCATGCCTGAACCTCGATTTTCATTGAAATTCGCCTTGATGGCCATAAGATACGCAAAATGTGATGCGATCATAATAACAGGCCTGCCGCACTGTGTTGATGCTGCGGCAGGCCTGATTTGTGTGCAAATGGGAAGACTTTATTCAACCGTCACGGATTTCGCAAGATTGCGGGGCTTATCAACATCGCAGCCGCGGCTGACCGCCATGTAGTAAGCCAGCAGCTGCACGGGAATAATGGCCAGCAGGGGAAGGAGCTCAGACGGTGCATCGGGCACGACCAGCATTTCATCCGCTTCTTTTTCCGCACGTGCACGAAGAGACTCCGGGCAGATAATCAGCGTTTTTGCACCGCGGCTCTTCACCTCGCGAATGTTCGATAGCGTCTTATCCGCCAAAGTTTCCTGCGTCAACAGCGCGCAGACAAGCGTCCCCGGCTCAATCAGCGCAATGGTGCCGTGCTTCAGCTCACCTGCGGCATATGCCTCGGACATGATATAGCTGACTTCCTTGAGCTTCAGCGAGGCCTCCATGGCAAGCGCATTATCCAGTCCGCGGCCGATGTAGAAAACGTGCTGACGGTCACAATACAGGCTGGCGAATCGCTGAATGGACTGCTCCAGTCCAAGCGTACGTGCCGCCAGTTCGGGCATATTGGCCATGCTCCTCAGCAGCTCGGACGCGGCATCGGGGCTGAGCTTGCCGCGCTTCTGCGCAAGGTCGATGGCAAGGAGCATCATCATTTCAATCTGGGTGATGTACGCTTTCGTGCTTGCCACGGCAATTTCAGGGCCTGCATAGGTGTACATAACGGACTGGCCAGCCACACGCGCAATGGATGAGCCAACCACATTTGTCAGCGCCATCACTTTGGCGCCGAGATGCTCCGCCTCCCGCATGGCGGCAAGCGTATCCGCTGTTTCACCGCTCTGGGAAATGGCCAGGAAACAATCCTTGTCATCAAGAATTGGCTCACGGTAGCGGAATTCCGATGCGACATCGACAACAACGGGCAATCGTGCCAGCTTTTCAATGACATACTTGCCAATAACGCCTGCATGGTATGCCGTGCCGCAGGCAACAATTGTCAGGGTACGCATGGAGCATGCTTCTTCGGCGGTAATCGGGAAAGCATTGGGGCGAATGGTCATGTGCTCAGGGTCAACGTGGGCAGTGAACGTCTTCTTCAGTGCGTCAGGCTCCTCGTGAATCTCTTTGAGCATAAAGTGCGCATAGCCGCCTTTTTCCGCTGCTTCTACATCCCAGTCAACGGTGATGGGATGCAGCTCGCGTTCTGTGCCGAAACGGTCAAACACACGAACGGTGTCCGTTGTCAGCACAGCAATTTCACGGTCATCCAGCAATTCAACCGTGCGTGTGTGTCGGATGAGCGCTGGAATATCACTGGCAACATACTGGGCGTGTTCAGCCAATCCCATAACGAGCGGGCTATCCTTGCGTGTGCAGTACAAAGTATCGGGAGACTCCGCGTTCAGCACGCAAAGGGCGTAGCTGCCTTCCAGCATGGCCTGTACTTTCATCAGGGTTGAGAGCATGTTTCCGTCATAAAGCGTATGCAGAAGGTGTGCGATTACTTCGGTATCCGTTTCGGACACAAACACACAGCCCTGCGCCATGAGACGCGTGCGCAGCTCCTCGTAATTCTCAATAATGCCATTGTGAACGACAGCAATATGGCCCTTCATGTCCGTATGCGGATGGGCGTTGATGTCGTTGGGTTCTCCGTGTGTTGCCCAGCGCGTGTGACCAATGCCGATGCAACCGTGCAAAGGCGCATCCTTGACGCGCTCAACCAGGTTCATCAGGCGTCCCTTCGCCTTGCTTAAGTGAATGACACCATTCTCCATCACTGCGATTCCCGCACTGTCATATCCGCGGTATTCCAAACGGGACAGGCCATCCAACAGGATATCCTGCGCCTGCTCATGGCCGATATAGCCAACAATTCCACACATGGGGTAAGCTCCTTTCGGTAATACATTATGATACATGTATTATAATGTATTATACACAGTTTTTCAGGAAATGCAACCCCGGAATGGAATGCATGAAATTTGACGACTGGCTTTCCTGTGATGGCTTTCCCCTGTCTGCCGGACGGCAGGAGTTATGCATGAAGCATTGCGGCGGTTTTGTGCCATGCAAATAAGCTCCCCACGAGCGCTTTTAGCAGTCATGGGGAGCTTTAACGGTTATGGTTCGCTGAGTATGCCGCCCTCAGCCGTGCATCTTTCAGTGCTTCGCAGCAGAAATGGAGCTGCAAATGGCAATCAGTTTACTTTCCCAATTCTCCTGTGCGCCAATGCTTGCGGCACAGGGATGTGTACTGACTGTTGCCGCCAAGAAGAATCTGGTCGCCGTGCTTCACAACCTTGCCGTCCACAACACGGGCGTTGCAGGTAGCCTTCTTGCCGCACCAGCAGATGGTCTTGACTTCCTCGATGGTATCCGCGCAGGCCATCAGCCACTGGCTGCCCTCGAAGAGGTTCCCCTGAAAGTCCGTGCGCAATCCATAGGCAATGACGGGAATATTCAGGTCATCCACAATGCGCACCAGTTCATCCACCTGCGCCCTGGTGAGGAACTGCGCCTCGTCAACAATCACGCAGGCGTAGGGCTTCAGGTCGATGGAAGCGAGCTCTTCCATGAAGACGCACTCGGCAGATAATCCGCAACGGGAGAGCACCGTGCGCTCGCCATCGCGGTTATCCAGCTTCGGCTTGACCATCAGCACCTGCTGGCCGCGCTCCATATAGTTGTACCGCACCATAATGGCATTTGCAGTCTTGCTGGAACCCATGGCACCATAGCGAAAATATAGCTTAGCCATCTCAAATATCCTCTCCTTCATCAAGGCAGACAATGGGCTTATTGTACCACAGGATGCACCTGCCTACAAGCATTATTCACGGCAATGGTGTTATTCCGGCAAGGTGATGGCATACACGGTCTCATCGCATGCCAGAAGCACACGTCCATTGGACAGGGTGCCGAGATAGGCGGTGACCTCCTCGCCGTCCGACAAGGGCAGGGAATACGCGTAGAAACGCTGGGTGTTGACATCAGAACGATACAGATAGTTGGCCGCAAAGCCATACACGCTCTGGCCGTTAACGATGGCGCCGACGCACACATCAGGCAGTGCAAAACGGCGATCGTCCGTGCCGGTCAGCAGGCGCAGCTCACTGATTTGCTGACTGTTGCTGGTCTGGCTGGTGGGCGCCAGCAGAAGTTTGGCGTCACCACGGTCGGGGACGTAATAATCAATCAGCTTCCAGCCATAAACCAGAATGGTGCTGCTGGTGTCCTGCACAGCTTTATAGTTGTAGGTGTAGAGCTGCTGGGTGGTGAACACGCGGAGCTTTTCATTCTCACTGATGACCTTGTAGGCCAGCTTTTCGCCCACGGAGGTTTCGCCGGTGCTCATCTTGCCGACCTGGAAGGTGTTCAGGGTGGAGTTGATCGCTGTGCCGTACACGTCCATGGCCAGGGTCCACATGTACTGACCCTGATCGCCGTAGAAGCCTGCATCCAGCAGAAGCATGTTTTCAAAGGCTTCACGTTCCTCGTCCACCTGGGAGCCCTTCATATCCAGCACCACCAGATGGGTGGCGGTATCGCTGCCTGTCGCAACGGCCACGTACTGCTCGCCCACGCGGGCAAACTGCACTTCGGATGTCATGGTGTCGTTATAGGTAGCGGTGCCGTTCTGGTTCACAATGTACACCTGGGAACCCTGCCAGACGACCAGATATTGATTCGATGCCGAGAAGGATGCACCCGCGCCCACGGGGAAGCTCCAGCGGATGGAGCCGTCACTGCCCAAACAATGGATGGATGCGTCATCATAATAAAGGATATATTCGCCAAATGGCGTTACGTTCTGGCTGGCAAAGCACGTCAGGCGATTGGCACTCATCTCCGTGGTGCCGCCCATGTTGCCAAGAAATCGAATGCCAAGCAGAACCAGAATCACCACAGACAGCAGAATTACCCAGTTGCGGATCTGCCTTCTGCGGCGGCGCTGTTCCTCCATCCGATCGCTGTACATTGATTTGCCTTTACCTTGCATGCCTTTGCTCCTTCGTCTGTTTTAGAAAAGCGCAGCCAAACATGGTACGCCTAAAGTGCATTATACCAAGAGTAACAGGGGTGGTCAAGGCTTGGGGCAAGGTTCTGCAAGGAAGAAACGCCGAATAGTCGTGATTTTCTGCTTGACAACAGCCCAGAGAACGTGTATAATAGCTGTGTTTGAAGTAGAAGCATGCCCGCTTCTCACCTGGTACGGCGTAAGCTGTCGGGTCTGCGGCATTTCTTTTCGGAAGAAAAGATGACAATGTCAGCTGAGCAGCGGGTGCGCATCCCGCTGCTTTTTTCTTTAGCAGTGGTCGAACGATTTTGAGGAGGTGCATGGTTATCGCACTCGATCTGATGATCAACGAAGACATCCGCGACAGAGAGGTTCGCCTGATCGATGAAAATGGTGAGCAGCTCGGCGTCATGCCCACACAAAAGGCGCTGGAACTTGCGGAGGAGCGTGGCCTTGATCTGGCCAAGATTCAGCCGACCGCAAAGCCCCCCGTCTGCAAGCTGCTGGACTATGACAAGTACCGCTACGAGCAGTCGCGGCGGGAGCGCGAGAATCGGAAGAATCAGCGGGTCGTGTCGTTGAAGGAAGTCCAGCTGTCCGCTACCATTGAGGAGAATGATATTCTCACCAAGGCAAAGATGGCAACCCGCTTCCTGCAAGACGGCGACAAGGTAAAGGTTTCCATCCGCTTCCGTGGCCGCCAGATTGCCCACTCCGACATTGGCATGCAGGTCATGCATGACTTTGCCGAACGTTGCCAGGAGGTCAGCACTGTTGAGCGCCGCCCCCTGATGGACGGCCGCCACTTGATCATGATCCTGGCGCCTAAGGCTGCCAAGGCCTCCTTCGCTGAGAAGAAGGCTCGCAAGGAAGCCGCCCAGGCTACTGCCTCTGATGAGGCAATGAATTAACAGCAAAGGAGGATCATACCATGCCTAAGCAAAAATCTCACCGTGGTGCTGCAAAGCGCTTCTCTTTCACCAAGAGCGGTATCGTCAAGCATAAGCAGATGAACGCAAACCATCAGGTGCGTCTGAAGACCACCAAGCGTACCCGCCACCTGCGGGCCGATGGTGTTGTGGACAACAATGCCGAAGCACGCACCATTCATAAGCTGCTGCCCTACAAATAAGCCCAATGGCTGGCAAGGAGGTATCATCCAATGGCACGTATTAAGAGAGCCGTTAACGCTCATAAGAAGCGTCGTAAGGTTATGAAGCTGGCGAAGGGCTACTGGGGAGCAAAATCCAAGCAGTACCGCGCCGCATCCGAGCAGGTTGCTCGTTCCCTGCGCTATGCCTTTGAAGGCCGTAAGCTGCGTAAGCGTGATTTCCGCCGTCTGTGGATCACCCGTATCAACGCTGCTGCTCGCCTCAATGGCATGAGCTACTCCACCTTCATCAATGGCCTGAAGAAGCACAATGTTGAAGTGAACCGCAAGATGCTGGCTGACCTGGCTGTGAACGACGCAGCTGGTTTCGCCAAGCTCGTGGAGCTGGCTAAGGAAGCCTAATTCCTAAGCGAAACATGACCCCCGCAAGCGATGATGAGTCGCTGGCGGGGGTTTTTCCGTAGATGGAAGGCTGCGGTGGTCGTGCCTTGTTGTTAATGATTTGCGGTGAACTGATGTAAGACATCATAAAAAAGCAGCACGAGACCTCTCGCACTTGGCGTGTGAAGAGTGTCCCGTGCTTTTCTTGTGCATGCTTTTACCGCTTGATTACGATTTCTTCCCGTGCACCATTCTGGGGAGCTTTGCGGCCCAGAGCGTCGGTTTCGGTGAAGTAGCGCACCACGCGGATGGTATCGGCATCAACTGCATCGACGGTGCAATAGCCGAACTTCCGCAGGTTGGACTGCTTATGCTGGTTCAGCTTTTCAGATACGTACTTCTGCAGCTTCTTGTCCTCGTGTCCCCAGGGGAAGGGACGGCGGCAGAAGGGATCGCGGCAGCCGGTCAGGCCAGCCTCATCACCATAATAGATGGTGGGGCAGCCGGGCAGGGCACAGAGGATATCGATACAAGTCTTGTAGCGCTCGGTGGCCTGGGCATATTCTTCTGCTGTCAGCTGCAGTGCCTGCTGCTCAGCCTTGCTCAGCTCGTTGCCCTCGTGGCCGCAGAGCACGTTCAGCACGCGGGCACGGTCATGGCTGCCGATGAGGTTCATCAGCGCGTAGCGGAACTGGGCAGGATATACCTCTGCCTGGTGGCGAATCAGCCGAACCAGAACGGACGCATCGGTCTTGCCGGTCACAAAGTCCAGAATCGCCTCTCGCAGAGGATAGTTCATCACAGAGTCGAGGGTGTCGCCCGTGCAGTAGCAGCGCAGCTCGCCATAGGAGATTTTGTTGCTGGCGTCTTCCCACACTTCACCAAGCACCACGGCGTCACGCTTGGCACGCTTGGCAGCAACGCGGAGCTTGCGCAGGAAATCCATGCTCAGTTCATCTGCCACGTCCAGCCGCCAGCCGGCAGCGCCGCGCTGAATCCAGCGGGGCACGATGCCTTCCTTGTCCTTGAACATGAACTTCTGGTAGTCAGGGTTGTCCTTGCGGCACTCCGGCAAAGAGGGAATGCCCCACCAGCATTTGTACTCATCGGGAAAGTGCTTGAAGGTATACCAGTCGTAGTAAGGGGAAGCCTCACCCTGGCAGGCGCCAACGCTGTCGTAGTGGCCAAAGTGATTGAAGTAACGGCTGTCTTCACCCGTGTGGCTGAACACGCCGTCCAGCATCACCCGCATGCCCAGCTCCTCAGCAGCCTTGCACAGCTCGGTGAATTCCTCCTCGGTGCCCAGCAGGGGATCAATCTGCGTGTAATCGCCTGTATCATACCGATGGTTGGAGCGGGCGCGGAAGATGGGGTTCAGGTAGATGACCGTCACGCCCAGGTCCTTCAGGTAAGAAAGCTTCTTGCGAATGCCGTTCAGGTTGCCGCCGAAGAAATCCAGCGCCATATGATCGCCGCTGCGGGGGTCACTGTCGGTGAGCAAATCTTCATCCCAGTTTTCATGGATGTAGCGGTCGGTGCGGTCATCCACGGACTTGGTTTTGGCGCGGAAAAAACGGTCAGGGAAAATCTGATAGATGTTAGCGCCCTGCATAAAGCCAGGCGTCTTGAAATTGGGCTTATACAGCGTCAGCTGGAAAGAATGGAAATCGCCATGTTCGTATACCACGCCTTCACCGCCCAGCTTGTCCGGGGCGTTGCCGTAGCGGAGACGGTGGCCGTTAGGCATGTCCACGATGAAGTCATACCACATCAGTCCGGGCTCGGAGGGGGTGGTGAAGGAAGCTTCCCAAACGCCGCCGCCCAGGGGCGTCATGATCGTTTGATTTTCTTCACCTGTCCAGGTGCGCAGGGTAACCTGCTTGGCGTCATCATCGCGAAAGCGGAAGGTAACGGTGGTGCCTGCCGCTGCAGGACCCGCGGGAATGCGGTAAAACGCCTCGTGGGAATTATGCATCATAGGTATTGTTCACTCCTGAAACTATTGCTATTGAAAGAAGACTGACCGAACGGGTTGACCGTTCGGTCAGTCGAAAATGCATCAGAACTTCCGGCTCAGGGGAGTCAGGTGCCAGATGCGGTCGTTGTATTCAGCGATCGTGCGGTCAGAGGAGAAGACACCGGACATGGCGGTGTTGATCACGGCCATGGTCTGCCACTTCTTCTGGTCGCCGTAGTCAGCATTCAGGCGGCGCTGTGCCATGGAGTAAGACCCGAAGTCCTTCAGCACGAAGTAGGGGTCAGCCATGGAGCCGTTGTCGCCCAGCAGGAGGCTGTGGTACAGATCCTGCAGCACGGCGGGATTTTCGGGGAACAGGGTGCCGTCGATCATCTGGGTCAGTGCCTGACGGATTTCCTGGTTCGTCTCGAAAATGCTCATGGGATTATAGGTGTTCTCACGGTACATGTCGCGCACCGTGTCAGAACGCATGCCGAAAATGTAGATATTATCCATACCCACACGCTCGGAAATCTCCACATTGGCGCCGTCCATGGTGCCGATGGTCAGGGCGCCGTTCATCATGAACTTCATGTTGCCCGTGCCGCTGGCTTCCTTGGAGGCGGTAGACAGCTGCTCAGAAACTTCGGAAGCAGGCATCAGGATCTCAGCGGTGGAAACATCGTAGTTCTCCAGGAACACCACCTGCAGATACTTGGAAGCGCGGGGGCTCTTGGCGATCAGCACGCTCAGGGCGTTGATGAAGCGGATAATCTGCTTGGCGCGATAGTATCCGGGAGATGCCTTGGCGCCGAAGAAGAACACGCGGGGCTCCATCTCGAAGGTAGGATCGTTCTCCAGACGGTTGTACAGCACGAGAATGTGCAGAGCGTTCAGCATCTGGCGCTTGTACTCGTGCAGGCGCTTGGCCTGGGTATCAAAGAGGAAGTCGGGGTTGACGGTGATACCCTGACGATCCTGCACCAGCTTCACCAGACGCTCCTTGTTCTGACGCTTCACTGCGGCAAACTTTTCACGGAAAGCCGCGTCATCAGCGAAGGGACGCAGATCGCTGAGCTGCTCAGGATTCTTGATCCAATCCGTGCCGATGGCTTCGGTAATCAGGTTGGTCAGGCCGGGGTTGCAGCTCATGAGCCAGCGGCGATGGGTGATGCCGTTGGTGATGGAGCAGAACTTTTCAGGCATGATCAGGTTGTAATCATGGAAGGTTTCATCCTTCAGGATTTCGCCGTGCAGGGCGCTGACACCGTTGACGGAGTAGCTCATGGCTACGCACAGGTTGGCCATGTGCACCATGCCATAGGCGATCACGGCCATGTGACCGATGCGCTCCCACTGGCCGGGGAACTCGTTCCACAGACGGTCGCACAGGCGGCGGTTGATCTCCTGCAGAATCTGGTAGACGCGGGGCAGCAGCTGCTTCACCATGTCCTCAGGCCACTTTTCCAGTGCTTCGGCCATGATGGTGTGGTTGGTGTAGCCAACGGTCTTCTGCACGATGGCGGAAGCCTCGTCCCAGCCCAGACCTTCCTCGTCCATAAGGATACGCATCAGCTCGGGGATGGCGAAGCCGGGGTGGGTGTCGTTGATGTGGATGCAAACCTTTTCAGGCAGCAGGCTGAAGTCATTGCCGTGGAGCTTCTTGAAGTCGCGGACGATGTACTGCAGGGAAGCGCTGGTGAAGAAGTAAGCCTGCTTCAGGCGCAGCATCTTGCCTTCGTAGTGGTTGTCTTCGGGATAGAGCACCTTGGAAATCATGGAGGCAGTCTCTACAGACTGCACAGCCTGATTGTACTTGCCCTGGCCGAAGGACTGCAGGTCGAAGCTCTTGGGGCTGCGGGCAGACCACATGCGCAGGGTATTCACCGTTTCGGTGTCATAACCCACGATGGGCATGTCGTAAGGCACGGCTTCCACCGTGTAGTAATCCTTGTGAACATAGCGGGTCTGGCCGTTTTCATTGACCTCATCCACATAGCCGCCGAAGTGCACATCGCAGGCGTCTTCCATCACGGCCATTTCCCATGCGTTGCCGTTGGTCAGCCAGCTGTCAGGCAGCTCAACCTGCTGGCCGTCAACGATCTTCTGACGGAACAGGCCGTATTCGTAGCGGATGGTGCAGCCCATGGCGGGCAGGTCAAGGCTGGACAGGCTGTCCATGAAGCAGGCAGCCAGACGTCCAAGGCCGCCGTTGCCCAAACCGGGTTCCGGCTCTTCCTTGAGCAGATCGTTGATGTCATAGCCAAGCTCGCTGAGAGCCTGCTTGTAGGCATCCGTGGAAACAAGGTTCAGCATGTTGCAGTACAGGCTGCGTCCCATCAGAAATTCGATGGAAAGATAGTACAGGCGCTTGGACTTTGTGGCCTTCCGCTCTGCACGGGCAACGGTATACTTCTGCATGATCTGGTCGCGGACGGTGGATGCCAGGGCCTTGTAGACCTGCTGGGTAGACGCGTCCTGCACGCTGCGGCCATTGTAGCGCTGCAGCTTGCCGACGATCGATGCCTTGATGGACTCTTTATCAAATGAGGTCGTGGGCATGAGTGATCCTCCTTCATAGGCTTGGGAAAGCATGCGTTCGTACAACAAAGAAACGTCTACGCACGCAGTATCCAGTATACCTTATTTTTTCCTCCTTGGCAAGACCTGCAAAATGGGCAATGTAGCGCCTTATTGGGCGATTCTTCAACGAATTTTCTTATGAAAGTATTTCCAATGATGAAACGGACATTTCATGCGGCGATTTTGCTTCCTGTAAGATACAATGGAAGTGCCGAACGAGGCGATACGCATGAGCCTTCTGAAGGAGCTTGCCGACATCAAGGCGCCTGCACCCCGGCAGGAAAAGCCAAAGAAGGCTGGCCGCAACGATCCCTGCCCCTGCGGCAGCGGAAAGAAGTATAAGAACTGTTGGAAAGGGTAATGAATAAGCTGCTCATAGGATTGATGTCGATAACAGTGCTGCAATAAGCCACACCTTGCCAGGGTAAAAGTCAAAATGCAGATGCGGATGGTTGCAGACGCAAGTGTTGAGCGCTGCAATTTGCGAATGAAAGTATTTACGTTATCCGCACGACTCTTTTCCTGAAGAAAAAAATGTGGTATACTTACCGATGGTATTTGATTGGGCGCTTATCGTCCCAAAGGAAAGGAATGAACAAAGATGACGATGTGCAAAAAGCCGATCGTGCTGGACGTCAATCATATGATGGCAGACACGCTGGGTTTCCAGTATGGTATCAGCGCAGGTCAGGTCAATGAATATGCTCCCTTCGCGGCAGCAGCCAATAAGGCTGTGCAGAGCGCTCGCGGCACGGGCAAGATGGGCTGGACCGAGCTGCCTTATAATCAGGAAGAAGTCGTAGCAAAGATTGAAAAGGTCGCCGCTCGCGTACGTGAGCAGTTCGACACCTTTGTGGTGCTGGGCATTGGCGGCAGCGCCCTGGGTCCCATCGCTGTGCAGCAGGCACTGAATCACCTGCACTATAATGAGCTTCCCGCTGAGAAGCGCGGCGGCCCCCGTCTGTATGTGGAAGACAACATCGACCCTGAGCGTATGTGCGCCCTGCTGGATGTGATCGACCCCAAGACCACCTGCTTCAATGTAATCACCAAGTCCGGCGCTACCGCCGAGACCATGAGCCAGTACCTGACCATTTCTGAACTGCTGAAGAAGGTCGTGGGCGACAAGTGGGCTGACCACATCATTGCCACCACGGACTGCGAGCAGGGCAACCTGATCAAGCTGGCCAAAGAGAATGGCTTCGAGCTGTTCTACATCCCCGATTCTGTGGGCGGCCGCTTCTCCGAGCTGTGCCCCGTGGGTCTGGTGCCCGCTGCTGTGTGCGGCATTGACATCCGCGCTATGCTGGAAGGCGCTGCTGCCATGGATGCCCGCTGCAAGACCGACGACGTATGGCAGAATCCTGCCCTGCTGGAAGCCGTTCTGCAGTACATCTGCATGGAAGACCTGAACATCAACATCAACGTCACCATGCCTTATGCCGACAGCCTGAAGTACATGGCTGACTGGTTCTGCCAGCTGTGGGCTGAGAGCCTGGGCAAGAACGTGACCCGCAAGGGCATGGCCAAGAACTGCGGCCAGACCCCTGTGAAGTCCCTGGGCGTTACCGACCAGCACAGCCAGCTGCAGCTGTACACCGAAGGCCCGTATGATAAGGTCATCACCCTGCTGAAGGTGGAAAATTTCCGTGCACAGAGCCCCATCCCTCACGGCTGCGAAGCTTTCCCCGATGTGGCTTTCCTGGGCGGCAAGAGCCTGAATCAGCTCATCGAGGCTGAACGTCAGGGCACGGAATACGCGCTGATGAAGAAGGGCCGTATGAGCCAGACCATCATCCTGCCCGAGGTGAATGCTTACACCATCGGTCAGCTGATCTATTTCTATGAGATGGCCACTGCCTATGCCGGCGAAATGCTGGACATCGATGCATTCAACCAGCCCGGCGTGGAGGAGAGCAAGATCGCTTCCTACGCAGTGCTGGGCAACACTTCTGAGAAGTATCAGAAGAAGGCCGCTGAGATGGCCAAGCGCCCTGCTGAGAAGAAGGAGTACACTCTGTAATGAAGGCAGCAAAGTAACCGCTGTTTTCGGATCATAGAAACGCTCTGAAATAATTCGCTCCCCCTGAGGCAAGCACTGGAAAAAACGAACCAGTGAACTTCAGGGGGAGTTTTTTGCGTCAGGAGAGGTGAAGCTCGCAGTCTTTCCGATCAAAGATGGAGAGGAATCCGCGTCATTTCGACATTGGGTAACCGGATACTGATTGACGAAGAAGATTCACGTTTCACCTGCAAAAAGTCCCGCCATGCTATGCATGACGGGACTTTGACACTTCCCTTTATTATGATCGCTGCTTAGTCGTCCATAGCCTTCAGCACGGCATCGGCCATTTCACCCTTGGTGCAGGAGGCAGTGTGCAGAACAGGCAAGTCCCTGAGGGCAGTGACCTGCTTTGGTACAGGTACGCCGCACATGCCGGACAGCTCCTCTGCACAGGCAAAGGCATCCTTGGAGGCAGCTTCTTCGGGGCTGGTCACGGCGGCCAGAACAGATTCTGCAAACTTGTAGGGGCTGGCGGTGGAAACAATCACGGTCAGCGTCTTGTCGTTGGTTTCACGGCGATACTGGCGCAGTACCTGGGAGGCCACGGCAGTGTGCGTGTCCATCAGGTAGTGGTTCTTTTCAAAGCGCTGGCGAATCTCCGCCGCGGTTTCACGGTCGTCTGCACAGCCGGCGGCGAACAGGCTCTGCAGCCACTCCAGACGCTGCTCGCCCACGGAGTAGCTTCCGCAGGTGCTTAGCTGATCCATCCAAACCTTCACCAGATCGCTGTCACGGTCAGCAGCCTCGTACAGCAGGCGCTCCAGATTCGAGGAAACCAGAATGTCCATGCTGGGGGAGGTCGTCTTCACGAAGGTGCGATGGGTGGAGTAAATGCCCGTGTGGAAGAAGTCCGTCAGCACGTTATTGCGGTTGCTGGCGCAGATCAGTTTGGCGATGGGCAATCCCATGTTCCGTGCGTAGTAAGCCGCCAGAATATCGCCGAAATTGCCTGTTGGCACGGCGAAATTCACCTGTTCACCCACGGAAATTTCACCCTTGCGGATCAGATCCGCGTAGGCACTGAAATAGTACACGATCTGCGGCACGAGGCGGCCGAAATTGATGCTGTTGGCAGAGGAAAGCACTTTGCCCTTCTTATTCATTTCGTTGGCAAAGTCCAGGGAAGCGAAGAGCTTCTTCACACCTGTCTGTGCATCGTCAAAGTTGCCGTCTACCGCGATCACATGGGTGTTGTGTCCGCCGGTGGTGGTCATTTGCAGCTTCTGCACATTGCTGACGCCATCCATGGGATAGAATACCGTGCAGCTGGTGCCGGGCACATCCTTGAAGCCCTCCAGCGCGGCTTTGCCCGTGTCACCGCTGGTGGCGGTGAGGATGGCAATCTCACGCTTTTCATGGTTCTTCCGGGCGGCCAGGGTCACCAAATGCGGCAGAAGCTGAAGCGCCATATCCTTGAAGGCCAGCGTGGGGCCATGGAACAGCTCCATGACATAGGTGCTGTCATCCAACCGACGCACGGGGGCAATCTCGCTGCTGTCAAACTTGCTGTCACCATAGGCAGCGTTCACTGCCTGCGTGATTTCGGGAATATCGTAATCCTCCAGGAAGAGCTTGAGGATGCTTACCGCGCGCTGGCAGTAGTCCATGGTCGCCATGGCAGTAAGCTTCTCATTGGAAACTTGCGGGAACATGGCTGGCACAAACAGGCCGCCATCAGGAGCGATGCCTCGCAGGATGGCCTGAGATGCGGTGACACAGGTCTGTCCACGGGTGGAGAAGAATGACATACGATCACACTCCGCTTGATTAAGATAAAAAGAAAGGGAACGGCGGAAAACACCACCGTTCCCTGTTTTGGCAGGTTTCATCCGCCGACAGACGCTGTGAGCGCCCGCTTCACTAGGAGCTTAGATAATGTACGCCTTCATGAAATCAGGCAGCGTGTCAGGATCGGCGCTGACGGAGAGGATAAAGTCCACGTCATGCTTCTGGCACAGCTCTTCCATGCCGGTGAACAGCCAAGCGGCACCGGACAGCTCGGTCTGGCACAGCTTCACGAAAGCATCCACAAAGATGGTGCCAACGTCGAAGTTCTGGCTCAGCATGCCGCACAGGAAACCCATGAACATTTCGGGGGTCTTGACATGGTAATCCGCTGCGTTGATGAAGCGAACCTTGTGGTCGATGTCGAACATATAGCGGTTGTCATCATCGATGAAAACAACGTCGTGCTCAGATTCCTTGGCAGCCTGGTTGGTCATATCAATCAACCGCTTCGTCTTGCCAGAACCCTTTTTTCCTGCAATGATCTTAATCATGGGAAAACGCCTCCTTCGGAGAATCTTTTCTCTGGTATCATTATATCCCATTTTGACGGATTATGCAATCCTTATGATGATTTTCCTTCATCATAACAGGAATTTTTTTCCGTGCGGTTTGCCTGGGATGTACCGCTTGCTGTTTCATTCGCCAAGCGTTCAAGAAAATCCTGCTTATTCATTTCAGGGATTTTTCTTGTTTGTCCGCCGGGAAGCTTGGGATCCCTGCGGCAGATGGCGGCATAGTCGCAGTAGCGGCAGGCAGACTCCTCCTTCACCTCAGCAGGGCTGACATCAATGTGTCCTTCACGGATCTCCTGTGCGATCTTCGCGGCGGTCCTTTCCGTGTGCTTCAGCAGCGCCTGCATTTCGTCAGACTTCAGGGCGTTGGCACTGGCGGAAATCTCACCGTCCTGCTTAAAGACCTTTTCAAAGGAGAAGTTCGGCTGATCATAGTCCATGGCCTGCACCACTTCGTTTTCAGCCAGCACCACACCTTTGAGGCGAAGCGCTTTGGCGATTTCGGCTTCCGCGTCTTCCTTGGAGTCTACCGCTGTATCCACCACGGGATCCCGCAGAACGAAATAAAACGCGCCGCCTGGAAGGGTGCCTGGCGTGCCGTCTGTTGCGGCTTTCAGGTACATGAGCAGCTGCAATTGCAGACCGTTCCATACCCGCGCGGGTTCCAGCGAATGACGGCTGCTCTTGTAGTCTACCACCCGAAGATAGGAGCCGCTTTCGCCATCAAAGCGATCCAGACGGTCAATGATGCCTCGCAGGGCAACTTTTCGTCCATCCTTCAGGGACAATACCACAGGCGGAAGACCGTCTGCCTGGCCAAAGGGAACTTCCGCGCCGATGGTTACAAAGTGACTGTTTTTGCTGTGCTCGGTAAACATTTTGGCCGCACGGCGGATGGTATGCAGATAGCCTCTGCCAAGCTGGCGGCCGATGCCGTCATCGGTCAGAGGGCCGCTCTCCCACTGACTGGTCAAAGGCTCCAGCACCTGATTCATCATGCGGTCAAGGGTTTCGTCATCCACATTGGGCCAGTTCGGCGTCGCAGCAGCCAGCAGGGTGTACTGGTGCATCACCTCGTGGAAGAAGGAACCCTTCTCATCGGCCTGATAAACGAACTCACGCCGCTCTACGGGCTTTAATCCATAATCCACAAAGTGGCGGTAGGGACAGTTGGCGTATTCCTCCAGACGGGAAACGGATACGTAGTCCTGCGCGAAAAGCCTGACCGCAGAGGCGGTATCCAGCCGCTTCGGCTCGATCTTCGCGTCCAGCGCATCGATCATCTGCTCGGTGACCCTGGTATAATCCGGCATGCGCCACAGGGTGCGAAGGGCGTCCTGCCAGGCGTCATCCAGTGTGTCAGCACGGCCATCCGCCATGGCGCGAAGCCTCAGAGAAAGTCCCTCCAGGGCAGGCAGAGGCGCCAAAGGAAGATCATCCCCTGTGGCCGTAACACCGCCTGTGATCTGCAATCGGGGCATAAGGCGCTGCACATCCGCAATCAGGGAGGAAGGGCGCAAGGCGGCACCATCCTGGGCACCCTCGGCAAAGGTCAGGGTCAGATAACGGCTTGGAATGGCGATGGTTCGGTAGAAGTCGCTGAGGCGCAGTGAGCCTTGCAAAGCACTGGAAATGCCCACGGGACGCTCCAGCTTTTGCCCCAGCTGTTCCCGTTCCTGCTCACTCAGAAGGCTGCTGGGAGAAGAGGACAGCACGCCGTCCTGCAGGCCAATCACCAGAAGCGCCTCCAGGGAACCTGTCATCAGATGACCCGCCTCGCCAACCATGACCGTATCACGGGTGGGCGGCAGGGAAGACAGCGCCACGCCTGACAGGGCAGAGGCAATGTAGCGTGCCAGATCCTTCATACGTGCCCTCTGGGAGCCAAGCACGGCGTAAAGCTGATCCAGCACATCCAGCAAAAGCTGCCACACCTGACGGTTCTGCACTGCTTCTGCAGACATTTTGCGGCGGAGAAGCTCTTCTTCCCGTGCCATCAGGCGGTCATAGGCGCCAACGTCCTCCAGCAGGGTGTAAATCGCCGTCAGGGATTGTGCGGCGCTGCTTGACGTGCGGAGGGATTCCTGCATTTTCTCCAGCGGCGGAATGAGCTGAAGACGGATTCTCTCCATCTCTTCCACGTTGCCGCCGCGGGTGAAGGGGGTGCGCCACTTATTTTGGCGGATGCCGTTTTCAATGGCGTAATTCTCCAGCTGCATGGCTTCTTCTGCCGTCAGGGGAGAAAATCCGCTGCGGGCGCACTCCAGCACATCCTCCTGCCGATATCCCTCGGTGACCGCTGATAAGGCGCTGATGAGGAAGCGGCACAGGCCGTGACGGAGCACACTGTCCTTCCGTGCCATGTAATGGGGAATGTTGGCCTTGGACAGCGTCACATCCAGCGCTGCAGAGGCGGTGCCGCCTAACGCAACGGCCATTTTGCTCCACGGAATGCCTGCATCATGCCAGCGGCGCAGGGTTTGGGCGGCATAGGATGCCTCGGCAAAGGGCGTGGCGCAAGCATGAACGGACACAGCGGAGCAGTCGCCTTCGAACACAGGGGCCTGATAGGCGAAGAGGTACTTTTCCAGCCATTGCAGGGCAGGATTACGGGGGCTGCCTTCTGCAGTAATGATCTTGATGGTGCTGGGGATTCCCTGCTTTTCCAGCATGGCCATCAGGTTGGCGACACTTTGCCGCTGGGTCAGGAACAGGTGACCATCAGGCGCGGACTCGAAATCCATGGTCATGGTCACAGTCAGCGAACGGACAAGAGGAGCAGCAACGCATAGCAGCCGACACAGGGGGGCAGGTAAATTATCGAAGCCGTAAACCCAAAGGTTGGCGTCAGTTACCACGCCGCTGTTCCTCAGTCTGCGGCAGCTTTCTTCCTCCTGGGCATCCTCATCGGCGAAACGGCCGTCAATCAGAGATTGATATTCCCTCCAGATGAGGGCAAGGTCGCGCAGCTTGGCGGCAGTGGCGGCAGAGGCTGCTTCCTCGGCCAGACGTTCCAACCCTTCTGCATCCACATCGGCGTGGCTCAGGTCGGTGAGAATATCCGCCACCTTGGCAGGCAGGCCTGCCGTATTGGCAACACGGCGGTAGTAGCGGAGATCCTTCTCCAGTTTGGTGAGCACGTGGCTTAATGCCATGTTGCGGCCTCGGTCATCCAGCTTGGGCAGGGGATCCGAACCGCCTGTCTCGCGAATGCGGCGGCGCAAACGGGAGGGGGAAAGTACGTCCATGTCAAAGTAGCCAGGAAGATTCAGCTGCTCGATGAGCTCACGTTCCGCCTGAAGGGTGTACTGCTCAGGAACCAGCAGCACAATCTTCTCATGGGCGGCATACTGCTGCCCGATGCCGCGGATGACCTCCGGCAATGTCTGCCCGGCTCGTCCTGCGCGAATTACAACCCCGCCCATGATGTCACCTCTCGAATCGATCCTTGGCGGGAGGGTGACGATTCAGTGCCACGCCTCCCGCGATTCTCTGTAAAGGAAAACTTAATTACTTCTTCAGCGCCTTTTCCAGCCGTGCAAGGCCTTCCAGCAAGATGTGCCTCGGCGTGCCGAAATTCACCCGCAGGTGATACTCGCCGGCCTTTTCGCCGAAGAACGTGCCTGCGGTGAAATATACGCCTTCCGCCTTGGTCATTTCCATCAGCTCTTCCGTGGTGTGGCCATAGGCAGACAAATCCAGCCAGGCCAGATAGGTAGCCTCGATGGGAGTAATCACAGCCTCGGGCAGATGCTCATGCACCCAGTCCGTCAGCATTTTGGCGGAACCGCTCAGGTACTTCAGCAGCCCGTCCAGCCAGGCATCGCCATGCAGGTAAGCTGCGCGGTTGCCTTCCAGGGCAAAGATGTTGCCGCTGCGCACGCCTGCGGCTTCCAGTGCAGTGCGGAACTTTGCACGGAGCGCTGCATCCTTGCACAGGCACATGGCCTGCTGAAGGCCTGCCAGGTTAAAGGTCTTGCTGGCGGCGCACAGGGAGATCACGTTTTCCTGCACGAGGGTCAGCATCGGGATGAAGGTCAGCGGCTCGTATACAAAGTCGGCATGAATTTCATCCGAAATAAGGGTGGCGTTGTAGCGCTTCGTCAATTCCGCCAGTGCCAGCAGCTCTTCGCGGCTCCATGCACGGGACACGGGATTGTGCGGGTTGCAGAGCATCACAGCCTTTGCGCCTTCCTGCAGCGCCTTCTCAATGGCAGCAAGATCCATGGAGTAGCGACCGGCGGCGTCACGGGTCAGGGGACAATCCACCTTCGTGCGCTCTGTTGCTTCCACGGAATGGGAGAAGGGGCCGTACACGGGGGACATGATGATAACGCCGTCCCCGGGCTTCGTGCAGGCCTGAATGGCAAGCTTCAGTCCCGTCACCACGCAGGGCAGAAGGGTGATGTCCTCCTCCGCAAAGGTCAGACCATGACGGCGCTGCCAGTAATCAATGGCTGCCTGATAGTCATCGTGCATTGGCTCGGTATAGCCATAGGTGGGGTGAGCGGCACGGTTTATCAACGCTTCCTGCACCTCCGGCGGGCTGGGGAAATCCATGTCCGCGACCCACAGGGGAATCATGGTATCATCGTGGTTTTCCTCACGCATCAAATCCCACTTTTCACAACGGGTGTTCACACGGTACAGACCAGACTCGAAGTATTCCTCATTGTACAGCACCGAAAAAGCCTTCTTTCAATAAAATTGAGAATGGGTTCATTCCTGAGGGATGGGTTCCGCTGCTTTCAATACCCAGAATCCATCAGACTTAGACAGCTTCTCCACCTGCCCATACAGCGTGCGCAGGTACTTCATGCAGCTTTCTGCGCCCTGTTGCTTGCGGATGACCAGATACAGCGCTCCGCCGGGGGCCAGGCAGGGAGCAATGTCCGCGAACATTTTGTAGATGACCTGCTTGCCTGCACGGATGGGGGGATTGGTAATCACCACATCGAAGGTTTCGTTCATGAGGGCGGCCATGCCGTCACTTTCCAGGCAGCGAAGGGATACGCCGTTGTCCTCGGCGTTCTTTTGGGCAAGGGACAGCGCACGATGGTTCACATCCGCCATGGTTACTTGGCAGGCAGGATAGGCCTTGCCCACCGTAACGCCGATGGCGCCCCATCCGCAGCCAAGATCCAGCACACGGCCAGCCAAATCAGGCAGTGCATCCAACAAAAGCTGGGTTCCCTTGTCCACCTCGCCGCGGGAGAAAACACCGGCATCCGTGGTAAAGCGGATGGACTTGCCCCGCCAGGAAAGGGCGCAGGCCGCGGGACGGGACGCGCATGTTGGGTCTGCGGTGTAGTATTGTTCGCTCATTGCGGTGCCTCCATCTGTGCCGCTTGATACAGCGCGGCGGTTTCTTCCTCCGTCAGCTCACGCCACTGCCCCTCGGGAAGATCATCAGGCAGAGTCAGCGGGCCGAAGGTTTCACGGTGAAGTGCTGTTACGGTCAGCCCCACTGCCTCAAACATGCGCTTGACCTGGTGGAACTTTCCCTCGTGCACGGTGAGCCGCGCCAGGGTGGGCTCCACAATCATCAGCTCAGCACTTTGGGTCACAAAGTCGCCAAGATCCAGTCCCTCACGGAAACGTGGAATGAGCTCGGGATTCAGCGGTGCGTCCACCCGCGCCAGGTACGTCTTGTCCACGTGACGCTGGGGTGCCAGCAGGCGGTGGTTCAATTCGCCGTCGCAGGTAAGGAAAAGCAGTCCCGTGGTGTCCTTATCCAGCCGTCCCACCGGCATACAGCCAATGGATGCATACACGGGCGGAAGAAGATCCATAACCGTAGGCTGTTTCTTGTCTCGGGCGGCGGTCAGCAATCCTGATGGCTTGTGAAGCATCACGTGACGCATCAGGCGGCCGTCCAGTGCCTCGCCGCGAAGTGCAAGATTGGCAGGCTCTTTGCAATTGAAGGAGGGATCCTTCACCATTGCTCCGTCCACGGTGACGCAGCCTGAGCGGATGAGCTTCTGCACCTCGGTGCGGCTGCCAATGCCAAGGGTCACCAAATATCGATCCAGCCGCATTACGCCTTTCCTCCATCGAGCTTTTCCTGCAGGAGCTTAACACGGCAGGCGCTGAGAAGCTGCTTCAGGGGAATCATGGGCAGAAGCAAAATCACCAGCGATGCAGCCAGCAGCCATATACGGCTGTCAACAGGCGGCAGGGACAGGGACGTCAGCCCCAAATTGCTCAGGGAATTGAGCACCTGACTGATATAATCGGCGCAGATGAACCATGCAGCTGCAATGAAGGGAATCAGCGTCACCAGACCCAGAATCCAGGTGCCCAGCACGCCGCCGCGATGACCGCGGATCATCTTCCCGTTGCCCAGTGCTTCACCATGACGGGTGCCGCTGTGGAAGCCAAGGCCAACCAGCAGGGGCAGCAGCGTCAGCAGGTACAGAAGTACCACCATCACCACGCCGCGCACGGTAATGGATGAAACGCCGCCCAGCAGGAATGCTGCAAAGCCGCTTCGGCCAAGGTTCATCACCTTTTGCAAAAGCGTGAAGGTATCCGTAACCCCGGGAATGGCATCTGCCTTATACAGATACAGCGCCGCTGCGGTTACCGACAGAAACGGCAGTGCCCACAGGAGCAGAAGCCCAGTCCGCTTGAGACCCTGCACCAGCTTTTCACCATAGTGGTCAAAGCTGACAAGACCTTTCAGGTTCAAAACATCCGTTTTTTCCAGTGCTGCGTACACCTCTGCGGCGTTGCGGCGGGCAGGAAGCACAATCAGCACAAACAGCGGCAGGCACAACAGCGTCAGCCACCGCGTTTGAGAGGATGCGAGAAACAGCAGCGGTACGCAAACCATCAGCCGCAGAATCAATTCAATCAACAGCATCATCATCAGTCCGCCGAAGTGACGGCGGTACATCTGCCAGGTGCGGGAAAAAGTTGCTTTCATCATTGTGAAGGGTTCTCCTTTCATGGGTACTGTTTCATTATACAGGAGAGAAGAAAGAAATGCAATTTCTAAGGCGGAAGAAAACCATTTGTTAAGCAGTTTGACGCTTTCCCCTTCCCATGCTATACTTGATGCATATGTGCGTTAAAGGAGTATCCTTTTCATGAAGAAATTCGTTGCTCTGCTGCTTTTGCTTTGCTTTCTGCCCACGCTTGCCATGGCAGAGGAAAAACAGGCCATTCCGGAGATTTTTCATTTCACCCAGAAGACCACAGAGGACGAGTATCTGCGCAAGAACGTCTATGTCCGCCGCACGTATCCCGTAACGGCGAATGAGAAGGTCAATGAAGAAATGCGCGCCGTGATTGACGGGATGACGGAAGCTGGTCAGCCGCATCTGCCCAATGGATGGAACGCGAAGGAAAAGATTTCTCTGCGGGTATCCTCGGGCATTAGCCGAACGGGACAGAGCTGGATGAGCTTTCTCACCCTCGCACGGATTCAGGCGGAAGCTGAGCAGACCTATGTGGACTTTGACGCGCGGGTCTACGACCTGGCTACAGGCCATCAATTGACGCTGCTCGACCTTTTTGATGCAAGCAGCCCTGCATGGGAAACCATCGCGAAAGCGGTGAAGACGCAGCTTTCCGCTTATTATCCCGAGGAGGAGGCGGACGCGGAGACACTGGCGCAGCTGTGCGAATTTTCCCAATTGCAGGAAACACCCTTCACCCTGACCGCCGGCACCCTGCGGCTGCACTATCATACGGATGCCCTCTACCCTGGCCACGCGGGGCTGATGCATGTGCGAATCCCTTACGGAGAGATCCGCAATGACATGCTGGAAGAAGCTCAAAGGCAGACGGATAACAGCTGCTACAAGATGGTGGCGTTGACCTTCGATGATGGCCCTGCGCAGCTGTCCTCCATTCGGGTAATTGACATGCTTCGCCAACGCGGCGCTGATGCGACCTTCTTCCTTGTGGGAAATATGCTTCGTGCCAATCACTATGTGGTATCCTACGAGCACGACAGCGGGTTCATCCTCGCGTATCATAGTTACCATCACGAGACATCCGGCAGTGTACAGGAAACCGCCCTGTCCGATTTGCAGCGATTTAATGCGGAACTAAGCGCCATTACGGGCACAAGTGCCGCCATGATGCGTGCTCCGGGCGGGGTGGAGAAGCCGTATATCGAGGCAGAAATCGGCCTGCCGCTGATTCACTGGAGCATTTCCGCAGGGGATGGTTCCATGTATCGCAGCTATGCGGACAGCGATATCCTCACCATCGGCATGAATGCCGGCGGCGGCTGCCCCGATGGCGCGGTGGTGATGATGCACGACCTGCGGGAAGCTTGCTACAAATACCTGGACATTGCACTCAATCGCCTGGAGGAGCGCGGCTTCCTCTGCGTTACAGTGGAGGAGCTCTTTGCCGCCAGGGGGATAACGCTGGAGAACAATCAGACGTACTACGGAGAAAAGTAACGAAGCGCGTCTTCCTTTTGAAGAAGCTGTTTGATGTTCCGCAATGTGCTGAGAAACGGTGGAAAACTCGAGGCAGCAAAAAGACCCGCAGGAGCTATGAAAAACTCCTGCGGGTCTTGCGTTTGATTGGGAAATCAGGCCTTAGCCTTAGCCTGCTTGGGCTGCAGCTTGCGGGCACGCTTCTTCTCTTCCAGGAAGGCCCACACATAGCCATTGATCATGTTGGCGCTGTACACACCGCTAACGATACCAATGATGATGGGCAGAGCGAACTCGCGGATGCTGTCCACACCCAGGATGTACAGGGAAACGATGGTGATCAGGGTGGTCAGGGTGGTGTTAATGGTACGACCCAGGCACTCACGCACAGACTTGTTCACCACATCTTCCTTGGCGGCGGAAGGCATCTTGCGCACATTCTCACGGATGCGGTCGAAGATCACGATGGTGTTGTTGATGGAGTAACCAACGATGGTCAGCATGGCAGCAATGTAGGAGCTGTTCATCTGAATCACATTGCGCAGCAGCACCATGAAGGCCCACATCATCAGCACGTCATGCAGCAGGCCGAACACGGCGGCCACACCGCTGTTGAAGTCGAAACGGATGGCGATGTAGACCAGCATCAGCACACCAGCCAGCAGCACGGAGGTGAAAGCGTTGGTCAGCAGGGTCTGGCCTGCAACAGGGCCAACGTAGTTCACATCACCATTGCGGGAAGCATTGGTGTACTTGGCAAACAGCTGCTCTTCAAAGTTCGCCTGCAGGGTCTGCACATCGTCCTGGTTGATGTCCTTCACACGGATGTTGATTTCATTCGTGCCCTGCTCGGTGATGGTGTAGGTGCCGATGTTCAGTCCGTTCAGGATCTCTTCCACATCAGCCTTGTTGTACTCGCCGCCCATGGCATACTGCATGGACAGACCGCCGGTGAAGTCAATACCGAAATTCACACCCAGGCCGCAGATGGTCAGCACCAGGGCGATCACCATAATGGCCGCGGAGACCATCAGGCAGATCTTGGAGCGATTCTTTACAGTCATTTCTGCTCCTCCTTCTCAACCTGCTTAACCTTGGCGAACATCGCAGTGTTCTTCACGCCCAGGTTGACAATGTTCTTCATCAGGAAGCGGGTCACGACCACAGCCGTGAACATGGAGGTGATAACACCCAGCAACAGGGTCTTTGCGAAGCCCTGGATGGAGCCGGTGCCGTAGAACATCAGCACGATGGCGGCAATCAGGGTGGTCACGTTAGCGTCCAGAACAGCGCTCATAGCGTTCTTGAAGCCGGCACGCACAGCGGCACGGGTAGGACGGCCGGCACGGAGCTCTTCATTGAAACGCTCGAAGATCACCACGTTGGCGTCCACAGCCATGCCGATGCCAAGCACGATACCAGCCAGGCCGGGCAGGGTCAGCTGAATGCCGGGGATCACAGCCAGCAGGAAGAACAGCACGATGATGTAGATGCACAGCGCCCAGCTGGCCACCACACCATTCAGGCGATAGCGGACGATCATCACAACCATCACCAGCAGGATGCCGATGATAGCGGCGGTCACCGTGGTAGACAGAGCATCGCTGCCCAGGGTAGCGTCCACGGTATCAACCTTCTGCTGGGTCAGGGTCAGGGGCAGAGCACCGGACTGGATCTGAGCAGCCATGGTCTGGGCACGCTCCAGGCTGCCCATGCCATTGATGACGCCCTGGCCGCCGGTGATGGCGGACTGCACGGTGGGGGACATGAGCAGTTCATCATCCAGGTAAATGGAGATGGACTTGCCGATGTTAGCAGCGGTGGCTTCCGCAAACACGGTAGCGCCCTCGCTGGTCAGCTTGAAGCTGATGACGTAGTCGGCCTGCTCGCTGTCATAGCCGCCCACAGCGGTCTGCACCATGGAACCATCCATGATCAGGTTGCCGTCAGCGTCCTTGAACTCCAGCTTGGCAGGGGTGCCGATCAGGTCCAGCACAGCCTTCGGGTCATCCGTGTCAGGAATTTCCACGCGGATGCCGTCCGTGCCGATGCGCTGCACGGTGGCTTCGGTGTAGCCCTTATCGCTCAAACGGTTCTGGATAACGCTGATGGTGCCTTCCATGAGGGAGTCAAAGTCAGCGTCGCTGTTCTCGGGGCGGGATGCGGAATACTCCACATACACACCGCCGCGCAGATCCAGGCCGAGGGACAGGCTAGAGGGCCAATTGTCGGCGTTGGTGGTAGGCAGCCAGCTCTTGAGCTTATACAGGCCGCGAGCGTCCAGATTCATGCCCGTGACGCCGATGATGCCCAGCGCCACCGTCAGCACGAACACGATGACCAGCTTGACGATGGATGCCGTCTTGCTGCTCGTCTTCTTTGCTTTCATAATGTTTCTGACCTCCAGTTTTTTGTGGAATGAGATGGGAACAGACATTTTCTGCGATGCAAACGCCTATCCGGCCATCCTCTCCGGGGGAAAAGCCTGATATACCGTGCGGATGTAGGTGCGGCTCACAACGGGAATCCCGTTTCGATCTGCCGTTTGGACGCCTGCGTGAACAGCATCGTGTTCGCACTGCGTTTCAGCGGCGAGGGAACTGCTCCGCATCCGTGTGGTATCTGTTGCACAGCTGTGTTCCGGCTGGGGATTTCCTTCCGGAGCGGTCATCGCCACCTGCGCGGCCATGGGCGGCAGGGTAACAGGCTGCACTTGCTCCAGCTCCTGCGGCCCTTCCACCAGCGCACCTGACGCGAGGAAAACAAGCCATGCGAAAGCCAGGATCATTCCCAGATGAACAAGGCGCTTCATGGCGCGTTTCCCCCTTCCATTCATCTATGCACACTGTTTACATTATATCTTTTTTTATTAGGCACGTCAACTGCACGGTGAGGAATCGGCCGGGAATTCACATGGAAAATTCGGAAAGGAATGGTTGACGAACCGCAGGTGATGTGATACCCTTGGAACAGATGGTTTTATCAACAACCTAATATCAAGGAGGCATTCTCATGAAACGTGTGGTGGCGCTTCTCATGACGCTGGTGTTGCTTGCCGGCTGTTCTTCGGCCCTGGCAGAATCAACATTCTTCTCGTCAACGGTTCTTTCCGCGATGGATTATGACGTGGATGCATGGACGGAAAACAGCACAACCCGTGCGGCGTTCGCAGTTATTGCGGCGGTGGAGTACATGACCGAGAGGGACAGTACCTTCGACATTGACTTCGACAAGGATATCTTCGTCAGCAAAGCAGAAGACATGGTGGGTCTGCTTTTCTGCATCAGCGGCGACAGCACCTATACCTATCTGCTGTACAGCCCCGAGCTGGGTATTTTCCTGTACGATCCTGAGCAGGATCTTGGCACAGACAGCACGGCGATCAAGGCTGCCCTTGCACAGACGGCGGATTCCTACTACACGGTGACCACAACGGAATTCGCAACGGTTGCCACAAGCATCGCCAATGCCATTGACTCGGAGGAATAACAGCTTTTTCGGAACATAAAAACAGCCCCTGCTGAACGTGAAGGCAAGCAGGGGGAGAAAAAGGACGCAAGGTGAATGCCCTGCGTCCTTCTTTGTTTACTTGTAATTACTCCAGCACAATGCGGGGATTGTCCGTGCTGGGACGATACATCACGAAACGGCGTCCAATGCACTGGATGGGTTCGGCACCTGTGCGCTCGCACAGCTCATTCAGCGCTTCCTTGGCAGTGAGGGGTGCTCCCTGCTGGACGCAGCACTTGATCAATTCGCGGGCTTCCAGGGCGTCGTAGGCTTCCTTGACGGTGCCGTCCGTTACGCCTTCCTTGCCGACGTAGAGAATGGTTTCCATTGTGTTTGCCATGGAACGAAGCATGGCACGCTGCTTGCTTGTCATTATTTTTCTCCTCGTTTATTCCACAAAGTCAAATTCCATATCCAGGATGCGAACGGTGTCGCCTTCCTGTGCACCTGCATTGCGCAGGGCATCAATCACGCCCCAGCGGCGCAGGGTGCGGTGGAACCAGTTCATGCTTTCCTCGTCATCGAAGTTGACGCTGTTCAGCAGGCGATCCATGGAGCTGCCGACGACCTCGTATACATTGCCGTCCTTCTGCACTTCGAAGGTACCTGCCTTCACTTCATCATCCAGGTCGATTTCTTCGGTGAAATGCTGGATGGGCGGCAGTTCTTCCAGGCGGTCTGCTGCGTAGTCCAGCAGGGCGTCAAAGCCCTGATGGGTGGCTGCACTGACGGCAAACACGGGATAGCCCAGAGGTGCAACGTGCTCCTTCATCCGTGCAAGATTTTCATCCGCATCCGTGAGATCCATCTTGTTGCACACCACGACCTGCGGACGCTCGGACAATTCGCCGTAGTTCTGCAGCTCAAGATTGATTTGATCGAAATCCTCAATGGGATCGCGGCCTTCACTGCCGGCAATGTCCACCACATGCAGAAGCAGGCGAGTGCGCTCCACATGGCGCAGGAAGTCATGTCCCAGACCAACGCCTTCTGCTGCACCTTCCACCAGACCGGGAATGTCTGCCAGCACGAAATCCTTGCCATGGCGGCGGACAATGCCCAGATTGGGGGTCAGGGTGGTGAAGTGGTAATTGCCGATCTTGGGCTTGGCGCTGGTCACCACGGAAAGGATGGTGCTCTTACCTACGTTGGGATAGCCTACCAGGCCGACATCCGCAATGGTTTTCAATTCCATCAGGAAGGTGTGCACTTCTGTTTTTCCGCCGGGCTTGGAGAAGTTGGGTGCCTGGCGGGTGGGGGTGGCAAAGTGCGAGTTGCCCCAGCCGCCGCGGCCGCCCTTCAGGATGCGGCGGGTTTCGCCTGCCTTGTCCATATCAGCAACCACAGCGCCGGATTCAGCATCGCGGAGCACGGTGCCTACAGGAACCTTGATGACAAGGTCTTCGCCGCGTTTACCGGTGCAGCGGCCTGCAGCACCATCCGTGCCGTTTTCGGCCGTGTACTTGCTCTTGAAGCGGAAATCCAGCAGGGTGTGCATGTTAGGGTCAGCAAAGAGCAGCACATCGCCGCCGTTGCCGCCATCGCCGCCGTCAGGGCCGCCGTTCAGCACAAATTTTTCACGATGGAAGGACGTGCTGCCATTGCCGCCGTTGCCTGCCTTCGCTGTGATTTTTACATGATCTACAAAATTACCCATGGAAACCTCCCGTTCCTTATCCGCCCGGATACGGGCGTTCCCTCAAATGTTTACCCCTCAGTATACCACACATTGGCGGGTTGCAACAAGGGGAAGAGAAAAAAACACGATGAATTTCTACAAACCTGCTGCCTGCCATCGGGAATGAACCCTTATTTTCCGACACAGAATTGCTCGAACACCGCGTCCAGCAGCTTTTCATCCACCTGGTCGCCTGTGATTTCGCCCAGGGCATACTGGGCGGCGGCGATGTCCACGGTGGTGAGATCCACGGGAAGACCTGCCTGAACTGTAGCCGCGGCATCACGCAGGTGGCGGATGGCACGTCTGGCGGCATTCAGATGGCGGGGCTGCGTCAGCACCAGCTGGTCACTGATGGCAGCACGCTGCTGCAGCTTCTCCTTTAGCGGCGCAAGGGTCAATGGGTCGGCGGCGGAAAGATGCAGGATCTGCTCTGTTGGATACAGGCTGGAAAGACTGGCGGTATCCCACATGGGAGGCAGGTCACTTTTGTTGACGATGACCATGGTGCGTGCATCGCACTGGTTTTTCAGCAGCGTCTGATCTTCCTCCGTCAGGGGTGCAGAGCCGTCCAGCACCACCAGCACCACATCGGCTTCCGACATGGCTTTACCGGAGCGCTCCACGCCGATCTTCTCCACGGGGTCTTCCGTATCGCGGAGGCCTGCGGTGTCGGTCAGATGAATTTCGCATCCGCCCAGGAGCAAATCCCCTGTGACCACGTCCCGTGTGGTGCCCGGAATGGCAGTGACGATGGCGCGGTCTTCTCCCAGCAGGGCATTGAGCAGGGAGCTTTTGCCCACATTGGGACGGCCGCACAGAACGACCTGCAAACCAGAGGAAAGCAGCCGTGATGCCCGCTCGCTGCATGCGCTGTCCAAACGATCTGCCAGAGAGGACAGCTTGTCTGCCAATCCCTCTGTGGCTTCTTCTTCGGTGATTTCCTCGGGATAGTCCACACAGGCGGCGATGCCTGCAGCAATGCTGTATAATTCGTCTGCTGCCTTGCGAATAAAGGAGGATGCACCGCCCTGCAGCTGGCGCATGGCGGCACGGTGTGCCTGTTCACCGCGGGCAGCGATCAGATTCATCACGGCCTCGGCTTCGGCAAGGTCAATGCGGCCATTCAGAAAGGCACGGCGGGTAAACTCACCGGGATCTGCCAGACGTGCTCCTGCACGGAGACATGCGTCCAGCACCTTCTGCGGGGTAAAGCTGCCGCCGTGGAGCTGAAACTCCACCACATCCTCACGGGTGTAGCTTCTGGGGGCACGCATAATCACGGCCATGCACTCGTCAATGGTTTCATCCCCATCCATCACGTGACCATAGGTCAGCATGTGACTGGTTAGGGACGTGAGCCCCTTTTTGACAGGGCGGAACAGACGGGACAAAATGCTCTCCGCTTCAGGACCGCTCAGGCGTACAATGCTCACACCGCCCTGTCCTGGAGCGGTGGCGATGGCGGCGATGGTATCGTTGGTCATAGGGGAGCATCTCCTTTGCACCAGAATTCATGGGTAGAAAGCCCGTCTGCCCAGGGGAAGGTTCGGTCAGCGGCGACCCATGCGGCATGGTCACCGAGGGTGAGTCCCATAGCGGCGGCCGTCTCCTTCACGTGAGAGACCAGACGGAGCATATACTGCGGCAAGCCGTATCGCATGGTGAGATACGCTGCGTGGCACATTTCCGGCGCAACCTCGTGCAGCCCCTGTGCCTTATAGGAAAGAAAAACTTCCTGCGGATGGTAGGGGACACGGAAAGTTTCTACCTGAGAATGAGAAGCTTCTGCCGTCAGCACGGCAAAGGCTGCCATGCCGCCCGTCTCATCCTCCAGCATGCCGAGGGATCCGGGATTGACCCATCGGCGATGGCCGTCAAAGGACTGAAACGGGATATGATTGTGTCCGCTGAGCACCAGTTTCACGCCCTCCGGCAGGGAGGGGAGCAACGCCGCTGCGTCCTGCCCGGTGATGAGGTGAAAGGGATCCCCGGGGGTGCCATGGGTCATGAACACGTCTCCAAGCTGATAATCAATGGGATGGTGAAGATCCTTGCCGCGGAGCTCCTTTGCCATCCAGTGCGCCAGTACCCAATTATATCCCGCAAAGGATTCTTCATGAATATGGTGCAAACGTTCTTCATGGTTGCCCAGCAGCATAACGGCGTGCATCTCATCCAGCCGCTGACGGACGGCCAGCGGTTCAGGGCCAAAGCCGGAATAATCGCCCAGAGAGATGACACGCTCGCATTCCTTTGCCTGCGGGGAGGACAGCACTGCCTCCAGCGCAGGAAGATTTCCATGAATATCGGTGACGATCAAAATTCGCATAGTGGTTCCTCCGCGTGCCATGATAGCACGAGAGAGGGAAAAACGTCAAGAAAGGATGCAGTGCATGAAAAGTGCGTCCAAATGAAAACCCTTTCCGCAGAAAGATTGCGGAAAGGGGAAAGTGAAACGTTAAATGGCGATTTACTGATCCAATGCTTCATCCATGAGCTTTTGCAGCAGCACAGGATTGGCCATGCCGCCGGCAAGCCCCATGGCCGCGCCCATGAGAGCCTTCTTCAGATTCAGCTTGCCCTTGTGGTAGCTTTCCACCATGTCGGGATGCGCCTCAATGGCTTGACGGACGTAGCTGCCCAGCACCTCAGGGTCGTTAATCTGGCGGAGATGCTCCCGCTCAGCGTACGTCTCGGGGTCTTCATCATTGACCCACAGGGCGGCCACCATTTTCTTGGCGGCACCGCTGTTGATGATGTTTTCCTCCGCCATGGTGGCGATTTTCGCCAGATGTGCGGGGGCAATGGGGATGATGGCGCTTTCGCCTTCCAGCAGGCGGAACACCTCGGTAATCATCAGGTTGGCCAAAGCTTTGACTGCCTGGGTAGACTCTGCGGCGGTCTCAAAATAATCCGCCAGCGCCTTGTCGCTTACCAGCTGCTCTGCTGCATAGGAGGTGAGGCCGTATTCGCGGATATAGCTGGCCTTGCGCTCATCGGGCAGCTTCGGCAGCTCCTTGCCCCACGTTTCCACCAGGTCGGGAGCCAGCACGATGGGCGCCAGGTCGGGATCCGGGAAGTAACGGTAGTCGTTGGCGTTTTCCTTGCGGCGCATGGCCGTGGTTTTGCCTGTCTGCTGGTCAAAGCGGCGGGTTTCCTGCACGATGGTTTCACCCTTGCGCACTGCTTCCACCTGGCGGCGGTATTCTTCTTCAATGGCCCGCTGCACGGACTGGAAGGAGTTCAGGTTCTTCATCTCGGTGCGGGTGCCGAAGGGCTCGCCGGGCTTATGAATGGACAGGTTCACATCGCAGCGCAGGGAGCCTTCATTCATCTTGCAATCGCTGACGCCCGTGTAGGCGATAACGGCCTTCAGCTTCTGCAGATAGGCCACAGCTTCCTGCGGGGTGCGGATATCAGGCTCGGATACGATTTCAATCAGCGGAACGCCGCAACGGTTGCAGTCGATGAGGGTTCCTTTTTCGGGGTCATGCACCAATTTGCCGGCATCTTCCTCAATGTGGATACGGGTGATGCCGATGCGCTTTGCACCCTCAGGAGTTTCAACATCCAGATGACCGCCGATGCACAGGGGCAGGTCATACTGGCTGATCTGATACGCCTTGGGCAGGTCGGGGTAGAAGTAGTTCTTGCGATCCTGCTTGGAGTAGCGGGCAATCCGGCAGCCTGTGGCCAGACCTGCCAGCACGGCATAATGCACCACCTGCTTATTCAGCACAGGCAGCGTTCCCGGAAAACCCATGCACACGGGGCAGCACTGGGTGTTCGGCTCTGCACCGAAGGTGGTTTCGCAGGAGCAGAAAATCTTGGTGCGTGTCTTCAGCTCTACGTGAACCTCAAGGCCAATCACCATTTCATAGCCATCGATCATTCGCCAGGTAGCCATTACAGGGACACCTCCTTCAAAACCTGACCCAGCGCACCTTCCAGCGCGTAGCCGATGCGATACAGCATGGGCTCAGAGAAGGTGGAGCCCATCAGCTGCAGACCCACGGGCAATCCCTTTTTGTCCATTCCGCAGGGCATGGACAGCGCCGGAATGCCTGCGATGTTCACAGGCACGGTGTGGATGTCGCCAAGGTACATTTCCAAAGGGGTCATGGTCTTTTCACCCAGACGATACGCTGTGGTGGGGGCAACAGGACCCAGCAGGGCATCGCAGTCCCTCATCACCTGTTCAATATCGCGGATGACCAGGGTGCGAACCTGCAGCGCCTTCTTATAATAAGCATCAAAGTAGCCTGCGCTGAGGGTGTAGGTGCCCAGCAGAATGCGGCGCTTGACTTCTGCGCCGAAGCCTTCGCTGCGGCTCTTCACATACAGCTCTTCCAAATCGGCATATTCCTTGGCACGGTGACCGTAGCGGACACCATCGAAGCGCGCCAGGTTGCTGGAGGCCTCTGCGCTGGAAAGCACATAGTAGGCAGGCAGTGCATATTCTAATGAAGGAATCGAAACTTCCTTCACTTTGGCGCCCATGTCCTTCAGAACATCGGCTGCATGCATCACTGCCTTGCGGACGTCAGCGGAAAGACCTTCCGAGAACATTTCACGGGGGAGACCGATGGTCAGACCCTGCACGCCGTCCTTCATCTGACGATTCATGGGGGTGTAGCCCCGCTTGACGGAGGTGGTATCGCGGCGGTCATAGCCTGCGATGGCATCCAGTGCCAGGGCGTTGTCTTCCACCGTGCGGGTCATGGGACCGATCTGATCCAGGGAGGAAGCGAAGGCCACCAGACCATAGCGGCTAACCATGCCGTAGGTAGGCTTCATGCCCACAACACCGCAGAAGGCCGCGGGCTGACGGATGGATCCGCCCGTGTCACTGCCCAGCGCCAGGGGAGCTTCGCCTGCTGCTACGCAAGCTGCACTGCCGCCGGACGAGCCGCCGGGGACACAACGAACGTCATGGGGATTATGGGTGGGATGGAATGCACTGTTTTCCGTGGTGGAGCCCATGGCAAACTCGTCCATGTTGGTCTTGCCCAGCATGACACAGCCTGCACCCTGCAGCTTTTCCCACACGGTGGCACTATAGGGCGGAATGAAATCCTCCAGCATTTTGGAGGCGCAGGTGGTACGCACGCCTTCGGTGCAGATGTTGTCCTTCACGGCCACGGGAACGCCGCACAGGGGCGCAACCTTCTCACCGGCTTTGCGGAGCTTATCCGCCTCTTCGGCCTGCTTCAGGGCATTTTCTTCGGTGACCGTAACAAAGGCACCGACCTTGTCTTCTACCTGATGGATGCGCTCCAGGCATTTCTCAGTCAGCTCAACGGAGGATGCTTCCCCGTTCTTCAGCGCGTCACACATATCCTTCAGGGTCATCTTTTCAATGGCTTTCATGGGTGAAATCCTCCTTTCAGTCAAAGGTCTTGGGCACGGTGGGGCAGGTTTCCGTGCGGGTGGGGGCGTTCATGAGCAGCTTTTCCCGCTCGAAAGAGGGAGACGGGACATCATCCCGCAGAACATTTTCAGTGGGAATGACGTGCGCCGTCATGGGTACGTCCGTGGTATCTACCTTCTGCAGGGCTTCAGCGAAGGCAAGGATGGCATTGAGCTCGCCGCCCATGCGCTCTTCCTCCTCTGCCGAAAGGGACAGCTTGGCCAATTCGGCCACCTGCTTCACGGCCATTTGCGGCTTCTTCCGCTCCTGACGGTGCTCCTCCTGCCCCGCGGCAACACCCAGCTGCAAAACCTCCAGCTGCTCGGGATCTACATAATCCGGGGCGCCGGTCATCAGGTCAGAGGCATCACGCACCTTGGGGAAGGCAATGACGTCGCGGAGACTGTCCGCACCCAGCAGCAGCATGGTCAGGCGATCCAGGCCAAAGGCGAATCCGCCGTGGGGCGGCGTGCCGTACTGGAAGGCGTCAATCAGGAAACCGAAACGCTGACGGGCGCTTTCTTCGGTGAAGCCCAGCGCCTTGAACATCAGGGACTGCACATCACTGCGGTGGATACGAATGGAACCGCTGCCCAGCTCAGTGCCGTTCAGCACCACGTCATAGGCCTGGGAACGAACGCGGCCGGGATCGGTCATCAGGTACTGCAGATCTTCTTCATAGGGCATGGTGAAGGGATGATGCATGGCCATGTAACGCTTTTCTTCTTCAGACCACTCGAACTGCGGGAAATCGGTTACGAAGCAGAAGCGATAGTCGTCCTTGGGACGGAGACCCAGCATGTCGCCGACCTCCAGACGCAGGGCACACAGGGTGCGGCACACCACTTCAAACTTATCGGCACAGAAGAGGATGAAATCGCCTTCTTCTGCGTCCAACTGGCGGAGAAGCTCGGACCATTCCGCCTTGGTGAAGTACTTTTGCAGGATGGAGTTGATTTCGCCATTTTCGTGGATGAGGATCCATGCCATGCCCTTGGCGCCGCACTTGATGGCGTGATCCGTCAGGGTCTCAATGGTGGTGCGGGTGAACTTTTCCGCACAGCCCTTGCAGTTGAGGGCGCGAACCTTGCCGCCGGCATCCACAACCTTGCGGAACACGGAGAAGGTGCACCGGCCGGCCAGTGCTGTTACGTCCTTAATCTGCATGCCGAAGCGCAGGTCGGGCTTGTCACATCCATAGAGATCCATGGATTCATACCAGGTCAGGCGGGGGAAGGTATAATCGACTTCCTGACCCATGGTGGTCTTGAAAATGTGCTTGAACAGTTTTTCCAGGTGCTGGAGAATGTCTTCCTGATCCACAAAGGACATTTCCATGTCCACCTGGGTGAATTCGGGCTGACGGTCCGCGCGGAGATCCTCATCGCGGAAGCAGCGCGCCACCTGATAATAACGATCCATGCCGCCGACCATCAGCAGCTGCTTGAAAATCTGCGGGCTTTGGGGAAGGGCGTAGAACGTGCCGGGATGCACACGGCTGGGCACCAGATAATCGCGGGCACCCTCGGGGGTAGACTTGCACAGCATGGGTGTTTCCACCTGGCAGAAGCCTGCCGCATCCAGAAAATCCTCTGCCGCACGCTGCACCTGATGGCGGAATTTCAGCGCCTTCTGCATTTCGGGGCGGCGGATGTCCAGATAACGATACTTCAGCCGCAGCTCCTCACGGACGTGGGCGTTTTCATCCATGGCATAAGGAAGTGCTTTGGCCTGAGACAGCACGGTCAGCTTCTCGGCCTTCAGCTCTACTTCACCGGTAGCCAATTTGGGATTGTAGGTGCTCTCGTCACGGTGACGAATTTCACCCTCAACCTGCACCACGCTCTGCAGATGCACACCTTCCGCCAGATGGAAGGCTTCATCGCCCAGATATTGCTGGTCACAAACGACTTGCAGCACGCCTTCCCGATCCTTAACATCCAGGAAGATAACGCCGCCCATATCGCGCTTAACCTGCACCCAGCCGCAGCAAACAGCGTGGGTACCCATGTCCTTTACTCGAAGTTCACCGCAATAATGTGTCCGTTTCATACCGTGTCCTCCTTCGGCCTCGGCTTCCGAATAATAAAAACGCCTTCCGACCCCATACCATGGGGCGAAAGACGTTGATCTTACGCGGTACCACCCAAAAATCAGACCCCCTAAAAAGGGTCTCTCACCGGCAACCTGTGATTGCCTGAAGCTGTTACGGGCTTCTCCCGTCCGCGCCTAGTAGGCAAAAAGCTTTTCGGGCGGCGGCTCCAAGCTGTTCTTTCATCGGCTGTTCATGCCGCACTCGCACCTTCACGCGGCTCTCTGATCATGGCCAGTGCCCGATTACTTTTGCTCTTCACAGCCTTTCATGGGACAATACTGTCCGTATGAAATTGGCATCAGTATAGCACGCGATGTGCAGGATGTCAATAAAAAGACCGAAAAAATACAATGAGTGCCGGGCTGGAAAGCGGCAGGCGGCGGCAGCATTGAGGTGGCATCAAACGAGGATGTAAGTGCATTCATGGGCGCGTATTTAACCAAAAACAACAAAATGAGCAAAGCTTTTGCAAAAAAACGAGGCGAAAAAGGCGAACGATATCTTTACAAAGCGTAACTTGTATGGTATCATAACGTATGAGGTTCGATCCGTTTGCAAAAAACAAAAGGAGGCTTCATTTATGAAGAAACTCGTATCTCTCCTGCTGGCACTGACCATGGTGCTCACGCTGGCGAGCGGTGCTGTGGCTGAGGAGACGAAGGATTACTCCGGCTACACCATCCGTATCTACTCTAATTCCAACTCCACCGAGCGTGTCAACTGGCTGGTGAATGCCGCGAAGAAGGCTGGCTTCTCCATCTCCATTGACGACAACTCTGTCATCTCCGGTGACACCGCTGCCATCCAGAAGGCTAACGAGAGCAAGGATGGCGACATCCTGTTCGGCCTGAACGAGACCCGCTGGTCTCAGCTGGTGAACGGCACCTATGAGAACCTGACCGTGATGGACTGGACTCCTTCCTGGGCTGATGAAGTGGGCGCTTATGTGTACCCCGGCAAGGCCTATGGTCTGGTTGTGCAGAACATCCTGATGCTCTATCGTACGGACGACAAGGGCACCAATGGTGAGGCTCTGAGCTTCGAGCACTGGTCTGACCTGGTGAACAGCGGCTATACCTGGTATCGTCAGGGCAAGGTTGGCGGCACCACCAACAGCAACATCAACAGCGCTATGCTGTATTCCTACACGGATCCTACCAGCCCTGCCGGCGGCATCTCCGTGGAAGGCTGGAAGATGCTGTGGAAGTACTGCGCTGAGGGCAACTTCACGGGCGACAGCTACGGCTTCGATCCCCTGAACCGCGGCGATGTGCAGGTGTCCACCTTCTATTCTTCTTCCCTGTATGGCAAGATTGACTCTGCTGCTGACAGCTCCGACGCTCCTCTGACCGGCACCACCACCCCTGAGAACTGGGGCGTTGTGGAAGTTGCCGACGGCACCTACTACATCGCTGAGTACATCGGCATCCTGGAGCGCGAAGGCCGCACCGAGGAAGAGACCGAGGCTGTGAAGGCTTTCGCTGAGTGGTTCGGCTCTGCTGCCACCCAGGCTGAGTGGTCTGATGAGTTCGACTCCTTCCCCTGCAACGAGGTTGCTGTGGCTGAAGTGTACGGCGACGAAATCCCCGCCATCTATCAGCTGAAGAACTGCGCTCTGGAAACTGTGGAAGGCACCGACATGACCTATGCCGAGTATGTTGCCGCCCACACCAAGGAGTGGACCAACATCATGACCAACCTGGGCTTCTACTGGGCCGACGCCAGCGCCGCTCCCACCGAGCCTGATTGGGACAACCTGGATTGGGCTACGCTGACCCAGTCTGCTGAGTAATCACTCAGTTGCATTTGGCAGGATAGAACCCCGGTATGGCGGGTCCGAATCGGGCTCGCCATACGTTTTATTTATGCGGGGACGTTCTGCTTCCTCCCGATACATTGAGGTAAGGAGCTGTATCCATGATTGAATTGAAGGACATTGTGGTCAAGTTCGGCGACTTTGAAGCCCTGCACCACATTAACGTTGACGTGAAGGAAGGCGAGTTCTTCACCTTCCTGGGCCCTTCCGGCTGCGGAAAAACCACCACGCTGCGCACCATCACGGGCTTCATTGAGCCTGTGAGCGGCACGGTGAGCGTCAATAATGAAGACATCACCCATGTGCCGATTGAGAAGCGCAACATCGGCATCGTCTTCCAGAGCTACGCCCTGTTTCCTACCATGACCGTGGAGGAGAACATCGCCTTTGGCTTGAAGCTCAAGCACATGAAGAAAGACGAGATCAAGGCCAGGGTTGCGGACATTGCAAGAAAAGTGGAACTGTCTGATGAGCAGCTGAAGAAGGCCGTCAGCCAGCTGTCTGGCGGTCAGCAGCAGCGTGTTGCCATCGCCCGTGCACTGGTGACCAATCCTACCATCATCTGCATGGACGAACCTTTGAGCAACCTGGACGCCAAGCTCCGTGTGCAGCTCCGCAATGAGCTGAAGCGGATGCAGCGCGAGTTCGGCATCACCACCATTTACGTTACCCATGACCAGGAAGAGGCACTGACCCTGTCTGACCGCATTGCGGTGTTCAACAAGGGCAATATTGAGCAGATTGGCACCCCCAACGAGGTATACAATCACTCTAAAACGGAATTTGTCTGCAACTTTATCGGTGACATCAACCGCATCGACCGGAAGATGGCGGAAAAGCTGAAGCTGAAGGAAAACCAGAACCATTTCATCCGCCTGGAGCGCGTCCGCGTCAACAACGTGAAGAATGACGGCGCCGCACAGTTCAAGGGCGTCATCGAAAGCTGCGAATACTACGGACTGTACATCAAGTACTACATCAACATCGATGGCCAGACCATCAAGGCAATTGAGAAGAACGACGGCATCAACATCTATGATGCCGGAGAGGAAGTCACGGTGTGCATCCACCCGGCGGACGTCATGTCCTACGATGCACAGCAGGCATAAGGGGGAGTGGGATCATGAATAAAAAACGCCTTTCCCTTACACCCGGCACCCTGTGGAAGGTTTTCGGCATCGCCTTTTTCGTGTATCTGTTCTTCGGCTTTATGCTTCTGCCGTGCCTGAACACCATCACCCAGGTGTTCACGGTGAAGGACTCCAGCGGAAACATTGACCCGCTGGCGGTCATTCGGTTCTTCTTTGCGGGCAACATGCCTACCTATGTGTGGAATTCTCTGAAGCTGGCTATTTGCCTGGTCATCACGGTGAATATCGTGGGTATCAGCATTGTGCTGCTGACAGAGTATTTTGACATCAAGGGCGCAAAGATCCTGCGCATTGGCTATATGACGACGCTGGTGTATTCCGGCGTGGCACTGGTGACGGGCTACCTGTTCCTCTACGACAGCGACGGCATCCTCACCACCTGGCTGGCCAGCAAGTTCCCCAACATGGATAAGAACTGGTTCTCGGGCTTCAACGCGGTGCTGTTCACCATGACCTTCGCCTGCACCAGCAATCACGCCTTGTTCCTGCGCAATGCAATCCGTTCCATTGACTACAACACGGTGGAAGCTGCACGGAATTTGGGCGCGAAGCCCTTCAAGGTGCTAATGAAGGTGGTTATGCCCACCCTGATTCCCACCCTGTTCTCCCTGACGGTCATGACCTTCATCACGGGTCTGTGCGCCATGAGTGCCCCGACCCTGTTGGGCTATGACTCCATCAACCCGGAAATTGTCCGACTGGCAGGTTCGTCCACAGCGGATGAAGCTTTCCCGCAGGCACGTGCGGCACTTCTGTCCATCATCCTGGCACTGTTCACCATTGTTTTGCTGACGGTGCTTTCCTCCTACGAGCGGAAGGGACACTATCTGTCCGTCAGCAAAACCAAAGCCAAGCTGGTGAAGCAGAAGATCACCAATCCTGTGGCGAATGTGCTGGCACATGTCTACGCGTACGTGCTCTTCATCATTTACATGACGCCTGTGGTGATGATTGTTCTCTTCGCTTTCCAGAACTATCCCGCCATTCGCTCCAAGACGCTGTCCATGGACCAGTTCACCCTGGTGAACTTCTTCGGCCAGCAGGATTACGAATTCCTGACCAACCGCGGCAAGGTAAAGGTGCGTGAAGGCAGTATTTCCGGCCTGTTCAGCAATGATGCCACGGTAGGCGGCATTCGTCTCAGCTTCGTGATGTCTGCCATTGCGGCAGCACTGGCTTGCGTCATCGTGGTGGTGGCCGTGAATTACATCTTCAAGAACAAGGGCAAGAAGCGCGCCATCGCCATGGAATACAGCATGCTGTTCCCGTGGCTGCTGCCCACGATTTTGATCTGCTATTCCTACCGCACCTATTTCAACTCCGACAGCATCTGGTATGTGTTCAACAACAACCTGTACATGAAGGACAATGTGCGGTTCCTGATTGTGATGGCGTACACGGTGGTGAAATTGCCTTTCGCCCTGCGCATGATCAAGGCTGCGTTCTACGCCATTGATGATGAGCTGGAGGATGCGGCGAGAAACCTTGGTGCAAGCAGCCTGGTGACATTCCTCAGGGTAAAGCTGCCCATCGTTCTGCCCAGTGTGCTGGCTGTGTTTGCCCTGAACTTTAACGCACTCTTTACGGAGTATGACATGTCGGCAACCTTCCAGTCCAGCTATGGCACGACCTACGCCATGGTCATCCAGAGCATGTGCGCCGAGGAAGGCCGCGACGGCTACAACGTCAATGCCACGGGCAGACGCTGCGCATCTACGGTGTTCATCATGGTGGTGTCTGGCCTGATCCTGTACCTGGTGTACGGTGTCGGTGCCCGCGACCTGGGCGAGCGCCTTGCCCGCAAGGAAAAGCGCAGAAAGCGCATAGCGGCCATCAAGGCAAAATTGACCCGCAAGGAAGAAAAGCAGATGGCGTAAGGGCCTGGACAAGAAGTATTGCCCCTGCATCCATCACTTGCCTCTTCCCGTGGCATTCGTCATGGGAAGAGGATCTTTTGTTTTTGGAAGATCGGCAGCGGCTTTGCGCAAATCACGTGTCATCTGTTGCCCAAGTGGATTTTTTTATGCTATAATGTAGATCTATAGAAAAAAGGAGGGATCTCGCATGGGGGTGTTTTGTTTTGATGAGCAGTTTGCCATGTTCGATGTCACCCCGGTGGAGAACCAGTTCATTTTGGAATATATGCCTGGGGCGCGGGGCAGTTATGTCAAGGTCTACCTGTATGGATTGATGCATTGCTATCATCCCACGGAGGAAATGAGCGTTCAGCAAATGGCGCATGACCTGGATATTTCCACCGATCAGGTGTTGGCAGCCTATCGCCATTGGGAACGCAAGGGACTTGTTCGCCGTGTGAGCGATGATCCGCCGTCCTGGCGGTATATCAATGTGAAGCAGCGCCTCTTCATGAATGCGGAGCCGGCTGTGGATGATGCGTATGCTGAATTTGCCGAGGCGATGTATGCACTTTTCGGTGCGGATCGCCGTCCCAGCACCAACGATATGACCATGGCGTACGAGTGGGTGGAGGAAATGGGACTGCCTGCGGATGTGGTGCTCATGCTGGTGCAGCACTGCATTGAAACCAAAGGCAAGCATTTTTCCTTCAATGCCGCCCAGAAATTGGCCATTCAAATGGCGGACGAGAAGATTACCACCGTGGAGGACGCGGAGTCCTTCTTCGACCGTGACAAGGCTGTGTATGACGGCTGCCGCAAGGTGCTTCGCCGCATGGGTAAGCGCCGTCTTCCTTCGGAGGATGAACAGGCCATGTACCGCCGTTGGAACAGGGACTGGGGATTTTCGGATGACGCTATTCTGGATGCCTGTGCCGAGACCACCAAGGGTGATCCGTCCTTCTCCTATCTGGATGGTATTCTTAGCGGCATGAAAAAGCGCAACCAGGGCAAGGGTATGCGCTCCGCAAAAGAAGTGGAAGCAGCCCGCACGGCCAATGCGGAACGTGTGGCTCCCCTGAAGGCACTGCTGACTATCATGAATACGGGTGCTACGGTGAATGAAGGCACCCTCGCACTGTATGACGAAATGCGCGCCCTGTACACTGATGATGTGATTCTGCTGGCAGGCCGCGAATGTGCCCGCGCCGGAAAAGGCATTGATGATGTGCAGCTCATGCTTCGCTCGTGGAAGCAGAAGGGCATCCGCAATATCGCCGAGGCACAGGAATATGTGATGAAGTTCAAGTCTGCCAACGATCTTCTGCAGGTGCTTTATGAAGCCTGGGGAAAGCGCGGCAGGCCTACCGCGGCGGATCGCACCCTGGTGCAGAAGTGGATGGGCGATTTGCAGATGACGGATGAGATGATTCTGCACTGCGGCGCCCTGTCCAGCAAGGCGGAAAACCCGATTCCTTACCTGGATAAAATGCTGACCGCCATGGCAGCACAGGGCATTAAGACACCATCCCAAATGGACGCCTCCCGTGCGGCGTATCAGGCGCAGCAGGCCAAACCTGTTCAGCAGGAGCCTCAGCGGACGGGCAAGGTGGTGCGGGAACAGCAATATGATCAGCGCGAGTACGAAGCAACGGTGGGCATGACCGAGAAAATGGCCAAGCGCCTGAAGGAGCTGAAGTTCAATGCGTAATGAGATTTTGCGCCAGCTGCAGTCGGAATACGAGCAACAGCGCATGCTCAACGGACAGGAAGAGGATCGTCGGCGGGGAGAAGCCATTCGCCGCTGCGATGGGTTGAAGGATCTGCTGGATGAACGTCAGCAGATCATCTACCGTGGGGTTCGCGGCATTCTGGGGGGAACAGCGCAGGCGGATGATTTGCCCAAGCGCATGGAACTGTTGAACAGCCGCATTGCGGATTGCCTCCGCAAGGGCGGTTTGCCCAGCGATTACCTTGATCCTGTGCACCGCTGCAAGCTTTGCAAGGATACGGGCTACGTGGGAGAGCCCATCAAGGAAATGTGCGAGTGCATGCGTACCGCATATTATCGCCAGCTTTACCGTGAGGTGGGACTGGAGGAGGACGATCACCAAACCTTTGACAGCTTTGATCTGTCCGTGTTTCCTGATCGGCCGCTCCCGGACATGCCTTGCACGCAGCGTGAAAACATGCAGATTATTCGCGATATGTGCCAGGATTACGCGAACCGCTATCCCAAGGCAGATACCCAGGATCTTCTGCTCATGGGTCCCAGCGGATTGGGAAAAACGTTCCTCATGCATGCTATGGCGCGTCGGCTGTTGGATCGGGGCATGAATGTGCTGCTCATCAGCGCTTACCGCTTTCTGGACACGGCACGGAAGGCGTACTTCGGCGGCGACAGCGATGCCATGGACAGCTTGATGACCACGGATGTGCTTCTGCTGGACGACCTTGGCAGCGAGCCGCTGATGGAGAACATCACCATTGTGCAGCTTTTCAATCTTATCAATGAGCGCCGCAACAGCGGCAGGGGCACGGTGTATTCCACCAATCTCAACGAGCGGGAGCTTCGTCAGCGGTACACCGAGCGTATTGCTTCCCGTTTGACGGACAAGCACGCCTGCGATTTGCTGCTTTTCCGCGGGGATGACATTCGCCGCCTGTAAGGGGAGGAGAAAGCATGATTCAACTCTATATCAGCAAGAAAAACTTCGATGTGCAAAAGGCAGAGCGCTTCTTTAAGGAACGCCGCATTCAGGTGCAGGTGATGGATCTGAAGAAGCACCCTCTGGGCGAAAGGGAAGTGCAGACCATGGCCAGGGCTCTGGGCGGCCTGGGCAACCTGATTGACCGTGAGGACAAGAAGGTTAAGGAGCATCCCGCCTGCTACTATGATCGGGATAGCCTGCTCCTTCCGGCGGTGCTGGAGTGTCCGTGGCTGCTGAAATCGCCCATTGTGCGCAATGGCAGCAAGTGCACGGTGGGGTATGCACCTGAAACCTGGGAAGCGTGGACAAAAGAAGCGTAACAGCTCCATCAAAAAACGGGATGGCCGAAAATGGTCATCCCGCTTTTGCTATGCGCTTATTTCTGTAAATTGATGAGGCCGTCTCTTGCGGCAACCAGCAGCGCTTTCAGGTCTTCCACACGCTCCTGCAGGCGCTTGCCGTTATCCGTATCCCGAACGTGAAGGCGATCGGTGTATGTCACAAATTCAAAGGACTGAGAGTGAATGTCCCGGCCATCCTTCAAGGCTTCCGCAAAGGTGGAAAAGGGTTGGTGGGACATCAGCCGCATGCCGTGGGAATTGGCGATCAGCGTGTAACCCGCGATGCCTGTGGTCTTCTGATAGGCACGGCAGAAGCCGCCGTCAATGACGATCAATCTGCCGCCTGCCTTCAGGGGGCTTTCACCACGGATGACCCGAATGGGCGTGTGACCGTTGATAATGCGTCCCGTTTCGCTGTTCAGGCCGAATGCCATGAGAATCCGCATGCAGTCCTGCTCATTGTTGCAGTAGACGTAGTAGGGATTGCGGGGCTCGTGCCAGGCTTCTTCATCGGGAACAAAGAAGCGGGCAAAGGTGGTCACGTGGCGGCCGCACAGGGGAGAATCATCGCCGCACCACAGATACCACATGAAGTCCAGCGCTTTTTCGTCGCCCTCATAGAAGGCACGGCGCGCCACACGGTCGGCGTAGCTCATCAGCGCGGGACCGGAAAGATCCTGCCCCTCAAAGTGCTTGGTCAGGAAGCTGCCGTCCTCATTCATGGGCACACAGCCGTGGAAAAGCAGATTGCCGTTGTAGCGGCGGTAAAGTCTGCCGCGGGTGTACAGGAATCCGATGTGGCTGTGCAGCCGCATGCTTTGACGGAAGGCATCCAGCAAACCGTCCATCACCTGCTGTTCTTCCTGGGTCAGGGCATAAGGATCATCCCAGGAAACCGTGGGCAGACGGCGGGGCTTGATGGGCCAATCCTTTTCACCGATGCGTACCATGCCTGTGCACAGGTCGATCTTTTCCAGCAGAAGACGGTCGTTCATGCCAAACTCCGGATTGCGGCGGATGAGCTGGCCTTCCAGCTTGAACATCATGATGGTGATGGCTTCCAGGGCTGCCTGGTCAGGCCCCATATCGGGGTAGATTTTTTCCGCAAACAGCGCTAGAGGACGAAGGGGAATGCCGTAGCCGTTTTCCAGGATTTCTGTGTTGCGGTACTGGAGAGAATTCCGCACCACCCCTGCCACACAGACAGGACTGCCCGAGGCAGCGCCCATCCACAGGATGTCGTGATTGCCCCATTCAATGTCAATGCTGTGGTGATTCATGAGGATGTCCATGACGCTGTCCGCACGGGAACCACGGTCAAAGATGTCACCCACCACGTGCAGACGATCTACCGCCAGGTGCTTGATCAAATCGGTAAGGACAACGATGAAGTCATCACCGCTGCCAATGTCCACCATCGTATCCAAAATGGATTGGTGATACTGGCGGCGATTGTCATCCTCGTCCGTCTGGGCGTGGAGCAATTCATCCAGAATGCCTGCGTAGGCTTCCGGCATGGCTTTACGCACCCGAGAACGGGTGTATTTGCTGGAGAGCATCCTCGCCAGATAGACCAGCCGATTCAGCTGGGTGTGATACCACTCGGGGCTGAGCTTCTTCTCATCCTTGAGCAGCTTCAGCTTTTCACGCGGATAATAGATGAGCGTGCAGAGCTCGGAAACCTCCAGCCCTGTCATGTTGTCGCCCAGCCAAAGATTCACCTTTTCGCGAATCACGCCGGAGCAGTTATTCATAATATGGCAAAAGGATTCATATTCGCCATGAATGTCACTCATAAAATGCTCGGTACCTTTGGGCAGGTTCAGGATACCGCTCAGGTTGATAATCTCAGTGCACAATTCTTTTTCCGTGCGGAACTGTTCCGCCAGCAGACTGAGATATTTCAGACGATCCGCTGTCATGTTTTCCATCAGGAACAACCTCCTTTCAGCGTATCAGCAGGCGGATGTGCCGCGATGGACACCCACCCAGTTTCATTATACGTTTTTTCCGGAGAAGGTGCAAGGGGCTTGCGCCTGTCTTCACTTGTTGATATACTACATCATGAAGGTGCTTCATCGATTCAATCATCGACCATCATGTGATTCACAGGAGGATTTTTCTCCTGTGATTCGTTTATTAGATGGATGAATTTCCTGGAGGTGACTTTGTGAAGCGATTTCGTTTGCTGCTGTTGGTGCTGCTGATGCTTTTTCTGCCTAATGTTTGCATGGCGGATAACACGATTACGTCCTTTTCCGGCACCTGGCCGAAAGAATTGATTCAGGCGGTGGCAGATACGCCGCTTGCTTCTGCCCGCCCGTTGGATGGTTATGTTGGCAATCGTGATGGACAGCCTTCCCACGCTGCGGCTGTGGTGCAGGATGCAGAAGGATATTTGCTGGCGGCGTTCACCAGTGATGGTCAAAGCTGGCAGGCTGTTTATTCTCGCCAGGCACTGCGACAGGATGAAAGGCCTCAATTGTGGAATCAGGCGATTTCTGAAGAATGGAGCGAATCCGACATAGCGTATTATGATGGGTCAGAGCAGTTTGAACTGATTTATGGGGATGCCCGCTATACCTGGCAGGCAGAGGGGAACGACTGGCGTCTGACCCGTGCGTTGCTCCCGGTGGCCAATGTGGTGGTGGAGGAACATCAGCTCTATTGGAATGAGGAAACGGTTTTCAACCCTCAGGATACATCCCTGTCAGGCTTTGTGGAAGCGGATTTTCCTCAGACGCTGTCTGCGGCGCAGACCATTGCGGCATCCTCTGAGGAGGCTGACCCCAATCAGGGTGTCACCACGGGCGCATCATCTGCAACGGATTTTCCTGTAACGCTCTATGAGGCACCAACCACGGGCAGCGCCATTGTGGGTTACTACGCCGCAGGGGTAGCGGCACAGGTGCTGGACCAGGGCAGCGGCTTTGTGAAACTGGAGTTTGGCGGGAGCTTCTCGGGCTGGGCGGAAGCATCCCATTTCACCGCAGGCGGAACGGAGAATGGCTCCCGTCAGCTGATTGGCTCCATCACCACCGCATCACCTTTGGTGGGTCAATATTGCACTCTGCTGGATGCGCCTTCAGAAAGCGCGTCCTCGGTGGCGCTGTTGGGCGTGTTCTTTCAGGTGCGCGTGCTGGGCATCACAGCAGACGGTGCGTATCTCCATGTGCAGCTCAGCGATGGCCAGATGGGCTTTTTGCCGGCCGCGTCTGTTTCGGCAGGCAATGTGCGAATCACCAGCGATGCCCGTGAGAATCGGCTGAATCTGCGGGAATCACCTTCCACCAAGGCACAGACACTGGGCAAATACTTTGGCGGGGTGAAGGCACAGCGGATTTACGCCGTGCCCGCGGATGAAGACTGGATGCGGGTCAGCATTTATGGCTACACGGGGTGGATGATGAAGTCCTTCCTGGACACCACGTCAGAAACGGTGCCCAGCATGCTGCCGCCGCTGGGGGTCGTTGCCCCTGACAGCGGCGAGTCACTGAACCTGCGTGCAAAACCTGACCAGAACAGCACCGCCCTTGCCCAGTATCCCACGGGAACGGTGGTGGAGATTCTTGGCGTTACGGGCAACTGGGCGCATGTTCGGGTGCAGGACGGAAGCACGGGTTTTATGCTGCTGAAGTATGTGGGCGGTGACCCTGGAGCGGCCGTGAAGAACGCGTTTACCCTGAGCGAGAATCTCACCTTGAATGATGGCTTTGGCCATGAAACCGTGACCCTTGCGGCAGGCACCACCGTTGCTTCGGCGGACGGTCGCCTTTGTCCTGAATGGCGGTACGACATGACCAGAGCTTCCATGACCTTTGCCATGCCGGAGCAGGCAGAGCTTCACGCGGTAGACTCCTGGGGATATATTGATGCAGAAAGTGCACCGAATATGTGGGTGCCGTAAACCTGCAGGGTATCAATTGAAAAAGGGCAGCGGCTCGGCGGAGTCGTTGCCCTTTTCGTTATTTGCAGGAAAATGATCGCTGCGAATCAAGACGCGGCGAACGTTTGTTGCTGGTCATCAGCTGAGCGGCTGGTTTATCGGGAATTCCTTTTCCAGAATTTCGCGTGCCTTGGCCTGACCGGCAATGGATGCGCGGTAACTCTTCAAGTACATGGATTCACCGTTTTTGACCATGTCGTGCAGATACAACTCGGCCTTCTGATAGCAAATGAGCGCCGACTTGGCATCCTTCGCTACTCCGATGCCGTTCAGATAGCATTTGCCCAGGCGCAGCAGCAAGGGACCGGCAACAAGGGGAGCGGCTTCCTCCGTCATGGTATCCAGGCAACGCTGATAAATGCAAAATGCCTCTTTCTCATTCTTCTCGACGTAGTAGCCGCCAGCGTACATGTCGCCAATCTTGTACAGAGAGACGAGATGACCATCAAAGGCACCCAAAGCAAAGTAATGAAACGCCTTTTCATAGTCAACGGGCATGTCTCTGCCGTAGAAGTAGCAATAGCCCAGATTTTCCTGTGCCTGACGGCTTCCGTTTTTCGCGGCCATCTGATAATACTTGACGGCTTTGGTGTAGTTTTGCTCAAAGCCTCTGTCACCGTCGTAGTACTGGGCACCAAGGTCATTAAGCGCGTCTGCATTGCCAGCGTCAAAGGCGGCGGTGAAAAGCTTCTCAATGGCCTCCGTCACGGCCTTCGGGAAAGGAACGGGGCGATCACACCGGAGCATTTGACCGGCGATCACAAACGGATCAGGAGTCTCCTCCTCTAATGCCTTGGTGAGACAATCATACAGCTGGGGAAATTGCTGGGGGGAAAGCTGATCAATGAGTGCATGAAGCATGGAAGCGAGGGCTTGATGACTCATAAAGACACACTCCTTTTGCGCAGCATTCATATGTTTGTCTTATTGTAGCATAAAAGGAGACTTTTTGTATATAGAAGAAACCAAAACAAATGACAGCTCCACAACCTGAAACAGGAAGTGGAGCTGCCCATTGAATGATTTGTCTATGCCTTAGATCTCTTCATCCCCGCCGTTATCCAGCAAGGTTTCTTCGCGGTCGGCATCGGTGCTCACGGTATCTTCATCCACCGTGTCCTCGTTCGTTTCTTCTTCCTTATCGGCACGGGCGACGCTGATGACGCGGCTGCCGTCGGCCAGCTTCATGATGCGAACACCCTGGGTGTTGCGGCCGCAGAGACGCACATCTTCCACGCGGGTGCGGATGATGGTGCCGTCGTCGGTGATGAGCAGGATGTCCTCTTCAGGCTTCACCAGCAGCAGTGCAGCAAGGTCGCCGGTCTTCTCGGTCAGATTCATGGCACGGATACCCTTGCCGTTACGTCCCTGCTCGCGATATTCGTCTACCGAGGTGCGCTTGCCATAGCCGAGGGTGGTAATGACCAGCACCTCTGCGCCTTCTTCCACAGGGCACATGCTAATGACCTCGTCATCCTCATCCAGCCGCATGGACTTCACACCCATGCTGTTGCGGCCCATGAGCCGCAGATGAGATTCATTGAAACGGATGCACATGCCCTTGCGGGTGCCAAGCATCAGGTCGTCGTTACCCTGGGTCAGCTCCACACCGACCAGTGCGTCATCTTCTTTCAGCACAATGGCGATTAGACCATTCTTCCGCAGGTTGCGGAACTCGTTCAGCGCCGTCTTCTTGATGATGCCGCCGCGGGTAGCCATCACCAGGTTATACTCCCTGCCAGCTTCCTCACGGGGCAGGCGTACCATGGCGGTTACCTTTTCATCGCTTGCAATCTGCAGCAGGTTCACCACGGCAGTGCCGCGGGCGGTGCGCCCAGCCTCAGGAATCTGGTAGCACTTCAGGCTGTACACGCGGCCGCGGTTGGTGAAGAACATGATTTCCTCATGGGTGTTCACCACGCGCATCATTTCCGCGTAGTCCTCATCCTTGGTGGTCATGCCGGTGATGCCCTTGCCGCCGCGGTTCTGTGCCTTGTAGGCGGACTTGGTGATGCGCTTCACATAACCCTCGTGGGTCATGGTCACCACCATGTCGTCCTCCTGAATGAGATCTTCCACATCGATTTCGCCCTCGATGGTGGTCAGCTCCGTGCGGCGGTCGTCACCATACTTATCACGAATCTCGGTGATTTCCGTCTTGATGACGTCCATCAGCAGCTTTTCGTCTGCCAGGATGGCGGTCAGGTTCGCAATGATGCGCTGCTTTTCCTCATACTCGGCGGCCAGCTTGTCATGTTCCAGACCGGTCAGGCGAGCCAGACGCATGTCCAGAATGGCCTGCGCCTGCACTTCGGAGAAGGCAAAGCGCTCCATCAAGGCAGTCTTGGCGGCGGTGGCATTTTCGCTGGCCTTGATGAGCTCAACGATTTCGTCAATGTAATCCAGCGCCTTCAGCAGACCTTCCAGAATGTGAGCGCGAGCCTGCGCGGCGTCCAGACGGTGCTGCGAGCGGCGGGTGATGACATCCTTCTGATGCTCCAGATAATAGTAGATCATTTCCCGCAGGTTCAGGATGCGGGGCTTGCCATCTACCAGAGCCAGCATGTTGGCGCCGAAGGTTTCCTGCAGGGAGGTGTGCTTGTACAGGTAGTTCAGCACCACCTGAGGGTATACATCCTTCTTCAGCTCAATGACGATACGCATGCCGTTACGGTCGCTCTCATCACGGATGTCGCTGATGCCCTCCAGACGCTTCTCGTGCACCAGCTCGGCGATCTTCTCCACCAGCTTGGCTTTGTTCACCTGATACGGAATTTCCGTAACCACAATGCGGCTGCGTCCGCCGTTCATCTGCTCCACATTGGTGCGGGCACGAACCTCGATGCGCCCCTTGCCGGTGTAGTAGGCCTCGCGGATGCCGCGGCGACCCAGGATAATACCGCGGGTGGGGAAGTCGGGTCCCTTGATGTGCTGCATCAGATCATCGATGGTGCAGTCGGGATTGTCAATCATGCAGATGACGCCGTCAATGACCTCCCGCAGGTTATGAGGCGGGATGTTGGTGGCCATGCCTACGGCGATGCCGCTGGAGCCGTTCACCAGCAGATTAGGGAAACGGCTGGGCAAAACAGCAGGCTGCATCAGTGTTTCGTCGAAGTTAGGGTAGAAGTCTACCGTATCCTCATCGATGCCTTCCAGCAGCTTCATGGTCAGTTTGGTCATGCGAGCCTCGGTGTAACGCATGGCGGCGGCGCCGTCTCCGTCCACAGAACCGAAGTTACCCTGACCATCCACCAGGGGATAACGAATATTGAAGGGCTGTGCCAAACGCACCATGGCGTCGTACACAGAGGAGTCGCCGTGGGGGTGGAATTTACCGAGCACGTCACCAACCAGACGGGCGCTCTTACGATAGGGCTTATCGGGGCTCATGCCCAGCTCGCTCATATCATAGATAATGCGGCGATGCACGGGCTTCAGACCGTCGCGCACATCAGGCAGGGCACGGTCCACAATAACCGCCATGGCGTAGGAAATGAAGGAGCGCTTCATCTCCTCTTCCAGATTCACCGGGATCAGCTTATCCTGTATACTGCTCATTATTTTTCTCCATCAGGTATTCTGTGATGCAAAGCGATTTCGTCTGATGTGTCAGACGTCCAGATCCTTGACCAGGTCGCTGTTTTCCTGGATGAACTGGCGGCGGGGCTCGACCTGATCACCCATCAGCAGGGTGAAGATCTCATCGGCGGCCATGGCATCCTCAGGGGTGATCTGCATCATGGTGCGGGTTTCAGGGTTCATGGTGGTGGTCCACAGCTGTTCGGCGCTCATTTCGCCCAGACCCTTGTAGCGCTGGATTTCCGGCTTGGGGTCGCGGCCGATTTCATCCAGCACGCGCTGCAGCTCGTCATCATCGTACACATAACGTTCAGTTTTGCCCTTGGTGACCTTGTAAAGGGGCGGCATGGCGGCATAGACATAACCCTTTTCCACCAGGGGACGCATAAAGCGGTAGAAGAACGTCAGCATCAGGATGCGGATATGGGCGCCGTCAACATCAGCATCGGTCATGCAGACGATGCGGTGATAGCGCAGCTTGCTCTCGTCAAAATTATCGCCAAAGCCGCAGCCAAAGGCGGTAATCATGCTGCGAATTTCCAGATTGTCCAGCGCCTTCACCTGACGGGTCTTTTCCACATTCAGGATTTTACCGCGCAGGGGCAGAATGGCCTGGAAGTGACGGTCGCGGCCATCCTTGGCACTGCCGCCGGCGCTGTCGCCCTCCACCAGGAAGATTTCGCACTTGCTGGCATCACGTTCGGAACAGTCAGCCAGCTTGCCGGGCAGGGAAGCGGTCTCCAGAACGGTCTTGCGGCGGGTCGCTTCACGAGCCTTCCGTGCAGCCTCACGGGCACGCTGTGCACTGACGCAGCGGTCCAGAATGGCACGTGCCACAGGGGGATTCTCCTCCAGATAATCGGTCAGCTCAGAGGTCAGCAGGCTGTCCACTGCGGGACGCGCCTGGGCAGAACCGAGCTTGGACTTGGTCTGGCTCTCGAACTGGGGATCTTCCATCTTGATGGACACGATGGCGGTCAGGCTTTCGCGAACGTCCTCACCCTTCAGGTTCGGCTCGTTATCGCGGAGAAGCTTGTACTTGCGGCCGTAATCGTTAATGGCACGGGTCAGCGCGGTGTTAAAGCCCTGCAGATGCGTGCCGCCGTCGGGGGTGGCGATGTTATTTACGAAGGTATAAATGCTTTCCTGATAGTTCTCATCGCTGGTGTACTGCATGGCGACTTCGACCAGAATGCCGTCCTTGATACCCTCGGTGTAGATGGGATCGGGGAAAAGCACGGATTTGTTGCGGTTCAGATGCTTCACAAATTCCCGCAGGCCGCCTTCGTAGCAGAAATCTTTCTCAACAGGTTCCTCGCCGCGCTCGTCACGGAACACAATGCGGATGCCCTTGTTCAGGTAGGCCATCTCGCGCAGACGGCGGCGCAGAATGTCGTGGTCGAAATCCCCTGTATCAAAGATGCCGTCGGGATTTTCTTCCGTGCGAACATCCGGCAGGAAAGTGATGGTGGTGCCGGTACGGTCAGTTTCACCGACGACCTTCAGGTCATACAGGTACTTGCCGCGGGCATACTCCTGCTGATAGATTTTGCCGCCCTGGTGCACCGTGACCGTCAGATGCTTTGAAAGAGCATTCACCACGGAGGCACCCACGCCGTGCAAACCGCCGGACACCTTGTATCCGCCGCTGCCGAACTTGCCGCCGGCGTGAAGCACCGTCAGGCAAACCTCCACGGCAGGACGATGCATTTTGGGATGAATACCCACGGGGAAGCCGCGGCCATCATCCATGACGGTAACACTGCCGTCCTTGTGCAGCGTCACATCGATGCGCTTGCAGTAGCCTGCCAGCGCTTCGTCAATGGAGTTATCCACAATTTCGTAAACCAGGTGATGAAGACCCCGGGCATCGGTAGAGCCAATGTACATACCGGGGCGCTTGCGGACGGCCTCAAGACCCTCCAGCACCTGAATTTCATTTTCGTCATAAGCCTTTGTAACAACAGTGGCCTGTTCAATCTGCTGTTCCAATTGTTCCTGATCGTCAGTCATAAAGCACCTCGTTCTTCTGTGGTCTGCACGGCAAGGCGAATCCCTCTTCCATGCGGCGGCGCAGGGTTCTTAGCCCAACGCAGCTGAAATAGCCGATGGTTTGTCCATCTTCTGCGGTATACAGCACCAGCGTCTTGGGACGCGGCCCTTGTGAGCGGCATTGGCCGCCGGATTGCAGATGTTGAACCATGTCGGCAGTATCGTTCGCCATTGGCGAAAGGAGGTCAATCATCGCTGTGACCTGTTCAAAACGGATCATAGCGCCCTGCCCCAGATGAAGCGGCATATCATGGCCTCCATTCCTCGGAAAAAGCCTTTGCGATCCTGCAGTTCAGCACTTCTCCAACATATCTATTATACCGTATTTTGCCCCAAAAGAAAAGGGTTTTCCTTCATTATAAATGTTCTTCACGGATGACTTTGAACCGAAAAGACCATCTGAAACGGAAAATGAACTTTCTATGAAAAAAATCTGGAAACCCTATTGCAATGTTCGTAAAAAAGGTGTACAATGGCCATGAATCGGTTAATAATGTTCGTGTTTATGGAGGCGTTCATGGAAGAGCTTAAAGAGGCAATCCGCAAGCGTGGTTTGGTAGTTGGCGATGACATTGTGAAGGTGGATTCCTTCCTGAATCACCGCATTGATGTGGATCTTTCCACCAAGATGGGACAGGCTTTCCATGAAGCCTTCAAGAATGAAATCGTTGACTGCATCCTTACGGTGGAAGCCAGCGGCATCGCAGTGGCGATCACCACCGCCCAGGCTTTCGGCAACGTTCCTGTGATCTTCGCCAAGAAGGGCGATCATCGGAATGTTGGCTCCGATGTCTACACGGCGGATGTGTATTCCTTCACCCACGGCCAGCTGAACACGGTGCGCGTCAGCCGCAAGTATCTGCCTGCCGGCTCCCGTGTGCTGATTATCGATGACTTCCTTGCCAATGGTGAAGCCATCGAGGGTCTGCGCAACATCGTTGCGCAGGCAAACTGCACGCTGGTTGGCGCAGGCGTCTGCGTGGAAAAAGGCTTCCAGCCTGGCGGCAAGAAGCTCCGTCAGGAAGGCGTGAAGGTTGTTTCTCTTGCAATCGTCGACGCGATTGAGAACGGCAAGCCCGTCCTCCGCGACGATTGAAATACAACGTTATCCTAACGACTTACAATCGGAGGAGAAAGACACATGAAGAAGATCTTGGCTCTGGTTCTCTGCCTGATGCTGACTCTTGGTGCGGTGAGCTTCGCATCTGCTGAGTTTGCTCCCGTGAATAAGGAAGACCTGAAGGTTGGCTTTGTCTTCGTTGGCGACATCAGCGACAAGGGCTATACCTACGCACACTATCAGGGCGTGCAGGAAATGCAGGCAGCCCTCGGCCTGACTGATGATCAGATCATCCTGAAGACCAACGTGACGGAAGACGGCTCCTGCGACACCGCTTTCCGTGAACTCATCGAAGCTGGCTGCCAGATCGTTTTCGGCAACAGCTACGGCTACATGAACTACATGGAAGAGCTGGCCGATGAGTATCCTGAAGTGATCTTCTCTCACTGCTCCGGCTATAAGAGCAACGATACCAACTTCAACAACTACTTCGGCGCCATCTATCAGGCACGTTACCTGTCCGGTATCGCTGCCGGCCTGAAGACCCAGACCAACAAGATCGGCTACGTGGCTGCTATGCAGACCCCCGAAGTTATCGGCGGCTTTGATGCTTTCACCCTGGGCGTGCAGAGCGTGAACCCCGATGCCGTTGTGTATGTCAAGTACACCAACACCTGGTACGATGCTACCCTGGAGCGCCAGACTGCTGATGCTCTGCTGGCTCTGGGCTGCGACGTGATCGGCCAGCACTGCGATACCCCCAACCCCCAGATTGCCGCTCAGGAAGCTGGCGTGTGGGGCTGCGGCTACAACGCTGACATGACTGCTGACGCTCCCGATGCTCACCTGGTGGCTCCCGTGTGGAACTGGGGCGCTGTGTACACCGCTGAGGTGCAGGCTGTTGTGGACGGCACCTGGACCAGCGAGAACATCTTCCAGGATATGAGCGATGGCCTGATCGGCCTGTCTCCTCTGAGCGACAACTGCGCCGAGGGCACTGCTGAAGCCATCGAGGCTGCAAAGGCCAAGATCCTGTCCGGCGAGTTCGACGTGTTCAACCAGGAACTGTGGGACAACGAAGGCAACCAGATCACCGACGCTAACGGCTGCTTCGTGAAGGACATCGAGGGCACCTCCGCCAAGGCTGGCGAGCCCATCACCCGTTCCTTCGTGGCCGGCGAGCTGACCTTTGTGCTGAAGGGCATTGAAGTGCAGTAAGGTTTCCTAAGATAGCAAAATCCCCGTCTTCCGATTGGAGGACGGGGATTTTTGTGCTTTCAGGAATTCATCTTTCAGGAAAAATCAGCCTTACGCCCACACGACATAGGAGCTCTTCCGTTCCTTGGGTGCGTTAGGCTCGGATGCGGCATAGCCCAGGATGCAGTGGCCGATGCCTTCCCAGTTGCCTTGAACACCAAGCTCCTTCAGGATGGCCTTGCCTTCTTCAGAGTCGAATTCTTCCTTGGCGCGGTGAATCCAGCAACTGGCCACACCCTGTGCATGAGCCGCCAGCATCAGGTTGCCCATGACCAGACTGCCGTCATATACGCAGGTGGGGATATCCTTGTTGGCCAGCACCACCAGCACAACAGGCGCACCGTAAAAAGGGTCTCTGTCAGTGCCCATGATGGCGGCATTCATGCGGGAAAGACGATCACGCAGCTGCTGATCCGTCACGGCAATGATCATGGGGGATTGCTGTCCCATGCCTGTGGCAGCCCAGGTGCCTGCTTCCACGATCTTTTCCAGCACGTCATGGGGCACCATATCGGGCTTGTAACTGCGGCAGCTGCGGCGGGTTTTAATGTCTTGCAGTGTTTGTTCCATAGGGATTTCTCCTTTCCAAAATGGTCAGAGGTTGCCGAAAAATTAAAATAGGGGCAAATTCCCTGTGAGGGGATCGACTTTGTCTGCCTCGCAGGGCTCAAAGGCAAGACAGGTGTAGGTGGGCTCGCCATGAAATTCGGTCAGCCCGCTGTCTTGAATCAGCACGGAAAGAATGCCGGCGTCCAGCGCCTTTTGGTGGATATCCAGCAGGGCTTCCTCACTGTCTACATAGACGCAGACCTTGGCCTCACCCTGGGCAAACCAGGCGTCCAGCATGGTTCCATCACCCGTGTGGATGATGCCATCGGAAACATTCAGCGCGGCGGCACCATCCCGTGCAAGCGCCTGCAACACTGCATTGACACAGGCGTGCCCTGCCTGCGCGGCAATTTTGCCCTTCCGCATGTGCAGGTCGCGGCGCATAACGATCATTTGCTTGATGCGCATTTGAGTCCTCCATCTGTCTTTGTTCCCAGCGGTTTCTTGCTGGGGGTGCCTGCCTTTCGCGGGTACATCTTGGCGGTGTGCATGGTTTTGTTCATGGGCAAAAGAAGATGCTGCCAGTCACGGCCGGGAATGGGGCAGGAAACAGGCTCGCTCACCTTGCCGCCTACCAGGAACGCGGCGCGGCGGCCTTCCTCCAATTCATCCAGCACAGCAGGCCCCTTCCAGCAAAGAGCATGGCCGCCGACCTTCACCATGGGCAGAAGATACTCTGCCAGCACGCTCAGGGGCGCAACCGCGCGGGCAATGGCCAAATCAAACTGCTCACGGCAAGCCGGCTGATGACCGGCGTCTTCTGCACGGCTGTGGAGCAGGGTCACATTGGTCAGGTGAAGATCATCTATGACGGCCTGCAGAAAATTCAGCCGCTTTTGCTGGGCGTCCATCAGGGTGAAGGACAGATGGGGACAGGCGAGCGCCAGCACCATGCCAGGCAAGCCGGCTCCTGTGCCAACATCAATCACGGCGCCGCTTGCAGGGAGAAGGTCAGGCTTGGTAAGCACCATCAGGCTGTCCACATAGTGCCTGTCCAGCATTTCAGCTTCATCAGTCACGTTGGTGAGATCCATTCGGGTGTTCCAGTCAAGGAGAAGGGTGTGATAACGGGTAATGCGCGCGGCAAGCGCCTCATCACAGGGAATGCCGCAGGCGTGAAGACGGGTAAGTACCTGTTCAGGTTGCATGGTGGCCTCTTTCTAAAAAATGCGCAGTGGCAGTGTACATTTAGTGCGTGTATTTCTCGTACCAATACTTGAGCCAGCTGAGGGCTTCACGGGCATGATTTTTGAGCCAGTATTCGGCCTTGGTGGGGCTGCCCTTGCCGGTGGCGGTGAGTCCCATATCTTCCGCCAGCGCCATGGCACGGGGAAGATGATAATCACTGGTGACAATGGCGATTTTTTCGGCGCCTGTGTCTTTTAGCAGCGCGGCGGCGTTTTGCAGATTTTGCTTGGTGTTCACCGAGGTATTGTCTACCAGCAGCTGATCCTCGGGCACGCCCTTTGCCAGCAGATAATCCCGCATGACTTCACCTTCCGGAGCCGGCTCATCACTGCCCTGCGCACCGCAGGTGACAATCAGGCAGGGATGTTCCTGCCACAGCTCGTAGGCGGTATCCATCCGCCACTGCAGCTGTACCGAAGGTGTGCCGTCTGCCTTGACCTGCGCACCGAGAATCACAATGGCATCGTAGTCCTTCAGCTCGGGAACGTTGTTTTCCTTGATGCAGATCATGGCGATAAGGCCTGCATAGCAGAGCACACCCACGATCAGGAGGGTCAGCACGATCTTAAGCAGCTTGCGAATCAACTTTGTTCCTCCTTGCGTTTACGCGTTGCCTTTTGGGGAATGGCGGGTTTTGCGGGGGCTGAACGTTTGTCAAGATCGCCATGCATCATCATGCTGTAGCTTCCTGCGTCGGCCACGATCATATGATCCAGCAATAGAATCCCCATGGGGGTCAGCAGATCCTGCAGGAGCAGCGTGGTTTCAATATCGGCCTGAGACGGCTCGGGAACGCCGCCGGGATGGTTGTGGCAGAGAATTACCTTGGCCGCATTGAGGTCGAGCACGATCTGCATGATGGTTCGCGGATAGGCCTGCACTTCGCCCAGCGTGCCTTCTGCCACCATGCGGCAGCCCAGCAGGACATCATCCGTGCTCAGGCAGATGACGTAAAGACGCTCGCTGCGCATGCCTGCCATCAGGGCTTCACAGTATGCCTGCGCCTGACGGCGATTCTCAATGCGTCGGCTTTCCTCCGCCGCACAGGCACCGTATCGGCGCCACAGGGGCAGAAGAAGCGAAATCAGCGTGGCAGATTCTTCGCCGACACCGGGCACGGTCATCAGCTGTTCAGGCTTTGCTTCCAGTACACCCTTCAGGCTGCCGAACTGCTCCAGAAGTGCATGGGCGGTGGGATTCACATCTCCACGGGCACGTCCGTAGAACAGCACCAGCTCCAGCACCTCGTGAGGGGCAAAATTTTCCAGACCTTCTCTGCGGAAGCGTTCCCGCATCCGTTTGCGATGCCCGTCGTGGGGGCTGGCTGTGGTCATTCAAGATCATCCTTCCTGGAGACGCGGCGTGCTTCCGATGCGATGAAGTCTTCCAGCACATCACCGAGCTGTGCACCGCAGCGGGCAACCTCGCCGAGAATCCGATTTCGCCCGCGGGGTGTCAGATACCAGTCGCTGCGGCTTAGCCCCTGACGGTGGGCAGGACAGACGAAAATCCGGCTTTCCGGGAAAGCAGCCTGATAATAAAACAGCGCTCTTCTGGCGTGGAAAGCATGGCAGCACAGAATGCCGCGACGCACGTGCAGCCCTGCCGCATCTGCAGCCTGACGGGACTTCAGGGCGTTCTCCCAGGTGTAGGTCGCTTCATCTTCGCGGAGAATAGCCGCTTCGGGGATGCCTTCGCGCTGCAGAACGTCGCGCATAAAGTCCCATTCCGTGGCGTAATTGGCGGCGTATGCAGTGCGGTATTCCGCAGGGACACCAGCAAAGGCGCCCGCTGTTTTAGCATATCGTCCGGAGGGCAAAAGATACGGCGCGTAGCCCTGATGATAGAGCTCTGCCGCCCTCAGCACGTGCTCAGGGTGACTGTTGCCGGGAATGAAGATCACATCCGCCTTTTGCGGCGGATCTTCTACAAAAATGAACGATGTCACTGCCTCAATAAACACCGAGGCAGAACCGATGGACTCATTTTCCATAGTTGCTCCAAAGCGACAGACAGGCCTGCACTTCCTCTGCGTCCATGGGCATAAAGGCCTTGCAATAGATGGCGTGAATGTCCTCGGACGTCAAGGGCACAGGGTGATTGTTCAGCCGCTCTACGTTCACAGTGGCAGTAAGCTTGTTCAGCAGCGCGTCATCAGGCATGGGCAGGGGAGAAAGCTCCAGCGACAGCAGCATGCCGCGCACAAGGCGTGCACCGTCCTCTAGGTCGCGGAGTCCCATGATTTCGGTCAAATCTTTCAAAACGGGCTGCATGGCTACGCAGTCTGTCATCTGTTCCCACAGCGCGGGCAGCGTCAGCGTGCAGGCGTGGCCATGGGCAATGCCAAGATTCTGCGTCAGGCCATAGCTCATGGCATGGGCGGCGGTGGTACGGCTGACCTGAATCGCCTCACCGCTTTGGTAGGCGGCTTCCAGCATGGCTTCTTCCGCCAGGGCATCACCCTGCAGATAGCGTTGCAGATGGTCAAGCACCCCCACGATGGCCTTTCCGGCATGAACGCGGCTTGCTTCGGTGGCACCCTTCGCCCAATAGGACTCAATGCCCTGACAAAGGGCATCCAGTGCGCAGGATTTTTTGTGATACATGGGCAGACTGGACAGCAAATCGGCGTCCAGCACCGCACCATCGGGCAACAGGGACGGGTGAGACAGAGAGTGCTTCACATGATCCACATAAATAACGGCAAAGGGCGTGACCTCTGCGCCTGTTCCGGCACTGGTTGGAATGGCGATGTGCTTCGGCCCTTTGGAGGTGTCAATGCCGGACAGCGCCTCTGCGGGAGTGGCAGCGGTCAGCAATGATTTCACGGCCTTGGCTGTATCCATGGCAGAACCGCCGCCGATGGAAACAAGACCGTCACAGTGGTACTCACGATACATCTGTACCGCCGCGTCACAGTCCTCCCAGGCAGGATTAGCATGATAGCCGGTAAAGCGAGGCGCATTCGGGAAAGGGAGCTTCTCACTCTGCGCCCGACCGATGATCATGGGATGATGAATCCCCATTTCTTCCGCCATGACTGCCGCCTGAGGAAGACAGCCGCGACCCCTCAATACTTTCTGCATGGGAATGACTCCTTTCGTGATGTATGATCATCATACCATGAAAAGGGCGGAAAGTAAAATGGTTTTGGCGAAAGGACAGGAGTTCTTTCCTTATAAATGGAAAAATAGGCTGCGGCTTGCTTGTCTATTCTGGCATTCTCAAGATTTGCTCCAAGTCTGATTCTATCGGACACAAAAAATCGGCTCAGAATTTTTCTTTCCTTATGACACAAGGGGTTGACGGCTGTTGGTCACTTATTCCACCAGATATGGTATTGACAACGGCTCTTATCCACCATATAATCCTATTTGCTTTCCTACGAAAAGCTACAGGATGATGTGGTTGGCAGATGGATGCCCCACAAGATGTAGCACTGAAATGTTCTTATGATGCTACACGCAGGACAGCATGATGGCAGATGATCAGGGGCACGGCGTTCCTGCAAAAAAATGCGTGACGCAGTTCCCTTTGGCAAGTGCGGCCTTTTTCGGCTGTGAGATAATAAGGGGAGGAACCACTATGACGATTACCAGGATTCGCAAGCGGGATGGCCGCGAAGTTCCCTTTGATGCAGAGAAAATTGAAAATGCTATCTTCCGTGCTTTTCAGGCATCTTCCAGCGCAAAGGGTCACGAGACTGCGCAGGCACTGACCGAGCAGGTTGTGAATGAACTGGAAAATAACGAAAATGTGTCTTCCACCCCCAGCGTTGAGCAGGTGCAGGATGCTGTGGAACGTGTGCTGATTGAAAAGGGCTTCGTGCGTTCTGCCAAGGCGTATATCCTTTACCGCGCCGAGCGCAGCCGCGTTCGTGAGATGAACACCCGATTGATGAAGACCTTTGAAGATATCACCTTCAAGGAAGCCATCGATTCCGACATCAAGCGTGAAAACGCCAACATCAATGGCGATACCGCCATGGGCAGCATGCTGAAGTTCGGCTCCGAAGGCGCCAAGCAGTTCTACGATATGTACGTGCTGGATCCTCGCTTTGCCAAGGCACACCGTGAGGGCGACATCCACATCCACGATATGGACTTCTACACCCTGACGACCACCTGCACCCAGATTGAGCTGCGCAGCCTGTTCGATGGCGGCTTCTCCACGGGTCACGGTTACCTGCGTGAGCCGCAGGACATCACCAGCTATGCCGCTCTGGCCTGCATTGCCGTTCAGGCAAACCAGAACGACCAGCACGGCGGTCAGAGCATTGTGGACTTTGACTATGGCATGGCTCCCGGCGTGAAGAAGACCTTCATCAAGCGTTACCGCATGAACCTTGCCCGTGCTTTGGAGCTGCTGATGGGTGAGGAGCAGGCCGAGCAGGATGCCCGCACCATGCTGGACACCCTTGCAGAGCAGGGCATGACGCCCACCCTGAAGCAGAATGAAGAGCATCGTGAGGCTCTGAAGAAGCTCCTTGCGGAGCGCGGCGCTGATGAGACGATGGCGGAGCGCATCCTGAACTTCTCCCAGTCCCATGCAGAGCAGGAAACTGACCGCGCCACCTATCAGGCCATGGAGGCGCTGATTCACAACCTGAACACCATGAACAGCCGCGCCGGCGCACAGGTGCCTTTCTCCTCCATTAACTACGGCACGGATACGACGCCTGAAGGCCGCCTGGTGATGAAGAACGTCCTCCATGCCACCGAGGCTGGCTTGGGCGGCGGCGAAACGCCTATCTTCCCCATTCAGATTTTCCGCGTGAAGGAAGGCGTGAACTTCAACCCCGGGGAGCCGAACTATGACCTGTATCGCCTGGCCATCCGCACCAGCGCCAAGCGTCTGTTCCCGAACTTCAGCTTTGTGGATGCACCCTTCAACCTGAAGTACTACAAGCCTGGCCATCCCGAAACGGAAATCGCCTACATGGGCTGCCGTACCCGCGTGATGGGTAATGTGTACGACCCTGACCGTGAGATTGCTCCTCGCCGCGGCAACCTGTCCTTCACCTCCATCAACCTGCCCCGCATCGCTATTGAGGCCAATGGTGACATCCAGTGGTTCTTTGAGGAACTGGAGCGGAAGATGGAGCTGGTGGTGGAGCAGCTGGAAGAGCGTCTGGCCATTATCAGCAAGAAGAAGGTTAAGAACTTCCCCTTCCTGATGGGTCAGGGCGTGTGGATTGATTCCGAAAAGCTGGACTGGAATGATACCGTGGGCGAGGTGCTCAAGCACGGTACCCTGACCATCGGCTTCATCGGCCTGGCAGAAACGCTGGTGGCTCTGCGCGGCAAGCATCATGGCGAAAGCGAAGCAAGCCAGAACCTGGGCCTGGAAATCATCGGCGCCATGCGGAATTTCACCGATAAGATGTCCCGTGAGCGCAAGCTGAACTACAGCCTGATTGCGACCCCTGCTGAAGGCCTTTCCGGCCGCTTTGTCCGCCTGGATAAGGAAAAGTTCGGCATCATCCCCGGCGTTACCGATCGTGACTATTACACCAACAGCTTCCATGTGCCGGTGTACTATCCCTGCTCTGCTTTCCATAAGCTGAGCGTGGAGGCTCCCTATCATGCACTGACCAACGGCGGTCACATCAGCTATGTGGAGATGGACGGTGATCCCCTGCAGAACCTGGACGCCTTTGAAAAGGTGGTTCGTTTCATGCACGACAAGGGCATCGGCTATGGCTCCATCAACCACCCTGTGGATCGTGACCCTGTGTGCGGCTACAACGGCATCATTGGTGACGAGTGCCCCTGCTGCCACCGCACGGAGAACGGCCGTCCCTTCGAGCGAATCCGCCGCATTACCGGCTATCTGGTGGGCACGCTGGATCGCTTCAACAACGCTAAGCGCGCCGAGGAGCATGACCGCGTGAAGCATGGCGTCAGCGACGCTGAAGAAGCTGCAGAAAGCAAGGAATAAGCTGTGGATATTCGCATTGCTGGCACGGTGGATGATTCCATCGTGGATGGCCCCGGGTGCCGATACACCATCTTCACCCAGGGTTGCCCCCATCATTGCCCTGGATGCCATAACCCCCAGAGCCATGACTTCCATGGCGGACGCGTGGTGGATACCTCGGTGATCCTAAAGCAGGTCTACGCCAATCCGCTTCTCAGCGGCATTACCCTTTCAGGCGGCGATCCCCTGTGCCAGCCCGAGCCGTGCCTGGAGCTGGCTCAAGCGGCGCATGCCCACGGCCTGAATGTGTGGTGCTACACCGGCTACACGCTGGAAAAGCTGATGGAGGAGCAGGATCCTGCCCGTATGGCGCTGCTGAAGAATATTGAGGTGCTGGTGGACGGCCCCTTCATTCTGGCACAGCGAAGCCTGGAGCTCAAGTATTGCGGAAGCCGCAACCAGCGGCTCATCGATATGAAGAAGACGCTCGAGAGCGGAAAGATCACCCTTTGGCAATACGATCTTTCATCCTGGGATGTGCTTTGAAGAGGTTTCGCATTTCTGATGGCTTTTTTGTAACAAAAAGATTGCGTTACAGGAAAAGATGTTGTATAATAATTTCATCCTTAGATTAATGGAGGAATGTTCCCATGAAGCATATTGCTACGATCCAGAATCCTTGCCTGAAGCAGTCCCTGGTTCACGGTGGCTGCGGCGAGTGCCAGGCTTCCTGCCAGAGCGCTTGCAAGACCAGCTGCACGGTTGCTAACCAGTCTTGCGCCAACAAGGAAAACAACGCTGTTCTGGCTGGCCAGGAAGGCAAGCTGAACCGTGCCTTCGGCAAGTAAGATCCATCGGCAATCATTGAAAGGGCGGATCGGTTAAGTCCGCCCTTTTTTATGGCATTATTTCGGTCTGTGATAAGTTCTGTTCCGTAAGGCGGTTCGTGCCGCTTTGTGCGATACCACGAGGAGGATCAACTTGATTCATACGTTCAAGGCTGTTGGTCAGCCGATGATGCTGGATGTAGGCAGCGGCGCTGTTCACGCGCTGGATGACATGGCTTATGATGTACTGACCCTGTGGAACGACCACACTCCTGAGGAGATTGTGGCCGAGCTGAAGGATAAGTACGATTCTGCCGAGCTGGAAGAGGTCATCGGCGAGGTGCGCCAGCTGGAAGAAGTAGGCGCTATGAACACGCCCGATGACTATGCAGATGTAAAGCTCAATGAGCCTGGCGTGGTGAAGGCTCTCTGCCTCCACGTGGCGCATGACTGCAACCTGCGCTGCAAGTATTGCTTTGCTGCTACCGGCGATTTCTGCATGGGCGAGCGGAAGCTCCTGCCCTACGAGGTGGGCAAGGCTGCGCTGGACTGGCTGGTGGAAAAGAGCGGCAAGCGTGTTCATCTGGAAGTGGACTTCTTTGGCGGCGAGCCTTTGATGAACTTCCCCGTGGTGAAGCGTCTGGTGGAATACGGCCGCTCCATTGAGAAGGAAAAGAACAAGAAGTTCAAGTTCACCATGACCACCAATTGCGTGCTCATGAATGATGAGATCATGGACTTCATGAACAAGGAAATGGGCAACGTGGTCATTTCCATCGATGGACGTCCTGAAGTGCACGACCGTATGCGTCCCACCATCAACGGCAAGGGCAGCTACAACCTGATCGTTGAAAAGGCCAAGAAGTTCGCTGAGAAGCGCGGCGACAAGGAATATTATGTTCGCGGCACCTTCACCGGCTACAACAAGGATTTCGGCAATGACGTGCTGTATCTGGCGGATGAAGGCTTTGAGCAGCTGTCCATTGAGCCCGTGGTCACCGATCCCGGCAAGGAATATGCCCTGAAGGAAGAAGACCTGCCCGAAATCAAGGCAGAGTACGACCGTCTGGCGCAGATCTATCTGGATCGCCGCGCCAATGGCAAGTGGTTCAACTTCTTCCATTTCATGATTGACCTGGCTGGCGGTCCCTGCCTGCGCAAGCGCCTGACGGGCTGCGGTGCCGGCAATGAGTATGTGGCCGTGACGCCTGATGGCGATATCTACCCCTGCCACCAGTTCGTTGGCCGTGACGGCTATCGCATGGGCAGTGTGCTGGATGGCACCTTCGATCGTGATATTCAGAAGAAGTTCGCCAACAACCATGTGCTGCACAAGGAAAAGTGCCGCGACTGCTGGGCACGGTTCTTCTGCTCCGGCGGCTGCGCTGCAAACGCAGAGGCTTTCCATGGGGATATTTCTCAGCCCTACGATATGGAATGCCAGATGGAGCGTAAGCGCCTGGAATGCGCCATGGCGATCTATGCCAAGGAGCATCCTACGGAAATGGAATAAGAACGGATATGAAAAAAAGGATTCGATGCGCGAATGCGTGTCGAATCCTTTTTTGTAACGCTTATTCTGATTCCACTGCGCCAACGGCCGTAAGAACGCGTCTGGCGAAAGCTTCGGGGGTGTAGGACTCAAAGGCAGTGTTTTGCGCATGCTCGCACATGCGGAGGTAGTCATCGTCACTGATTTCGGCCATAGCGTCCAGGCACTGCGCTAATTCAGGGCTGGAATGGTGGCGGAAAACGAAACCGCTTTTTCCCGCGGCAACTCGTTCCGGAAGCACGCCTCGGTCGCTGACGATGGCGGGCTTTCCCATGGCCTGGGATTCCAGCAGAACCCAGGGCGCAATCTCTTCACATTCGGAAGGGACGACCAGGCACAGGGCGCCTGCCAGGGCTCGGCGCAAGGGTTCCGTACCGATTTGACCTGTGAAGGTCACCCGATCCGGCAAGCCAAGCTCGCGCACGGCCTGCTTCAACCTCGGCATTTCAGGTCCGTCACCAACGATAAGCAGGGGAAGATCCGTGACGCACTGGCGCAGAGCGTCCAGCAGGGTAACAATCCCTTTTCGCATTTCCAGGTTGCCCACATACAGAAAATATTCACCGCGGCGGGTTTGCTGGGGCGAAAAGGCACGGGAACCAAGGCAAAGCTCCACATTCTTGATGGGCGCGTGGGTGAAACGTCCGCGTTCCATCAGCAGCTTGTGATATTCGCTGGGCACCAGATAGCCGTTGGGCAGATCCCACCGCTTGCGGATGCGCATCCACTGGGATTCCAGCGCCGCGGCGAAGGAAAGCCCCCACCGATCGTTATCGCAGCGATGAAGAAAGCAGGGGAGAGCATTGCGGTATACCATGCACTTGCGGCATTCACGGCCGTCCCGTGCCAGAGTCTGCACAGGGCACAGGGGCGTGAAGTCCGTCAGCATCACCCAGGTAGGGACATCGCAGGTGACCAGGGCATCCACCACACTGTAGCTCAGGGTGCGATTCACCTGCCACACCAGTGCCAGATCAGGGCGACTTTTCAGAATGCGCTCCCGCATTTGATCCCACGCGCCGCGGTCAAACAGGGAGGTGCGAAGGGCACGCCCTTTGCTCATGGGCGGATGCCGGATCACGTAGGCATCCCGCAAGGGCGGATTCTGCGGATCATCCAGGGCAAAGAAGGACACTTGATGTCCCATCGCCTGCAGAGCGTCGGCAAGGCGGAACATTTCACTTTCCGCGGCGGAGCGGCGGTAGAGCACGCGGTTGACCATCAATATTTTCAAGATACGGCCTCTTTCACAATGAGCGGCTTGTTTTCATGGGGAATTTTACGAACAACGATCAGATAGCAGACCATGTGCGTCAGGAATGTAGCTGCCCACGAAACGGGATAAGAGATGTACAGCGTTTCCTGAGTGGGATTCGCGGCGAAAATGGTCATAATCCACACAATGCGCAGCAGGCAGGCGCCTGTCAGAGACACGATCATGGGCATGATGGAATAGCCGATGCCGCGGAGCTGACCGACCATGGTATCCATCAAACCGCAAAGGAAGTACGTGGGCAGAATGATGGCCATACGTTTCATGCCGTAGGCGATGACCTGCGGATCCTCATTATAGAAGCCAAGCAGCTGATTGCCGAAGAGGTAGAACAGACCGCCTGTCGCCAAACCAACCACGGTGACCGTGGCCAGACAGACCCACATGCCGCGGCGAACACGGCGGAATTGGCCAGCGCCCATGTTCTGGCTGGTAAAGGTCAGGTCAGCCTGATAGATGGCGTTCATGGCCGTGTAGACGAAGCCCTCCAGGTTGGATGCGGCGGAATTGCCGGCCACCACCAGAGAACCGAAGGAGTTCACGGAGGACTGAATCAGCACATTGGAAATGGAGAACAGACTGCCCTGGAAGCCGGCGGGCAGACCCACCTGGCAGATTTGCCCCAGCTGATGCTTATCAATGCGGAGCTTTCTAAGATCCAGATGAATAACACCTTCGGAGCGGATGAGGCAGATGAGCACCAGCGTCATGCTGACGGCCTGGCTGGTAATGGTTGCAATGGCTACACCGGCAACGCCGAGGTGGAACACAATCACCAGCACCAGGTTCAGAATCACATTGATTACGCCGGAAACAGACAGGTAATACAGCGGACGGCGCGTGTCACCTACAGCACGGAGAATGGCTGCACCAAAGTTATACAGCAGGTTGAAGGGCATGCCCATGAAGTAGATTTTGACGTACAGCGCGGCTTCGTCGATGACGTCTTCCGGGCTGCCCATCATCTCCAGCAGAGGACGGCCAAAGATGACGCCGATGGCACCGACCAGAATACCGCCGATGATGGCCAGCAGGATGGAGGTATGCACACCGTCCGACACACGTCTCATGTCGCCGGCACCATAGTTGCGGGCAATCACGACGCTGGCGCCCACACTCAAACCCAGCAGAATGTTGGTGAGCAAATTGATCAGCGAGCTGGTGGAACCCACAGCGGCCAGCGCAGTGGCACCGCTGAAACGGCCCACCACCACGACATCGGCTGCGTTGTATAACAGCTGCAGAACACCGGTAAGCACCAGCGGAACGGAGAAGGCAAGCACCTTGGGCAGCAAAGCGCCCGTGGTCATGTCCATTTCATACTTTGCCTGATTTTTACGTTTCACAGTTTAATCTCCCTTATACAATGCGGCTTGTGAGATAGATGAGGGTCACCGTGGGCTGATTAAAGAGACGCCCGGGAAGAGGATAATAGTCCGACGCGCCAAGCCCGGGGCTGATGTACTGAGGAATGCCCCGCAGGTAGCTCAACCCCTGAATCTGACTGTCCTCCGGCCACCAGCCGTAACCAGGAACATAGATGGCGCCGCCGCCGGGAAGCCGCCACTGTCCGCCGCAGAAATGACCTGATAGAATCAGCGCTACGTTCTGCATGGAGAAGACTTCACCATTGGTGTTTTCCCTGGCTTCAATCATATCGGTCTCCGACATGGGAACGTGCGTCACGGCGATTTGCACGTCGTTCTTAGCCGTGATGGTCTCTTTGATTTCGCGGATGCGCGCGATTTTTTCCAGCTGATAATTGGCCACACGCTTCTTCGCGGCATCATCAGCGGAAAGGGACGACCCGGACGCATTCAGCGTTTCCAGCTGATTGCGGTAGGCGGTTTCCATGCTGTCCAGATCCAGCGAATAATAATATTCAGGCACGAACCAGATGGTACTCTTTCCGCGAGTGATGGAGAGCGGCTCATCCAGAATGGTAACGCCTGCCTGCTGCACCTTGGTTACCCAGTCCGCATAGACGGAAAGACTGCTGTGGGCGGTAGCGTCTACCAGGTCAGAAGGATCGCTGTCACCGGCAATGAGAAATTTGGGTGTATCCGCAGGCAGCAGGGCAATCAAATCCAGCAGAGGCTGAACATTGCCGTCCTTGCCTACCATATCGCCTGTAAAGACCACACAGGAATAGCTTTTGCCGGAAATGGCACTCTTGATGCCGCTTTGCCCAGCGCCGATTTCCTGCCCCTGCAGGTCGGAAATGTGCAGAATGGACCAGTTTTCCAGGTCGTCCGGAAGATTTTGCACGGTCACCTTGAAGGAATCCAGCTGCACCTGATGGTTAATAACAAAGTTGATACCGAAGACCAACAGCACAAAAACAATGATTATGGAAAGGATCCAAACCAGGGCGGATCGACCATGGTGCTTCGGCTCCGGCGCGAAAATATACGCGCTTTTTCTTCTGCCCAATTCATCACCTGCTTTCGCCCATATTATAGCACCAACAGGCACACAGCGACAAGGTAGCAGACAAACAGAATTTACAGGAATACGCGCTGCATTTTCTGCGGTATACAGAAAAAGGAAGAGGAAAATCTTTGCAATGCAGCGGCTGCCTGGCTCAATGATATTGACGCGGTTTGTGAAAAACTCTATAATGTGTTTTGTACGCGGCAAGCGAAGGAGGTAGCGCATGAAGCGATTGATGCTGATTTTGCTGGGACTGATGCTGATTTGCTCCTCGGCATTTGCAGACCCCATTCAGGTTTCTGATGTGTCAGAAATTCCTGAAACGAATGATGAAGGCTTTCTGCCGGAAGGCATGGATGCTTACTATGTGAAGGATCACGCCAACGGCTACTGGTACTATGTGGATCAGAGCGTTCGGATTGAAATCACGCGGACGCAAACGAAGAATCCTCTTTCCACGTATTATCTGGCGGATATTGTGTGCGCATCGGGCACCAGCCTGTACACGGTGACATGGAATGAGGAGCATCCCGGCCGTACCAACGGTTTGCCGCAGGACATGGCACAGGCTTCCCATGCGGTGTATGCCCAGAGCGCAGACTTCTATTCTTATCGTGTGTCCAACGACCGCTATCCGGGCAATATCGTCCGCGATGGCAAGGTGCTGTATCATAAGAGTTACTCGAAGCTCATTGATGCCATCCCCAATCTGGCCACCATGGCATTCTTCCCGTCAGGAAAAGCGGAAGTGAACGAAGCGTATGAGGTGTCCGCACAGGAGTATGTGGATCGCGGTGCGACCACCGTGGTTGCCTTTGGCCCGATTCTCATCCGCGATGGTGAACTGGCGGATGTGGACAAGGATGAATACAATCACAAGGAACCCCGAAGCTGCATTGGCATCATTGAGCCTGGCCATTATGTGGGGCTGCTGGTGGAAGGACGGAAGAATCACGCGGACGGCGCGGATTTGACCACCTGCGCAGAGCTTCTTTATGAGATGGGCTGCACGGATGCCATCAACCTTGACGGCGGCAACACCGCGGCCATGCTTTTCATGGGTGAAAGTGTGCAGCTGACCAATAACGGCGGCATTGATGTTAATGACCGCGCTATCCCCGATATCCTGGCCGTTGGCCAATACTAAAGGAGAAAAATGTATGATCCTCTTCAGCTGTGATTATCAGGAAGGTTGCCATCCCTCAATTTTGCAGAAACTGACGGAAACCAACATGGAGCAGACTGTCGGCTATGGCATGGACGATTATTGCCAGCAGGCAGCAAGCATGATCCGCAAGCGTTTCCAGTGCGAAAATGCTGCGGTGCATTTCCTTGTGGGCGGTACGCAGGCCAATGCTACTGTGATCGATTCCATCCTGCGCCCTTATGAAGGCGTGCTCTGTGCCCATACGGGTCATATCAATGTGCATGAAACGGGCGCCATTGAAGCAACAGGGCACAAGGTGCTGGCATTGCCCGGCAAGGAAGGCCGCATCACCTCCGCCCAAATCAGCGTGGCGGTGGCACTGCAGGCGGATGACGAGCATACCGTGCGCCCTGGCATGGTATACATCTCCCTCTCTACTGAGGTTGGCACGCTTTATAACCTGGCACAGCTGCACGACATTTATGAAACCTGCAAGAATCTCGGCCTGTACCTGTACGTGGATGGTGCACGTCTGGGATGTGCCCTCAAGTCCCCTGTGAACGACATTCAGCCGGAAGACCTGGCAGCAAACTGCGATGCCTTTACCATCGGCGGAACCAAGAACGGCGCCCTCTTCGGCGAGGCTGTGGTGCTGGTGAATCCCGCCCTTCAGCCGCGTTTCCGCTACATGATGAAGCAGCATGGCGGCATGCTGGCCAAGGGACGCCTGCTGGGACTTCAGTTTATGGCACTGATGGAAAATGACCTGTATTTCACCCTCGGCGCTCATGCGGTTAACGAGGCTATGCGCATCCGCACCGCGCTGCGGGAAAAGCAGATTCCCATGGCAGTGGATTCGCCCACGAACCAGCTTTTCCCTATCTTTACGGATGAACAGCTGGAAAAGCTGGAGGACGATTTCACCTTCAGCACCTGGGAGCGGATTGATGAAAAGAGCACGGCGGTGCGCATCTGCACATCCTGGGCAACCAAGGCAGAAGATGTGGATCAGCTGATTGCAGCGATCAAGGCACTGTAAAATCATGATGGCAGCCTGTGCGGGGAAGTGAATCCTGCACAGGCTTTTTGTATCCGGATATTTTTGACGGAAATACCCCAACCGTCTCCAATTGACTGCTTGCCAGCGGGTGCCTTCACTGGTACAATGGTGGCGAAGCAAACAGGGCAGCAAACTGTGAAATAAGGAGGAGCGAACCATGTCACAGGTCACGAAGCGTGCGTTGGAAGCATCCCTGAAGCATCTGCTGCTGGAAAAGCCGCTGAACAAGATCACCATCAATGACATTGCGGAGGATTGCGGCATTAACCGCATGACCTTCTACTATCACTTTAAGGATATTTACGATTTGGTGGAGTGGTGCTGCGTGGAGGATGCCCGCCGTGCGCTGGAGGGCAAAAAGACTTACGAAACCTGGCAGCAGGGCTTTCTGCAAATCTTTGAGGCGGTGCAGGAAAACAAGCCGTTCATTATGAATGTGTATCACTCTGTCAGCCGCGAGCAGGTGGAAAACTATCTCTATAAAGTAACGTATGATTTGCTGGAAGGCGTGGTGGAGGAACAGGCACAGGGTATGCAGGTGCGGGATGAGGACAAGGCGTTCATTGCTACGGTGTACAAATACACCTTTGTGGGACTCATGCTGGACTGGATCAAGGGCAATATGAAGGAGGATCCGAAGCAGCTTGTGGATCGGCTTGATCAGGTGATCCATGGCGGCGTGAATGCGGCGCTGCAGCGGCTTCGTACAGACAAGAATCCATCAAATTCCGCAGAATGATAAAAAACACATCACTTTCAGGCACTGTGATAAAACCTTTATCATGGCGCCTTTTTTGCTGATGGTATCTTTTTTCGCGTTGCGGTATCCTTTCATCGTCGGAAAGAAATCCAGACTTTGATATAGATGAAAGGAGCTCAACACGATGTATTATTCCAGCGGTAACTATGAAGCATTTGCACGTCCGAAGAAGCCTGCGGGGGTGGACAACAAGTCTGCCTATATTGTGGGCAGCGGCCTGGCTGCATTGACGGCGGCCTGCTATTTGGTGCGTGATGGTCAGATGAAGGGCGAACACGTTCACATTCTGGAAAAAGGCGACCTTCCGGGCGGCGCATGCGATGGCTATAAGTTTGAGAACCTCGGTTATGTGATGCGCGGCGGCCGTGAAATGGATAACCATTTTGAGGTTATGTGGGATTTGTTCCGCTCCATCCCCTCCATTGAAACAGAGGGTGTCAGCGTGCTGGATGAATATTACTGGCTGAACAAGGAAGATCCCAACTATTCTCTCTGCCGTGCTACGGTGGATTGCGGCAAGGACGCCCGCACGGATGGCAAATTCGATATTTCCGACAAGGGCGCCATGGAGATTATGCATCTGTTCTTCACCCCGAATGAGGAATTGCAGGATAAGAAAATCACCGACTTCTTTGATGACGAGGTGCTGAACAGCAACTTCTGGCTGTACTGGCGCACTATGTTTGCTTTTGAGAACTGGCACAGCGCACTGGAAATGAAGCTGTACATCCAGCGGTTCATCCATCACATCGGCGGCCTGCCGGACTTCAAGGCGCTGCGCTTCACCAAGTACAATCAGTATGAATCTATGATTCTGCCCATGGTGAAGTATCTGGAGAGCTTCCATGTCCAGTTCCACTACGGCGTGCAGGTGACAAACGTGCTGTTTGACTGTTCTAATGCGGAGCACAAGCTGGCGAAGCGGATTGAAATTCTGGAGGATGGCAGAAAGAACGGCATTGACCTGACGGAAAATGATCTGGTGTTCATCACCAATGGCGGCTGCGTGGAAAATTCCTCCATGGGCAGCCAGAACAAACCTGCCGCGTATAACACGGAGCTGAAGGAAGGCGGCGGCTGGGACATGTGGCGGAAGATTGCCGCACAGGATCCGTCCTTCGGTCATCCTGATAAATTCTGCCATGATCCTGAAAAGACCAACTGGATGAGCGCCACCGTGGAGACACTGGACCAGCGCATTATCCCCTACATCAAAAACATTTGCAAGCGTGATCCCTTCACGGGACACGTGGTTACCGGCGGCATTGTGACTGTGAAGGATTCCAGCTGGCTTATGAGCTGGACGATCAATCGTCAGCCCCAGTTCCGTACCCAGCCGAAGGATCATTGTCTGGTGTGGGTTTATGCCCTTTTCACCGACAAGCCTGGCGACTTTGTGAAGAAGCCCATGCGGGAATGCACGGGCAAGGAAATCTGCATGGAGTGGCTGTACCATATCGGTGTGCCGAAAAGCATGATCGAAGAGATGGCAGAAAACAGCGCCAACACAGTGCCTGTGATGATGCCCTACATCGACGCTTTCTTCATGCCCCGTGCCTACGGCGATCGTCCTGACGTGGTGCCGAAGGGTGCCAAGAACTTCGCCTTCCTGGGTCAGTTCGCCGAAACGCCCCGCGACACTATTTTCACCACGGAGTACTCCATGCGCACAGGCATGGAGAGTGTGTACACCCTGCTGGATATTGACCGCGGCGTGCCCGAGGTCTGGGGCAGCGTGTATGATATCCGCGATTTGCTGAACGCCACTGTGAAGCTCCGCGACGGCAAGAAGGCCACGGACATGGACATGGGGCTTATCGAAAAGCTCGCTGTGAAGAAGGTTCTCGGCAAGATCGAAAAGACTGATATTGAAAAGCTCCTGAAGGAGTATGGCGTCATCTAAAAAGTACAGGAGGAGGCTTCTGAGGCTGGAAGTCTCCTCTTTTTGAATGCGTCCGAATGTGGTTTTCGGGTTGGATACGGGAGGAAGCTTTGGGCACAAAAGCCGCTCTCCTGCAAATCCTTCGTCTCTCCCCTTGGCAAATGCTGAAAATCAAGCTATAATCTCAACGGATGAATATGAACGATTGAGGTGGACCTTATGCCCATGGATGGATTGACACTGGGATTTGTAGCACGGGAGCTGAATGCAAAGCTTATCGGCGGTAGAATCGATAAGATCACACAGCCGGAGAAGGACACGCTGATTGTGCTCATTCGTGCAGGAAGCGAGAACCAGCGGCTTTTGCTGTGTGCGTCTCCCAATAACGCACGGTGTCATCTGACCGGCAGTAATTTTCCCAATCCGCTGGAGCCACCCATGTTCTGCATGCTTTTGCGGAAGCAGTTGCTTGGCGGCCGTGTGCTCGGTCTGCGGCAGATAAATGGCGACCGCGTCCTCCATATGGACATTGATACGGTGGACGAGCTGGGCGATCACGTGCTGCGCCGCCTGATTCTTGAGGTTATGGGGCGCCACAGCAATCTGATTCTTGTGGATGGGGAAAACAAAATTCTGGAGGCTGCCCGTCATGTGAATCAGGAAATGAGCCGTGTGCGCCTGATTCAGCCAGGCCTGACCTATACGCCGCCGCCTGAGCAGGACAAGCTGGATCCGCTGACGCTTCAGGCACAGGAACTGCAGAATCGTTTGCAGGCAGCGGGTGATGTTCCGCTTCATAAGGCGCTTGTCAACTGCGTGGCGGGGTTGTCCGGCCCTGCGGCTCGGGAGCTGGCCTATCGAGTGCTTCCGGCAGGGGAGGATCGGGCAGAAAATTGGACGGATACGGCCAACCGACTGGCGGATTTCTTCCATCGCATGGAATCCATAGCGGATCCACGTGTCCTCCTTGATGAAAAGGGCGATGCGGAGGACGTGTTTGCTTTCCCGTATCTCAGCCGTGATTTGTCCCGTCAGCAGCCGCAGCCCACGGTGAGTGCGGCACTGGAACGGTATTTTGGCGCACGGGATCGGCAGGATCGCATTTCACAAAAGAGTGCGTCCATGGTGCGCTTGCTGAAGGGTCACGTGGAGCGCTGTGAAAAGAAGCTTAGCCTGCAGGAGGAAGAACTGGCGTCTGCCCAGCGGATGGAAGAATATCGCATCATGGGCGATTTGATCAACGCCAACCTGTGGCAGCTGAAAAAGGGTCAGATGCAGGCGGAACTGGTGAATTTCTATGATGAAAACGGCGGAACAATGACGGTGCCGCTGGATGTACAGCTGACGCCGACGCAGAATGCGCAGCGCTATTTCAAGAAGTATCAGAAGGCACGGTCGGCCAGACAGACGGCGGCCGAGCAGAAGGAAAAGACCCTGCAGGAGCTGAATTATCTGGAGACCATGCTGCTGGACGTGGGCAAGTGCGTGGATGAAAGCGAGCTGGAGGAGATTCGCCAGGAACTGGTGCGCACGGGCTATATGAAGAAAAACACAAACCGCCGCCAGCAACGGGCGCTTCCGCAGAGCAAGCCTTACCACTACATGTCCTCGGATGGTATCGCCATTGATGTCGGCAAAAATTCGGCGCAGAATGACCGACTGACCACAGGCGCACGCCCCAATGAAACCTGGCTTCACGCGAAGGATATGCCTGGCAGTCACGTCATCATCCGCACCGAAGGGGAAGTACCCATGCAGACGCTGAAGGAAGCGGCGATTCTTGCGGCCTGGTACAGCAAGGGACAGGGCTCCAGCTCGGTGCCGATTGACTACACGCTGCGGCGATACGTGAAAAAGCCCAGCGGTGCGGCGCCTGGCTTTGTGATTTACACAAATCAGCACACCGTTTATATGACGGTTGAAGAGGAAGACGTGCGGAAGATCAAAGAAATTTGATTAGATGCCATCAAAAAAGAGAACCCCCTGCAGATTGTTTGCGGGGGATTCTCTTTTTTTCATACGGTCAGAGGAAACTGATGGGAAGTCAGCTTTCACATGCTCTACTGCATAGGGGATTCCCGGAACTTCATGCATGAAATTCTATGCTGATTCCCTATGCGGATAAATGATTCAGCCCTTTCTGCAGCGATGGTTTCTCTTTCTGCTTAGCAGCATCTGCGCTCCGATGCCCAGTGATGCGAACAGGAACATGATGGCCAGATAATCCAGCAGGAAAAACACAAGCGGCTCATCGTAGTCAAAAAATGCAAACTGGATCTGCATGAACATATAGCCAGGCAGCTGACGCGTGATTAGCGCATAAACGCCGTATGCTGCGATCATCACCCAAGGGATGACGATCTTTGGCCATGAGAACCGCTTTTGCAGTTTGCGCACAAGCGGCAGCATGTGAAAACCGGCATGGACACACATCAGCGCAAGACTCCAATACGCACCTGTCATGTGTATGGTTCGGGCAATGGATCTTCTGCCAACGTGAGGGAGAAAGCTGAAGGTGCTTTTAGCCATCATGATACCGCTGATGGCCTGCAGGATGAGCAGTATAAACAGCAATGCATCCATGGCTGTCATCACCACACGCTGAAACGTAAATTTACCGCGCAGCAGATGCGTGTGCCACGAGCGATTGAGCAGGTGATGCACAACGACGAGCACCAGCATTACGATCCCCAGCACCTCGTGCGTTGTTTCGCCAATCAGCTCATAGGTCATTAAAAGGGGGAGAATCGCGGTCATCGCGATATCTACCATTCGCTTTTTCTTCATGATGCTCAGTAACCCAGCTCGGTCAGCCAATTGTCAATATCGCCTTGCGATGCAGCAACATTGCGCTCATTAACGGTAAAGCCGTTCTCAATAACATTTGCATCTGCCTCAAGCTGTTCGATGGTCTGAATCGTGCCGGAGAAGCGGCTGCCATTGTGCGTATTGAAAGGAATAATCGTTTTGCCGGAGAAGTCATATTCGTCAAAGAAGCTGTACATCACCATGGGAAGATCATACCACCACGTCGGATAGCCGATGAAGACGGTGTCATACTGATCGAAATTCTCAATATGATTCAAAAGCTCCGGCCGTGCGTTCTTCTCCTGCTCATCAGCGGCAAAGTCGATGATGGTTTCAACGGGATATTCAACGGCTGTGTCGATGGAATACAGATCACCGCCTACATGGTCGTGAATCATGTTTGCCAGCACGCTGATGGTGCCAACGCTGTTGCCATTCCACTGAGTTACACTTGCGGAAGAGGCTACATCCACCGCGCTGTTTTCTGCAACAGAGAAATAGACGATCAAAATGCGGCTGGTATTTTCTTCTGCCAGTGCACCTACGTTTACCAATGACATTACAAGAGCAGCGAGGGCTGCAATCAATCTCTTTTTCATCATCAATCGATCCTTTCCATGATTGAAATTTTCTGTTGAGCTTTACTGACTGATCTTCGGCGAGGGTTGGGAAGAAAGCCCAAGTCCGCTTGCCCAGTCGATAATCTGCTGCTGTGCGTCAGCCACAGCGTTACGCGAAATGGAAAGCCCCTGTGACCAGACCTGTGCGCCGTTCTGCAAGCGGGCAATGGTGCGGACAGTATCGGAGAATCCACTGCCGCCATGCACTGTGAAAGGAATGATGTCCTTGCCGCCTAAATCAACGCTTTCCAGAAATGTGTAGACTGGCATCGGCAGATCTCCCCACCAGTTCGGATAACCGAGAATGATGGTGCTGTACGCCGTTACATCCGGCAGGGCGACAAGCTCCGGACGAAAATTCGCATCCTGCTCGTCAGCAGCCTGATCGACCAGCGCACTATGGGAAAGCGGATACTGCTGAACAGTTTCAAGGCGAAACAGGTCTGCACCCAGTGTGTCGGCAATTGTTTGCGCTGTAAACTGAAGGTTACCGAGCTTTTCACCATCTTTGATAACGATGCTCGCGCTTGCTACAGCATCCACGGTGTCAACATCCTCCGGCATGGAGAAATAGACGACCAGTGTATCACTTGCTGCCTGTGCATCAGCCAAGGGCAGAGAAAATACAATGCCAGCCCAAAGCATCATCAGAAACAGAACAGCGTTCCTTCTCATTTTTAGCAACACTCCTTTGCTATATCGTAAATTTCATCACAGGCATGCGTTTGCAACTGTCAGGGTTGCTGGCATGCCGATTTTGCGCAGGAAAGCAGTTAATGCATGCCGCTCACTGATTCCCTTCACGCTGCTATTATAACGAAGGAAAAAGCGCAGCAGAAGTTCCTCCTTGTTACACAGTGTAAACCTTAAGGTTATCACTCTGCACGGATGAACCCTGCGAAAATGGCTTATGCAGGAGGAGTTTGAAACATGAAAAAGGGACTGCGGAAGAACTCTACGTTCCTTCACAGTCCCTTATCATCGATTTACATAGCAGTCTATCAGATTTTTAGCAGAGTTCCTGCAAGCGTATGCGCATAATGCTGCCTTCATCACCGCTGGAAACGGTATCGAGCAAGGCACACTTCTGCTCTTGAGGCCTCAGGATCCCCGTGCAAATTCCCAGTGTTACTCTGCCAGCACCACCAGCACCCAGTCGTTATCGTGGGTCAGGCGGGGGATGGGCTTGACCTCGGCCTTTTCGAGACCCGTGAAGTCGGCAAAGTAGCTCTTTACGCCGCTGACGGGATCCATCCAATAGGCGGCCAACGTCTTGCCCTGATAAGGCTTCAGGTCGATGGTGAAAGCCTTGCCCAGGTAGTCGTAAGCAAAGAGGAAGTCCTCACCGGCGTAAACGGCCACACGGTCGTACTGGGGCTTTTGACCGGAGAGCAGCAGCTCGTCGGCGGAGCGTCCCTTCTGCCAGTCAACCGATTCCATCAACTTCCGCAGAATGCCCATTTCGCCGGAACCTACATGGTGAATGGAGTCCTGCCACACCTGACGCACACCGAAGGAGCCGGGCTTCAGAGAGTTAGCGTACATCTGCTGAACGCTGTTGTCACCGTAGGTGTGACCCATGGCGCCGCGGAACACGGACCAGTAAGCGTAGCGGCGCACATCCCATTCACGCCAGTAGGGCTGGGACAGGTCGTGCAGACCCTGCAGAATCAGCTCATAGGAAGGCTCGCCGTCCACAGTGGGCTTGGGCGGATCCATAGCATAGTCACGATCCACGTAACGCCAGTTGTCTTCACCAAAGTAGGTTTCCACATCCAGACGATTGTCATCCCACGCGCCCAGGGTATACTGGTCGTAGCGGCGGTGGCCGGACTGGAACATGTTGAAGTCCAGCCAGGGTTCCGTGTGGAACCACAGGGAGGAAGACGTGCGGCCGAAGGGATGGTAGCCAATGAGCTTGTCAGGGGTCAGCTCCTTCAGCAGGGTGCCTTCCAGGCAATAGAGGTCGTGGTACGCGTCACCGCGAATGTCACCGCCAAGGAGCCAGATGACATTGGGCTTGCTGCCAAACCGCTTAGCAAGGAAGTGCATATATTCAGGCGCGTTGTCTTTGGTGAGCAAGTCACTCTTGACGACTGCGCCCCAGGCAGGCAGCAGCGCCATGTAGACGCCGCACTCTGCTGCCATGTCGACGACCCGTTCCACGTGATCCCAGTAGGAAGGTTCACGGGCGTCAGTGTCGTTGGCAGCAAGGCTGGACATCTTCATGTTGGGCAGCATCTGAATCAGCACAGACTGCACCACGGTGAATCCCTTTTCAGCGCGGTTCTTCAGGAACATTTTGGCTTCTGCCTCTTTGTCCACCGTCTGCTGGAACAATAGCCATGCCGTGTCTGCCAGCCAGAAGAAAGGGTGATCGCCATTCACCAGATGACGATGGTCGTCCGACACTTTCAGGGTACCATATTCCCAGGGTTTCATGCTTGTTTCCTCCTTATACTCGCTCGGTCAGGTGATATTCTTTCAGCGTCTCGCTGACTTTCTCTACCTTGCCGGATTCCAGGCTGCGGCTCAGGGTTTCCATCACTGCAATGGTGCGAATGCCTTCCTTCAGGTCAGGCAGAGGCTTTTCACCAGAGAGGATGCAGCGGGCGAAGTACTCCAGGTAATTCTGGTATTCGCCTGCATGATGGGTGTCACCCTCAAAGCGGTAGTAATAGGGGCGGCGCTCATCATAGTTTTCATAGACGGTGTTGTTGTAAATGCCAGGCTCGGAGAAGTGATGCACATAGTCGAAGGGGCAGTCGGCGGTGCTGACGCCATTGGTGCCCCGCAGGGTGCAGGAGATGAAGTGCTCAGCAGGCTTGCTCAGGGCGGGAGTGGCATAGTTGCCGATGACGCTGGCATTCAGGCCATCTTCGTCGCTCAGCAGCACCTTCAGGGAATCGGGTGCCATAATCCCGCGGGAGGAGCTGTTGGAGGAGCACTTGCCGATGCCGTAAACGGTCTCTGCGTGGGGAACGTACCACAGTGCCAGATCCATGGCGTGAATCAGGAAATTGTACATCCAGGAAAATCCCTTTTGATGGCTCCAGTCACGCTCGAGGAACCAACGGGAGTCGCTGATGTAGTGGGTTTCCACCGTCACCAGTTCACCGTGACGGCCTTTCTCGAAGTCCCGACGCTGATGCATGGCAGCCTCAAAGTAGCGGGAGCTCTGGCCAATCATGACCCGCTTGCCTGTCTTTTCCTGGGCGTCCAGCAGGGCGTTGGCCATGGTGAGATCCACCATCAGGGGCTTGGTGCACACCACGTGCTTGCCAGCTTCCAGGGCCATCATAATGTGCTGGGCGTGGAGCTGGTCGGGGGTGTAAATGCCAATGACGTCAATGGAGGGATCCTTCAGCATGTCAGCATAATCGGTGGTGTACTTGTCCAGATGGAATTCGTTCATCCGCTCCTTGCAGAGGTTCTCATTCAGGTCGCAGATGTTGCCAAGCTCCCAATCCTTGCTGTGCTGCACAGCGGAGATCACGCTTCGCCCCTCACCGAGACCCAGCACGCCCATGGTCAGTTTCTCACTCATGGATTTCTTCCTCCCAGTTTTCAATCACGGTATTGGTTGTTTCAATGGAAATGGTCTTCACGATATTCTTCCAGTAAAGCACGGCAGTGCAGGGCTTCACGGCTTTCAAGGTAACGTTTGTCAGCTTGCCGTCCTTCCAGGCGGCGGATACGGTAATGCCGCCATGGGCGCGGAAGTTGCGGAACTTGCCGTCCTTCCAGGCTGCAGGCAGGGCAGGAAGCAGATGAATGACGCCATCATGGCACTGCATCAGCATTTCGGAGATGGCCATGGCAACGCCCGTGTTGCCGTCCAGCTCCCACACGGGGGCAAAGGAGGACGCGCCGCGGGTGGAGGGGTGCATGACCATCATGGAAGAACGCATCAGATGCTTCTCCAGCTCCTGCAGGTGGAAGTACGCCTGCTCGCCGTCCTGCAGACGTGCATTGTAGAGAATGAGCATGTTCCGCGCCCAGCCGGTGTCTTCCCAGTTGTCATAGGGGTCGAGGCGGCGGCGGATGCTCTCTCTGGCAGCCTCGGCCAAAGCGGGAGTTTCCTCGGGATCAATGAGATGCAGGGGATACAGCCCCACCAGGTGACTCATGTGCCGATGCTGGGGATCCTTCGGGGGAATGTCGTGGGGCCACTCCGCAATCACGCCGTCCAGAACACGGATGGGCGGAAGATGATCCAGCACTTCCTGCACCTGTGCACGGCGGTCAGGATGTTTTGCGTCCAGCGCGTCATCGGCCTCCAGCCAGTCCTGCAATACGCCGCGAATCAGGCTGATTTCATAGGTGGGGCTAAGGGAAGCATACTGCTTGCCTTCCTCGGTCATAAAGGCGTTTTCGGGGGAAATGGACGGGCCGCTTTGATAGACGCCGTTTTCATCCTTGAAAACATAGGCCAGAATGAAGTCCACCGCGCCGTCCAGCATGGGAAAGCCGTGATCCTTCAGAAAGGGTTGATCCTGCGTGGTGCGGTAGTGCTCCATAATGTGCAGTGCCAGCCAGAAACCGCAGGCAGGGCAGGGAGCAAGGCTGCGGTTCCAGTAGGGTTCCGCGTAGCCCCAGGCGTTGGCCACCAGTTCGCCCACCCATCCGGGCATGCCATAATGCTGCCTGGCGGCGATTCTGCCCATGGGGATTAAATGCTCTTCCATCCAGCGGAAAAGGGGTTCGTGGCAGGAAGATAGGTTGCCTGCCTCGGTAATCCAGTAGTTCATCTGGGTGTTGATGTCCAGGTGCATGTCACATGTCCAGCCGATGCGGCAGGCAACATTGTCGTTCCACACGCCCTGCAGATTCATGGCCATGGGAGAGTTCGGCTGACTTCCGCTTGCAACCAGATAGCGTCCGAAGTGATAGAGACGTTCACTGGTGCGATCATCTCCCAGCTGAACATAGGTGCTTTGCAGCGGCGTGGGATGCTCCAGCAGGTGCTGGAAAAAGGCAAAGCCTGCGGGATGCCTGGGAAGTCGGGGCTCCTTCAGAGGCTTGGCGAAGTCCGTTTCCATCATCAGCCGAAGCTCCCAGTGATGGACATCGGTCAATTCCAGCACGTCATCGTGAGCGATGCATTCGCCATCCTTGAGCGTGAGCTGCAATACGCCCTGCAGGGTGACGCCGCAGGTGCCGTCGCTGTGAAGGGTTTCCAGCGCCTTTGCGGTGAAGAAAATCTTGTGCTTCCTTGCAGTGCAGGTCATGTGATCTCCTGTGACGCGGAGGGTCACATGCATGGGAGCATCGTCTTCTTCCATCAGGCAGAACAAATCATCATGCCTGTCAACGAAGGCAGCGCGGCTGTGCTTCTTTCCATTGTGGAGGAATCCGCATCGCACCAGGCTGTTCGTCATGTCCAGCAGGCGGCTGTAATCGGTGATTTCCTCTCCGTCGAAGTGATGGTCAATTTCCAACGTGCCGACAGGCAGATTGGTGCCATAATTGCCGCGCTTGCCCATGAAGTGCTCAATGCTTGCAGACATGTCACTCCAGCGGCCTTCCCGTGCTGCGGTGCGCGCGGCCTGAAAGGCCTCAGGGGCATCAGGCGCTGCCGGAGGCATCTTGCCATCCCCTGAGAAAAACTCGGCATGGCTCAGCAGAATCTTCTCCTTGTCGGGTTGGCTCATGATGGCTTGTCCCATTCTGCCGGTGCCCAGCAGAAAGCAGTCGGGGAAGATCTCCGCAGGCTTCTTCAGCGTATATCGATAAGCATCGTCAGGCGGATATTCCCTGGACTTGAGCTCTGCTTTGATTCGTTCAAGCTCTTCGGGAGAAGGCATTTTCGATTTCTTACGCATAATACCTCCGAAAAAGGGGAGCACGGCGCATAACGACCGGCTCCCCATAGAGTGTTTTTTGTGAATGGATTAGCCCTTCACACTGCCAGCAGTCACGCCGTCCATCAGGTATCTGTTGAAGAACAGGAACAGCAGGAACACGGGAATCAGCGACAGGGTGGACATGGCGAACATGGGTCCAAAGTTGGTGCCCTGAGAATCGGCGAAGCCCTTGATGGCCAGAGAAACGGTCTTCAATTCGGGCTTGGTCAGGTAGAGCAGGGGGCCCATGTAGTCATCCCAAATCCAGTAGAAGGAAATGACCACGGTGGTGATGATGGAAGGTCCCATCAGCGGAACGATAATGCGGGTGAAGATGGAGTACTTGTTGCAGCCATCGATCATGGCGGCCTCGTCCAGCTCCTTCGGCAATCCGCGGACGAACTGCATCATCATGTAGATGAAGAAGGGCCAGCCCAGGAAGCGGGGCAGCAGCAGCGGGATGAAGGTGCCCACAGCGCCGACGCTGTTCCAGATGATGTACTGAGGAATCATCAGCACCTGGCCAGGCAGCAGCATGGTCATGATCATGGCGGTGAACCAGAACTTGCGGCCCTTGAAGTTCACACGACCCAGTGCGTAAGCCACCATGGCGGAGGAGATCACCGTGCCGATCATGCCGAACACGGACACGATGATGGAGTTCTTGAAGAAGGTGCCGAAGGTCAGGTTGCCGGCACCGTACCAGCCATCGGGGTAGTTGGTCAGGATCCACTGTTTCGGCCAGAAGGTGGCGTTGGCGCCCAGAATCTCACTCTTCACCTTGAAGGAGGAGAGGATCATCCACACCACGGGGTAGATCATGACAAGGCCAAAGGCGATGACGAAAATGTGATAAATGACATCCTTAACGATTCTTCTCGTTCTCATTTTGTCATCCCTCCTTAGTTTTCATAATAGGTCCAATGGGAGGACGTCTTGAAGATGATGCCCGTCACCGCGGCCATGATCAGCAGCATGACCCAGCTCTGTGCGCAGGCGTAGCCCATGCGGGAGTAGGTGAAGCCTTCGGTGAAGATGTTCAGGGCGATGTAGTTGGTGGCGTAGTTAGGACCGCCGTTGGTGATAACCTGCGCCTGGGTGAAGGTCATGAAGCCGGAAATCAGCTGCATGATCAGGTTGAACAGAATGATGGGGCTCAGGCAGGGCAGGGTGATGGAGAAGAAACGCTTGAACACGCCTGCACCGTCGATTTCAGCGGCTTCGTAGTAGTCCTTGGGGATCTGCTTCAGGCCAGAGGCGAAGATCAGCATGGAAGAGCCGAACTGCCAGGCGTTGCACAGCACCAGGGGAACGAAGGCCCAGCTGGTGTCACCAAAGAAGGAGAAGGAAGCGGGAGCACCCATTGCCTTCAGGGCGGTGATGATGGGGCCGCGGCTGCCGAACAGCTGCTTCCACACCAGAGCCACAGCCACAGAGCCGCCGATCAGGGACGGAATGTAGTACACGGCGCGGTAGAAGCCCTGCACTTTGGTGTCCTTGGTCAGCAGCACAGCAATCAGCAGGGCGAAGACCAGCTTCAGCGGCACGCCGATGATAACGTACTGGCAGGTGACCAACAGGGAGTTAATAAAGTTGTTATCATTGGTGAACAGATTAATATAGTTTTGCAGTCCAAGCCACTCAGGGCTGGAACCGATTTTATACGAGCAGAAAGAGTAGTACAGGCTCAGTGCCATGGGAACCATGGTCAGCAGACAGAAGCTGATGATGAAAGGAGCGGCGAAAATGTATCCGACCGTGTTGTCACGGTACAGAAACTTCTCCTTATGTTTCTTCGGCAGGGAAGCAGTCTTTTGCACAGCGATCATCTCCTTGTCAGGAATACCGGAAGGGTGAGAAACTCGAAAGACGGAAATGTGAAGTGTGGGGGAAAGGACTCTCCGCATGAAGCAACCCCATGCGGAGAGGTCATTTCCTTAAAAGAGCGCCCTGAAGAGTACCCTCAGGGCGCTTGAGTTACCTAAAGGCGATTACTGTGCCGCGTACTTGGCCCAGATTTCCTGAGCTTCTGCCCAGAAGGCATCAGCAGCTTCCTGTGCGGAGGCAAAGTTGCCATAGTACAGGCCCTGCACATAAGTCTGCTTCAGCACGTTGGTGATTTCCTCGTTAGCGGTAGGCTCAGCGGGGCTGTTGTTAGCAGCATCCGGGAAGGAGCCGATCAGGTTGATCATGGAGTAGATCTCGTTGTTCACGCTGTCATCGGGGTTGTCAGCGATCAGGGTGTTCAGCACTTCGGAGTTGATGGAAACGCCGCGCTCGCACTTCAGGATCTCGTTGGCTTCAACGCTGTTCTCGAAGAAGTTGATGAAGTCAGCAGCGATTTCCTTCTGCTCAGAGTTAGCATAGATGCTCAGCTGCTGAGAAGAACGAACCAGCATGCCGCTGGGGCCGTCGGAGCTTACACGAGGCAGGGTGGCCAGCTTCAGGGAGATGCCGTTTTCTGCAGCCACGTTGCTCAGAGCCTGGAACTGGTTGGAGGACAGCATGATCATGGCAGCGTCGCCGGTAGCGATCCAGTCAGCTTCGATGTTGGTGCCGATTTCGTTCTGGATGCCGTAGTCACCAATGACGCCTTCCTTCATCAGGGTCACCAGCAGATCCATGATCTTGGCGATGGAGGTGGTGTCGCCGCCGAAGTCGAAGTCAGAACCGTCCATGGCGTAGAAGTTAGCGCCCTCGGTGTACTGAGACACATAGGAGTAGATCAGGGTCTGATACTCCAGGGTGGTGATGGCAGGGTTGCCGGTCTTCTCAGTGATGGTGCGGGCAGCAGCTGCGAAGTCATCCCAAGTCCAGGTGTCGGTGGGATAAGCAACGCCGCACTCGTCGAAGATAGCGGGGTTGTAAGCGAAGCAGCGAGCGTTGGTACCATTGGAGATACCGGTGACATCGCCGTTAGCCTGGTTGGTGGTGGTAGCCAGCATAGCAGCGCTGATGTTGGTGGTGTCGATCAGACCGCTCTCGATGTACTCATTCAGGGGCTGAATGGTATCATAGTAGGTTGCCCAGTTGTTGCCCATCTGGAACACATCGGGCAGGGTGCCGGCAGCCATCATGGCCTGGAACTGGGTCCAGTAGGTGGTGCCGTCATACCACTGATAGTCGATCTTGATGCCGGTCTTTTCTTCGTAGAGCTCGATGACCTGAGTCGTCAGCTTTGCGCGGGTATCGGAGCCCCACCACATAAAGGTCAGGGTCTTGCCGGAGTAATCCTGGAAGGTATAACCTTCAGCATTCACGTTGTTCCAGCCAGCGGCCTTCTCGTCTTCAGCGAAGGCGGGCATGATGGTCATGGTTGCCAGAATAGCAATTGCCATGATCATGGAGAGAATCTTTTTCATGGATTGAATCCTCCTCTTTATTTGGTACGATTTCCACCAAACCGTACATCGTTAAGTTCATTATATCGATTTAGTAGAATATTGTCAAGGGTATACCGACATAAATTTGTCCATTTGAGGCACATTTACTAAACGTTGAGATACCCACAAATTGCACGTTAAATCAAAAGAAACGGCGTGTTGCGGGTTTTTATGGCAGATAAAAATTTTTCACCGGGATAACAAAACGTTACAAAAAATGTTTAGTTAAACACTAAAAAGATGGAAGCTATCCAGATGCTTTACGGATGATGCGGAAAATGGTAAAATAGTCATGAACAATGATGGCGTTACAGTACAGAGAGCGTCTGTGATAAACTCACAACATTGAACAGGAGAAAAGGCTTATGGCAGGTTTCAAGCTCCTCAGTCTTTTGCAGACGAGAACCTATCCCGGGTATCAGTTTTATGCGACCATGAAGTACGACGGCCAAAGCACCGAGCGATGCATGACCTACATAGCGCTTACGGTGCTGGAATGGCTTCGCGCGAAAATTGGCGGCGTGTCGATCCCGGAAGAATTGATGGCTCCGCCTGCGAAGGATTTCATGAAGGTAACGGGCGATCAGCTCTGCTCCTATCACTTCAGCGGGGGATTCAATCTGGACATCACATCGATGCTGGATCATGGCATTTGGGCCGCACGGATCAAGGAACCCGATGTGGAGCGTGATGAAAAGAAGGCGGTCATCGGCCGATCTTTTGTGACGGAGATTGGCCTGCATTGCCGCGGCGATGAAGTCGAATGCGGCATCCGCATCGATGTGCTGGATCCCCTTGACGTGAAGGAAGAGGTTCCGCAGGCGTATCGTCCCGGATTTTTGCGCAATCTGTTTGAAACAAGCAAGCTGCGCATTCGCCAGGTTGAGCTGCTCAAGTATAACAAGGCACATATCATCAACAGCTCAGAGTCCATGAAGCGCTTCCTTGCCCTGCGGGACAGCATGGACAATTTCATGCCCTGCATGCTGCTCACGTACGCGTCCGAGCAGCGCAATGTGCAGGAAATCGTTGAAAAACTGGATAAGAACCTTGGCCTCACCGGGCAGCCGGGTTCCTTTATGGCACGGTTGAGTCAGATAGACCTCGTTCCTGAAACACTGGAGTTCGGGGATGCGGTGATGCCCTATGATGCGGACTACATGGCCTACCATACCTTCGGCTATGGTCGGGTGTATGTGGTGACGGAAAAGCGATTTGCTGATTTCAAGAAGAAAATCGGCAAGCCCAACCTTCAGCCTGGCGACATGGTGTGGATGGAGCCTGCCCGCTTTGGCGGTAACTGCCGCATTATCAGTTACGATTCGCAGTCTGCAGTGGGCGTTCGCGAAGCCCAGCGCAATCGGGTTATTGAGGATGCCCATCGATATTCCAAGCACAAGGCTGTGACCTTCGGCAGCGTGATGTTTGAATCCTCTGCCAGAAGAATGGAAATCGAGGAGCGCATTAAAGCCAAGATTCAGGTTCTTCGGTCAGATGACCAGGTGAAAAACGAAAAGAAGGTCGAAGAAATCTATCGGGAAACGGAAGAACTGATGAAGCTCTACGATGTCGAAAAGAAAGAGCTTGCGGATCAGTGCGAACAGCTCCGATGTGAATTGCAGAAGAAAGAGGGAGAATACGCTGCCCTGGAGGCAAGAAATGCGCAGCTTGCGTCGCGAGCGGGGGATGGTGTTGTCATCAGCATTCCCGAGGTGGATGAATATTATGCGGACGAGCAGCGCGACCTGATCATTTCCATATTGAAAGAGGCAAAGCGCTCTTATTGCACGGAAGGTTCACGGTCGGATGAACTCCTTGATGGTATTCTGGCGTTGAACGAGATCACCGGTGAAGGTAAGAAAATTTTTGAGCGGCTGAAAGCAGTTCTGTTCAGAAATAAGAATATCACCGAAAGCGATATTTCCGATTTGCAGGCGCTGGGCTTTGAGGTGACGCGTCGGTCGAACAATCACTACAAGCTCGTTTTCAGGCAGGATGCCCGATATACCTTCACCCTGGCCAGCACAGGCAGCGACGTCCGCGGCATGAAAAACAGCTTTTCAGAAATATCCAATCGCATCAGCGTGTACAAGTGATAGAAGTATGAATTCGGAAGAAGGAGAGCCTCCGCGGTGGAAGCTCTCCTTTCTTTCATAGAAAAACAGAATAGAAAAACGGGAAGCAACCCAATGGCTGCCTCCCGTTTGCTTTGTGAAATTAGAAGTTCTCGCGAACCTCGATATCCTTGTAACGCTTCATGCCGGTACCAGCAGGAATCAGCTTGCCGATGATAACGTTCTCCTTCAGACCCACCAGAGGATCGATCTTGCCCTTGATGGCAGCATCGGTCAGCACGCGGGTGGTCTCCTGGAAGGAGGCGGCGCTCATGAAGCTCTCCGTTGCCAGAGAAGCCTTGGTGATGCCCAGCAGAATACGCTTGGCGATGGCGGGACGGCCACCTTCCATAATGGTCTTCTGGTTGGCCTGCTCGAAGGTGA
>CAVEUM010000007.1:0-12408 GCA_963618735.1 bacterium | reverse complement strand
AGGTGAAGATATCCACCAGGGAGCCGGGCAGAAGCTCGGTGTCGCCGTTGTCTTCCACACGAACCTTGCGCAGCATCTGCCGCACAATGATCTCGATGTGCTTGTCGGCCACGGCCACGCCCTGCAGGCGGTACACGCTCAGAACTTCCTTCAGCAGGTATTCCTGCACGGCCTTCACGCCCAGAATGCGCAGCAGGTCATGGGGGTTGATGGAGCCTTCAATCAGCTCGTCACCAGCTTCGACATGATCGCCTTCCTGCACCTTCAGGCGGCTGCCATAGGTGATCTGATAGGCCTTCTTTTCGCGGGCATCGTCCTCGCTGGTCACGATCAGCTCGCGCTTCTTCTTGCTTTCCTGGAAGCTCACCTTACCGCTGATCTCGCTCAGGATAGCCTCACGCTTGGGCTTGCGCGCTTCGAACAGTTCTTCAACGCGGGGCAGACCTTGCGTGATGTCTTCACCGGAAGCGATACCGCCGGTGTGGAACGTACGCATGGTCAGCTGCGTGCCAGGCTCGCCGATAGCCTGTGCGGCAATGATACCAACGGCCTCGCCGATGTCCACCTTGCCGCCATGTGCCATGTTCTGGCCATAGCAACGGGCGCAAACGCCGGTTTCGCAGCGGCAGGTCAGCACGGAGCGAACCATGGCCTTCGTAACGCCATGCTTTACGATATTCTTGGCCTTGTCGTGGTCAATAGCCTCGTTCAGGCGAACCAGCACTTCACCAGTCTGGGGATCGCAGATATCCTCTGCAGCCGTGCGGCCGCGGAGACGATCTTCCAAGGACTCGATGGACTGCTTGCCGCTCATCAGCTCCTGCACCATGATGCCGCGAACCTTTTCGCCGCGGTTCTCGAAGCAGTCTTCCTCGCGGATGACCACTTCCTGGCTCACGTCTACCAGACGACGGGTCAGGTAACCAGAGTCAGCGGTACGAAGTGCGGTATCAGCCAGGGACTTACGGCTGCCGTGGGAGGACAGGAAGAACTCCAACACGGTCAGACCTTCACGGAAGTTTGCACGAATAGGCAGCTCAATGGTTTTACCGGAAGGAGAAGCCATCAAGCCACGCATGCCGGCCAGCTGGGAAACCTGCGCGGAAGAACCGCGGGCACCAGAGTCGGTCATCATGCGGATAGGATTGAACTTGTCCAGGTTCGGCAGAATCTGGTCACGCAGGGAGTGCGTGCAGTTGTTCCACAGGTCGATGACGCGGCCATAACGTTCGTCTTCGCTCAACAGACCGCGACGATACATGGCGTTCACGCTGGCAACCTTCTTGTCGGTATCCTCCAGCATGGTCTTCTTGCAGGCAGGCACCTTGATGTCAGCCACGCTAACGGTAACAGCACCCACGGTGGAGTACTTGTAGCCCAGCGCCTTGATGGCGTCCAGCACCTGAGCGCAGCGATGTTCACCCTGGCTGCGGAAGCACATGTCAACGATGTTGCTCAACTGCTTCTTGCCGACCAGCTCGTCGACTTCCAGCTCGAACATGTCGTCCAGGCATTCACGCTTCTTGTAGCCCAGGTTCTGGGGCAGTGCGTTGTTGAAAATCAGGCGGCCCAGGGTGGTGTCGATAATCTTCGTGCCCTTTTCGCCGTTGAACTCACGCTCAATGCGAACCTTGATGGGGCTCTGCAGGGTAATCTGACCCAGTGCATAGGCCATCTCAGCTTCTTCAGGATTGCAGAAGACGCGGCCTGCGCCCTTGCCGTTTTCATTCACGATGGTCAGGTAGTAGCAGCCGATAACCATGTCCTGAGAAGGACTGATAACAGGCTTGCCGTCCTGAGGCTTCAGAATGTTGTTGTGAGCCAGCATCAGGAAGCGAGCTTCTGCCTGGGCTTCCATGCTCAGCGGCACGTGTACAGCCATCTGGTCGCCGTCGAAGTCGGCGTTGAAAGCGGTACATGCCAGAGGATGCAGCTTAATAGCCTTGCCTTCCACCAGGATAGGCTCGAAGGCCTGAATGCCCAGACGGTGCAGCGTAGGTGCGCGGTTCAGCAGCACGGGATGCTCGCGGATTACGTCTTCCAGGATATCCCACACCTCAGGACGAACCTTTTCAACCGCACGCTTGGCGCTCTTCACATTGTGGGCAATCTTCAGGGCAACCAGACGCTCCATCACGAAGGGCTTGAACAGCTCCAGAGCCATTTCCTTCGGCAGACCGCACTGGTACAGCTTCATTTCAGGGCCGACAACGATAACGCTACGGCCGGAGTAGTCAACACGCTTGCCCAGCAGGTTCTGACGGAAACGTCCCTGCTTGCCGCGGAGCAGATCACTCAGGCTCTTCAGTGCACGGTTGCCGGGGCCGGTCACGGGACGTCCGCGGCGGCCGTTATCGATCAGCGCGTCCACAGATTCCTGCAGCATGCGCTTCTCGTTACGAACAATGATGTCCGGCGCGCCCAACTCCAGCAGCCGCTTCAGACGGTTGTTGCGGTTGATCACGCGGCGATACAGATCATTCAGGTCACTGGTGGCAAAGCGTCCGCCGTCCAGCTGCACCATGGGGCGCAGATCCGGGGGAATCACAGGGATTACGTCCATGATCATCCACTCAGGCTTGTTGTGGCTCATACGGAATGCTTCCACAACTTCCAGACGCTTCACAGCACGGGCACGCTTCTGACCTTCGGTGTCACGGTCGCGCTCCTGCTCGGTGAGCTTGGCGATGGTGGCCTTCAGCTCAACGCTCAGCTTGTCAAGATCCAGCTCCTGCAGCATCTGCTTAACGGCTTCAGCGCCCATCTTCGCAACGAAGGAGCCCTTGCCGTACTTGCTTTCCACTTCACGATAGCGGGCATCAGAAATCAGCTCATGCAGCTGCAGATCCGTTTCGCCGGGATCCAGCACGATAAAGTTGGCGAAATACAGCACCTTCTCCAGGCTGCGGGGGCTGATGTCCAGCAACATGCCCATGCGGCTGGGAATGCCCTTGAAATACCAGATATGGCTTACAGGGGCAGCCAGGGTAATATGACCCATGCGCTCACGGCGAACCTTTGCGCGGGTTACCTGGACGCCGCACTTGTCGCAGATCTTTTCCTTATCCTTGAACTTCACACGCTTGTACTTGCCGCAGGCGCATTCCCAGTCCTTCGTAGGTCCGAAAATACGCTCGCAGTACAGGCCGTCCCGTTCAGGACGCAGCGTGCGATAGTTGATGGTTTCAGGCTTGGTTACCTCGCCATGAGACCATGCAAGGATCTGCTCCGTGGAAGCCATGCCGATCTGGATGGCGTCAAGGTTGGTCAGTTCAAACAAAAGGGTCCACACTCCCTTCGATACCGTTCGATATCCATCAACTCCTGCCCTGCCCGATGGTTTCAGGCAGGGTCAGGAGAGTCACAATCAGCACTTATTCCATGGGATCGTCCAGGTCGAGGTCACCCAGGTCATCCAGGTTGAAGGCATCCTCATCGTCATCACCCGTGTTGAAGGTGGTGTCGGTGAAGGCGCGATCCATCACATCGTTGGAGTCTTCATCCTCATCGATGGTGGGCATCTCAACCTCAGGCTGCTCGGTTTCCTCGGCAGTGGAAGCAGCGCTCTCGGGCATCACGGTGTCTTCGGGATCCAGCTCAGGAATTTCAATCTCCTGACGGTTGGCGTCCAGCACCTTGATATCCAGGCACAGAGCCTGCAGTTCCTTAATCAGCACCTTGAAGCTCTCAGGCACACCGGGGGCAGGAATGTTCTGACCCTTGATGATGGCTTCGTAGGTCTTGACACGACCCACAGTATCGTCGCTCTTTACCGTCAGGATTTCCTGCAGGGTATTGGCGGCGCCGTAAGCTTCCAGTGCCCAAACTTCCATTTCGCCGAAACGCTGGCCGCCGAACTGAGCCTTGCCGCCCAGAGGCTGCTGCGTAACCAGACTGTAGGGACCCGTGGAGCGGGCATGCATCTTGTCGTCCACCAGGTGGTGCAACTTCAGGAAGTACATGATACCCACGGTTACAGGGTTCTCGAAGTAGTTACCGGTGCGGCCATCACGTACGCGCACCTTACCATCGATAAACAGCTTCCGGTCTTCCTCGTTCAAGTTGAGGCGCAGAGGATGGCCGTTATGGAAGTGGTATTCACTCATATGAGGATCGTTAGGATCTTCGGGATTGCTCATGGTATCCACGGCCTTGTTCAGGCACTCACGAATCTCATCGTAGGTGGCACCGTCGAATACGGGGGTGGCGATGTGCCAGCCAAGGGCACGGCAGGCCAGACCCAAGTGCACTTCCAGCACCTGACCCAAATTCATACGGCTAGGCACGCCCAGAGGATTCAGCACGATCTGCAGAGGCGTACCATCGGGCAGGAAGGGCATGTCCTCTTCACGCAGAATGCGGGAAACAACACCCTTGTTGCCGTGACGACCTGCCATCTTGTCGCCTACGGAGATCTTACGCTTCTGAGCCAGATACACGCGAACCATGGTGTTCACGCCGGGAGCAACTTCGTCCTTGTTTTCGCGGGTGAAGATCTTCACGTCCACCACGATGCCGCCCTCGCCGTGGGGCACACGCAGGGAGGTGTCACGAACCTCGCGTGCCTTCTCACCGAAGATGGCACGCAGCAGGCGCTCTTCAGCGGTCAGCTCGGTTTCGCCCTTGGGGGTAACCTTACCAACCAGAATGTCGCCGGTCTTCACCTCAGCGCCGATGCGGATGATACCGCCTTCGTCCAGATCCTTGATGGCGTCGTCGCTGATGTTGGGAATATCGCGGGTGATCTCTTCCGGTCCCAGCTTGGTTTCGCGGGCTTCGGATTCGAATTCTTCAATATGAATGGAGGTGTAAACGTCCTCCTTCACCAGCTTCTCGCTCAGCAGAACGGCGTCCTCGTAGTTGTAGCCTTCCCAGGTCATGAAGCCGATCAGAGCGTTACGGCCCAGACCGATTTCACCCTTTTCAGTGGAAGGACCGTCAGCCAGCAGGTCACCCTTCTCAATCTTCTGTCCGGCGGAAACCACAGGACGCTGGTTGATGCAGGTGCCCTGGTTGGATCCCTTGAACTTGGTCAGGTGATAGGTGTGACGCTCGCCGAACTCATCCTTGATGACCACGGTGTCGCCGCTGACCTTGTCCACCACGCCGCTTTCCTTGGAAAGGATGCACACGCCGGAGTCGTGGGCTGCACGATACTCCATGCCGGTGGCAACCACAGCGGCTTCAGGCACCAGAAGCGGCACGGCCTGACGCTGCATGTTGGAACCCATCAGAGCGCGGGTAGCGTCGTCGTTTTCCAGGAAGGGAACCATGGCGGTAGCCACGGAAACCACCTGACGGGGGCTGACGTCGATGTAATTGACGCGCTTTGCGGGAACTTCGATAATGTCCGCCTTGTCACGCACCATGACGCGGGGATTGCGGAAGGTGCCGTCCTCGTTCAGGGGCTCGTTGGCGGTAGCGACCACGTACAGGTCTTCTTCGTCAGCGGTCATGTAGCGGATTTCATCCGTCACGCGGCCGTTGTCCACCTTGCGGTAGGGAGCCTCGATAAAGCCGTATTCATTGATACGGGCATAGGAAGCCAGAGAACCGATCAGACCGATGTTAGGACCTTCAGGCGTCTCGATAGGGCAGATACGAGCGTAATGGCTGTAATGCACGTCGCGGACTTCGAAGGAAGCACGGTCACGGTTCAAACCGCCGGGGCCCAGAGCGCTCAGACGGCGCTTGTGGGTCAATTCAGCCAGCGGGTTGGGCTGGTCCATGAACTGGCTCAACTGAGAAGATCCGAAGAACTCCTTAATGGCGGCGCTCACGGGGCGAATGTTGATCAGGTCGCCGGGCTTCATGTCCACGGAGTCCTGCGTGTTCATGCGCTCGCGCACCACACGATCCAGACGGCTCATGCCGATGCGGATCTGGTTCTGCAGCAGCTCGCCTACGGAGCGGACACGACGATTGCCCAGGTGGTCGATATCGTCGGTGAAGCCGATGCCGTAAGGCAGACCCAGCATGTAGCTCACGCTGGCCACGATGTCGTCAGCCAGAATGTGCTTGGGCACCAGGCTGGCCACGTTCTCACGAACGGCTTCCATCAGCTGGTCAGGCTCCACAGAGGCGATGATCTCGCGCAGGGTGGGCAGGTGAACCATCTCCAGAATGCCGGCGTCCTTGGGGTCAAAAGGCAGGTAAGCAGCGGCATCGACGAAGTTGTTGCCGATCACCTTGCGAACAGTGCCTTCTACCTCGACCCACACCACATTCACACCGGCGTTCTGCACGGCACGGGCGGTTTCCAGGTCGATCAGGTCACCCTTCTTCACCATGACCTCACCGCTCTGAGGATTCACAATGTCCTCGGCAATGACATGGCCATTGATACGGGTGGCGATGGAAAGCTTCTTATTAAACTTGTAACGGCCAACGCGCATCAGGTCATAGCGCTTGGGATCGTAGAACAAGCTGTTGAACAGGTTGGTAGCACTGTCCAGACTGGCGGGCTCGCCGGGCTTCTGACGCTTGTAGATCTCGATGAGACCTTCCTCGCGGCTCTTGGCGTTGTCGCCCTTGGCCAGAGTGGCCTGCAGACGCTCGTCTTCACCCAGCAGCTCCATGATTTCCGCATCCGTGCCGTAGCCCAGAGCGCGCAGCAGCACCGTCAGGGGCAGCTTGCGAGCGCGGTCGATACGAACCCACAGCACGTCGTTGGAGTCAGTTTCGTACTCCAGCCAAGCACCGCGGTTGGGGATAATCTGAGAAGAATACAGCGGCTTGCCTGCCTTGTCCAGCGTGCAGTCGAAATACACACCGGGGGAGCGAACCAGCTGAGACACGATAACGCGCTCGCCGCCGTTAATGATAAAGGTGCCATGGTCGGTCATCAGCGGGAAATCGCCCATGAACACATCAGATTCTTTAATTTCACCGGTTTCACGGTTTTTCAGGCGAACAAAGACCTTCAGCGGTGCGGCGTAGGTCTTGTCACGCTCGCGGCACTTCTCCAGAGAATCCTTCGGCTCTTCCAGAGTATAATCCACGAACTCAAGCACCAGATTACCGTTGTAGTCGGTAATTGGTGAAACATCGGCTAAAACTTCACGCAGGTCGGTTTCGAGAAAGCGCCTGTACGAATCCTTCTGCACCTCGATCAAGTCGGGCATGTCCAGAACTTCGTCAATGCGCGAAAAGCTCATGCGCTTGCGGAGCTTTCCCATTTGAACCTCATGCACCATGGTACGCCATCACCCCTTACGTTGTCCGATCGGCCCTTCTGCATCTTTTTGAAAATTCCTGCTTGCATTTTTGCTCATTTGCGTGTACAATAGCATCGCAAGAGGAAAAAAGAGCATAGAGATACCGATGCAATTCTAAATTGTATCATCCCGATTGAGAAATGTCAACATCAACCGGGATATTTTATTGCAAAAATTTTTTGAACGTGTATTATAGGAAATGTGTGCATGAAAATGACCCTAAGGGTCGTTTCATTCACGGGCAACGAAATTCCTGACGGAGGAAGTTTATGAAGACTGCATTCAAAAGTTTTTTTCTGCGGGCGATGGCCTTTGCACTGGTAATTATGTGCCTGCCGCTTGCGGCGTTGGCGGATTCTGATTTGGTGCGCGCGGAAATTGTGAACCGCCAGACAGATCCTAAAGCACCCTGGCCCTTTGATGAAGACGCGGACCTGCTGGAAATCTGGCTCCCGCAGATGATTAACTGTGATGCGGCACTGATTCATTACGGCGATCAGTATATTCTGATTGACTGCTGCTCCAAAAGTTACGCGAAGCGGCTGCTGATTCTGCTGGACGGACTGGGCGTTACGAAAATCGACACGATTTATAACACGCATCCTCACAATGATCATATTCTGGGCTTTGCTGCCGTGGCGGATCACGTGTCGGTAGGCGAACTGGCGCTGTGCTTCCCGTCGGACGAAACGAAGCACTCCCGAGAGGCAGTGGCAGAGGCCGAAAAGCGGGATATCCCCGTCACATATTTTGGCGACGGGGACGAAATTACCATCGGTCCTGCGACGATCAAGGTCTATATGAAAGGCGACGCCGACTGGAGCCTGAACAACCGCTCTGCCATGATGCGCCTGGTCGATGGAGATTGCAGCATTCTATTCGCTGCCGATATGGAGAAGAAAGCACTTGATCGTGCGGTGGAAGTGATCCCGGCTGAGGAGCTCCGAAGCGACATCCTGAAGCATCCGCATCATGGTCTGACGATTCTGCCGGATGCCTTTACGGATGCGGTTCAGCCGCAGCTGTCCATTATCACCAATAACACTCGAGTGACAGACACGACTTATAAGCTTCGGCTGAAGCACATCCCTTACATCTACTGTTCCTCGGGATATACGCATATGGTGACCGACGGTGAGACGTGGTTTGTAGAGGTTGTCAAGGCTGAGAAGATGCAGGCGGCACAGAAGGCGTTTCTGAAAGACCCTGCCAATGTGACAACATGGATACCGTCAAATCCCTGATTTTATGGCGCTTCGGCGCCGCTTTTTTTATGCGGAGTTTTATGAAAGGATTGCGCGAAGAGGACGGCAGGAACGATTGAAAAGAAATTTGTGCACGATCACGAAAAAACTTTGAAAAACAGGCGTTTTTCCGTTAGAAATTCGTTGACAATGGGCAAAATCAATGATATGATGAACTGGTTGATTTGCATACCTTGTATTCGTATGCCCTTTTCGGGTTGCGAAAAAGAGCGAAAGGAGAGGTTAATGCAATGGAAAGCCTGAAGCATGCAGACGGGAAAGTCGTCGGCACGAAGCAAGTATTGCGGGCAATCAATGCCGGCCTCCTCGCCAAGGTTTATGTAGCCAACGATGCGGACACGTTCCTGTTCCAGCGGGTTGCGCGTGCGGCAGAGGATGCCGGCGTGCCCACGGTCAGGGTCGCGACCATGAAAGAGCTCGGGGAAGCCTGCCATGTTGCAGTGCCCACTGCGGCGGCCGGTCTGCTCAAATAACATCCCCACCCATTCATTTGCCTACAAGTTTCCGAGGGTTGCGGAAATTTTAGGATATTATTCAGGAGGTGCTTCCATGCCCACGATCAATCAGTTGATCCGTAAGGGACGGGAAAAGGTTACGAATAAGTCCACTGCGCCTATTCTGCAGGGTTGCCCGCAGAAGCGCGGTGTTTGCCTGAGCGTGAAGACTACCACGCCCAAGAAGCCCAACTCCGCCCTTCGGAAGATCGCAAGAATCCGTCTGACGAACCAGATTGAAGGTACCTGCTACATCCCCGGTATCGGCCACAACCTGCAGGAGCATAGCGTTGTGCTGATCCGTGGCGGCCGTGTGCGCGACCTTCCTGGCGTTCGCTATCACATCATCCGCGGTGCTCTTGATACCGCCGGTGTTGCAAAGCGGATGCAGGCTCGTTCCCTGTACGGCGCTAAGCGCCCGAAGAAGTAAGCTTTCCATGCTTTCGCCTGCTGCCCAATCACGCCGGTTGATTTTTCACTGAGTCCCCTGATTGCCGGAACGCAGTCAGGCGGCCGCCTGAGTGAGGAGATCGCCGCCGGCCCGAATAGATTCGATTCGGGGATGGCATGATGCTGACATGCTGTCGTAGGGAGAGAAAGATCGCAGCTTACACGCAACGAACAAACGAGAACGAAGCTACATTGAGGAGGTAAACCTATGCCCCGTCGCGGTTTTGTACCTAAGCGCGAGGTGCTGCCGGATCCCGTTTACGGGACCACGACCGTCACCAAGCTGATTAACCAGATCATGCTGGATGGCAAGCGCGGTGTTGCCCAGAATGCTTGCTACAGCGCTTTTGAAATGGTTGCAGAGAAGACCGGCAAGGACGCTAATGAAGTGTTCCAGGCTGCTCTGAACAACGTTGCTCCCCAGCTGGAAGTGAAGGCTCGCCGTGTGGGCGGTGCTACTTACCAGGTGCCTATGGAAATTCGCCCCGAGCGTCGTCAGACTCTGGCTCTGCGCTGGATCGTGGACTTCGCTCGCAAGCGCGGTGAGAAGACCATGGCAGAGCGTCTGTGCGCTGAAGTGATCGACGCCAGCAACAACACCGGCGCTGCTGTGAAGCGTAAGGAAGAAATGCACCGTATGGCAGAAGCCAACAAGGCGTTCGCCCACTATCGGTGGTAATGAATATCAGTTTTTCCCTGAAGCCTTCCACCGTAGAAAGGAGAGCGTAACACCATGGCAAGAAGCCATCCGCTTGAGAGAGTGCGCAATATCGGTATTATGGCGCACATCGACGCCGGCAAGACGACGACTACCGAGCGTATCCTGTATTATACCGGCAAGACCCACCGTATCGGTGAGGTGCATGAAGGCGCTGCCACCATGGACTGGATGGTCCAGGAGCAGGAGCGCGGCATCACCATTACGTCTGCTGCTACCACTTGCATTTGGCACGATCCTCGCGATCCTCAGAATCGCAACAAGACCTACCGAATCAACATCATTGACACCCCCGGCCACGTGGACTTCACCGTCGAGGTGGAGCGCTCCCTGCGCGTGCTGGACGGCGCTGTTTCTGTTTTCTGCGCTAAGGGCGGCGTTGAGCCCCAGTCTGAAACCGTTTGGAAGCAGGCTGAGACCTACAAGGTTCCCCGTATGGCGTATGTGAACAAGATGGACATCACCGGCGCAAACTTCTTCCGTGTTGTTGACATGATGAAGGAACGCCTGGGTGCCAACGCTGTTCCGATCCAGCTGCCTATCGGCGCCGAAGCTGATTTCCGCGGCATCATTGACCTGGTCAAGATGCGTGCTGAAGTCTACTACGACGATGAGGGCAAGGACGTGCGCGACGAGGACATCCCCGCCGACATGATGGAACTGGCTCAGAAGTACCATGACGAGATGATCGAGAAGGTCGCTGAGACCGACGACGCTCTGATGGAAAAATTCTTCAGCGGCGAAGAGCTCACCACGGACGAAGTGATGGCCGCTATTCGTAAGGCAACCATCAACTGCACCATGAACCCCGTGTGCTGCGGCACTTCTTACCGTAATAAGGGTGTTCAGCCTCTGCTGGACGCCATCATCGAATACATGCCCTCTCCTGTGGATATTCCCGCAATCAAGGGCACTGATCCTGATGATCCTGAGAAGGAAATGGAACGTCATCCTTCCGACGACGAGCCTTTCTCCGCTCTGGCCTTCAAGATCATGGTCGACCCCTTCGTTGGTAAGCTGGCATTCTTCCGTGTCTACTCCGGTCACCTGGCCGCTGGCAGCTACGTGATGAACTCCACCAAGCAGAAGCGCGAGCGCATGAGCCGTATCATGCTGATGCACGCTAACCACCGTGAGGAAGTCACCGACATCTACACCGGCGAAATCGCAGGCGCTGTGGGTCTGAAGGACACCACCACCGGCGACACCCTGTGCGATGAAAACAACCAGATCATTCTGGAGTCCATGGTCTTCCCCGATCCCGTGATCGAGGTTGCTATCGAGCCCAAGACCAAGGCTGGTCAGGACAAGATGACGATGGCTCTGCTGCGTCTGGCTGAAGAAGACCCCACCTTCAAGACCTACACCAACCAGGAAACTGGTCAGACCATTATCGCCGGCATGGGCGAGCTCCACTTGGAGATCATCGTCGACCGTCTGCTGCGCGAGTTCAAGGTGGAAGCTACTGTTGGTAAGCCTCAGGTTACCTACAAGGCTACGATCCGCAAGGCTGTTAAGGCCGAAGGTCGTTTCGTCCGCCAGACTGGTGGTCACGGTCAGTATGGTCACTGCTGGATTGAACTGTCCCCCAACGAGGCTGGCAAGGGCTACGAGTTCGAGTCCCGTATCGTGGGCGGCGTGATTCCGAAGGAATTCATCGCTCCTATCGATTCCGGTATTCAGGGCGCAGCAAAGGCTGGCTATCAGGGCTTCGAGCTGGTCGACTTCAAGGCAGCCGTTGTTGACGGTTCTTACCACGATGTTGACTCTTCCGCACAGGCATACGAGATTGCCGGTTCTATGGCTTTCAAGGCCGCTCTGGAAAAGGCAAATCCTGTGCTGATGGAGCCCATGATGAAGGTGGAAATCATCGTTCCCGACCAGTATCTTGGCGACGTGATGGGCAACGTGTCCAGCCGTCGTGGCCGTGTTGACGGCACCGAGATGCGCGGTCAGGATCAGATCATCCACGCCTATGTCCCGCTGAGCGAAATGTTCGGCTACACCACTGACCTTCGTTCCCGTACTCAGGGCCGCGGCATGTTCACCATGCAGTTCGACCACTACGAGGAAGTGCCGAAGTCTGTGGCTGAAAAGGTCATCGGCGAACGCGCCAAGAAGGACTAATTCGCGTAACTGTTACGCACAACAACTTATAACTTTGCAATGAGCGAGGAGGAATTTTCCCATGGCTAAGGAGCATTACGAGCGGAAAAAGCCCCATGTTAACATTGGCACCATCGGCCACGTTGACCACGGCAAGA
>CAVEUM010000006.1:0-102915 GCA_963618735.1 bacterium | reverse complement strand
CCCCCAACCCCATGCGCTGAACAGCGTAGCGTCTTCAGCGCCAACATCAATAAAGAATCATCAAGGATAAACCCCCAACCCCATGTGCTGAACAGCGTAGCGTCTTCAGCGCCAACATCAATAAAGGATCATCAAGGATAAAGCCCCCAACCCCATGCGCTGAACAGCGTAGCGTCTTCAGCGCCAACATCAATAAAGAATCATCAAGGATAAACCCCCAACCCCATGTGCTGAACAGCGTAGCGTCTTCAGCGCCAACATCAATAAAGGATCATCAAGGATAAAGCCCCCAACCCCATGCGCTGAACAGCGTAGCGTCTTCAGCGCCAACATCAATAAAGGATCATCAAGGATACCCCCCAACCCCGCGCGCTGAACAGCGTAGCGTCTTCAGCGCCAACATCCGCAAAATTTCGTTCCCTTGCGTTCAAACATTTTCAGCGCCGAATAGAAAAAAGAGGATGCCCCCGCAAAGGAGCATCCTCTTTCACTTACTTATTGATCTCAGACCTTGAAGTTCACAGACGTGTCGCCCAGGTCATTGGTGCCAAACTCATAATCATTGCCAGGCAGGATCGCATTCAGCAGAATGCCCACCAGTGCAGACACTGCCAGACCAGACAGGCTGATCTTCACGCCAAACACCGTGAATGCAATGGCGCCAGCATTGGAGAAGTTGATGCCCAATGCCAGGGACATGATCAAAGCAGCAATAATCACGTTGCGGCTCTTGGTGAAGTCCACCTGATTTTCCACCACGTTGCGAACGCCCACAGCGGAAATCATGCCGTACAGGATCAGGCTCACGCCGCCAATGGTTGCGGTGGGCATGCAGGACACCAGCGCCGCAAACTTCGGAGAGAAGGAGAACACCACGGCCAGCACGGCAGCGATGCGCACCACGCGGGGATCATACACCTTGGTCAGCGCCAGCACGCCAGTGTTTTCACCATACGTAGTGTTGGCAGGAGCACCAAAGAGCGCGGCCATCGTTGTAGCCAGACCATCGCCCAGCAGCGAGCGATGCAGGCCAGGATCAGCAATGAAGTTCTTCTCCACAGTGGAGGAAATAGCGCACATGTCGCCGATGTGCTCCACCATGGTGGCCAGAGCAATAGGCATCATCATAGCGATCGAGGATGCAATCAGAGAACCATCCGCATTGCCTGCCAGAGAGAACACCGTGTCATTCATCTGGAAGGGCAGGCCAATCCAGGCAGCATCCTTCAATGCCTGTACCTTGTCAGGATCCAGCTGGCCAAAGATGGCAGCCGCCGCATAGGAAATCACCACACCAAGCAGAATGGGGATGATCTTCACCATGCCCTTGCCCCAGATGTTGCACACCACCACAACAGCCACGGCAAGAATGGCAATCCACCAGTTGGCAGCACAGTTGTTGATGGCACTGTTTGCCAGCGTAATGCCAATGCAGATAATGATGGGACCCGTCACAATGGGCGGGAAGAAGCGCATAACCTTCTTGGCGCCAAAAGCCTTGAAGAGCAGGGACAAAATCACATACAGCAGGCCAGCGCATGCAACGCCGATGCCGGCATACGGCACCCAGTTGGCACCTGTGCCGCTGTTTTCCACCAGCTCACGCACGGAATAGTAGCCACCCAGGAATGCGAAGGAAGAACCCAGGAATGCAGGAACCTTCCGCTTGGTCAGCAGATGGAACAGCAGGGTTCCAAGGCCTGCAAACAGCAGGGTCGAGCTAACGCTCAGGCCTGTAAGTGCGGGTACCAGCACCGTTGCACCAAACATGGCAAACATGTGCTGGAAGCCCAGAATGGCCATCTTACCAGGGGAAAGTTTCATGTTGGTCATTGATCTTGCTCCCTTCCTTAATGAGAACGTTCTCCTTTATGACATCGGTCAAAGCCGAGCATCACCTTTATTATTGTGCGCCATACAACGCCGCACCGTCGCCGCCGTCAATCTCCGTCACCTGCACACCAATGCGCTCATACTGCGCCGTGGGCACGTTCTTGCCGATGAAGTCCGCACGGATGGGAAGCTCCCGATGTCCGCGGTCAATCAGCACCGCCAGGCGAATCTTGGCAGCACGTCCCTGATCCATCACGGCTTCCATGGCCGCGCGAACCGTGCGCCCGGTATAAATGACATCGTCCACCAAAACCACCGTCTTGCCCGTTACATCCACAGGCATGTAGGACTCATTGACCTTGGGCTGGTCGTATAGCTTGCTCAGGTCGTCGCGGTAGAGCGTGATGTCCAGCTCGCCCACGGGAATCTTCACGCCCTCGCTCTTTTCAATGATCTCGCTCAGGCGGTTTGCCAGCGGCACGCCCCTGCGGCGAATGCCCACCAGTACCACATCTTCCAGCGGCATCAGCCGTTCCATCATCTCATGTGCCATGCGGGTGAGCGTGCGCTGCATGGTTTCTCCATCCATTAGTTGTGCCTTCGGAATTCCGCTTGCCATAAAATCTGCTCCTTCCTGTACATCATCGTACAAAAAAGCCTCTCCCTGTCCGGCAGGAAGAGGCGCTTGCTCGTTATGAGGTCTCCCGCGCACCTTACCAGCCTCACAGGACTGTCATTAAAGGGTCTCGCATTTGAACCGCTCAGGATTATAACACAGGTTTCGCTTGCTGTAAAGACGTCGGATATGGTATTTATATGAATGTGAAAATGCAATTTTCTATCTGCAAACTTCATTTTTGCAAGTAAACACGTCATGTTTTTTCATGGTGGATTCTCGTTCAATATCAACCAGATCATCACGTGTCACAGTTACGTAGGGCGACTATTTTGTTAACTTTTCATCAATTCTTGACAGACTTCCTGCATTGTATTATTCTTGTATCCAAAGTACACACAAAATACCGTGCAGTACTTTCTTAATAAACCGGGAGCGTGATTCTATGACCACCCTGCAGTTTCAACCGATGATGGAAAGCCGACCAATCCGCGATATCGCCTATGAGGTGCTGAAACACGCCATTGTCAGCGGCGAGATTCCTGCAGGGGAACGTATTGTAGAAACAGACTACGCCGAGCGGCTGCACATCAGCCGCACTCCCTTGCGTGAAGCGCTGCGCAAGCTGGAGCGTGACGGTCTGGTGGAGTATGAGCCGCGCCGCGGTGTGGTGGTTCGCGCTTTTTCCCTTGCTGATGTGGAAGAAATTTACACCATCCGCAATGCGCTGGAAATGCTGACGTTGCCAGCCATCATCCGCAATGCCACGGCCGAGGATATTGCCAACCTCCGCGCACGCCTGCGCGAAATGGACGATGTGATGAATTCCGGCGATATCGAAACCCTGTCCCCCATGGCCCGTGCTTTTCATGGCGCCATGACCGCCATTTCCCATCAGAATCGCATTCTGCGCGTGATGGAAGGCCAGGATGAGTTCATCACCCGCTTTTCCGCCATGTCCATTCGGCAGGAGAATCGCCGCCCTCAGGCGCACGAGGAGCATTATAAGCTGGTTGACTACATTGAGCAGCGCGACCTGGAGAGCTTCGAGCAGCTGACTCGCAAGCATATCGAGCGCAGCAAGGAAAACTGCCTCACCGCCCTTCGTCAGCAGCACCGCGTGCTGGGCAAGGACGGAACGACCGAGTAAAGCATAGCATTTTGCATGGATTTCCCTTCTTCCTGAGGCTTTTGCAGGGAGAAGGGATTTTTTCTGTTTGTGCATCTTTCAAGTGGCACTTGCTTAATTTGTCCCGACTAAGTATAATGGAATGTGCGCTGTACTTTTGCGCAGAAGGACGCAACCATGATGAAAGCAAATTATCATTCCCACACCACCCGTTGCCACCACGCTGCAGGCACAGACGAAGAATACGTCCTGGCAGCACTGGATGGCGGTTTCAAAATTCTTGGTTTTTCAGATCACACTCCCTGGCCTTTCCGCACAGGCTTTGTCAGCAACATTCGCATGGACATGGCTTCCCTGCCGGGCTACATGGCCTCTGTCCGTGACTTGAAGTCCCGCTATGCAGATCGTATTGAAATCCACATGGGACTTGAGGTGGAATACTTCCCGCGCTATCTGGATCATCTGCACCGCATGCAGGATGAAGGCATAGAGTACTTCATCCTGGGTGAGCACTACCTGATCAGCGAAGAGGATCACCCCTATGTGGGTCAGAGCTGCGCCACAGATGATGGCGTGCTCCGCTATGCGGACGCCGTGGCAGAAGCCCTGCATACGGGACTTTTTGCCTATGTGGCGCATCCTGACCTGTACATGCGTCCGCGGCCTGAATTTGACTGCACCTGTGAAAAAGCTGCTGACATCATTGCACAGGCTGCCCGTGAAGCAGACGTGCCGCTGGAGTACAATCTGCTGGGATTGGACTGCCAGCTGACAGGCCATGATCGCGGATATCCCTGTCAGGGTTTCTGGGAGCACCTATCCGGCAAGGGAAACCGTGCCATCATCGGTGTGGATGCCCATGATCCCGCCATGCTGCGGAACACCGACTTGTGGGACGAGGCACGCAAGCGCCTGCAGGCAATGAATTATCCCATCCAGGAAACATTGACATTCTGAGCATACTGCTCATTCATTATTCAAAGGAGGCACTACCATGAATGATCGTTGGGACCTTTCTTTCCTCTACAATGGTTTTGATGACCCCAAGTACGCTTCTGACCTGAAGGAGCTGCAGGAGAAAATCGCTGCCCTTGGCAAATTGGCAGACGAACCCGGCGATGACCTCGCCAAGCTGGAATCCCTGATGGATGCCCAGGAAGAAGTCAGCAGCCTGATTGACCGTGTTTCATCCTATCCCGGGATGACGCTGGCTGTGGATGCCAACAATCAGGACGCCGCCCGCTATGATGACAAGCTGAACGTCATCTATAACGAATTGAGCCTCATCAGCTCTAGCATCACCCGCTATGTGGGCTCTCTTACCAATCTGGAAGAGCTGATTGCCGCCTCTCCCAAGCTGCAGCCCGTTGCCTTCGCCCTGCGCGAAATGGCCGCAGATGCTGCTCACCTGATTCCTGCTGACATCGAGCCCTGGATCCTGCAGATGCGCCTGAGCGGCGGTACCGCTTTCAGCCAGCTGCGTGACAAGCTGGATTCCAATCACACGGTGCTGTATCGCGGTCAGGAGCTTCCCCTGCCTGCGGTTCGCGGTATGGCCTATGATCCCGACGCGTCCGTCCGTAAGGATGCCTACGAGGCAGAAATTGCCTCCTATAAGAAGATGGAGCTGCCCATGGCTTATTGCCTGAACAGCATCAAGATGGAAGCCCGCACCCTGGCCAAGGCGAAGAAGTACGACTCTGTGCTGGATATGACCCTGAGCCAGAGCCGCATGGATCACGAAACGCTGGACGCCATGTGGACAGCCATCCGCGAGTATCTGCCCCACTTCCGCCGCTATCTCCGCACCAAGGCCAAGTATCTCGGCTACGAAGACGGCCTGCCCTTCTATGACCTGTTTGCCCCTGTGGGTCACAGCGCCAAGACCTACACCATTGAGGAAGCACGTGCCAAGCTGCTGCAGGAAATGGGCAAGTTCACCCCCAAGATGGCAGAATTTATGGACAACGCTTTCGAGCAGCGCTGGATTGACCTGTATCCCCGTGAAGGCAAGACGGGCGGTGCCTTCTGCGCCAGCGTTCACTGCTACGACCGCAGCATGGTGATGACCAACTTCCAGGGCAGCTTCTCCGATGTGAGCACCATTGCCCACGAGCTGGGTCATGCCTGGCACAATCGTTGCCTTGCCGGCCTGCCTTATTGCATGATTTCCACCCCCATGCCCCTGGCCGAAACGGCTTCCATCTTCAACGAAACCATGCTGGCTCATCAGGTGCTGTCCTCTGCCACCGAGGAAGAGCAGTTCACCCTGCTGGAAAACAGCCTGATGGAATCCACCCAGACGGTGGTGGACATCTACAGCCGCTTCCTGTTTGAAAGCGAAGTGGTGGATACCCGCGCGGATCACGTCATGAGCGTGGATGAGTTGAAGGCTGCCATGCTCCGTGCGCAGGATGCCTCCTATGGCGACGGCTTGGCCAAGGATGTCCGTCATCCCTACATGTGGGCCTGCAAGAGCCACTATTACTCCTCCGGACTGAACTTCTACAACTTCCCCTATGCCTTCGGTCTGCTGTTCGGCAAGGGCGTGTTTGCCCAGTATCTGAAGAAGGGCGAAGCCTTTGTGGACGACTACTGCCGTCTGCTCCGCTACTGCGGCTCCGACACGGTGGCCAACGTGGCTGCCAGCGTAGGCATCGATGTCCGCAGCGTGGACTTCTGGCGCTCCAGCCTGGAAGTTATCAAGCAGGATGTGGATCGCTTCTGCGAGCTGTGTGAAAAGCAGTAATTGCTCTTTGGGATCTTTTCGGGCGGGCTGCCACACAATCCGGCGTGGTAACCCGCCCGTTTTTTCCCTTGCGGTTGACATTCTTTTTGTCCCTTGGTATCATATTCGTGACAGGAGGGAAAGCAATGACTACAGTAGTTGTGGTAATGGTTATCATCATTCTGGCTGTAGCCGCGTTTCTGCTCCTGCAGCTTTCCGCTGAAAAAAGGCAGCAGCAGAAGCTGGTGCAGCGTGTTCGCACCACCAATCTGTACAGCCATCTGTATCCCATGTTCCGCCGATACGACAATGAATATTTGGAGAGTGTGGTTCTGCGGCCGGAGGGCGTGCGCATTCGCTCCATTTCCGGCGGTGAAAAGCATTATACCTTTTCCAAACATGGGCTGGACAATCCTTCTGACGACACGCTGTATGCCATTGCCCTGGCGACGCTTGTGGACATGCGCGTTCTGCGGAATACGCACCATTACGTTTTTCGCAGCCACACAGAAGTGCGTCCCAACGGCGACAAGGGATTCTGGTATGATTACGTCATCACACACGACCGAAAAGATGCCGTGCTGAGAGCCGCGTCCAAGCGGCACTGAGTTCAGCCATTGAATACAAGAAGAGATGCTTCCTTCCTGCATTTGCCGAAGGAAGCATCTCTCTTATTTTTTCTTATTTTGTAAAGAATGCGGCGGTTGTCTTGTGCAGATAACATTCGCCAATGCGCCTGAGGAGAATCACCGTTAAGGTATCGCCGGCGTTTTTCTTATCCTGGGTCATGGCCTGCAGAAGATCGTCCATGGAAACATCAGGCAGTTCTGTAGGCAGCTCCAACGCTTTTTCCAGCGCCAGCAAACGTTCTGCCGTCCCCTGGTCTGTCATTCCAAGCCGCTCAGACAAGCGGGTAATGACCGCCATACCAATGGCCACTGCCTCGCCGTGACGGTAGCCGTCATAATGCTGCACCGTTTCCACCGCGTGCGCCATGGTGTGGCCAAAATTCAGCGTCATGCGCAAGCCTGTATCATGCTCATCCTGTTCCACCACATGAGCCTTATAGCACATGCAATGGCGGAGGATTTCATCAATATCCTGCATCAGTTTTTCCCGTCCGTGAGGCGCGTCCTGCTCCAGCAAGCGGAACAATGCTTCATCCCCGATGCAGCCGTACTTGACCACCTCGCCCAGGCCATCCCGCCAATATTCCGGCGTCAAGGTACGCAGGGTGTCAGGGTCTGCCAGCACCAAAGAGGGTTGCCAGAAGGCGCCTACCAGGTTTTTCCCCTGGGGCAGGTCAACCGCCACCTTGCCGCCCACGGAGGAATCCACCTGCGCCAGCAGTGTCGTGGGGATTTGCATCAGTTTGACGCCCCTCAGCCAGGTTGCCGCCGCCAATCCAGCCAAATCGCCCATGACGCCGCCGCCCAGGGCAATCACCACATCTTTTCTGGTGATGCGGCTTTCGCTGAGGAAGGTGTACAGCTTTTCCAGGCTGGCAAGGCACTTGGTACGTTCACCATGAGGCAGTACGATGCTGCAAACGCGGATGCCGCTCTCCTGCAGTGATTTTGTTACGCGGTCTAGATACAGCGGCGCCACATGATCGTCCGTCACAACGGCAGCGGCACATTCGCCGAAGGTCTTCAGAAAATGCTCGCCCGCCCTGTCAATCAGTCCGCGCTCCACCTCAATAGGATAGCTCCTTGCCCCAAGGCTTACGTGAATGGTACTCATGGCTGTTCCTCTTTTCTCAGGAAAGATTACACTTCGCGGCCAACGACCTCGGCAATTTTGCGGATGTCGTCCATCACGGTAGCGAACACATCGGGCTTGATGGACTGCTGACCATCGCACAGCGCGTGGGCAGGATCGTTATGAACTTCTACCATCACACCATCTGCGCCAACGGCAATGGCCGCGCGAGCCATGGGCTCTACCATCCACCACTTGCCCGTGCCATGGCTGGGGTCAACGATCACAGGCAGGTGGCTCAGCTTCTTCACCGCAGGGATGGCGCCCAAGTCCACCGTGTTGCGGGTGTAGGTTTCAAAGGTGCGGATGCCGCGCTCGCAGAGAATCACGTTGGGGTTGCCGCCCGCCATGATGTACTCCGCGCTCATGAGCCACTCCTCAATGGTGGCAGACAAGCCGCGCTTGAGGAGGATCGGCTTTCTGGTCTGTCCAAGCTGGCGGAGCAGATCAAAGTTCTGCATGTTGCGTGCGCCCACCTGAATCAAGTCCACCTTTTCCACGAAAACATCAATATCATTGGGCGACATAATTTCGCTGACAATCGGCAGTCCCGTTGCTTCCCGTGCCTGGCTGAGAAGCTCCAATCCTTCATACTTCAGTCCCTGGAAGGAATAGGGCGAGGTACGGGGCTTAAAGGCACCGCCGCGGAGGATCGCTGCGCCGGAGTCTTTCACGCACTGCGCCACATAGGTGATCTGCTCCCGATTTTCCACCGAGCAGGGGCCAGCCATAACGGCCAGTTTCTTGCCGCCAACCTTAACACCTGCCACATCCACCACGGTAGGTTCGGGATGGAACATGCGGTTTGCCTTCTTAAAGGGTTCTGCGACATGCATAATACGCTCCACGCAGGGGAAGCTTTCAATTTGGGAAGGATCCACACGGCTTGTATCACCAATCAGACCCAGAATGGTCAGGTCAGAACCAACGATCGGGTTTACGGTGATGCCGCCAAGGCCGGCAATCATGTTCGTCAGGTTATCCATTTCCTTCTGCTCGGTGCCTTTTTTCAATACGATAATCATGGAAGTGATCCTCCTTCAATCATTTAAGAACAAAAAAGCGAGAGCCCCGCAAAGAGCTCTCGCTTTTCAGCATCCGCAGATACGACCAGCGCCACGTCATGAGCTTCTTTTACGGTACGACCAAATACCCGGTACGGTCAAAGCCGCCCGGGATCGTAAACGTAAAAGAAACAGCGTACAGCATAAAATCCTCCTGCGGACGGTTCATCGTCCTTGCTTGCTATTATAATCACAGGATGGGACTGTGTCAAGCAATTTTTGGTGGACTAATTGCCATACCCGCAGAATTTTCAGAACGTGTTCGCCTGTGCATTGACATCCCTTCTTCCCTGCGTTATGATAGTTCCACGACTTTTCCTGGAGGGATACGCATGAACGTCACGCTCATTGGCATGCCCGGCAGCGGCAAAAGCACGGTTGGAATGGCGCTGTCCAGGCTTATGGGATTGCAATTTGTGGATGTAGACAAGGTCATCATTCAGAAGACCGGCCAAACGCTGGCAGAAATTCTGGATGCTGTGGGCGATGACGGTTTCCGCAAGGTGGAAGAGCGCATCAATGCTGAATTGGATGTTACCGACAGCGTTATTGCTCCCGGCGGCAGTGTCATTTATGGGCCATCAGCCATGGAGCACCTGCGCAATATCAGCACGGTGGTTTATCTGCAGGTGGAGCACGATGAGCTTCTGCGTCGGCTGGGTGATTTGCACGCACGGGGCGTGAGCATTCTGCCCGGGCAAACCTTCCGTGACCTGTATGAAGAGCGCTGCCCTTATTATGAGCGTTACGCGCACATTACGCTGAACACCAAAGGACTTACGCTGCAGCAGGTTGCCGCAAAAATTGCAGACATGCTCCAATGAGCAGCATCAAGAAGAGGGCGACCGCAACGGATCGTCCTTTTCTGCTTCAGAAAAAGCTTTTGCTCCCGCACAGCAGGATTTCACCGCTTCTTCATCGAAATGATTATGGATTTTATTTTTGAATGGAGTTCCTATGCGACGCTATTTATGGATTGTTCCCGTCGTGCTGGTCATCGACCAGATCACCAAATGGGCTGCACGTCAGTTGACGGAGCCTGTGGTGCTGCTCAATCATGTGGTTGGATTGAGATACACCCAGAACACAGGCATGGCCTTCAGCCTGCTGAGCAATCACGGGATTCTGCTGATTCTGTTGTCTCTCTGCCTGATCGCCATTGGCTGGCTTGTTTTGCGCCGCTACACCTTAGGGCCTGTAAGCCGCACTGCTGCCATGCTGATGCTCAGCGGTGCCGCAGGCAACCTGATTGATCGGGTACTTTGGGGCTATGTTGTTGACATGATTGAGGTGCTGTTCTGCTCCTTCGCCATTTTCAACGTAGCGGATATTTGCCTGACCGTGGGCTGCTGTCTCATGATTGTTTCTCTACTTTTCAATCCGCAGGAATGGAGTGAAAAGCATGGCTGAAGATCAGGTGTTTCATCTCGTGGCGGACGGGCGGCGGCTGGATGTTTTCCTGTCCGAAGCCACCGGTTTGACGCGCTCCCGTGTATCGACGCTGATGGATGAAGGAAACTGCCTCGCAGGCGGTAAAGAGGAACGCAAGGCTGGCGCAAAGGCCAAAGCCGGTACAGAAATCACCTTCACTGTGCCTGCCCCAAAGCCTGCCGTGCCCCAGGCGGAAAATATTCCCCTGACATTTCTTTATGAAGATCGTGATCTCGCGGTTGTGGTAAAGCCCAGCGGTATGGTGGTGCACCCTGCCGCCGGCAATGATGACGGCACGCTGGTGAATGCCCTGCTGTACCATCTGGACAGTCTCGGCGGCATCGGCGGTGAATTGCGTCCGGGCATTGTTCATCGACTGGATAAGGACACCTCCGGCCTGTTGCTGGTGGCAAAGAATGATGCAGCCCAACTGGCACTGAGTCAGCAGCTGGCAGACCGTGCCATGGAGAAGCATTACCGTGCCTTGGTTGAAGGCAATTTGAAAGAGGACAGCGGGTTCATCGATGCACCCATTGCCCGTCATCGCACCGACCGCAAGCGTATGGCTGTCGATCCTGACGGACGTCCGTCCCAGACAGAATGGACGGTGCTGGAGCGCGGAAAGGGCTGCACGCTGCTGGATGTGCACATTCTCACAGGCCGCACCCATCAGATTCGCGTGCATATGAAGCACATTGGCCATCCTGTGTGCGGCGATCCCATTTACGGTGCCGCGCGCGGCCTTCATGTGCCGAGATTGATGCTGCACGCTTACTCCCTGTCCTTCACTCATCCCACCAGTGGTGAACGGATGACCTTCACCGCGCCGCTGCCTGAGGAATTTCTGAAAGGTCTTCGCAGCGGCGGCATCGAATCCGTGTAATTCAAATCAATGCAGCAAAAAGGAAGTCCGTCACTTCTGGCGGACTTCCTTCTTTTATTTGAGGAGCGAGCTTATTCTCTTGTGCTGATGGTCGCCGTCATGCCGAGGCGAGTCGTATCATCAGGGGTAAAGGTAATGTGCACCGTGTAGGTTACAGTGCCGGAATCAGAGGTAGCGCTGTAGGAAATGTCCGTCACCGTGCCGCTTACAGTCACATTCTCGTTCCAGTTGAACTCCATGTCCACCGTGTCGCCCACGTTCACGTAGCCAAGGTCACTCTCGTTCACTTCCGCTTCCATGCAGAGCGTGTTTGTCTTGCAGATGGTCGCAACAGCGTCGCCCTTCGTCAGGGTGCTTCCTGCGGAGACGTTTACTTCCTCCACAATGCCGTCTTCTTCAGCGTAAATGGTGGTGCCGGGGACTTCGCCATTGTCCGTAGTACCCGTCAGGGTTTCAAAGAGCAGCTGACCGCGCTCCACGTAGTCGCCATTCTGCACAGCAATGGACACAATGCAGCCGCTGCCCGTAACCGCAACAGGATCCGTCCGACTGACCGAACCGCGGCCAATGCGGCTGGTGGAGGTGTGGCTTTCATCACGGTAAATGTCATACTTTTCGCCGGGGATAAAGTCGCCGCTGGTAACCTCCACCGTGTAGGACGTGCCGCTGACCGCGGTAATCACGCCTGTGCCCGTAACAGCAGAATCTGAAGTGTTCACCAGGTACACGTTTTCGCCTACATGGACGTACTTGGTTTCTGCGGACTTATAGGCGTTAGAAGTGGATGCGGACAAGGTGAAACGGACATCGCCTTCCATGAACATCACACCGCTATAGTTTTCCACCACCGTGTCAGCGTCCTCGCCAACCTGACCCAGAATGCCCGTGATGGTACCCGACTGGCTGGCATACACCTTCGTGGTTTTCAGCGTCACAAGCGGATCACCCTTGCTGACCTTCTGTCCTGCCGTGACATGAACCGTTTCAATGGTGCCGCCAATGGGCGCGTAAGCAACTGTTTCCTCCGCTGCTGCTACCGTGCCGCTAAGCGTGATGGTCTCAGCATTTGCAACAGGCATCAGCATGAGTGCTGCGGCCAACACCGCAGGCAGAATATGTTTTTTCATCGGGATATTCCTCCTTTTCATTACATGGACCGCAGTGCATCGATAGGATTCAGCCTGCTGGCCTTGCGGGCAGGTGCCCAGCCGAAGAGAATGCCAACTGCTGCCGAGAAGCCAACGCCCAGTGCAATGGCGCTTACAGAAATCGTAAAGGTCGTGCTCATCACCTGGCACAGGATGTAGGAAAGGATCAAACCGCAGATTACGCCCACCAGGCCGCCAATGATGGACAGCAGGAAGGACTCAATCAGGAACTGAATCTGAATCTGCCACGGAATGGCGCCCAGTGCCTTTTTCAGGCCGATTTCCACGGTACGTTCCGTCACAGTCGTCAGCATCATGTTCATGATGCCGATGCCGCCGACAACCAGGGCAATGGACGCGATGCCTGCCAGCAGCATGGTCATCATGGAGAGCATCTCATTCATGGTGTCCTCCACGCTGCTCATGGTGGTGATGGTAAAGCAATCGTCCTCGTAGCTGAACATGGCGTCCATGGTGTCTTCAATCTTGTCCGCCGCGGTGTCCGAGTCCACGCCATCTGCCAGATAAACCGTGAAGTTGGTAACCTCACTTTCGTTGTTCATCTTCAGCGCCGTGGTGTACGGGACCAGAATATCGCTGCTGCCGTTAAAGGCGCTGGCCAGGCTCTCCGTGTTTTCATCAGAGAAAATACCGACGATGTAGAAGGGAATGCCGCTGATGTACAGCGTTTCACCCACAGGGTCAATGCCGAAAAAGAAATCATCAATGATGTCCTGGTTAATCATGCAGACGTAGGAAGAATTGTTTTCATCAACGATATTCAGCGTTCTGCCTCGCAGCTTCACATCATTGGTGTTGAAGTAATAAGCATTTTTGCCAGCCACAGAGATGCTGCTTTCGTAGCTTCCGCCGTAGCTGACGCGGGCAGACAGGCTCACCGTGGGGGTGATGCCGTCAATTTCATCCAGCTCCGTCAGCGTTTCCAGGTCTTCCGTGGTCATGCCCGATTTCAGGTCGCTGCCGGAGACATTCACCGTCAGGGTACCGGCGCCCATGGAGGAGAAGGAAGAAGACAGGGCGCCGCTGACGCCGGACACCGTGGTAATCAGTGCAATCACCGCGGCGACGCCAATCATGATGCCCAGAATGGTCAGGAAGGAACGAACGCGGTTGCCGAGGATGTTGCTGACCGACATGGAGATGCACTCACGGAGCATCACCAGCACGGATCGAATCTTCTTAAGCATCGTCCGTCTCTCCCCCTTCTGTCAGCACACCGTCAATAATGTGCACCACGCGCTTGGCATGGGATGCGATGTGCATATCATGGGTAATCATGATGATGGTGCGGCCTTCACAGTTCAGTTCGGAAAACAGCTCCATCACCTGGGCACCCGTCTTCTGATCCAAAGCGCCAGTCGGCTCGTCTGCCAGGAGAATCGTAGGATTGCCCACCAATGCCCGCGCAATGGCAACGCGCTGCTGCTGTCCGCCGGACAACTGGTTGGGATAGTGATCCATGCGGTCTGCCAAGCCCACACGTTCCAGCATGGCCCTGGCACGCTTGTGCCGCTCCTTGGGAGCAATGCCTGCATAGATCAGAGGAAGCTCTACATTCTTCTGCGCGTTGAGTCTGGGAAGCAGCTGCGAATTCTGAAAGATGAAGCCGATTTCCTTGCTGCGAAGGTGTGCCAGCTCCACGTCTGTGAGCTCCTCAATAGGGATGCCGTGGAGGGTGTAGCTGCCTTCCGAGGCAACATCCAGGCAGCCAATGATGTTCATCAGGGTAGACTTGCCGGAACCAGAAGGACCCAGGATAGAAAGGTACTCGCCTTCCCGCACGGTCAGATCCACATCCTTGAGCACGTGCACATCTTCTTCACCCATGTGATAATACTTGTTGATTTTCTTCATTTCGAAGAAGGCATCTGTCATAACCTCACTCATACGGTGCCTCCATCTCAGTTGCCGCCATTCGGACCGCCGCCGCCAAAGCCGCCGCGTTCGCCGCCGGTGCCATTGGTGCTGTCACTGCTGCCGCCTCTGCTGGGGCCAAAGTCGGAATTGCTGAAATCCATATTGCCGAAGTCCATGTTGCCGCCGCCACCGCCGCCCATCTGAGGCGTGAACTGACTGCCGCCGAACAGGCCGCTCAGCATGCTGCTCAGTCCGCTGGTGGTGGTCGTGGTTTCTGCCACCGCGTACACGGTATCGCCATCGCTGACGCCGCTCTTGATTTCCACGTACTTGCCGTTGCTGACGCCGACTTCCACGTCCACCGTGGTCATCTCGTCATCTTCACCCTTCATGTAAACATAGGCGCTGTTGGTCGCCGTGAAGCTCAAGGCGTCCTCCTTCAGAATCACGACATTCTCTGCCGCTTCCTTCGGGATGGAGACGGTCACCTGCATGCCGGGGTAAATGCCGTCCTCATTGACATCCACATAGGCAACTGCCGTGTAATAAGCCACGTTGCCGGAGGAAGCAGAAATGTAATTGATGGAGGAAATAGTGGACTCGAAGGTCTTTTCGGTGGCCGTTGCGGTCACGGTGCAGGCCGTTCCGACGCTGACATCCGCAATGTCGTATTCATCCACACGCATACTAACCTTCATGTGGGAGAAGTCTGCAATCTGCACAAGGCTGGTGCCGGAGGATACTTCGTCATCCGCTGAAACATACACCTGGTTGACCTTGCCGTCAAAGTCGGCAGTGAGGGTGGTGCCATCCGCCAGGCGCATCAGCTTCGCACCCTTTTTGACGGTGTCACCTTCTGCTACATAAACAGTGCGAACCGTTGTATCGGAAGAAGCCGTATACGTCTTGCTGTCCACCAGTGCCAGGCTCCCGCTGAAACTCAGCGCGTTGGAAATGCTGCCGATCGTAGCGGTGTAGGAATCATAGGTCACGGTATATTCTGCACGAAGCCGATCTACCGCATACCAGCCGCCCAGGCCAAGGATGGCCAGGATCAGCAGTGTAACAATCACTCTGCGCAGCACGCGCTTCCAGCGTTTGCCAGCTTTCTTTTTCTTGGGTTGCTCGTTCATGACGGTTCATCGCTCCTCGTTTTCGTTTTTTCGGGAATTCTCCCCGATTGCAGTTTCATCATACACGTCCAATAAGTGTGTTATGTGGTGAAATAACTGCACAAGCAGTGAAAAGTTTTTGACGGTTGTGTGAACAAGGCATCGACAGGCCGCCGTATGCCACACAGGAATGCATCTGTTCATTCCTTTCCCTTGCGCAATTCATTCCATAACGCTATAATAGACAGGCAGACTCAGTCTGCTAAAACATATGAGGATGGAGCAACAAATGAAACAGAATGTCCGCCGTCATCCGCTGTGGTGGCTGCTCCCGTTGGGTCTGGCTGCCCCCTTTGTCATTGCTGCTGTGTGGGCGCTTTCTACCTATGGCACCACTTTAACGGATCTATTGAATATCGCACTGAAAATGGTGGTGATTCCATGAGCAAAAGAATTTCCGGTATGCCTGGTGCTTTTGCCCACACGGTTTCCGCTGTGCTGGCACTGCTGATGACACTTTGTCTTTTTCTCTCGGGTTGTACCGCGCTGGTGAGTCATCTCATCAACAACACTTCTCTGCATGAAAGTGTCGCCCTGTCCGATGAGGTGCTTGCCGCCCAGAAGGAAAAGATTTTCGCCAAGGTGGATGCACTGACGGAAACCTACTCCTTCAACAAGGAAACCGTCACGGCCTTTTTAACGGATGATGCCATCAAGAGCTACAATCAGGAGGTCATTGCCTGGTGGACGAGCTTGCTGGGCACGGCGCCCTCTCTGAGCGCCCCTGCGTGGCCCACCACCGACATGACCGAGGCCATCATGGCAGACGAGCAATTCAAGGAGAGTACCTCCACGGGTCGCCGCCGTGCCATTGCCCGTGATGAAATTGCCGCTGTCATTGCGCAAACGGTACAGGAAACCGTTCTGCCTGTACGCAGCGCACTGATCTCACTGGGCATGTCTCAGGTGCTGCAGCGGATCAGCGTGGCAAAATACACCTCTGTTCTTCCGCATCTTCCCTGGATTCTGCTGGGTGTCAGTGCAATGCTCATGTGCCTGACTGTGCTGGTGATGGCACGTCGTCCCCTGCGCGCGCTTGCTTACATTGGCGGTGCCATTGCGGCCGCTGGTCTGCTGATGCTTTTGATGAGTGCAGGCATCACCTTGCTGAATATCCCCGGCTGGATCGGCCAGGTTTCTTCCATGCTTTCGCTGCAATGCTCGCTGCTTCTTGTTAAGCTGATGCCTGTGCTTTGGATCAGCGGCGGTGCAGCCCTTCTGTTGGGACTCGTTCTGATCGGACTGCATCAGCATGGCATGCTGCAGATTCGCCGCAATCTGGCCGCCAAAGGAGTCGAGGTATGACCCCCCGCGTCGTTTGTCACTATACAGTTTCTTCCAGTCATATCACCGAACCATTGACTTTGGCCGTGCTAAGCGATCTGCACAACGCGCCCTTTGATGATATTCTGCCATCTCTTTCCGGCGTGGATGGCATTTTGCTGGTGGGTGATTTGCTGAACAGGCACCATGCAGGAACGCAATATGCGCAGGAATTTTTGACAGAAGCGCCCCGCATAGCGCCAACGTTCTTTTCCAAAGGAAATCATGAGTGGAAAAGCACCGACTGGCCGCAATTTCGTCCCCTGCTGGAAAAAAGCCGGGTAACGTTGCTGGACAATCGCTTTATGCGCTTCCGCGGCATTTATCTTGGCGGACTGAGTGCCGCCCCGAAGGATGAAATCCGCACAGGATGGCTGGAAGAAATGTCCCTGACGCGTGGCTTTCGGCTGCTCATGTGCCATCACCCTGAATGGTATGCACGGTATGTCAAGCGGTATGCGCTTGACCTGACGGTTTCCGGCCACGCCCACGGCGGGCAGATTTGCATCAGAGGACAGGGACTGTACTCCCCCGGACAGGGAATTTTCCCTTCGCTTACGCACGGCTTGTATGATGATGGGCACCTGCTGGTTTCCAGCGGCATGACCAATTCCAGCCACATGCCGCGCTGGGGAAATCCCTGTGAAATCGTTTTGCTTCATTTGGAAGCAGGGAAGGAAGGATATCATGCGCAGTGCACTTGAGGATATTTTGCTTCTGGCTGGCGAAAAGATGCTCAGCTATGCCGCGCCCGAGGTTTATAAAAAATCCGGTCATGCCAATTTCGTTACGGAAGCTGATGTTGCCGTGCAGGCTCTGCTGGAGGAGCAGCTCAGCAAGCGTTGGCCCGAAGCGCACTTTCTGGCCGAGGAAGAGGACGTGCATCATCTGCACGATGGGCTGACCTTCGTGATTGACCCCATTGACGGCACCACCAACTACATGCGTCACCGCCGCGCATCGGTTATTTCCATTGGTGCGCTGGAGAACGGCAAGCCTGCCTTTGGCGCCATTTATGATCCTTACCACAAGGAGCTGTATCATGCCGAGCGCGGCAAGGGTGCCTACTGCAATGACGAGCGTCTCCGCGTATCCTCTGTTTCCTTTGAAAACGCGTTGGTTGCCTTTGGCTCTTCTCCTTATGAATCTTCTCTGGCTCCCCTGACGGCACGCTCCATGGAGCAGATTCTCCTCCACTGCGCGGATATTCGCCGCTCCGGTACAGCCGCACGGGATTTGTGTGACATTGCCGCTGGCCGATGCGAAGCCAGCTTTGAATGGCAGCTTCAGCCATGGGATTACTGTGCCGGCTCCCTGCTGGTGGAGGAAGCCGGCGGCAAGGCAGGCAACATTCTGGGCGGCGGACTGACCTATACAGGAGCCATTTCTTTCCTGTGTGCAACACCCGCCTGCTACGATGCCTTGCAAGCGCTGCTGATGGGCTGCAAGGACGATTGATGGCCGCTGCGAGGACATCTGCCTGTACTAAATCGAGACGCCCCGGCATTGACACACGTCCCCAAGAACGGTATAATAGCATCGACAAATGAACAGCCCTGCTGATGTGCGGCGACGCACGACGCATACGCGCCATGGGAATCGGGTGCGAGTCCCGAACTATCCCAGTAACCGTGAAGCAGACGAAATGACATGCGTTCCTACGGGAATGCGGCCACTGTCTGAAAGCAGTCATTCTGCCAAAGATGGGAAGGTGTCATCATCGGATGAAGCCAAGTCGGGAGACCTGTCAGCAATGCGGCAAGTTTTACTTCCTCTGGGGATGGGAAAGTGACAGCATCTCGGTCGATGTTTTGGCCGTGATTTGATGTTTGCACGCCTTTCCTGATGGAAAAGCGTGTTTTTTGTGCCCCTCCGCTGTTTCATTTGCCGAAAATAAAAGGAGGGTTTACCCAAATGAAGAAGCTGCTCTCTCTGCTGCTGGCCATGGCAATGCTGCTGGCCTGCACCGCCGTTTCCGCTGAGGGAACGTCCATCGAAGTTACGGACATGACCGACCGTACTGTGACCCTGGATGCACCTGCCACCCGCATTGTGGCCATCACCGCCGCCAATGTGGAAGTGCTCTACGCCCTGGGCGCCGGTGATACGCTGGTTGGCCGCGGCGAATACTGCGACTATCCTGCCGACGCACTGAACGTTCCTTCTGTGAAGTCTGGCTCTGAGCTGAACGTGGAAGAGATCGTTGCCCTGAATCCTGATGTCGTCATCATGGACACCATGTCCCAGACCACCGAGCAGGTAGAAGCTCTGGAAAACGCCGGCATCAAGGTGGTCATGACCAAGGAAGACGGCGTTGAGGGTGTGTACACCGCCATCGAGCTCATCGGCAAGGTGGTCGACAAGAACGACGAAGCCGCCGCGCTGGTGGAAGACATGAAGGACACTTTTGAAGAAGTGAAGGCTGCAGCTGCCAATGCTGATTTTGCCGGCAAGACCGTGTACTTTGAGATTTCTCCCCTGCAGTGGGGTCTGTGGACGGGCGGCAATGGCACGTTCATGGCCGAGATTGCTGACATGCTGGGTCTGACCAACATCTTCGCCGATGTGGATGGCTGGGCTTCCGTGTCCGAGGAGCAGGTTCTGGAGCGCAATCCTGACTACATCGTCACCACCTCTTCCTACTATGGCGAGGGTCCTACCCCTGTGGAAGAAATCGAGCAGCGCGAAGGCTGGTCCAATGTGACGGCTGTTGCAAACGGCAATATCTTCAATGCTGACAGCGATTCCTTCACTCGTCCCGGCCCGCGTCTGGCTGATGCCGCCAAGGCTCTGCTGGAGTTCCTGACCAACGCTGCGGAAACCGAGGTTGCTCCTGCCGCCTAAGTTCTCCCTATGACCTTTTGCCCCGTGGAGACATCCGTGCTCCGCGGGGCTTTCTCTTGCTATCGTATCCTGTAAAAAGGAATCTGTTGGCAAAAGGTCGAATCTTTCCTTATTCACTTCTTTGGAGGTTCTGCATGCGCCGAAAGACATGGCTGTTCCTGATTCTGCCGCTAATCACGCTGGCGGTGATGCTCTTGTGTGTGTGCGTTGGCAGTGTGGGCATTCCCCTGGAAAGCACTGTCCGCATCCTGTTAGGGCAGGAATCTGCCGGCAGCACCCTAGGCAGCATTCTGCTGAAGGTACGCCTGCCGCGGGTACTGTGCGTTGCTTTAGAGGGTGCTTCCCTTTCCCTGTGCGGTGCCGCCATGCAGGGTCTGTTGCGAAATCCGCTGGCAGATGGCTCAACGCTGGGTGTCTCCTCCGGTGCGTCTCTGGGCGCGGCAGCGGCCATTCTTTTGGGATCTGCCCTGCCTGGTTTCAGCACCTACGGTACCATGGGCATGGCGATGCTCTTTGCCTTTATTTCGCTGGTATTGATTCTCGTCCTTGCCTGGACGCTGGATCACAGCATGTCCACCAACAGCATTATTTTGATCGGTGTCATCTTTTCCATGTTCGTTACCGCCATCATGAGCCTGCTCATCACCTTTTCGGGAGAAAAGCTGCGCACCATCACGTTCTGGACCATGGGCTCGCTGGCCTCTTCCTCCTACAGCAGCGCGCTGATTCTACTGATCGCCCTGCTCGTTGGCGGATGCATTTTGATCAGCTGTTCTACCGCGCTCAACGCCTTTTCCCTTGGAGAACAACAGGCGCAGCACCTCGGCGTGCACGTCAAAGGCGTCAAGCTCACCGTGATGATTACCGTATCCATGCTCATCGGCGTATGCGTTTCTATTGGCGGCGGCATCGGCTTTGTGGGTCTGGTAACCCCCCACATGCTCCGCATGATGTGCGGACCGGATCATCACACGTTGCTTCCCGCTTCCATTTTCGGCGGCGCTATTTTCCTGTTGCTCTGTGACCTGGCCGCACGCACCATCTTTTCCCCCATTGAATTACCCATTGGCGTCATCACTTCCATCATCGGCGCGGTGGTGTTTGTCATCATCTTTGCCCGCACCAAAAAGAGGAGGGATGTCTGATGCTGACGGTTGAGCACCTTTCTGTAGTGCGGTCTAATAAGTCCATCCTGTCCGATGTATCCTTCTCACTGTCCGAAGGTCAGTGGCTCATGCTTTGCGGCCCCAATGGTGCAGGCAAGTCCACCCTGGTAAAGGCAATTTCCCGAGTCATTCCCGCCAGTGGCAAGGTCACCCTTATGGGAACGCCGCTCCATGACTATCGTCCCCGCGATCTGGCGCAGCGTATCGGCGTGCTCAGTCAATCCGTTGCCCTGTCCGATGCCTTCACCGTGGGGCAGGTGGTTGCCATGGGACGTTACGCTTATCGCAAAGGATTTCTTGCTCCTGAACCTGAAGACACGAATGAACGCGTTGAGGAAGCCCTGTCCATGGTAGGACTCACCGCGCTGAAAAACCGCAGCTTTACGTCCCTGTCGGGAGGTGAACAGCAACGTACCCTGCTGGCACAGGTGCTTTGCCAGGATCCGTCACTGCTGATTCTGGATGAGCCTGCCAACCACCTGGACTTGCTCTATCAAAAGCAGCTGTTTGACTTGATCGAATCCTGGCGGCATCGTCCCGGAAAGGCCGTGATTGCTGTTGTGCATGACTTAAATCTGGCACGCTACCGCGGCACTGATGCGCTGGTGCTCTCAGGCGGCAAGGCCGTCTCCTTTGGTCCCATTGCCGAGGCGCTGAATGATGAAATTCTTCGGCAGGTTTGGCAGATGGATGTCCGCGGCTGGCTTAATACCCTGCATGACGCCTGGGAAAAAGATTCTGCGGTTACGCCTTGACATTGCCCCCTGCACGGCCTATAATCATAATTGATACAAATGCTCGCAAACCCTTGTGTAGCATAGTACATTTAATAATACATTATAGATCGTTTGCAGACAAGTATGGAGGTGCGCTATATGCAGATTTGTCGTTTTTCTACTGCTTCACAAATTGCTCAGGCGGCTGCCGCTCTCATTGGTGCCCAGTTACTCCGCAAGCCAGACAGCGTCCTTGGTCTCGCAACCGGTTCTTCCCCTGTTCCCACCTATAATGAGCTGGTTCGCCTGTACGAAAATGGCGTGCTGGACTTTTCTCATATGGTTTCTTACAACCTGGATGAGTATGTTGGCATCGATGTAAACCACGAATGCAGCTATCATCGCTTTATGCAGGATCATCTCTTTAGCCGCGTCAACGCGCGCCCTGAGGCTGTGCATGTGCCGGACGGCAATGCCGCTGATCTTCGTGCCGCAGCCGCCGCCTATGATGAGGCCATCCGTGCTGCAGGCGGCATCGATGTGCAGCTGCTGGGCATTGGCCGCAATGGTCACATTGGCTTCAACGAGCCTGCGGATGTTTTCACCTACGGCTGCCACGTGGTCGATCTCACAGAAAGCACCATCGAGGCCAACAAGCGCTTCTTCGATTCCGCCGATGATGTTCCGCGCCAGGCCGTTTCTCTGGGCATTGGCAGCATCATGGCAGCCAGGCAGATTCTTCTCATCGCCACGGGCAGTGACAAGGCTGACGCCATCGCCGCCGCTGTCCATGGTGACATTGATCCGCATGTGCCCGCTTCCATCCTTCAGGCGCATCCGAATGTGATTTTCCTGCTGGATCAAGCCGCCGCAAGCAAACTGTAAATTTCGCCGTTCATTAAAGGGGAGGAAACGTGTCAAGCCGCGTTTCCTCCCCTTTAGGTTTCATTTTGATTTTCTTTCAGTTGCAATGAATACGTGTTGGAATGAACCATCACGCCTCATTGTTCAGCGGTGCAAACAGTGCACTTTCGATAGAGAGAACATCCGCCATGGGAATTTCTGTGCCATCCTGCATAACGATCACTCTCTCAACAGAATCCAGCTTTTTCACGATGCCTTCGACGGTTTGATAAGAACCGCCGCTCTTTTTCTCGTCCTGCTGAAAATACGTAATTTCCACCTGCGGATGCTCAGGCAGAGTATCCGATAACATTTGGTAGCGCAGATTCAGTGCTTCCAGTGCCTCATCGGTTAAGTCGATTTTTTGATTGGTTAGCCGCCGCTCCTCAGCAATGGCAGCATCGTAGCCCGTCAGTGCGGCAAAGGGTGCAAATTGCGCCGCACGGTCCGCCATGGGCATGGGCGGATGCTTCATTGAAACATGATGGGGATGGTGAATAATTTCGCTGTACCGATCACCTGATGGCATAAAAGGCTCTCCTCATTTCTTCAGAACCGCAACTGCGCAGGGAATTTTTCCTTTGCAAAGGAAGTAGCTGACATCCGTATAGCCTGCATCCGCAAAGAATTGTTGGTACGTCTCCATGGTAAATTTGCGTTTGAAATTGACGCCCCATTTTCCAATAACGGCAGATGTGCTGTTGTCCTTGCCAGTCTCTGTTTTGCCAAGATAGGTTGGGATAATGATTGTTCCGCCCGTTTTGCATACGCGTTTGAGCTCATTCAGCGCCTTGTAAGGCTCATCCAGCAGATGAATGACATTGGCAGCAACCACCGTGTCAAAGTTTTCATCCCGGTATGCAAGCTGCAAAATATTTGCCGCTTCAAACGTGATGTTGTCACGGTCGTCAAGCTTCCCCATGGCCTTTTTCAGCATGGGCATGGAGTAATCTGTAGCGGTGAGATGCCTGCACTTTCTGCTGATAACATCGCTGAGCAGTCCTGTACCGCAGGCACATTCCAGCACATTGTCTTCAGCGGAAATATGATCCGCTACCACGTTGCAAAGCTGCTTGTTGGCTTTTCGGTTGATAACATTAGCAAACAGGTCGTACACACAGGCTACACGATCCCAAATCATAGATAGCTCCCCCTTCGCTCTATGCTTTGTGCCCGCCAATTTGGGCATTTCGATCTCTGGCAGTTGCGCCTTCCTCAAGATTCATGCCGCGGAGCAGCGCATTCTTGCCAAATTTCTTTTTGATGGCAAGGGCGGCGGTCTGTAGTTTGCGCTCGCGGGCAAGTGATTCATCTTCAGCTTGCTGCCTGGCTTCCTCGGCAGCGTAGTCGGTGAAAAGATCCAGCTGCACGGCGCCGGCCTTGGGCGGAATATCATCACGGGAAATGACGTGATTGGCTACCACGTACATGCGGCGAACCAGCAGATTGGGATCCACCAGTTGATCATACAGCGTTGTGACTGATTCCATGATTTTCTTGGTGGAGGATGTGTAGCCGTCCAGATTGATGGATCCGTGGGCAGGCTTGGGCACCATGCGGCCGTAGAAGTCCCGTTCCACAGGCCCGTGATAGTGCATTTTTCTCGCAGGGTCGGTCAGATTCTCAATATCATAGCCGATGCTGATGACCATTTGATCGGTTACCAGCCCCTTATCCACCAGGTCCAGGGACAACACATCTGCCATTTCACGGAGCACCAGCTTGGCCTTGCCTGCCTCGTAAGGGCATCCCAACACCTGCCCGGAGCTGATGCTGTTGCTTGCAGGCTTATGCGCCTTGATAACGTCAATGGTGCAGGGCTCCCAGCCCCAGGCATGGTCAATGAGCAGCTCGGCATTCTTGCCAAAAAGCTTGTAAAGCAGTTCTTCATTCTGTTCCGAGCACAGGGCAATATCTCCCATAGTGAACATGCCATGGGCTTCCAGCTTTTTGGCATAGCCGCGGCCAACCCGCCAGAAATCCGTCAGCGGCCTGTGATCCCACAATTCGCGGCGGAATTTCATTTCGTCCAGCTCGGCAATGCGCACGCCATTTTCATCGGCAGGAATATGCTTAGCCACAATATCCATGGCCACCTTGCACAGGAACAGATTCGTGCCAATGCCAGCCGTTGCCGTGATGCCCGTTGTCTGGAGCACTTCCAGAATGATCTTCATGGCCAGGTCATGGGCGGAAAGCTGATAGGTTGCCAGATAGTTGGTCACATCCATGAACACTTCGTCAATGGAATAAACGACCACATCTTCCGGAGCAACGTATTTCATGTAGATGGCGTAGATTTTGGTGCTGTACTCCATGTAGTACGCCATCCGCGGCGGCGCAATGATAAAATCCACCATCAAAGAAGGGTTTCGTTTGATTTCGGATAAAAGACAGGAAGACCCTTCCAGCTTGCGGCCTGGCGCGTCATGGCGCCGACGGGCATTCACATCCTGCACCCGTTGCCTGACTTCAAACAATCGGGCACGCCCGGGAATCCCGTAGCTCTTGAGGGACGGTGTGACCGCCAGGCAGATGGTCTTGTCCGTTCGGCTTTCATCCGCCACCACCAGGTTGGTATCCAGCGGATCCAAGCCCCGCTCACGGCACTCTACAGAGGCATAGAAGGACTTCAAATCAATGGCGATATAAGTTCGCTGAGTCATTCTCTGCCTCCTTCCATGACTTGCTTAGGTACGTTTACCTCTTGAAAAAGTGAAAATCACAGCAGTCTCCGCCATAGCCCAGGGTTTTCGTGCGAGAGAAGCCGATCTTCTTCAATCCGCCGTAGGTTACGTCATCCACATCGCAGAACATTCTGCACAGCTCAGGGCAGCCGTTTTCCACGCACGCCGTATGCCACAGGCATTTGGTGATGGTGATGTCATAACAATCCTTGCCGCATTGTTGGGTGCTGACCTGCAAATCGGTTGTGCGCATAATCTTCAGAAAGACCTTGCTATAGATAGCGTAAAATCCCGGAAAAATCTCCATACTGGCAGTCGATGCATGTTTTTTTGCTGCGACAACATCCAGCATATACTTGCGCATGACGGATGCAGCCTCGTCTTCGGAAAGGTTGCTTTCGCTCAGCGCCTGATACAGTGCAATACGCGGCAGAATCGTCTGCACAAGCGTTTTCATCTGGTTTTTCGTTTTGCCATGTGTCCCTTTGATGATAACGTCAAGTGCCTTCTCCTGCTTCACAAACAGCTCGTTTCCTCTGCTCTCGCCGAGTTCCTGAATGAGAAAACTCCTAATCTGCTTTTGCTGACCAATCTTCATGCTATCCCCTCCACAGAACGCTGCCTTTGAAGTGCTTCGCGGCAGCATCATTGCCATAGAAACCGATGCTCAAAGTATACCGTGAAAGGCGAAAAACGTCAAGAGTAGGGGAACGAATATGCCCATGCTAACATGCTGAAGTTGTTGAATCCGCGCATTCTCTGAAAAACTTCCTCGCCCATCTTGACAGTTCCTGCAATGTGCGGTATCTTTGGAAGGATGGAAACAAGGAGGTGCGGCTCATGCTGTTTATCGGCATCTGTGGCGCAAGCGGTAGTGGTAAATCAACCCTGGCGGAAGCACTGAATGAAAAGTTGGGGGATCGTTGCTGCGTATTGCAACAGGACGCGTACTATCACGATCATCCCCATTTGACCTTTGATGAGCGGGTGCTTCTCAATTACGATGAGCCTGGCATCTTCGATCACGATCTCCTGCTGGAGGATGTACAGAAGCTCATGGCTGGTGAACCGATCACCAAAAAGCAGTATGACTATGCAATGCATCGCCGTGCCGATCAGGATGACGTCCTGATTTATCCGCGGGATGTGATGATTCTGGAAGGTATTCATTGCTTCCACGATCCTCGCCTGTGTGAGCTTATGTATTTGAAGCTCTACATGAGCGTGGAGCCGGACATTTGCCTTCTGCGTCGCATTAAGCGGGATATCAAGGAGCGCGGCCGCGAGATTGACGGCATCTCCATGCAGTATCTTTCCACAGTGAAGCCCATGTATGATAAGTACATCCGCAACTATGTCAACGAGGCGGATGTCATCGTGGCCAACGGCGGACGAAACGCCCGCATTGTTGACATCCTCGCAGGTTACGTGCAGGATGCTTTGACAAGAGGAACAGAAGCATAACAAAACGGATCGAGAGCCACACGGTTCCCGATCCGTTTCTTTTTCAGATGATTTCAGGCTTCCTTCTTCTCCATCAACGCGCACAATGCATGGAACGTCTCATCAGAAAGGTCATGTTCCATTTTGCAGGCATCCTCGCGGGCAATCTCCGGATTCACCCCCAAAGAAATCAGCACAGCAGAGAGCCGCTGATGACGGTCATAGATCCGTTCAGCAATGGCGCGTCCGCTATCCGTCAGCCGGATGTGGCTCTCGGAGTCCATGGTGATATAACCACGCTCGCGAAGGGTCTTCATGGCAATGGACACACTGGGCTTCGAGAAATTCAGCGCCACAGCAATGTCGATGGAGCGGGCATAGCCACCCCTGCTCTGCAGGATCAGGATCTGCTCCAGATAATCTTCACCAGATTCACGAATTTCCATCAGTCGATCTCCTCCTACCGAAAGTATACCTGTTTTCGGAAGAAAATGCAAGGGTTCTTGCGAAGGTAGTATTGCCTAACTGTATGAATTTCTTATGAACGAAGGTACAGAATTATGAATGGTAATATTTGTCTGAATATCATGCTTGATTTTTCACTGTGAATATGCTATAATAGTAGCCGTTGACACGCGCCGGTGTGTCGGAATGGCAGACGAGGCAGACTCAAAATCTGTTGTATGCGAGTACGTGTGGGTTCGAGTCCCACCACCGGCACCAGAAGTGCTAACGGAAGAAGATTCACCGTGTGGTGGGTCTTCTTTTTTTGCAAACGCTTCTGTCCATAAAACAATGCACACCCCTGCATGTGGCACTTATTGGCCATTCTTCACGCATGAGGTGTGCATATTGTTACGCGGATGCTTCCAGCCTGCCGCGTTTTTTTACTTTTCTGCTTCCGGGATAATCATACGGCCGCAGGTCTCGCACTCGATGATTTCCGTGCCAGACTTAATCTTGCGGAGCACCGCAGACGGCAGTGACGTGTTGCAGCCGCCGCACTGGTCATTGAGCAGACGCGCCATAGGCGGCGTGATGTGCTTCTTAATGACACGGTACTCCTCCATCAGTTTTGCGTCAACTCCTGCCGCCGCCTTGTCTGCCACAGCGCGCTGAGCTTCCAGCTTCGCCTTCTGCTCAGTCAGCTCCTTATCATAGGATTCGCGCAGACCCATGAAGTTCTGCTTTTCCTTGGCAGCTTCCACCTGCAGACGCTGCTGACGCTTTACAAACTCAGCAGAATCCTTGGCAATGCGGGACATTTCCGTTTCGTAGCTGCTGATGGTTTCACGGCAACGGGAGACCTTTGCCATGAGCGCCTGCACACCCTCCAGGTCGCTGGGCGCGTTTTCTTCCATCTCCTTGCTAAGCGAGGCCAGCTGTTCTTCGCAACGAGGCAGGGCATCACGGATAATATCCATGCGATCCGCCATAGCGGCTACCTGCTCCTCGATTTTCGTGAACTGCTCCTTGCGATCAGCAATGAAGTCACGGCTCTTCTCCAGCTTCTGCCGGGTAGGCGAACGGCGAATATCCAACGCAATGCGATCCGCCTTCATATCCTCTTGCTGGTAAGCCCACAGCATTTCCAACTGTTCCATGGGATTCCTCCTTTATCTCTGCGAGGCAAGCCCCGGTGATCAACGAGTATCTCAAACATCAAAGCTCAGTATCATAGGCACTGAGACGTGATTTTGTCACACGCACATTCCATTGTACCGCATCCGCATGCTTTTGTAAAGCATCTGCCAGCGCAAAAATGCCAATGGTTTCCGTAGCAGCGTGACCGCACTCAAAGCACGTCACGCCCTGCTGACATGCAGCCAGTGCATGATGGTGATGAATTTCGCCCGATACAAAGGCATCCGCGCCGTTTTGCCATGCGTCCTGCCAAAGCTCACTGCCGGCGCCGGAGCACATACCCATGCGGTGCACCATTTTTCCGCCGTTGCCCATAGGGCGCACCACAGTGTGAAGATGCTCGCTGAGCCACGCGGCACACTCCGTTACGGTCATGGCATGGGGCAAATCGCCCACGCGCAGGAAATCCTCTCCTGTGATATTCGCAAGGCCAATGGTCTGCGCCAGCACATCATTCATGCCGCCAGGCGCTCTGTCCAGGCAGGTATGTGCCGCAATCAGAGATTGCCGGTTGCGGACGAGACGGCACAGAATTGCTCCTTCCCCATCGTCCTCACGCAGGTTCTTCCGCGCAGAAAACATGAGCGGATGATGCGTCACAATCAGGTCTGCGCCAAGCTGCTCCGCTTCCTGCGCGACTGCCATGGTGCAATCCAATGCAAAATGAATGCGGTGTACCTCCCGTTCGGGATGTCCAAGCAGCAGTCCGCTGTTATCATAGCTTTCCTGGGTCTCGAAAGGCGCCGCTTCATTGATGAAGTCATAAACATCCTGAACCCTTAGCATTGACGATACCTCCTCAGCACATCCAGCCTGTGATGAAGCTCCTCCACTTCTGCCTGATGGGCATCCGCTACCCGTTGGAGCCCTGCCAGCTGCCGTTCCAGCACCCAGGTACGCCGCGCCAGATATTCCTCCAGAAGGGGATTCTCGCTTTCCAGGAGCATAGGCGTCCCCAGCGCAATGGCATCTTCATCCAGCTTTTCTTCACCGGGAAGCGCTTTCCACACCAGATAAAACCGTCCTGCCACCCTGCACAGCTTTTCTGCCACCAGATGATAGCCAATCTCCTGCACCGCGCGGCGAACCAGCTCCTGATCCGTATGTGCAGACAGCACCAGCGCAGCACCCTGAAGGCGCTCTCTGCCATTCAGGACAATATCCGCCATGGTTTGACCGCCCATGCCCGTGATTGAAATGCATCCGACCTTTTCATCTACGGCGTTCAAGCCATCCGTGCAGATCAATCTGGCACGATCCTCCAGGCCTTGTCTGCGCACCTGATCCCGCGCATGCTGAAGTGCCTTCTCGCTGATGTCCGCCAGAATCATACGATTGCAGATGCCATGATTCATCAGGTAGCAAGGCAGCAGGCCATGATCCGTGCCAATATCTGCACCAACATCGCACGGCTCATACAGCGATGCGGCCAGGGTCAATCTCTCGTCCATATTTCCTCCGAAAGAAGTGAATGAACAACTTACGGGAGGGTAGCTTTTGTGTCGAAAGCTCCCTCCCGCACGCACACCGACTGCCAGCTCAGCTGCAATCAGCGATCATCGTTCTTTCCTGTTTTTCGCTCTGTCAATCCAAATAGTCACGCAGCTTTTTGCTTCGGCTGGGGTGACGCAATTTGCGGAGCGCTTTCGCCTCAATCTGGCGGATGCGTTCACGGGTCACGTTAAACTCCTTGCCTACTTCTTCCAGCGTGCGCAGTCTGCCATCTTCCAGGCCAAAGCGCAGCACCAGCACCTTTCTCTCGCGGGGTGTCAGCGTATCCAGCACTTCCTTCAGCTGCTCCTGCATAAGGGAGAAGGAAGCCGTGTCCGCCGGTGTCGGCGCCGATTCATCCTTGATAAAGTCGCCCAAATGGCTGTCTTCCTCTTCACCGATAGGTGTTTCAAGGCTTACAGGCTCCTGGGCAATTTTCATAATTTCCTGCGCCTTGCTTTCGGATATGCCCATTTCCCTGGCGATTTCCGCCATGGTTGGTTCGCGTCCGTACTCCTGCAACAGCTGACGGCTGGTGCGGATCAGCTTATTGATTGTTTCCACCATATGCACAGGAATGCGAATAGTGCGTGCCTGATCCGCAATGGCGCGGGTAATGGCCTGGCGAATCCACCAGGTAGCATAGGTGGAAAACTTGAATCCCTTGCGGTAATCAAACTTTTCCACAGCCTTAATGAGTCCCAGATTACCTTCCTGAATCAGATCCAGAAATTGCATTCCCCTGCCCACATATCGCTTGGCAATGGACACCACCAGTCGTAGATTGGCCTCGCTGAGTTTTTTCTTGGCGTCCTCGCGCTCTTCATGCGTGCCGTTTTCAAGCTTCTTTGCAATCTCGATTTCTTCTTCAGCTGTCAGCAAGGGCACCTTGCCGATTTCCTTCAGGTACATCCGCACAGGGTCATCAATGCTGATCCCCTCCGGCACAGAAAGGTCAAGCTGCTTTTCTTCTTCAGCCGCTTTTGTTTCCTCCTGTGCGTTGGCAGAAGCATCGTCTGTTATGTTGATTCCGAGCGCCTCCATAGTCTCCAGCACTTTATCAAGCTGGTCAGGATCCATTTCCATGGCCATCAGGCGATCCATAACTTCTTTATAGGTCATCTGCTTCTTGCTGCGTCCATCTTCATACAGCTTGTTCAGCATGGCCTGGCGATCATCTGGTGAAAGCGTCATCGGGAACCACTTCCTTTCGGCTGCCCATGCAGCCGCCTGTCGCCGGTTGCGGCAGGCATCGGTCCATAACATTCAATACTTTTCGGGGGTGGGCACACAAAGTGCCTCATTGCACCTTCTTGCTTCAGGCGGGGTTTCCGCCGTAATGTTTCAGGAATTTCAGTCGAGGTAGCCGGACAGGAGACGACCGCGGCTGGGGTGACGCAGCTTGCGCAGTGCCTTGGCTTCAATCTGGCGAATACGTTCGCGGGTCACGTTGAAATACGCGCCTACCTCTTCCAAGGTACGCATACGTCCATCATCCAGGCCAAAGCGCAGGATCAACACCTGCTGTTCGCGGGGCGTCAGCGTATCCAGCACCGAAGAAAGCTGCTCCTTCATCATGGACATGGAAGCCGCTTCCTCAGGGCTCTGAGAGGTTTCATCGGCAATAAAGTCACCAAAGCGGCTATCTTCTTCCTCACCCACAGGTGCATCAATGCTGCGGGGCTCGCTGGTCAGGCAAATCAGCTCTTCCACGCGCTTCACGGACAGATTCATGCGCTGGGCAATTTCCTCCGTCGTGGGGTCGCGGGTCAGCTCCTGCGTCAATTCGCGGCGAACACGCATCAGGCGGTTCACATGTTCCACCATATGCACAGGAATGCGAATGGTACGCGCCTGGTCTGCAATGGCACGGGAAATGGCCTGACGAATCCACCAGGTAGCATAGGTGGAGAACTTATAGCCACGGGTATAGTCGAACTTTTCTGCAGCCTTTATCAGACCAAGATTACCTTCCTGGATCAGATCCAGCAGCTGCATGCCGCGGCCTACATAATGCCGCGCCAGAGACACCACCAGACGGAGGTTGGCAGAAATCAGCTGCTTCTTTGCATCCGCATCGCCCTGCTCAATCCGCTTGGCCAGCTCAACCTCTTCATCAGCCGTCAGCAGAGGTGTCGCACCAATCTCCCGCAGATACATTCTTACAGGATCAGACAGGCTGTCATCGTAAGCATCGGTATAGACAGCAGCGCTGCTGTCCTTCGCCTGTTCAGCAGGCACTTCATCCACCACTTCAATCTTCATCGATTGCAGAGTGTCCAGCACGGCGTCCATCTGCTCGGCATCCATGCCCAGTCCTTCCAGCTGATCGGCAATTTCCTGAACAGTCAGCTTACCCTGCTCGCGTCCCATCTCGTAGAGATCGTTCAGTTTCTCCTGGCGAACGTCCGTTGAAAGTGTCACGGGAATCCTCACTCCTATTATCTGTCTGCGCGTTATCGGTTTCCATTACCGTGGGTTTTCAAGCGATTCAGCTGCGCACTAAGCTCCTGCACCTGTTTCAGGGCATCCCGCTTTTCCTCACCGGTCATGTTGTTGACATTTTGCATAATCGTTTTGATTTGCCCCTCAATGCGCTTGCGGCGCAACGAGGACAGGCAATCCTGCGCCATCTGAATCAGCTGATCCTTGTCCTCCGACAAAGGTGTCAGCAGCAGCTGACTCACACGCGCGCGGATATCTTCACGATCCTGAAATTCATCCACCAGTGCCGCAGGAGAAACGCCCTCTGCCAGCCTGGTATAAAGAGATTTCAGCAAAGGGTCGTCAAAATCCTTCTCTGAAATAATATCCGACGGCAATCTTCCTGTACCCATCAAGGAAATCAGCAGTTCCTGCGCCCGCGTTTCTTCTCCGCTGACTGCCATCTGCGGCGCTCTTCGCGTTTGCGGGGCGGGCTTCGGCGCCATTTCATGCACTTTCGGCGCTGTTTGCCCAATCTGTGCCAGAAGCACCTCGTGGCTGAATCCCGTTTGCACCATCAACTGCTGCAAATGGTTCTCCATCTCCACCGGCTCCAATTGGCTCAAGATGGGGGCACAAGCCTTTGCATACTCCGTTCTTCCTTCTTGGGTAGAAAGGTCAAACTGTTCCTTCAGTCGGCGCATGCGATAGGTGGCCGGAGACAAGGCCGGGAGCTTCTCAAAGCCCTCCAGTCCGTCGCGGCGGATGAATTCATCCGGGTCCAACCCGTCAGGGAAATCAAGCACCCTGGCCGGAATACCTTCTGCTTCCAGAATATCCAGACCCCGAAGGATGGCATGCTGACCGGCGCTGTCACCGTCATAGCTCAGGTAAACCTTCGGCGCAAAGCGCTTCAGCAGCTTAGCCTGTTCATTGGTCAGTGCCGTGCCAAGGGTCGCACAAACGCCGGTCACACCAAACTGTGTCAGCGATACCACGTCCATGTAGCCCTCTACCAGCACCACGCGCTCCAGGTGGCGCTCCTTCCTGAGAAGATTCGCCGCATACACGCCAAGCCGCTTGTTGAACACAGGCGTATCGGATGTGTTCAGGTACTTCGGCTGACCCTCGCCGAGAATGCGTCCGCCAAAGGCAAGCACATTGCCATACTGATCGATAATCGGGAAGATGGCGCGGTTGCGGAACATGTCAAATGCCCGTTTGGGGCGGCTTGTCCCGTCTGGCAGGGTTTCCGCTTCCTTCACCACGGTCAGTCCCACCTGCCGCAGCTCATCTAGGGTGTATCCCTTTTGCAGCAGCTGCTGCGTCAGGAAATCCCACTTATCCGGTGCGGCACCCAGGCCAAATTTGCGGATAACGCTGTCCGTCAGTCCACGTTTCTTCAGGTAATTCAGGCTTGCCTCGCCTTCAGGGGTGTACAGCGTCTGATGGAAGATCCTCGCGGCTTCCCGATTGGCCTCCAGCAGGCGATCCCGCTGATCCCGCTTCCGCTGCCAGTCCGGATCATTCTCCATCTGCGGCAGGGGCATGTGCAGCTGGTCTGCCAGGAAGCGAACCGCTTCACGGAACTCAAGCCGCTCAATCTCCATAATGAACTGGATCACGCTGCCTCCCGCCTTGCACCCAAAGCAGTAGTACAGCTGATGCTCAGGGTCAACAGAGAAGGAAGCCGTCTTTTCACCATGGAAGGGGCACAAACCCCAGTACCGGCTTCCGTTCTTCTTCAGCTGAACGTAGCCTGAAATAACCTGCACAATATCAGCCCGCGCTCTGAGTTCGTCCAGCCACGCGGAGGGAAAGCGCGATGCCATCTTTATTTCACCCGCTCTATTCTTTCGCCAAAGTCGTTGTTTTTTCCTGCTTTTTCGTCAGAGGACGTCCATTTTTTGCGCAGCCAGGCCGCTCTTTCCTTTTTTTCACGTTCCCGTTGAAAAACCAGTTGGGATGAACAGCCGTTCATAGGTATGAATGGCAAACCGATCCGTCATGCAGCTGAGATAATCTGCCACCGCGCGATCCATGCCGTCCTTATAGCCAATGAGCACAAATTCCTCCGGCATTTCGCTGGCGTGCTGACTGTAATAACGGAACAGTTCCTTCATCACGTGGTCGCATTTTGCTTCTTCCTTAGCGCGCCACTCATCCCGATAAACCCGTTCAAACATGAATTCTCTCAGGCCATCCATGGCCTCCTGCACCAGCGGACTCATGGAGAGCATGGGCTGATTCCTGCTGTTTTCCACCACATCCAGGATCATGGTGTTGATTCTCTCCCCATGAGTTTTGCCCAGCACCCGCAGACAATCTGCAGGCAACTCGAAGGGCTTAAGAATACCGCCGCGAAGGGCATCGTCCAGGTCGTGATTCAGGTACGCGATGCGATCCGCACGGCGAACGCACTGCCCTTCCAGGGAAGAAGGAAACTGCTTGCCGCTATGGCAAAGAATGCCATCACGAACCTCCCATGTCAGATTCAGTCCATTGCCGTCATTTTCCAGAACCTCCACCACACGCCTGCTTTGCTCATTGTGGCGGAAACCTTCCGGCAAAAGCTCGTCCAGTGACCTTTCGCCAATGTGACCGAAGGGCGTATGCCCCAGGTCGTGTCCCAGAGCAATGGCCTCTGTCAGATCTTCGTTGAGACGCAAGGCTCTGGCAATGGTTCTGGCAACCTGCGCTACCTCCAGCGTATGGGTCAGTCTGGTGCGGTAGTGATCACCCTCCGGGGCAAGAAACACCTGAGTTTTGAACTTCAGTCTGCGGAAAGCCTTGCAATGGATGATCCGATCCCGATCCCGCTGAAAATCCGTTCGCAGTGTGCAGGGAGTCACCGGCGTTTCCCGTCCGCGGCTTTCCGCGCTCTTCTTTGCCAATGGCGACAAGCGCTGAAATTCTTCTGCCTCAAGCTCTTCACGAATCGTCATCAGACTCCCCTGCCTTTCCTGCGTTGATGATGAATGTATACAACACGAACCGTGCAAAATCCTCTTTTTCACCGCAAAAGGGAACAGTTGCTGCAATCAAAAAAGCTGCGAAGGATCGAATCCGTTCCCTCACAGCTTTTTCTTCATTCTGTCAGACGCAATATCATTTTTTCCAGCTGCTCCACCGAATAGGCCTGTTCGTCTGCCATCGCCCATTCTTCAGGAGAACCATATCCGTAGCAGGCCGAAATGGTCGGCAGATGATTCGCCTTGCCTGATTGGATATCCCCCGCACGATCCCCTACCATCACAGCCTTTTCAGGCCTGATCTCTTCAAGGAGCATCGCAATGTTTTCCGCCTTGGTATAACCCTCGCGGAAGCCCTGGAGACGTTCAAAGCAATCCGTAACCCCGAGAAAAGATGCGGACTTTTCCAGATAGCTCTGATTGCCATTGCTGACAACGATGAGCCGTGCCTTATCCTGCACGCGCAGGAGCATTTCTTTCATGCCCGGAAAAATGCGCTGATACTTTTCCAGCAGTTCCAGTGATGCCCCAGCACGCAGTGCAAGATACTGTCCGCCTTTCTCCTGAGGGACACGCATCAGCGGAATGGATTCCTCGTTGGTAGGACCGTTGCACTTCATCAGCTCCCGATCCGGAGGTACGGGCAGATTCAAATGCGACAGCGCGTAACGCACCTCTTCGATGCACAGCTTCATGCTGTCCGCAATGGTTCCGTCCCAGTCCATGAAAATTACAGGCTTCATAGCATTCTCCTTATGCCTTGGCTTCCACCAATTTTACATTGTCCTTTCCCAGCAGCTGCTCCATGCGGTTCAGGCAGGCCGCCGAGGCATCGCACCAGTTGATCTTCGGCGCCAGCAGCGTCATCTTCTCCTCGGGAATGTGCAGGTACACAGGCACGCTGCCGGGATGCAGCGCCAGAGCCGCCATCGCCGAGTTCATCCGCTCCCTTGCCAGCTGAAGATACAGCTTTCTCGCCGCCTCCCTGGCACATTGAGCATCCGTCATGGTTCGCGCAGGCGGCGTATGATGCTGCGCAGCCTGCCTTTGCGGTGCACGCGGTGCAAGACGCTGATTTTCCTGTGCGCCCTGCCATTCATCCAGCTTCGTTACGCTATCTACCAGCAGTTTCGGTGCTTCTTCCTCGCGAATGGACAGCTTGCCTGTCAACACCACCGTAGCGTCTACCGTCAGCATAGCCTGATAAAGGTCATATACTTTAGGGAACACCAGGCACTCAATCTGCCCTGTCAGGTCTTCCAGGGTAACAAAGCCCATGTAGGCACCTTTCTTGGTGGCCTTGCCCTTTGCCTCCACCAGAATGCCGCCCATGGCGACACTCAGGCCGTCCATGCTCAGTCCCTGGTCTTCCCGCTCTTCCAGCCCCAGCAAATCTGCCGTGGAGAAGGTCAGCCTGTTCAGCTTCTCCCGATAATCATCCAGCGGATGTCCCGTGATGTAAACGCCCGTCATTTCCTTTTCCATGGCCAGGCGGGTTCCTGTGGGATAATCAGGAATGTTGGGCAGATGCTCATCGCCGCCGAGGGCTGGCTGGTCGTCACCAAAGGCCATGTCAAACAGACTCAGCTGACCATCCACGTTCTGCTTTCTTCTGGCAATGTTTGCGTCCAGCGCACCTTCATACACAGCCAGCATCTGCGGACGATTGGCATGCATGCTGTCAAAGGCACCTGCACGAATCAGGCTTTCCACCACACGCTTGTTGACAATTCCCGTATCAATGCGGCGGCAGAAATCGAAAATATCACGGAACGCACCCTTTTGACGTTCCCGAATGATGGCCTCCGCCGCGGTTTCGCCCACGTTTTTCACCGCGCCAAAGCCAAAGAGAATGCCCAGTGCGCCATCGGCCGTCCTCTCTACGGTAAACTTCCAACCGGAAGCGTTGACATCAGGCGGCAAAATCGGCACATTGCGGCTGCGGCAATACTGGATGTAGCCAGCGATTTTTCCCGCGTTGCCAAAGACGCTGTTCATAATGGCAGCCATGAACTGCACAGGATAATGCCGCTTCAGCCAGCCTGTTTCCATGCACACCACACCATAGGCAGCTGCATGGGATTTGTTGAAGGCATAGGACGCGAAGGAAATCATTTCGTCGTAAATCTGGTTGGCTACCTTTTCGTCTACGCCGTTGCGCACACAGCCGGGGATCACCACATTGCCGTTTTCGTCCGTCATGCCGTAGACGAAATACTGGCGTTCCTGCTCCATGACCTTGTGCTTTTTCTTGGCCATGGCACGGCGCACCAGGTCGCTTCGGCCATAGCTGTAGCCGGCAAGGTCACGCACAATCTGCATAACCTGCTCCTGGTAGACCATGCACCCATAGGTCACTTCCAGAATGGGGCGCAGCTTTTCTGTTTCATAATGAACGCTGCTGGGATCCTGTTTGCCCGCAATGTAGCGCGGGATGGATTCCATAGGGCCCGGACGGTACAGGGAGATAGCAGCGATGATGTCTTCAAAGCAGGCAGGCTTCATGTTCATCAGGAAGGAGCGCATGCCATTGCCTTCCAGCTGAAAGACACCATCCGTATCTCCTCTGGAAATCATCTCATACACGCTGGCATCATCCAAAGGAATGTCCTCCGGCTTCATATCGATGCCTTCCTGCCTGATCATATCCAGCGTATCCCGAATCACCGTCAAAGTGCGGAGTCCCAGAAAGTCCATCTTCAAAAGACCCAGGCGCTCAATGGTACCCATAGGGAACTGCGTTGTAATGACCTCATCATTGCGCTGCAAAGGCACATACTCGATGACAGGCTTGCCGGTAATCAGCACGCCTGCCGCGTGGGTTGACGTGTTCCGCGGCATACCCTCCAGGGTCATGGCCGTATCGATGAGACGCTTAACCTCCGTCTGTTCGTCATACATGCGGCGCAGCTGAGGAGAAATCTGCAGCGCCTTTTCCAGCGTGATGCCCAGCTCCATGGGCACAGCCTTGGCCACCGCATCCGTTTCCTGATAGCTCATGCCAAGCACGCGGCCAACATCGCGAATCACGCCTCTGGCCGCCATGGTACCAAAGGTGATGATCTGGCTCACATGATCCGCACCATACTTTCGCGCCACGTAGTCAATAACTTCCTGGCGGCGCTCGTAGCAGAAGTCCACGTCAATATCAGGCATGCTGACACGCTCAGGGTTCAGGAACCGTTCAAACAGCAGCTGATACTTCAGCGGATCCAGCATGGTAATGCCCATGGAGTAGGCCACAATGGAGCCTGCGCCGCTGCCGCGTCCCGGCCCCACCATGATGCCCTGCGACTTGGCATAGTGGATGAAATCCCACACGATAAGGAAGTAATCCACATAGCCCATACCGGAAATAACACCCAGCTCATACTCCAGCCGCCTGTACGGCTCGTCGCCCTCCTTGGCATCGGGATACAGCCGCTTCATACCCTCGCGGCAAAGCCGATTCAGCATTTCGTAAGCCGTTTCGCCTTCCGGCACGGGATAGTGCGGCAGTTTCGTGACGCCAAATTCAAAGGTTACGTTGCACCGCTCGGCAATCTCATGGGTACGATCCACCGCATCCGGCACGGACGCAAACAGGCGGCGCATTTCCTCCTCGCTCTTCACATAAAGCTGGCGGGTTTCCATGCGCATGCGGCTCTGGTCTTCCAGCGTTTTGCCCGTTTGGATGCACATGAGCACTTCCTGGGCATCCGCGTCTTTCTCCTCCAGATAGTGGCAGTCGTTGGTTGCCACCAGCGGCACATTCATTTCGCGGGCAATTTTGATCAGCCTCGGCAGGACGATCTTTTCGTCACGGATGCCGTGATCCATGATTTCCACAAAGAAATTTTCTTTGCCGAAAAGCTCCTGCATCTCCAGAATGTAATTTCTTGCGCCTTCATACTGCTCGCTCAGCAATAGCTTCGGCAAATCGCCCGACAGGCAGGCAGAGAGTGCAATCAGGCCTTCATGATGCTCACGGATCAGGTCATAGTCAATGCGAGGCTTGTAATAGTATCCCGTAAGGAAACCTTCACTGACCAGATACATCAGATTCTGATAGCCTGTGTTGTTTTCGCACAGCAAAATCAGGTGACTGTAGTCCCGTGTAGCGGCAGAACGATCCAGTCGGTTGCGGCAGACGTAGACTTCGCAGCCAATGATTGGCTTGATGCCTGCCTCATTCATGGCGTTGTAGAAGTCCACCACGCCGTACATTACGCCGTGATCCGTAATGGCACAGCTATCCATGCCAAGGGTCTTCAGGCGCTCCACCAGCTTAGGAATGCGGCAGGCGCCGTCCAGCAGGCTATACTCGGTATGTAAATGCAAATGGGTAAACATAACGCCTTCTGCACTCCTTTGCTACTTATCCGAAAACAATCTGACCCGCGCGGGTGATGATGCTCTGCATGGTAAAGCCCTGACGCTGAACTGCCGCCACGCGCTGGGGCTTTTTCATCTTTTGAGTTGCCAGATAAACCGCCACATCCTTGCGAGCCTGCTCGGGCAAAACTGCGCCGTACATTTCCGCAAAGGCTTTGGCATGGTCGTAGGTCAGCTGAATTCTGTTCTTCCCCTTCTGCCACGCGCCCAGGGCCTTCACGCCCCGTTGAACCTGTCCCTGATGGCTGGCGCCCTGCACATTGTTGCCATGCTGGCGGTAGTCAACCAAAGGCGCATCCACCATCACCACATGGCCAAAGGCCGCGGCCGTCAATGCCAGAAACCAGTCATGCATCACCATTTTGGCAGGATCGCCATAGTTGACTGCCAGGTTTTTCAGTGCCTCATTCATGAGGATGGTGCATCCCGTTACGTTGTTCTGCACCAGCAGGCGGCGAAAACCCGTAGCGCTCCGATCCCACCCCTGATGGTCAAAGAAGCTGGCGTGCAAAGGCTGTCCTTCCGCGCCAATAAGGCTGCAATCGCTGTGCACCAGCAGCGGCGTTTCCTCGCCGTACTGCTTTTCAGCACGTTCCATGGCCTGCCTGCAACGGCTCAGACGGTCTGTGTGCCAGCGGTCATCCTGGTCGCACAGTGCGATATAGGGTGCGCGGCACTGCTGCATCAGGCTCCAGAAGTTTCCCACAGCCCCAAGGCCATGCTCCTGCTCAGCACCCATCTGAAAGCGGCTGTCAGCGGCGCAGGACTGCAGCAGCAGCATCATGGTGTTATCCTGCGAGCCATCATCCTGCAAAAGCACGTGGAATGAAGGATCATCCTGCGCCCGCAGGCTGACCAGTTGCTCCGGCAGAAATCGCATGCCGTTATAAGCGGCAAGCAGCACAGCAATTTCTTTCACCACTCAATGCCCCACTTCATAAAGAATTGGCAGACAGACCGCATCTGCCTCAGGATGCCCTTCAGGCTCCGTGTATTCTCTCGCGCCCAGTTATGGGTCACACACATATCAGGATGATAGATAATCGGCCCCAGTTGACCAGCGCGGCGGCTCAGGTCAGAATCCTCCTGGTAGAGGAAGAACCGTTCATCGAATCCCTTCAGTTCACGGAATGTTTTTGTGCGAATCATGAGGAAACATCCCGTTGCAAACTGCACCTTCAGCGGATGGGTCAGATCATCATCCGCCATGGTGTATTCTCTGCGCCATCGCACAAAAGGGCCGCCCAGCTTTTCCAGAAATCCGCCCAGCAGATAATGGACCGTCGGCTGTTTCTTGGGCAGATATTGATCCGTGCCGTCTGCGTTCAGCACATGCGGCGTCAGAATCACCACGTTGGGATGGTCGTCCATGTACTGCACCATGCGGCTGATGAGGTCCGGCGCAAAGGTCACATCCGGATTCACAAGGATGTGATACTCGCTTTCCAGTTCGCTCAGCACCGCATTATTGCCCCGGCCAAAGCCCACATTTTTCTTTTGCGGCCGCACCTGTACCCCCGGGTGTGCCCACAGGATACGCTGCGCAGTGTCGTCCTCCGGCGTGTTATCCACCAGATACACATCTACCGTAGCATCAGACGCGTCAAGGCAGTCCACCGCCCGCAGTGCCTCGTCTCCTGCGTGATAAAGCACCATGCAGGCTGATATTCTGGCCTTTTGCACAGCGAATCCCTCCTTGATTTCTGATTCATCGCCTCACGAAAAGAAAGGCGAGTGTCTACACATTCTCCAGCGTACATTGTACCTTTTACAGAGCATTTTGTCCAGTATATTTCAGAAGATGTCATCTTCAGGACGTGAATTGGCCATTTTCTATGGTTGATTGAAGAGAAAAAATGTGGTATAGTGTGAGGGATAAGGAGGTTTTGTGATGAGCGAGCCTAAGAAGAAGGGTCTGTTCGCGCGCCTGTGGGAAGGCCTGAGCAAAACGCGCGGCAACCTTACCGATAAAGTTGACGAACTGGTGAAAGAAAATCGCAAAATCGACGAGGATTTTTATGAAGAGCTGGAGGACATTCTGCTTCTGGCTGACTGCGGCGTAAAAGCAACCACCGCTATCCTCGATGAGCTTCGTGACCGTGTGAAGCGCGAAAATATGAAAGATACTGCCGAAGCACGAGCCGCGCTGAAGCAGATTATGATCGAACAAATGGATATTCCCCGTCCCCCGCTGAAGTGGCCCATGGTCATGCTGGTGGTCGGCGTCAATGGCGTGGGCAAAACCACCACCATCGGCAAACTGGCGCTGCGTTTCCAGTCCATTGGCCGCCGTGTGATGCTGTGCGCAGGCGATACCTTCCGTGCCGCCGCTGCCGAACAGCTGAGCGTCTGGGCAGATCGTGCCCGTGTGCCGATTATCAAGCATGAAGAAGGTGCGGATCCTGCGGCGGTGGTCTTCGATGGCATCAAGGCCGCCAAGGCACAGCAGGCTGATCTGCTGATTGTGGACACCGCCGGCCGTCTTCACAACAAAAAGAACCTGATGGACGAGCTGAACAAAATGCGCCGCGTCATTGATCGGGAATATCCCGAAGCGGACGTCCGCTGCATTTTGGTGCTGGATGCCACCACAGGACAAAACGGTCTGGCGCAGGCCAAGGCCTTCAAGGAGTTCGCCGAAATCGGCGGCATCATTCTGACAAAGCTGGACGGCACCGCGAAGGGCGGCATTGCGCTGGCAATTCGTCAGGAACTGGAAGTGCCTGTGTGGTACATCGGTGTGGGCGAAGGGATTGATGATCTCCAGCCCTTCTCAGCAAAGGATTTTGTGGAAGCTCTGTTCTGACAAGGAGGAACGGTATGCCGTCGCTTTCGACTTATCGATCTGACCTGGATTATGGCTACGCCCCCGGTTTTTTCCCGTCCATGGAATGTTTGCTCCATCGTCCCGAATGCGCCAGCCGTGTTCTTTTGCACAGCAAGGCTGCTAACACGGAGGGAGCACAGAAGCTGACGCAATTGGCCGATCAGCTGCATATTCGCGTGGAAGAAGCCGACAAGGCGCTGAGCCGTATTTCCGGTAAGGAAAATTGTTTTGCGGCGGCAGTGTTTCATAAATTCGAGGATACGCTGGATGCAGGAAAGCCCCACGTGGTTCTCCATCATCCTTCTGACCGTGGCAATGTAGGGACGATTCTTCGCACGTCCCTCGGTTTTGGCATTGAAGATGTGGCACTGGTTCGTCCCTGCGTGGACGTGTTTGATCCTCACGTGGTTCGTGCCAGCATGGGCAGCATTTTCTCTCTTCGCATCCATGTTTATGAAGATTTTGAAACCTATGCCAAGGAATTCGGTCAGCGGATGATGTATCCTTTCATGCTGGATGGATCCAGGAGTCTCCCTGATGTTTTGGCTGGCGGCGTTCCCGAAACGTGGACGCTGATCTTTGGCAATGAGGGAAGCGGCCTCCCTGCTGAGTTTTCCCATATCGGCCAGCCTGTTCGTATTCCCAGCAATGAAAAAATCGATTCTCTGAATCTTTCCATTGCCGCTTCTATTGGTATTTATGAATTTATGCAAAGCAAATAGTTTGAAGGGAAGGCACTGCACAATGGGCGGTGTCCTTCCCTTCTTTCTGAAATGCATGTAAAACGCGTGATGAACAGGGAGGTAACCTTGTGAAGGCTGTCCTTTTCGACCTGGATGGAACATTAACCAACACCCTGCAGGACATTGCCAATGCCATGAACCGTGCCCTGCGCCTGAACGGCCTGAGCGAATTTGAGACAGATGCTTACCGCTATCTGGTGGGCAACGGTGCAAAGATTCTGGCACAACGTGCCGTTCGGGATCAACAGGCGTTGGCTGTCAAGGTGCAGCAGGATTATCAGGCCTACTATGAAACCCATAATCAGGTAACGACCTGTCCTTACGACGGCATTCCCGAAATGCTGCATCACCTTGCAACGATGGGGCTGAAGCTGTGCGTGCTGTCCAACAAGCCCCATGCGGATACGCAGCACGTTGTCGCCCATTATTTTCCTGATGTCCCATTCAGCGTTGTTCGCGGACAAATGGAAGGGGTGCCTATCAAGCCGGATCCTGCCGGCGCGCTGGCCATCGCTAAGGACATCGGCATTGATCCCGCAGATTTTCTCTATTTGGGAGATACCTCAGTGGACATGAACTGTGCACGGAACGCAGGAATGCATCCCGTGGGTGTCACCTGGGGATTCCGCGAGGAAGCAGAGCTCCGTGAAGCAGGAGCGGAATACATCATTCATTCGCCCATGCAGGCGGTAGAAATTGCAAAGAATTCTTGAGCATCAAGTTGGAGGTAGGGTTATGAAGCATTGCATCTTTTCAGGAGCCCCCTGAAAGCAACCATCGACTCCATGAAAAACCGTGCACTCAGCACCAAGAAGTGAGGAAGAGCGTATGAGCAAAAAGGGTTATCTCTTGTTGGCAGACGGTCAACTATTTGAAGGTGAACTGCGAGGAGCCGAAAAGGACGTCATGGCAGAGTTGGTTTTCACCACGGCCATGGTCGGCTATCTGGAAACGCTGACCGACCCCAGCTATGAAGGTCAAATTGTTATCCAAACCTTCCCGACCATTGGCAATTATGGCGTCATTCCTGAAGACTTTGAAAGCAAGAAGCCCTGGCTGAGCGGCTACATTGCACGAGAAATCTGCGATGATCCCTGTAATTTCCGCTGTGCAGGCAAGCTGGATGACTTCCTGAAGGAGCATGACATTCCCTGCCTGACCGGCGTAGACACCCGTGCCCTGACGCGAACCATCCGTTCCGCAGGCGTTATGAACGCTGCCATCCTGAGCGAAAAGCCCCAGGATATTTCTGCTATGGTTGCCAAGCTGAAGGAGCTTCCCTTCCACCCTGCTGTGCAGGATGTCAGCTGTGCCGAAACCACGGAGGATGACGTGAACGGCAGCTATCACGTGGTACTGTGGGACTTTGGCGCCAAGGCGAACATCCGCCGTGAGCTGGAAAAGCGCGGCTGCCATGTGACCACCGTCAATGCTGACGCCACCTGTGAGGAAATTCTTGCTTTGAAGCCCGATGGCATCATGCTTTCCAACGGCCCCGGCGACCCCGCAGACAACGTTGGCATTATCGAGCAGCTCCGCCAGCTGTGCACCTATCACATCCCCACCTTTGGCATCTGCCTGGGACACCAGCTGCTGGCGCTGAGCCAGGGTGCCACCACCAGCAAGCTGAAGTACGGCCACCGCGGCGCCAACCAGCCCGCCAAGGACATCAAGACCGGCCTGAGCTACATGACCAGCCAGAACCACGGCTATGCGGTAGACAGTGCCACCCTGCCGTCCAACGCATCTCTGCGCTTTATCAACGGCAATGATGGTACCTGCGAGGGTGTGGATTATACCGATATGCCCGCCTTCTCCGTTCAGTTCCACCCTGAAGCCGCTGGCGGCCCCCTGGATACCCGCTTCTTGTTTGATCGATTTATCGCACTGATGGGAGGAAACAAAGTATGCCGCTGAATCCTGAACTGCATCGGGTCATGATTATTGGTTCCGGTCCTATCGTCATCGGCCAGGCCGCTGAGTTTGACTACGCTGGTTCTCAGGCCTGCCGTGCCCTGAAGGATGCCGGTCTGGAAGTGGTGCTGGTCAACCCTAACCCTGCCACCATCATGACCGACCACGCTTCTGCCGATAAAATCTACATCGAGCCCCTGACGCTGGAAACCTTGCGCCGCATCATTCTGAAGGAAAAGCCCGACAGTCTGCTGTCTACTCTGGGCGGTCAGAGCGGTCTGACCCTGTCCATGCAGCTGGCCAAGGAAGGTTTTCTGGAGCAGCATGGCGTGAAGCTTCTGGGCGCCAAGTGCGAAACCATCGAAAAGGCTGAGGATCGCCTGCTGTTCAAGGAAACCATGCAGAGCATCCATCAGCCCGTCATCCCCAGTGAAATTGTGGAGACGGTGCCCGATGCCCTGGAAGTTGCCGAAAAGATCGGCTATCCCGTCATCGTCCGTCCTGCTTACACCCTGGGCGGCAGCGGCGGCGGCATTTGCCACACGGTGGATGAGCTGCGTGAAATCGCCGAGAACGGTCTGCGCCTTTCCCCCATTACGCAGATCCTTGTAGAAAAGTGCATTTCCGGCTGGAAGGAAATCGAGTTCGAGGTCATGCGTGACAGTCTGGGCAACGTGGTTGCTGTCTGCTCCATGGAAAACATCGACCCCGTGGGCGTGCATACGGGTGACTCCATTGTCGTCGCCCCTGCCCTGACCCTGGCAGACAAAGAATACCAGATGCTGCGCCGCGCTGCCCTGGACATCATCACCGCCCTGGGCGTGGAAGGCGGCTGCAACTGCCAGTTTGCCCTGAATCCCAATTCCTTCGAGTATGCCGTTATCGAGGTCAACCCCCGCGTCAGCCGTTCTTCTGCCCTGGCCAGCAAGGCAACCGGTTATCCCATTGCCAAGTGCGCCGCGCAGATTGCCATCGGCTATACGCTGGATGAAATGAAGAACGCCGTTACCGGCAAGACCTGTGCCTGCTTTGAGCCCGCACTTGACTACATTGTCGCCAAGCTGCCCAAGTGGCCTTTCGACAAGTTTGTTTACGGCAAGCGCAACCTGGGCACCCAGATGAAGGCTACCGGCGAAGTGATGGCCATCGGTGTCAATGTGGAGCAGGCTCTGATGAAGGCCGTTCGCGGTGCGGAAATCGGCTGCGATACGCTGCGGATGAAGTCCATGGCGGAAAAATCCACGGAAGAGCTGCTGGAGCTCATCGGTCAGTGCACTGACCAGCGCATGTTCGCCATGTATGAGGCCATCGGCCGCGGCGTAACGCTGGAGAAGCTCCATGAAATCACAAAGATCGACTACTTCTTCCTGCACAAGTACCTGAACCTGTACAACATGGAACAGCGGCTGAAGCAGGGTCATGTGGATGCCGAGACCTACCTGAAGGCCAAGAAGATGGGCTATCCCGACAAGGCCATCGAGCGTCTTTCCGGCGAAAAGGTGGCTGCACACCGCAATCCCGTCTACAAGATGGTAGATACCTGCGCCGCCGAGTTTGCCGCAGAAACGCCTTACTTCTACGCCACCTACGATGACGAGAATGAAGCGGAAGAATTCCTTGCTGAGCGTCCCAAGAAGCCCTGCGTGGTGGTGCTTGGCTCAGGCCCCATCCGCATTGGTCAGGGCATTGAGTTTGACTACGCCTCCGTGCACTGCGTCTGGATGCTGAAAAAGGCAGGCTATGACGTGGTCATGATCAACAATAACCCCGAAACCGTGTCCACGGACTTCGATACTGCAGACCGCCTGTACTTCGAACCGCTGACGGTTGAGGACGTGATGGGCGTAATCGCCACGGAGAAGCCCGTAGGCGTTGTGGCTGCTTTCGGCGGACAGACCGCCATCAAGCTGACGCACGCCCTGAGCGACGCAGGCGTGCGTATCCTCGGCACCTCTGCTGATGCCATTGACGCTGCAGAAGACCGTGAGCGTTTCGATGCCGCCATGGAAAAGTACGGCATTAAGCGTCCCCAGGGTTGCACGGTGATGACCACCGAAGAAGCCCTGAAGGCTGCAAACGATCTGGGTTATCCCGTGCTTGTGCGCCCCAGCTACGTGCTTGGCGGCCAGAACATGATCATTGCCTACCAGGACAGCGACATTGTCGAATACATGAAGATCATTCTGGCGCAAGGCATTGAGAATCCCATTTTGATCGACCAGTACCTGATGGGCATCGAAGCGGAAGCTGATGCCATCTGTGACGGCGAGGATGTACTCATCCCCGGCATCATGGAGCACGTGGAACGTTCCGGTGTTCACTCCGGCGACTCCATCGCCGTCTACCCCGCCTGGAATCTGACGGGCACCATCACCAAGCGTCTCATCGATGTTACCCGCAACATTGCCCTGGAGCTTGGCACGGTGGGTCTGATCAACATTCAGTACATCGTGTACCGCAACGAGGTTTATGTCATCGAGGCCAATCCCCGTGCAAGCCGTACCGTGCCTTACATCAGCAAGGTGACCGGCGTGCCCATGGTCGACCTGGCCGTGCGCGCCATGCTGGGCGAAAAGCTCCGTGACATGGGCTACGGCACCGGACTCTATCGTCAGAGCCCCTATTTCGCCGTAAAGGTTCCTTGCTTCTCCTTTGAAAAGCTGGCCGACGTTGACACCCATCTGGGACCGGAAATGAAGTCCACCGGCGAAGTGCTTGGCATCGGTACCAACCTGCAGGAGGCTGTGTACAAGGGACTGATGGCCGCAGGCTACAAGATGAGCCACTCCGGCGGCGTGCTGGTTTCTGTTCGCGATGTGGACAAGACCGAGGCTGTAGCTTGCGCCCGCCGCTTTGCAGAGCTTGGCTTCAACCTCTTCGCTACCCCTGGCACAGCCAAGGCGCTGGCCGCTCATGGTCTTTACGCCGCTACCGTAAAGCACGACGCCATGGAAAAGATGCTGGAAATGGATCACGTACAGTACGTGATTTCCACCTCCGCCAAGGGACGCAATCCCCGTCTGGATTCCGTGCGCATGCGCCGCAAGGCAGTGGAACGCGGCATCCCGCTGTTCACCAGCCTGGACACCGCCAACGCTCTGGCACAGGCGCTGACCTCCCACTACACCCTGTCCAATGTGGAACTGGTGGACATCAATGACATGCGTGTCAAGCGCAAGAAGCTGCGCTTTGTGAAGATGCGCGGCACAGGCAATGACTACCTCTACTTCGATTGCTTCGACCAGACGGTGGAAAGCCCCGAGTCTCTGGCAGTTCGTTTGTCCGACCGTCAGCGTTCCGTGGGTGCAGATGGCATTGTGCTGATTCTCCCCAGCACCAAGGCAGACGCCAAGATGCGCATGTTCAATGCCGATGGCAGCGAGGGTCAGGTTTCCGGCAACGGCATCCGCTGCGTGGCCAAGTACCTCTATGAGTCTGGCCGCACCCGCAAGGAGCACATGACGCTGGAGCTTGGTACAGGCATCAAGAGTACTGAGCTGTTCATCCGTGAAGACACGGTGTTCTCCGTGCTGGTGGACATGGGCACCCCCGAGTTTGCCCCTGCCAAAATTCCCGTAAAGCTGGACGGCGACCGCGTGATGATGCGCAAGGTGCTTCTGGCTGGTGAAGAATATGAGATCAGCTGTGTCTCCATGGGCAATCCCCATGTAGTCATCTTTGTGCCCGATGTTGACCGTATTGACCTGAAGCGCATTGGGCCGTCCATCGAGCGTGATCCTCTGTTCCCCCAGCGCGTAACAGTGTCCTTTGCTCAGGTCATCGACACCAGCAGCGTGAAGATGCGCACCTGGGAGCGCGGCATTGGTGAAACGGCTGCCTGCGGCACCGGTGCTTGCGCCACTGCCATCGCCGCTGTAGAAAACGGCCTGTGCACCCGTGGTGTGGATCTTGACATGCGCCTGCCTGGCGGCGTGCAGGTCGTTCGCTACGAGCAGAGCGGCCGCGTGTGGCTCACCGGCGATGCCCAGACCGACTTTGAAGGAACGATTGAAATCTAATCCATCCGTGTGCGGGAGGCCGGCAGAAGCTGTCGCCTCCCGCATTTTATGTAGTTTTCCCTTATTGAAACCGTTAAACGTACGCCAATGCAGATACGCATCATGAACACTATCACGCTGTTTGTGTCCATCATTGTTCGTGAGATAGCGCTGAATATCACTGACCCCACCATCAAAGCCTTTTCCGACCTGGTGCAGAGCTTCAGTGTATGTACGGCCATCGCCTGCCTGCTTGTTTCCACCCGCTGCGGCGTCAAAACTCAGAATTTCAAAAAGCAGCTTCCGGAGAAGATGTGCTAATCTTCAGGCAACGAAAAACGGCTCCGACCAAATTGTCAGAGCCGTTTTCTTGTTCATATTTTACTCTTCTGCTAAATCCGTTGCCGATGCAGGCAGATAATCCAGTGTCACACATCCCGTTTCTTCCGAAAATTCCGGCAGGGTGAACTTCGTATCCTTCTGCACAAGCTTCAGCACATCCTGTGCGGCTTCCCCCGCCACAAAAATCGGCTGGAAATTGTTTGACGGATTGGTGCCCGAAATATTGGCAGGATACAAATTCAGCTGCTGGCCCAAATACTCGCCGTCATCCGAAAAAGTCATGGTCACCCCTGCCACCATGGTTTCCAATGCACGGACATCCTTATTGCCGCCAAAGCAGAAATTGCCCAGGGAATAACAGATGGTGCGGTTGTTGTAAATCTCAATGCCCTGCACCACATGGGGATGGTGCATAATCACCAAATCCGCCCCCGCATCAATGGCGAAGTAAGCGTAAGATTCCTGGTTCTTGTTGTGCTTTTTGCCATATTCCTGCCCGCCATGGAACACGAAGACCACCGCATTCACGCCGTCTTCTTTCTTCATGCGTTCAATTTCCGCCTTCGCCCACTTGCGATTGCCATTGAACTGGGTGGAATTCAAGCCAAAGAAGGCAATTTTGATGCCGTCCTTCTCATACACATAGGTTGTCTGCTGGCCGAAGTAGCCAATGCCTGCCGCGTCAAGGGTTGCCTTGGTGGATTCATAGCCCTGATTGCCGAAATCATAGGTATGGTTGTTGGCCAGGTTGCAGGCCTCCACACTGCCGCTGAGCAGGATGTTAACAAACTCCGTAGGGCCGCGGAAGCGATAGTATTTTTTCGTATTCTCCTGCGTGTTCCTGTCCGTCAGAGGGCCTTCCAGATTAACAACCGTCAGGTCATCCTGTTCAAACAGGCTTTTGACTTTTTCAAAGAAATAGTCATATCCCTGCTCCGCCGCAACAGACACAAAGGAAGTTGTCTGATCTTTCTTGGATTCTTCGCTGCCCAGGGTCACATCTCCGGTAAAGGTCATTCGCACCGTCTTTTCAGCCGCGGCGGTGGAGCAAAGAAGCATCGTGCAAAGGAGCACACAAAGGAATCGACGCATGGACAAGGCCTCCTGTCATCATGTCAAAATCAGCAGGTGATCTTGACGCCGTTTACCTCCACATCGCCATCGGCAAGGATGACAATGTAGCTTTTTCCGTCCAGAATACGAGTCTGCACCAGGTCGGAATGCTGGGGATCCACGCGGATGGTCACGCTGGGGGTGTCCACCTTGAACTGCTTAGGGGCGATCATGTTCACTGCTGGAATGGCAGTCTGCTCGCCGAAGGATTCTTCATACCTGGCAGCAAAGGCCTCCGTCTTTTCTTCCGAAACGCCGCACTCCTCCAGCACTTTTTTCATATCCTGCTTATCCATGCAGAGGGCTTCTGCCGTCTTGTCGGCCTTCTGCTCCTCAATCATGGTGCTGATGGTCTCGTGCACGTTCTGTATCAAATCCATGTTGCACTCTTCTGCCAGGGTTTCCGTGAGGATGGACTGGAAGGTTTCCTTCTGCTCCCGGGCGGTCATCTGCACTTCTGCGTTGAGCATTCTTTCCACAAAGTCCGCATGGATGTCTCCCGTGTCACGGGTGTAATACAGGGCGCGGTTAATGTTGGCACTGCGCTCCTCAAAGGCAGGGAACATAAAGCCCATCTCCGGCATGCCTACCACGTGATCGGAAGAACCGGCATGGAACTCGCTGTCCGCTTCAAAATACCGAAGAGCAGGCTTCAGCTGCTTGACAGGGCACACCGCACACAGCACGTAATTCAGCACCGTTTCCGACCGTTCACGATCCAGATCACCGTTGTTATCACGATACGGGACATCATAGCCGTCGTGCAGAAGAAGCACCAGATAATTGTCTGCCACCTGCTGATCATCCACGGACTGGAGATGGCTGAATTCCTCCTGCCGCCACGCGATGGCACGGCGGAAGAACTCCTCCACCACCTGCACATCCTGCAGACCGGAATCGCACAAACCCGTCAGCAGATGATGGGCATCCCCTTCCATCTGTTCCGCTGTAAAATCCAGGTTCAGCAGGTTCTGCCCCTCGGTGCCGGAGAGGCACTTGCGGAAAATGGCCATAAATTTTTCGCATTCCTCCTGCGCCAGGCTTCCTACAGCCTTCGCAAACTCAGAAATCACATGGCCATCAGCGCCCAAATAGCAACCGCGAAGCACCGTAGGAAACCGCTTATCAGGGTTCAGACGGCGCTTAATTTCCGAAAGATCCTTTCGATTCATAGCAATCACCTCATTTATGCAAACATAGCTCCATTAGTTTACCACATTTTGCGGCGTTACGCCAGTGTTCCCTTGCCATCCACCGCCGAATCTGCTATACTGAAAGCGTTTGAAATGAAAGGAGAGGCTCCAGTATGCTGACGATTCGCCGTTGTTTCTCGGCATCCGAAAAGCCTCGCACGCTTCTTCATGAAGAATGTCTCATCGGTGAAGAAACCCTGCTTCGCGTCAGCCGCAGCGGATTTTCCCTGTCCTATGCGCCGCTGGAGCGGGCACAATGGCAGACGTTTCCGACCCCTGAGGATTTCACAGCACAGGCCATATGCGCAACGCCCCAGGCCGCGGTTTTCCTCGCCTACGAGGATGATGTCTATGTCGGCTGCGCAGCCGTTCGTCCCTGCGGCACGTGGATGCAGCTTGGGGATATTCGGGTCGATGCGCTCCACCGCCGTCACGGCATTGCAACAGCGCTGCTGGAAACAACGGAGCAATTTGCCATGCAGCACGGCTATTGCGGTATGCGGGTGGAGGTCAGTGACCAGCACCCGATTCTTTGCCGCTTTCTTGAAAAGCGCGGCTACCAAATCGGCGGCATGGACAAAATGTTTTTGGCCATGACCCCTGAAGAAAAGCAGAAGCCCCTGATGCGGCGTGCCTGTGCACTCTATTTTTACCATGTACCGAGAGCCTTTGGTGGCTGAGAAAGGTTGATGAAGATTCATGCCCATGCGTTTGCAAAAATATCTTGCCCTGAGTGGTGTCGCCTCCCGACGCGCATCTGAAAAGCTGATTGCGGAGGGTCACGTAGCCGTTAACGGTCACGTCGTAACTGAAATGGGTGTTCAGGTTCAGGACGGTGACAAGGTGACGGTGGACGGACGTACCGTTGCCATTCAGGAAGAGAAGCATTATCTTGCCTACAATAAACCCGTTGGCGAAGTCTGTACGGCGTCTGACCCGGAAGGCCGCGTCACGGTGCTGGATAAATTCCGTGATTATCCCGTGCGCCTGTACAATGTCGGCCGCCTCGACTTTGAAAGTGAAGGCCTCCTTCTTTTGACCAATGACGGCGACATGATGAATTCCCTGTTGCACCCCAGTCACGAAGTGGGCAAGGCATATCTCGTAAAGGTCAGCAACACGGTAACAGAAGACGAGGTTCGCCGCCTGAGTGCCGGCGTGAAGCTGGATGACGGCCGCATGACATCCCCTGCCAAGGTGCGCATTGTCAGCATTGATGCTTTCTCCACCACGCTGATGGTCACCATTCATGAGGGACGTAACCGTCAGGTTCGCCGCATGATCGAAGCCATCGGTCACCAGACGCTGATGCTCAAGCGTGTCGGCTTTGGTCCCATCATGCTTGGCGATCTTCCCCGCGGTCAGTGGCGTCATCTGACCCCTGAAGAGGTTCGCCGTTTGAAGGAGCTGTGAGCATGCCATACGAACTTCGTTCTGCAAGATATCTGGCTGCCGAGTGCCTGCGTCAGGTCATTCAGCCAGGCGATACCGTCATTGATGCTACCATGGGCAACGGTCACGACACCGCCATGCTGGCTGAGCTTGTGGGTGAAGATGGTCACGTCATCGCCTTTGATGTTCAGCCTGACGCTGTAGCGCACACCCGTGCCGCCCTGGAGGAGCAAAACCTGTTGAATCGTTGCGAGCTGCACTGCATCGGCCACGAACACATCCCCGAAATCGTGACCGCGCCTGTGCGGACGGCAACATTCAACCTTGGCTGGCTGCCCGGTGGCAACAAGACCATCACGACACTTTGGCCCACCACAAAGCAGGCTGTCGAGGGGTGCCTGAAGCTGCTGGTGCCCGGCGGCGTGCTGACCATCTGCTCCTATCCCGGCCATGCTGCCGGCGATGTAGAGCGTCACGCGCTGACAGAGCTTTTGTCTTCCCTGCGCCCGCAGGAGTTTAACGTGCTCCATCAGCATTTTCTGAATGCCGGTGCCGGCGCCCCTGAATGCTTCATCATCCAGAAGCAATATTGAGATTTTCACTTTCTGCCGCTTTGTTCCATGCAAAAAGCCGCGCGCCCTTCAGCGTGCGGTTTTTATTGTAGTCATCATTTCAAATTTTTAGCAATTTTTCAATGTTTTTATGCAGGATCAGTTCCCGTTCTTCCTCCGTCAGCGGCAGGGCGTTGAATCGTGCCACTTCCCCCACAGGGTTCCACATGGGATGATCCGTGCCGAAGAACACGCGCTTCGCCCCGTAGCGGTGAATCACCTTGACTGCCTCCTCAGGCGTGATGGCATACAGGCTGGACGAGCAATCAACGTACACATCTTCGCGGCCGGCAAGGATCTTCCACCCATTGCTCCACATGGACCAGCCTCCAAGATGAGCGCAGATGGCTATCAGATTCGGCACGTGATCCAGTGCACGAGCCACACGCTCAGGGTTGCTGAAGGGATAGCGCGTATCCCCCGTGTGAATCAGCACAGGCAGACGGCGTTCCTGCATAGCCTCCAGCATTTTGATAGAAGCAGGGCTGTCCATCAGAAACTGCTGCGTATCCGGATGCAGCTTCACGCCGCGGAGTCCCATGGCCATCATGCGATCCAGTTCCTGATCGATTTCCTCGTAATCAGGATGCATGGAGCCAAAGCCCAGCAGACGATCCCGATGAGCTTCCACCGTGGAGGCGATAAAGTCATTGACGCTTTTCACCCGTGCAGGAGAAACGGCAGCCGAATGCACAATGGACAGGTCAATCCCCGCTTCCTTGCTGGATGCCAGCAATCCCTCCACTGTGCCGTCCATTTCCATGTTGGACCATTGGTAGAATTCTCCGATGGAACGCACAGCCTTTGCGGCAATTTTATCGGGATAAATATGGGCGTGAACGTCAATGATCATGATAGCACCTACTCGAATAGAAGAGCCGCCTGCATACATTCACAGGCGGCTCCATGATTTTTAGCGATAGATGATTTCGTCGCGGCGAGGGCCGTTGGAAACCATGTGAATAGGAGCCTCGATGAGCTTCTCAATGGTCTCCACATATTTGCGGCAATTTTCGGGCAGCTCGTCATAGGACTTGATGCCGCGAATATCCGTCTTCCAGCCGGGGAGCTTCTCATACACAGGCTTGCAGCGCATGAGCGTAGGCGTAGACGGGAAGTCAGTGATCTGCTTGCCATCCACTTCATAAGCCACGCAAACGGGAATCTCATCCAGATAGCTCAGCACGTCCAGGTTGGTCATAACGACCTCAGTCGCGCCCTGCACCATCACGCCGTAGCGGGTAGCCACCGCATCGAACCAGCCCACATCACGGGCACGGCCGGTGGTAGCACCGAATTCGCCGGCATCGCCGCCGCGACGACGGAGCTCATCACCCTCAGCACCTTCCAGACGGGTCACGAAGGGGCCAGCGCCAACGCAGCTGGAATATGCCTTGGTGACGCAGTAGATGTCCGTCATATCACGGGGCGTCACACCAGCGCCAACGCAGCCGAAGCCAGCCAAAGGAGAAGAAGAAGTCACGTAAGGATAAATGCCATGGTCAGGATCGCGCAGAGAACCCAGCTGACCCTCCAGCAGAATCACCTTGCCCTCCTTGTTGGCCTTGTGCAGGAACAGGGTGGTGTCGCACACCATGGGCTTAATCTTTTCTGCCAGCTCTTCCATGTGGGCAACCAGTGCATCCACATCGACTTCCGGCTTGTGGTACAGATTCGTCAGCAGGCAATTCTTCTTCACCAGCGCGATTTCCAGGCGCTTGCGCAGAATATCATGGTCATACAGCTGGCAAACCTGCAGGCCAACCTTGGCATACTTATCAGAATAGAAAGGTGCAATGCCGGACTTGGTGGAACCGAAAGAGTTCTTGCCCAGGCGCTCTTCTTCAAACTTATCGAAATCTACATGATAAGGCATCATGACCTGTGCACGGTCGCTAATGAGCAGCTTCGGCATCGGCACGCCGCGGGAAGTCAGGGACTCCAACTCACTCAGCAGTGCTTCGATGTTCAGTGCCACACCAGGTCCAATGACATTGTACACATTCTGGTGGAAAACACCAGAAGGCAGCAGATGCAGTGCAAACTTGCCGTATTCGTTAATAATGGTATGGCCTGCGTTAGCGCCGCCCTGAAAGCGAACAACCACATCGCTCTTCTCAGCCAGAAGATCGGTCACCTTGCCCTTGCCTTCATCGCCCCAGTTGGCGCCTACGATGGTATGTACCATAGAATGAAGCCTCCTCTAATTACCGCAGAGTGAACCCCTGCGGGTGTCATTAAGCACACTTAAATATTATGATTCATCCAACGGCGAATGTCAATAGCAAACAAAAAGAAAGCGTACATTTCGCACGCTTTCTTTAGAAATGTATTCCTTTTAGCCCAACAGAATGTCCTTTGCCTCCATCAGGTTCTGCACCGTATAGGTCGGTAAATCGCTGGTCTTGCCATGCAGAGAGATCCAGATGCTGTCGATGCCTGCATTTCTGGCAGCGCCAACATCGGCTGTCAGACTGTCTCCCAGAAATACCGCCTGTGCTTTCTCTTCGCACTGCAATGCCTTCAGTGCCGCGTCAACCATTTGCGCATCCGGTTTGCTGGCGCCCACTTCCTCGGAGATGATCACTGCATCCAGCATATCCGTGTAGGGGCAGCGTGACAGACGGCCGCGCTGAATGGCACTAATGCCGTTGCTGACCAGGGCGATCTTCATTTTTCCATGCAGAGCCTGCACAAATTCCATAGCGCCCGGCATCAGATCCGCATGGGTTGCCAGGTTTGCCTCATAGCATTTGCTCATGGTCACGGCCTGAGAAGCATCTGCTTCAAGGTACACCAGCAGCTGACGGAAGCGCTCCGGCTTCAGCGCATCCAGCGTGGTCTCGCCGCGTTCCAGTGCACGCCACAAGGCTTCATTCATGCGAACGTAAGCACTGACGGTTTCTTCGTCATCCGGTAGATGATAAGCCCGCAGTGTGTCCTTCAAAGCAGCGTGCTCTGCGGCACTGAAATTCATCAGTGTATTATCGTTATCCACCAAAAGATAGCGATACTTCATGTTACTCCTCCTGTGCGTCCAGGTCATCGACCACCCAAATGCGGCCATCCGAGCGGAGACGCAGCGTATGCTGATAGGTGGTCAGGGTGGGGATATTCTTCTTGGCCATATAAGCATAGGCTTCCTTGGCACGGAACTGAGCAGCGGTAATAATCGCCAGCTCAGGATCGATCAATGCAAGGAAATCATTGTTCAGCTTTGCATGGCCATGGTGGGGATACTTCATGATATCCGCGTCCATGCCGCATTCCGGAGGATTTTCCACAATCATGGTCTGTGCGCGGTTTTCCATATCCCCCAGGGAAATAAAGGAACAATCGCCATACACCAGCTTCAATGCGGCAGAACGGTCATTGCCCGTCAGGTCAGACCGCTGGTACTGAATCACGGTCAGTTTGGCGTCGCCCAGGGTCAGGGTATCGCCGTTCTGCACCTGTTCCACTGGCACGCCCAGGCTGTTCATCACGCGAACGGTACGCTTGATGACATAATTTTCGTCCAGCGGCGAGGATACCAGCAGCTTGCCAATGGTAGCCGTGCCGTCCAGGTATTCAAACCCGGTCAGATGATCATCGTGGGGATGAGAATTGAAGGCGATGTCCACATGCGTTACGCCCAGACGCTGAAGCGTCGGGACAACGGCCGACTGGCTCTGGTCATCCGTAGCGCAGTCAATCATCATCGTTTCGCCGCCCAGGCGAATGATGCAGGCGTCCGCGCCCTGAAGCGGCGGATAAACAATTTCCAGAATCTCCGCCCCATCTTCAAAAGACCATTCTGCATCCGGGTTTTCCATCAGGTTGATGACTTTTCCCTCAGCCATGGCAGCCATAGGCAAAAGGCACAGTGCAAGAATCAGGCTTAACAGTCGTTTCATGCATTCTGCTCCTTTACCGTGTTCAGCAGACCGCCTGCCAGCAGCATGCCGCGCTGCCGTTCGGTGATCTTCAAACGAGTCTTGAAGGTTGCGCCCGTGGTTTCGTTGCGGACAAGGATTTCTTCCCCGCCGGAGGAAACCTGCGCGCGGATGTCCGGCAAGGTCAGAGTATCCATCTGGGTGATGCTGTCATAATCCTTTTCATCCGTGAATTCCAGCGGCAGAATGCCGTTGTTGATCAGATTGTCCCGATGGATGCGTGCGAAAGACTTGGCCACCACCGCGCGGATGCCCAGGTACAGCGGTACCAGTGCCGCATGCTCACGGCTGGAGCCCTGACCGTAGTTAGCACCGCTGACCAGAATACCGCCGCCCTCCTTTTTGGCACGGGCAGGGAAGGTTTCGTCCACAGGGGTCAGGCAGTAGTCGCTCAAATGGGGCACATTGCTGCGGTACGGCAGGAGCTTTGCGTTGGACGGCATGATGTGATCCGTGGTGATGTTGTCCTCCATCTTCAGCAGAACCTTGCCTGTGATGTTGTCCTCCAGTGCATGACCAATGGGGAAAGGCTGAATGTTGGGGCCGCGAACGACCTGTACTGTATCCTCTTCGCCGGGTGCAACAGGCGCAAGCACCAGATTATCGTTAATTTCAAAGCGTTCCGGCTGCGGAATGGTCAGGTCAATATCCAGGCAGCGAGGATCCGTCAGCACACCCGTCAGGGCAGAAACGGCGGCCGTTTCACAGCTGGTAAGATAGATGCTGGCAGACGCAGTTCCGCTGCGGGCATAGAAGTTGCGGTTATTCGTGCGGATGGATACAGCGCCGGTTCTGGGGCTCTGACCCATGCCGATGCAGGGTCCGCAGGCCGTTTCCAGAATGCGCGCACCTGCAGCCATCATATCCGCCAGGGCGCCATTGCGAGCAAGCATCGTCAGCACCTGACGGCTGCCAGGGCCAATGACCAGGCTCACATCCGGATGCACTGTCTTCCCCTTGAGAATGCGTGCCACACGCATCATGTCCTGATAGCTGGAATTCGTGCAGGAACCAATGAACACCTGATCCACCTTGATGGGTCCAACTTTTTCCACCGTATCAACACGGTCGGGCATGTGGGGGCAAGCCACCAACGGCTGAAGGGAACTCAGGTCAATTTCGATGGTCTCATCATAGGTTGCATCCGCATCGGCACAGAGCGGCGTGAAGTCCTGCTCCCTGTCCTGAGCGCGAAGGAATTCACGTGTCACCTCATCGCTGGGGAAAATGGATGTGGTAGCACCAAGCTCAGCACCCATGTTCGTGATGGTAGCACGTTCAGGAACAGTCAGGGTAGCAACGCCCTCGCCGGTGTATTCCATCACCTTGCCCACACCGCCCTTGACTGTAAGGCGGCGAAGCACTTCCAGAATAATGTCCTTCGCGGCGACATAGGGCTTCAGCTTACCCGTAAGATGAACGTTAACAACCTTCGGGCACGTCATGTAATACGCGCCGCCGCCCATGGCCACTGCCACGTCCAGTCCGCCCGCACCAATGGCGATCATGCCGATGCCGCCGCCGGTGGGTGTATGACTGTCCGAGCCCAGCAGGGTCATGCCGGGAATGCCGAACCGTTCCAGGTTCACCTGATGGCAAATACCATTGCCAGGCTTGGAGCACCAAATGCCATGCTTGCGCGTCACCGTCTGGATGTACATGTGGTCGTCCGCATTTTCAAAGCCCGTTTGCAGGGTATTATGGTCAATGTAGGCCACCGAACGCTTGGTGCGCACACGATCCACACCCAGGGCTTCAAACTGCAGATAAGCCATGGTGCCTGTGGAATCCTGTGTCAGTGTCTGGTCTATACGAATGGAAATCTCCTCACCGGGTACAAGTTTTCCTGTAACCAAATGAGCAGACAGGATCTTCTGTGTTAAATTCATGGATCTGTCCTCCGAAATTTCTTTTTACGGACACCATCGTCCGTTCACATCCTCAACCATCATAGCCATCGAAGGTGCCTGTGTCAACCAAATCCCGCGAAAAGAACACGAAAAGGACGGAAAACGATGTGCATTGTTCCCTGTCTCCTGAAAAAGCAGATGGTAGAAGCTATTTGGCCGATGCCCTGATGTGATGCGCCCATCAGGCGTCTTCGCCACGCGTTTTTTTGCAAAATAGCTGGATTTCTGTCCATCTTTTTGGCATCTTCACAAAGCCGCGTTTTCTCCCTGCTAATTTAATAGGATATTACTCTGTTTTTTTACTGAATTTTTACCGTTGTTTTTGACAAAGATATGTCAAATAGACTTGCCTAACAATGAAAAATACAGTATAATATCACGTGGAGGTGCAAGCATGCGGGTATTGGATATCGATCTGGATTTTTTCCTGAACGACTGTTGCCCGTTGGCTGAAAAAGGTCTGCGTCCGCCGCTGGACGGCTGTGAACCGTGGGACGGTGCAGTTGTCCGTTCTTTTCTGGAAAAGCAGTGCGGTTTGCATACCGAGCATCCTGTTCCCGGCCGTATCTTTGAAACCCATGACCAGGCGCTGGTCTTCTGGGCAGAGATGGTTGCCGGGAATCGTTTGCAGGCACCCTTCCATGTGACCCATGTCGATGCTCACAGCGACCTTGGCATCGGCTACCCCGGGCCGAATTACGTGTTGTTCAACGTGTTGTCCATGCCTGTGGAAAAGCGTCGCTGCTTGTCCGCCTTCTATGAACAGCACAAGCTGGATGAGGCCAATTACCTGCTCTTCGCTTTGGCAACACGTTGGGTATCCTCGCTGGACAATGTCCGCAATCCCCGTTCCCGTTCAGACCTTCCCGGCGTTCTGTTTAACGCAGACGGTAACATTCAGCTTTGTTCCGTCGCGTCTCGCCTGTTTGAAGGAACGAACGGTGCGGAGCCCGTCATCCCCTTCCGCAACTATCCCGATTACCGTACCTTTCTTTCCACTGAGCCCTATGATTTTGTGACACTTGCCATGTCCCCGCGCTACGCTCCGAAAGAAGCTGATTCCCTGAAGGAAATCATCGGGGCATACATTGCAGAAGACTTTTCTTCTGACAGATGGGTGAACTGCTAATTGAAAAAATCACGAAAACAGGGTTGACAGTTGACTTAGAATCGATTAAATTATACAGGGTTAGAAGTTCCTAACCAAGTTTGTCGTTTCTAAGAGAAAGGAGCAATTCATATGGCATATCTGGAGATTGTTGATGTCAAGGGTCGTGAAATTCTGGACTCCCGTGGTAATCCTACTGTTGAGGCTGAGGTTACCCTGGACGACGGCACCATTGGCCGCGGTATGGCTCCCAGTGGCGCATCCACTGGTGAATTCGAAGCACTGGAGCTGCGTGACGGCGACAAGAGCCGCTACCTGGGCAAGGGTGTCACCAAGGCTGTGGAAAACATCAACACCACCATCTGCGAGGTTCTGTGCGGCATGGATGCTTCCGACATCTATGCAGTAGATGCCGCTATGCTGGCCGCTGACGGCACCAAGGACAAGAGCAAGCTGGGCGCAAACGCCATTCTGGCTGTGTCCATCGCCTGCGCACGTGCCGCCGCTACCTCTTTGGATATTCCGCTGTACCGCTTCCTGGGCGGCATCAACGGCAACCGTCTGCCCGTTCCCATGATGAACATTCTGAACGGCGGCGCACATGCCACCAACACGGTGGACACCCAGGAATTCATGATCATGCCCGTTGGCGCCCCCAGCTTCAAGGAAGCCCTGCGCTGGTGCGCTGAAGTCTTCCATGCGCTGGCTTCTATCCTGAAGAGCCGCGGACTGGCAACCTCCGTCGGTGACGAAGGCGGCTTTGCTCCCAACCTGTCCAGCGATGATGAGACCATCGAGACCATTCTGGAGGCCGTGAAGAAGGCTGGCTATGAGCCCGGCCGCGATTTCATGATCGCCATGGACGCTGCTTCTTCCGAATGGAAGAGCGAGAAGGGCAAGGGCTACTACAAGCTGCCCAAGGCTGGCACCGAATACACCAGCGAAGAGCTGATTGCCCACTGGAAGAGCCTGGTTGAGAAGTATCCCATCATCTCCATCGAGGATGCACTGGATGAAGAGGACTGGGAAGGCTGGCAGAAGCTGACCAAGGAGTTGGGCGACAAGGTGCAGCTGGTTGGCGATGACCTGTTCGTCACCAACACTGAGCGCCTGTCCAAGGGCATCCAGCTTGGCTGCGGCAATGCCATTCTGATCAAGCTGAACCAGATCGGCTCTGTGTCTGAGACGCTGGAAGCCATCAAGATGGCACACAAGGCTGGCTACACGGCCGTGACCTCTCACCGCAGCGGTGAAACCGAGGACACCACCATTGCCGACCTCGCTGTGGCTCTCAACACCTGCCAGATCAAGACGGGTGCTCCCAGCCGTACGGAGCGCGTGGCAAAGTACAATCAGCTGCTGCGCATCGAAGAAGAGCTGGGTGCCAGTGCCGTGTATCCGGGCATGAGTGCTTTCAACGTGAAGCACTAAGCTGAGTCAATCAGCCGGAAGCGTTCATTCTGTCCCTGAGGTAGGACGGATGTCTTGCTTCCCTTTCCACCGTGTGCTGCGGGATTCGTCTTCATGGCGTTTCCCGCGCACCGCGGTTTTCCTTTGACCAAATCGTCTTACGACGGTTTGCATATATCCCCCATACTAAATGAACATCCGTGAAGGAGGATTCACATGGTTCAGTGTGATCAGTGGGAAGGCTTCGACGGCCGAATTTGGCGCGAAGAAGTCAATGTACGTGACTTTATCCAGAAGAACTACAAGCCCTATGCAGGCGATGAGAGCTTCCTGGCAGGTCCGACCGATGCTACCAACAAGCTGTGGGACGCTCTGCAGAAGCTGCAGAAGGAAGAGCGCGCTAAGGGCGGCGTTCTGGACATGGAAACCAAGGTTGTTGCTACCTTGACCGCTTACGGCCCCGGCTACATCAGCGAAGAGCTGAAGGATCTGGAGCAGGTCGTTGGTATCCAGACCGACAAGCCCCTGAAGCGTGCTTTCATGCCCTTTGGCGGCATCAAGATGGCTGAGGAATCCTGCAAGAGCTACGGCTACGAGCCCGATCCTGAGCTGCACAAGATCTTCACCGAGTATGCTCCCACCCACAATGATGGCGTGTTCATGGCATATACCCCCGAGATGAAGAAGGTTCGCCACAACAAGATCATCACCGGTCTGCCCGACACCTATGGCCGCGGCCGTATCGTGGGCGACTATCGCCGTGTTGCTCTGTATGGTATCGATTTCCTGATTGCTGAAAAGCAGAAGGATTTCGCTAACTGCGGCGACGGCACCATGACCGATGACGTCATCCGTCTGCGCGAAGAAATTTCCAAGCAGATCAAGGCTCTGAAGGAAATGAAGGTTATGGCCGCCTCTTACGGCTATGACATCAGCAAGCCTGCCTCCAACGCCAAGGAAGCTTGCCAGTGGCTGTACTTCGGCTACCTGGCTGCCATCAAGACCCAGAACGGTGCTGCTATGTCCGTTGGCCGTATCTCCACCTTCCTGGATATCTACATGGAGCGTGACCTGGAGCGCGGCGTCCTCACCGAAGAGCAGGCTCAGGAACTGATCGACCACATGGTTATGAAGTTCCGTATGGTCAAGTTCGCCCGTATCCCCAGCTACAATCAGCTGTTCTCCGGTGACCCCACCTGGGCAACGCTGGAAGTTGGCGGCATCGGCGTGGACGGCCGTTCCATGGTGACCAAGAACGACTATCGTTTCCTGCACACCCTGGAGAACATGGGCCCCTCTCCCGAACCCAACATGACCGTTCTGTACTCTGAGGATCTGCCCGCAAACTTCAAGCACTATGCTGCGAAGATTTCCGTGCTGACCAGCTCCATCCAGTATGAGAACGACGATGTCATGAAGCCCGTTTGGGGCGATGACTACTCCATCTGCTGCTGCGTGTCCGCTACCCAGACCGGTAAGGAAATGCAGTTCTTCGGTGCCCGTGCAAACCTGGCCAAGTGCCTGCTGTACGCACTGAACGGCGGCGTGGATGAGAAGTCCCATGACCAGGTTGGTCCCGCTTATCGTCCTATCACCAGCGAAGTGCTGAACTATGATGAGGTCATTGAGTCCTATGACCGCATGATGGACTGGCTGGCTGGCACGTATGTGAATGTTCTGAACCTGATTCAGTACATGCACGACAAGTACTACTACGAAGCTGCGGAAATGGCTCTGATCGACACCGATGTCCGCCGCACCTTCGCAACCGGTATCGCTGGTTTCTCCCACGTGGTGGACAGCCTGAGCGCTATCAAGTACGCTAAGGTGACCACTGTCCGTGACGAGTCCGGCCTGATTGTGGACTTCAAGACCGAGGGCGACTTCCCCCGCTACGGCAACGACGATGACCGCGCTGACGACATCGCTGTGTGGCTGCTGGGCAAGTTCCTGGAGAAGATCAAGAAGCGTCACACCTATCGTGACTCCGAGCCCACTACCTCTATCCTGACCATCACCTCCAACGTGGTGTATGGCAAGGCTACCGGTAGCCTGCCTGACGGCCGTAAGGCTGGCGAGCCCCTGTCCCCCGGTGCAAACCCCAGCTACGGTGCTGAGAAGAACGGCCTGCTGGCTTCTCTGAACTCCACCGCTAAGCTGCCTTATCACTGGGCACTGGACGGCATCTCCAACACCCAGACCATCAATCCCGGCGCTCTGGGCCATGACGACGAAGAGCGCTCCAACAACCTGGTGCAGGTGCTGGATGGCTACTTCACTCAGGGTGCACATCACCTGAACGTGAACGTCTTCGGCGTGGAGAAGCTGCTGGACGCTATGGAACATCCGGAGAAGGAAGAGTATGCAAACTTCACCATCCGTGTTTCCGGCTACGCTGTAAAGTTCATCGACCTGACCCGCGAGCAGCAGATGGACGTTATCTCCCGTACCTGCCATGACCACATGTAAGACATTGGGCCGGGTGCACTCGGTAGAGAGCTTTGGCCTAGTGGATGGTCCCGGCGTGCGTTACGTGATTTTCCTGCAGGGTTGTGCCCTGCGCTGCCAGTTTTGCCACAACCCCGACACTTGGGATTTTCACAATTCCGGTGTCGAGGAAGTGGACGCTGCCACCTTGCTTGAAAGAGCCCTGCGGTACAAAAGGTACTGGGGCAAGGATTTCAAGAATGGCGGCATTACGGTCAGCGGCGGCGAGCCTATGCTTCAAATGCCGTTTGTAACGGAGCTGTTTGAGCTTGCTCACCAGAAGGGAATTCACACCACGCTGGATACCGCAGGCCAGCCGTACCGCGAAGACGCTGCTTATCAGGAGGCTTTTGACCGACTGATGGCTGTAACTGACCTGGTTATGCTGGACTTGAAAGCCATGGATCGTGATCTGCACAAAAAGGTCACAGGCATGGAGAATGCAAACATTCTCGCCATGGCTCGCAAGCTTAGCGACACAGGCAAGTCCATGTGGATTCGTCACGTGCTCGTACCCGGTCTCACGGATGGCGAGGATGATCTGCAAAGCATGGCAGCTTTCATTCAGAGCCTGAAAACCGTGGAGCGGGTAGAGATTCTTCCCTACCACACCCTTGGTCTTTCCAAATGGCAGAAGCTTGGCATCACCTATCCCCTTGATGGCGTTCCGACACCGACAAGGGAGCAAGTGAAACAGGCAGAAGCAATTCTGGGCATTGTCAAATAAACACAGGGCGGTGCTTTCCTTCGGGGAAGCATCGCCTTTTTTGCACTTTTCATGTCAAAAATTTCCCATTGTAGCCATTCATAGAATCTTATAAAATCAGCAGTTTTTTCTTGAAAATTCGCGAATTGTTTTTTGATTTTAAGCAGGAATATTCTCTTCTTTGCAGAAATCTAACGTAATGTAATAGAGAAATCCTTTTTCTTTGCGTTTCGCTTTTTGCTTCACCGATTTCTTTATGAATCCATATCAAGTGGAGGTTGTGTAATGGAAATTGTCCTGAAGAACCTGACGAAGAAATTTGACGATTATGTCGCCGTCGATAATCTTAGCCTGACCTTTGAGGATGGTGAGCTGACCGGTCTGCTGGGCCCCAGCGGCTGCGGCAAATCTACCACGCTTTATATGCTGGCTGGTTTGGAAAACGTAACCGATGGTGAGATCTGGTTTGGTGATCAGAACGTAACCACTGCCACCCCCGAGGAGCGCAATATCGGCTTAGTGTTTCAGAACTATGCCCTTTATCCCCACATGACCGTGGCTGATAACATTGCTTTCCCGCTGACAAACATTAAAAATTCCAAGACTGGCAAGCGCTTTTCCCGCAATGAAATCCGCGAGGAAGTGCTGAAAGCTGCTAAGCTGGTGCAGATTGATGAATACATGAACCGCAAGCCTGGTCAGCTTTCCGGCGGCCAGCAGCAGCGTGTTGCCATTGCCCGTGCACTGGTGAAGAAGCCCAAGGTCCTGCTGCTGGATGAGCCGCTGTCCAACCTGGATGCCCGTCTACGCATGGAGATGCGCCAGGAAATCCGCCGCATTCAGCAGGAAACGAAGATTACCACCATCTTCGTTACCCATGACCAGGAAGAAGCCATGAGCATTACTGACCGCATCGTGCTGATGAAGCGCGGTGTGGTGCAGCAGATTGCACCTGCGCATGAAATGTACATGGATCCCTGCAATGAGTTTGTCGCTTCCTTCCTTGGCAATCCCGTAATTTCCTTTGTGGATGTAACCGTGAAGGGCGGCAAGGTCTCCTTGCAGGATGGTCAGGTGCTGCCGCTGGATTGCACCCTGGCGGACGGCGCATATCACATGGGCATTCGTCCCGAGGCCTGGATCCATGGCGATGGCATCAATGTGACGCTGGAAAGCGTGGAGCAGCGCGGTCAGGATCAGGTGGTGTCCTTCTCCCTTGATGGGCGCCGCATCAAGGCATTGGTCGATGCCGCATCGGTGCTGAGTGCCGGCGATCGCATTTCCTTCACCCTGCGCGGCAATCGTTGCTGCTTCTTCAACGCTGAGACAGGAGTGCGGGTCAAATGATGAAGCAAAAGAAGAAAAAGTATAAGTTGACAACCGGCCCCAACCATGAGTTGCTGGTCAGGAGTCCAAAGGCGTGGCTGTACATTCTGCCGCCCCTGATCGTATTCATTCTGTTCGTTTTCTATCCCATGCTGGCCGTGTTGCGTTCTGCCTTCTATGAAAAATTTGTCTTCATCACATCTACAGGCAAAGGCTTCGGCCTTGCTTCCTTCAAGCATGTACTGAATGACAAGACCTTCTGGTTGGCCTGCAAGAACACGGGCATTCTGATTCTTGTTGCCCTGCCTACCACCGTGATTCTTTCCCTGTCCATCGCGCTGAAGATCAATTCTATCAAGCGCCTGCAGGGTTTCTTCCAAACACTGTTCTTCACTCCTTACGTGACCTCTACTGTGGCCATCGGTACGGTGTTCTACACGCTGTTCCACAGCCAGCACGGCTACATCAACTACTTCCTGAGCCTGTTCGGCGTGGAAGGCGTTAACTGGCTGACGGACAGCAATATGGTCATTTGGGCGCTGTGCATTTTCTGCATTTGGAACGGCCTTGCCTTCAAGGTTGTGCTGTTTCTGGCAGGTCTGCAAAAGATCGACAAGCAGGTCTACAAGGCTGCAAAAATCGACTGCGCCAAGCCCAGCAAGACGCTGTTCCGCATCACGCTTCCCCTGCTTTCCCCCACCATGTGGATGGTTATTATCGTGTCCGTAATTTACGTTGCACGGACGTACAACGAAGTGTACTCCCTGTTCACCTCGGTGAATTCCACCACTGCCGGCCCCGGCAACTCCGCCATCACCATCGCCTACTACATCTACTATTACTTCTTTGTGCGAGGCGAAGTGAATTATGCTGCCGCTGCCGCTGTGCTGTTCCTCTTGGTCATCATGGGGCTGACCATTCTCCAGCGCGTTATTTCCCGCAAGTTCGTGCACTACTATTGATGGAGGCAGAGGAATGAAAATCAAAGACACACGAGCCACCGTGCTGACCATCATCAAATATTTGCTGCTATGCATCGGCGCATTCATCATGCTGTTTCCCTTCATCTACATGGTGTTGTCTTCCCTGAAAACAGCGTATGAATCCACCGCCATTCCGCCCGTATGGTTCCCTGCGTCGCCTCAATGGAGCAACTATGAGTATGCATGGAACCTGAAGCCCTTCCTGCTGTACTATCGCAATACGCTCATCGTGTGCGCCATTTCTGTGGCAGGCACGTTGCTGTTCTCCATTCTGGGTGCCTACGCTTTCACCATTTATGATTTTCCGCTGAAGAATGTGTTTTTCATTCTCTTCATGCTGACCATGATGGTTCCTGAAGAAATGCTGGTCATTCAGAATTATGAAACTGTGGCTGACCTTGGCCTGCTGGATACGTTCCTGGGCATCGCCCTGCCGTCGCTGGCAAATGGCTTCTACATTTTCATGCTGCGCGAATACTTCACGCAGATTCCGCCTTCGCTGTTCAAATCAGCCAAGGTAGATTGCTGCTCTGATTTCAAGTTCCTTTGGAAGGTCATGATTCCCATGAACAAGAATGCGATTTTCACCATTGCCATTCTTGCCTTCATTGGACAGTGGAACGCTTTCATGTGGCCGAACATGGTAACCCGCAGTGACGAACACCGCGTCATTACCTCTGGCCTGATGACCTTCCGTTCCATGGCATCTGCTAACTATCATTACCTGATGGCGGCAGCATGCATTACGGTTCTGCCGATGATTGTCTTCTATGCGTTCTTCCACAAGAAGATCATCGCCGGCGTTGCAAGTGGCGGCATTAAAGGATAACGCATAATGCGTCCGTCCTTTTATGTAAATAATTTGGAGGGGAAACAAGCATGAAGAAATTTTTTGCCCTGTTCATGGCTCTGCTGATGGTCTCTATGACGGCCGTTTGCTCTGCCGAAGTCTCCACCGATGTGATCACCGAGCCGATCACCATCACTTTCTGGGAAATGCTCGACAACGAGACCTACGACGCTGATCTGCAGGCCGTTGTGGACGCATTCAACGCCGGCATTGGTGCCCAGTACGGCATCACGGTGAACATGCAGGTCATTTCCGGTGGCACCGAGACCATGGAGACCCAGCTGGTTGCTGCCATCCGCGCTGGCGCTGGCGTGCCCAATGTGGTCATGACCGAAGCAACCTATGTGCCGGACTATCTGCTGGCCGATGCCATCGTTGACCTGACGCCCTACATCGAGTCCGCTGAGTACGGTCTGGATCTGAGCGACTACTACGATTTCTTCGTAAACCTGGGCTCTTCCTACACCGAGGAAGGCATCTACACCCTGCCTGGCTATGTGTCTGGCGAGGTTATGTACTACAACAGGACTTTCTTCGAGGAGAATGGTCTGACCGTTCCTACCACCTGGGATGAAATGGTCACCACCTGCGAAAAGATCACCGAGATTACCGGCCGTCCTGCTTTCGGTTGGGACGATCCCTTCAAGACCTTCACCACCCTGATTACCCAGGCTGGCGCTGGCTACACTGATTCTCAGGGCAACATCCTCTTCGGCGGCGACAATCTGCAGATTGCTATCGACGCCATCCAGTGGTACAAGGATCAGATCGACAAGGGCATCTTCCGCACCGCTGGTGAGGACTACTACTTCTCCGGCCCCTTCGGCCGCGGCGATGTGCAGCTGTACATCGGCTCCGGTAACGAAGCTCAGTGGATTCAGTACAAGATTCCCGATGGCGTGACCATGGACTGGGCTTGCGCTGCTATTCCTCAGGGCAAGGAAGGCTGGGCAAACGTGCCTGCTGACTACTCCGAGAACTTCGTGTATGCCATCATGGACACCAACAACGACGAGGCCGCTCGTATGGCTTCCTGGCTCTTCCTGCGCTATCTGGAGCAGCCCGAGAACGTGTACGCTGTCACCACGTCTGACGCGTTCATGCCCTACCTGAAGTCCGTTGCTGAGTCCGAAGAGTGGCTGGCTGTTGCTGGCACCGCTCAGAAGGCTGAGAGCGTTCAGGCTGATTCCTTCTACACCTACGCTGGTTTCGACGGCGCATCTGCCCTGCGTTCCGACGCTACCACCGCTATCCAGGAGATCCTGGTGAACGGCGCTGATGTGACCGAGACCCTGACCAACCTGGCCAATCGCTGACACTTTGCATAAAATGGGGGAAGGCAGCGATGCTTTCCCCTTTTTTGTGAATAAAACCAACACAAAAGGAGAACCTAACCATGGCTGAGTATTATGATGCTTGGGCTTATACCAAGACCAAGCATGGCCTGAGCGCCGACCTGGTGATTTCCGCACTGCAGAAGTGCATCCGCCGCGGTGATGAGCAGACGGCAATGCGCATGGCTTACGAGCTGTACGTAACCTCCCCCTTCCATGAAGACAAGATGTGGACCCGCCTGATGGTGATCCCGATTGAGGACATCGGTTTCGGCGATCCCAATGCCTGCGTCATCGTGAAGACCTGCAATGAGCTGCGCAAGGAATATCCTTACGGTGACGGCGACCGCCCCATCTTCTTCCTGTATGCGATCCGCTATCTGTGCCGCTGCAAGAAGGAGCGTTCTACCGACCAGATCAAGAATATCATCATGAAGGAAAACGAAAAGGGCATTGTTCCCGAAGTTCCTGAATGGACCATCGATATGCACACCAACAAGGGTCGTTTCGAGCTCGGCCGTGATGTGTTCTACTTCATGAACGAGGCTTCCCGCGTTGAGCCTCTGTGGGAAGGCTATGACGACAAGTATTGGAAGCAGCTGTACAAGATGTACGAAGAAGAAGCAGCTGAAGCCAAGAAGAACGAAGAAAAGTAAGCTGGATGGGAATTCAGTGAGAAAGCGGCCCTGAAGCCGATGCTTTCTCTCCCCCACTTTCATAAGCGCAAAAAAGGCGATGCCCTGCAAGGGACATCGCTCTTTTTATTCTTGGTGCGCTTTTATGCAAGCCTACACGCTGCGCATAGAGAAAGGAGCCTTCTTCAAGGCTCCTCGCTCCTCTTAATATTCGTATACGATAATCACGCCGCCCATGTTATCCAGCGACACTGTGTAGCTGGAAGCACGGCTCATGGTGGGCACGGTAAAGCTCTCCGCATCGTCACCAACATACTGGCGATAGATTTCATAGCGAAGGGTGCCATCCTCGAACACAGCAATGTGGGGATGCTCCTGCAGGTACTCAACGTACTCCTCCATGCAGTAGTCCAGCACATGCATCACAGCTGCATTTCCCTTACCGACGTAGCGATACAGGTTCAACTGCGAGCTAATGCCCGTCTTGTAGCTCTTATCTGCTGCACCCTTAAGCGGGAAATCAGCCAGCTGGAAGCGGAACACCAAACCGTATTTCCAGCAGTTTTCACTCATCCACTGGCCTGCTTCCGTGGTGGAGTACGCAGGCTTGCCAACAGACGCATCCGTTCGGCTGTACAGGCGCAGCGTGAAGGCCAAGCCGCTATTGAACTCGCTGGTGCCGGGATAATTCACATCCTGCTTGGCACGTTCAATCAGCGCATCGCCGGAATAGTTGCTGGACAGGCGGGTCAGTGCCTTCTGGAACAGCGCGTTCTGATCATCCCAGCTGCGATAGCCTTCAGACACCATGTAGTTGGTGTAGCCTGCCTCATTGGCAGCCGCTACGGCCTCCTGAAGGGCAGTAATGGCTACAGGGAAAAGCTTCACATTATAATCGGACACGCCAATCTTGCCGCCAGTATACGTGCCAACGCTCACCACGCCAGAATCATCGAAATCATCCGGACGGGAATGCCACTGGTTCACCAGCAGCATGCCAGTGTACATAGCCTCCTGACGGGTCATCGTCATAGAGCCCGGATTTTCCAGCGGGTAGCTCGTCAAATCGACAACATCCCAGCCTTCAGACTTCTGCGTAGGCCATGCAAGGTTTGCACCGCTGGCAGAGGCCTGTTCAAACTCGGCCAGATCCACAGCGTACTGCTGATCCCGCTCCTCGTTTACCTTTTCCGCCTCGTTCTGCATGCTTGCGAGCAAGTTCTTACGATAGGTTGTGATTCCCGTGCCAACCAGTGATGCCACCACTGCCAGCACAACCATAATCACCGTCCACCGCAGTACGACCTTCATGGGGTCGCGCTTCTGTTTCCGCATGAAATACACACCTGCCTTTTGCAAGGTAATCATCAAAAGATACAACGATCGAGTTCACCATTTCCTTGCAGTCAAGTGAACAGGATCAACCATCTTCTATTGTATTTGATTCGCCATGAAATTGCAAGTTCCTTCTTTCAGGAAGTGATAGATTTGCGGGAAAAAATCCCACGTTTTCCGCTTTTCCAGGTCGTTTTCCCTTCGATGTAAAAAAGTGAGCGATCCACACAGAATCGCTCACTTTGATCATAGCAGTAAACACAGCCATGGAGGCATCCTTCACGCCATCATCTGCTTCCCTTATCGTACGGGATACCCTCTGCCTTCGGCGCGTGCACCTTCTTACTGGTCAGTGCCAGCACCACCAGAGAAACAATGTAAGGCAACATGTTGTAGAACGTGCTGGGCAGATTCAGCGACTGCAGCAGATCAAAGCCAGTGTACACATTGCCCAGGCTGCGGAACAGGCCGAACAGCAAGGCCGCCAGTGCAATCTTCATGGGCTTCCACTGACCAAAGATCATAACGGCCATAGCCAGGAAGCCAAAGCCGGCAACGCCGTTTTCAAACTTCCATTCGCTGACGCCTGCCGTGATGTACACCAGGCCGCCGATGCCGCCCAGGAAACCGGAAATCAACACGCCTGCATAACGCATTTTGAAAACGTTGATGCCTACAGAAGCCGCAGCCTGCGGATGCTCACCGCAAGCCTGCAGACGCAGACCAAAGCGCGTCTTGTAAAGCAGCACATAGGAGATCAGCAGCAGTACAAAGGCCAGCAGCATGCACCAGTTGAATTCAAAGCCATTCAAGTCCACCAGGAAAGCCTTCTTGGCCTGCACGTACTGGATGGTCGAAGACACGTCATCGGGGTTTGCAGCGGTGTTGATAGCCTTCACCATCACGGTAGCGGCTGCCGTACCAAGCAAGTTCATAGCAGTACCGACCAAAGTCTGGTCTGCCTTGAAGTTAATTGCCGCTACACCCAGCAACAGCGAGAACAGCATGCCCATCGCCGCAGCAGCCAGCACCGTCAGCAGCACAACCCACACTGCGGCTGTGCCATCAGGCAGATACCGCATGACCAGTGCGCCACCCAGTGCACCAAATACCATGATGCCTTCCAGGCCGATGTTGATCACGCCGGAATGTTCCGAGAAGCATCCGCCAAGTGCCACCAGAAGCAGCACGGAAGCAAAGATCAGCATGTATTGAAGCAGCAGGATCATTCAGCCTCGCCTCCCTTCGTGAGCTGAGAACTTCTCTCCACGCGGCGTGCATGGATACGCTGTGCGTACTGCTTGATGAACAGCACAAAGCCGCAGCTGTAGATAATCACAGCAGAGATGAAGTCAGAGATCTGGGAACAATACACCGTCTTATCCACATAGCTGCCGCCGATGGTGATATGCTGAATGAAGAACGATGCGAAGATCGAGCCGATGGGATGCAGGCCGCCAAGGAAGGCAGCGGCGATGCCGTTGAAACCCATGGCAGGCACAGATGTCTGCGTGCAGCTCCACTCTTCAAAGCCGGAAAGATACAGCATGCCAGCGCCCAGGCCTGCCAGCGCGCCAGCAATGGTCATGGTCAGGATGGTGTTGTACTTTTCCCGCATACCGCAATACTTTGCGGCATTGCGGTTCAGGCCAGTCGCCTTCAGTTCGTAGCCCAGCTTGGTTTTGTTCAAAACGACCCAAACCAGAATGGCAATCACAACAGCCAGCGGAATGGCAATCGTCGTATACTTGTTGCCGAAAACCTCATCAAGTCCCAATGTAGGCAGCAAGGCATTCGGTGCGTTCGCCTTCAGCTTCAGCGTATAGGGGCTGGAGGACTCTTTCACATTGGTCAGCAATGTGTTGACGGAGTAAAGACCAATCCAGTTCAGCATGATGCAGGAGATGACCTCATTTACGTGGCAGTAGGCCTTCAGCATGCCGGAAATCATGCCCCAAACGCCGCCAGCAACAGCTGCGCCCAGCAGGCAGACGTACCAAGGCAACTGCCATGCAAGAGCCATGTACAGGCTTGCGCCGATACCCACCACATACTGGCCAGCGGCACCGATATTGAACAGACCCACCTTATAAGCAAACAGGATGGACAGGCTGCACATCAGCAGAGGAGCCGTCTTCACCAGGGTGTTGCCAAAGTTCTTGATCTGCGTCGAAGTATTATTGAACTTGAAGAAATTCTTAATGACCGCCAGGATGGCGTCCACTGCGTACATACGGCCTGTTTCAGGATTCGTGCCAGGCTGGATAATCACCAGAACGATGAAACCTGCCAGCAAGCCGAACAACACACACAGCAAGGAAGCGCCCAGTGTCTGCACCATCGGTATCTGCGAAAATGGCGTACGGGATTTTTTCTGCGTCTTTGCTTCCATATGCAATCAGAACTCCTTCCTGCTGTCCCGCTTGGCGCCTGCCATGTACAGGCCAAGCTCTTCAGCGGTGGTCTTCTTGGGATCCAGCTCACCGACGATTTCGCCTTCATACATCACCAGAATGCGGTCAGAAACGTCCAGCACCTCATCCATTTCCAGTGACACCAGAAGCACGGCTTTGCCTGCATCGCGCTGAGCCACAATCTGCTTATGGATATATTCGATAGCGCCAACATCCAGGCCACGGGTGGGCTGAACGGCGATCAGCAGCTTGGGATCTTTATCAATCTCTCGGGCAACAATCGCTTTCTGCTGGTTGCCGCCAGACATGCTGCGCGTGCTGGTAATCGCACCCTGACCGGAACGAATGTCGTACTGATCAATCAACCGTTCCGCATAGCTGCGGATATTCTTGCGGCGAAGGAAACCGTTGTGGGTAAACTCCTCATCCCAGTAACGCTGCAGAACGATATTGTCCTCCAGAGAATAGTCCAGCACCAGGCCGTGCTTGTGGCGATCCTCAGGGATATGACTCATGCCCATGGTGCTCCGCTTGCGGATCGGCATGTCGGTGATATCCGTACCCATGAAGTTGATTTTGCCGGATACGAGAGGTTCAAGGCCTGTAAGACCATAAACAAACTCCGTCTGTCCATTGCCATCGATGCCAGCGATGCAGACAATCTCGCCGCCGCGCACCTTGAAGGAAACATCATGAACCGCGTCGTTCTTGTGCACCTTGGAGGCAACGGTCATGTGCTCAACTTCGAGGATCACATCCCCCGGCTCGCGTTCTTCCTTGTGAACATGGAACTCCACGTTGCGGCCAACCATCATGGCGGAAAGCTGCTCTTCCGTTGTTTCTTTGGTATTCACCGTGCCAATGTACTTGCCCTTTCGCAGCACCGAGCAACGGTCGCTCACAGCCATGATTTCCTTCAGCTTATGGGAAATAAACAGAATGGACTTGCCCTCAGCAGCCAGGTTCCGCATGATCTGCATCAGGTCATCAATTTCCTGAGGCGTCAGCACAGCCGTAGGCTCGTCAAAAATCAAGATCTCATTATTGCGATAGAGCATCTTGAGAATTTCTGTACGCTGCTGCATGCCCACCGTGATGTCTTCCACGATGGCATCCGGGTCAATCTGCAGGCCATACTTCTCAGACAGCTCCATCACGCGCTCCCGCGCTTCCTTTTTCTTCAGGAAACCCAGCTTGGTCGTCGGTTCAACGCCCATGATGATGTTGTCCAGCACGGAGAAGCATTCCACCAGCTTGAAGTGCTGATGAACCATACCGATTCCCAACGCGTTTGCATCGTTGGGATCCTTGATGGTTACTTCCTTTCCGTCTTTCTTGATCACGCCTTCCTCTGCCTGATACAGGCCGAAGAGCACACTCATCAGGGTGGACTTGCCTGCACCATTTTCGCCAAGCAGGGCGTGAATTTCACCCTTGCGAAGCTGGAGCGTGATGTTGTCGTTGGCCACAATGCCCGGGAATCTCTTGGTAATGTTGAGCATTTCAATGGCGTACTGGTTTTCCAAGAAGCATACCTCCCAACTGGTTATCCGCTGCCGCGGTTGCTGAGTTGCATCGATTTCGCATGCACCCACAGTGGAGCTGGATCTTTTTTCTGACAAAAGCCCCCGCTTCCATTTGGGGAAACAGGGGCTCTTGTCAAAAGCCCCGGAAGGAAGGCGAACCTTCCTCCCGGAGAATCCATTCAGAAATTACTTGATGTTGCCGAGATCGTTCACGGTCACGGACACAGCGGGCATAGCAGTGGTGTCGTTGGACACGGTCAGGGTGCCGTTCACCATAGCAGCCACCATGCTGTTGTAGTCGTCCAGGGTGAAGCCATCGGTCCAAACGGTGGTCTCGGTGGGCAGGCCAACATAGTTCAGGCTTGCGTCATCAGCAGACACCAGACCCAGGGTCTCAACCTTGCCGCCGTAGTTGTCGAAGTTGCCAGCCAGAGTTTCGGTCAGCAGCTTGTTCACGGTAGCGGACAGGCCCTTCATAGCGCTGGTAACAGTCATGCCTGCGCCGTAGGTGCCGTCGATCTGAGCAGCCTGGTCAACGTCAACGCCGATGACCTTAGCGCCTTCAACCTTAGCAGCAGCTTCAGCAGCAGAGGTGTAGATGCCGCCGCCGCAAGCGAAGACAACTTCAACACCCAGGGTCTGATACCAGGTATCCATCACAGCGGTCACGTCAGCATCGCCATAGAACTGGTTGCCATAGCCATACTCAACGACCACATCGGTCAGGCCCAGCTCAGCAGCGGCAGCGTCAGCGCCCTGCAGGAAGCCATAGCCATAACGGATAACAGCGGGAACAGCCATGCCGCCCAGGAAGCCCAGGTGACGATAGCCCATCTTCACAGCGGCATAGCCAGCCATGTAGCCGGGCAGTTCTTCCTGATACACAGCGCAGTACACGTTGCTGTTCAGGGTCACGCCCTCGCCCAGGTCGCCCTCGCTCACGTCCAGAGCGATGAACTTCACTTCAGGGAACTGATCCTGCACTTCGGCAACCGTGCCACCGAAAGCATAGCCGGGCATCACGATGACATTGTAGCCATCATCCACAGCAGCTTCAACGGAAGCAACGCGCTCAGCGGTAGAGTCGCCGGCGGGCTTGTAATACTTGAACTCAACGCCATTGGCCTCAGCGAAAGCCTTGCAGGCTTCGTAGGTGGTCTGGTTGAAGGACTGGTCGGTAATGTCACCATAGTCGGTGATCATAGCGACGCGGTAGGTGGTCTCCTCAGCAGTAGCGAAAGATACTGCGCACAGAGCCAAAGAGATGACAAGCAGCAACGAGATGAGCTTCTTCATGTTCTTCTGGTCTCCTCTCTAAATGTGAGCATTATTGCTCTTCGATCATTATAACAGTCTTTGAGCAATTTGAAAAGGGTTTTCGGGAAAAAATATTCGCTTTCCTCCCAGATCTTTGGAGAAAAGCGAACATTCGTATTTCATTTTGTGTCTTCTTTCGACTTTTTAAGAGGATTAATACTTTGTGCCCGTTCAATATTCGCAAATGATCATTTTTCTTCCGTCAGTTTTGAGAATCCTTCACCCAGGGCTTCGTGTGCTTCGGTGATAAACATGAAGGCATTTTCATCCTCAGATCGAACAATTTCCTTCAACCGTTGAATTTCCTGTCGGCTCAGCACACACAGCACTACAGGACGTTCCTGCTTGGAATATCCGCCGCGGGCACGGAGCTGCGTCACGCCGCGATCCATATCATGAAGCACGCGTTCCGTCACAGCTTCCCACTTTTCCGTCATGATAAAGCACGCCTTATTGGACGTAAGTCCCGCCAGCACCACGTCAATGACTTTGCCGGACACATAGATGCTGATGAGTGCATACAAGCCCTCCCCCGTGCCAATGACGATGCATGCCGCCACAACCACAAGGAAGTCCATCAGGAATACGAGCATTCCAACGCTTAGGAAAGAGGCATGGCGATGAACAATGCTGGCAATCATATCCGTGCCGCCTGTTGTAGCACCGCCGCGCATAATAAAGCCCAGACCGGTACCCAGCATAACGCCGCCGAAGAGGCATCCCAGCAAAGGATCTGTCGTGAGAGGCTGAAACTGCAGCAGGTCGATGGCAAAGGAGAACAATGCCGTCGCTGCCAGCGAGCGAAGGAAGAAGACGTGTCCCATGGTGCCGAAACCTACCAGAAACAGCGGTATATTCATGGCAAGGCTCACCATACCCACAGGCCACTTGAACAGATAATTCAAAATGGTTGCAACACCTGTCAGGCCGCCAGGCGCAATGTTATTCGGCGTAAGAAACAGCGGATAGGCGGCACCGCCGATCAGGCATCCCAAAAGAATTTGTCCATAGGCAAAGATCATTTCCTTCCGGCGGCCTTTCAGGTTGAGCTTTTCCATCCAATTCATTCTTCCGTGCCTCCACGCTTTCGATTCAAACCATCATATTAAAACATCCGATTCTTATCTTGTCACAATGTTGAGAAACTGTCAACCCCATAAAACCAGTTGAAAAAGCTCTCGCGTGCTCTTCCAATCAAAAAAGCGGGAGCAGCTTTCCGTGAAAAGCCTCGCTCCCGCATGATTCGCCATCCGAACTTAGTCGAGGAATTCTTCCTTGATCTTCACGCCAAAGTCATGTGCAATCGCGCGCAGGCCGTCATCCTCAATGGTCTGACGAATGCCCTGACCGCAGCTCATGGCAAGGACGTAGATCTGTGCAGCTTTTTCAATGGTGTGCATCAGGCCGAAAGTGGTGTCGAAATCAGGGCCGGACACGAACAGGCCGTGATGTGCCCACACAGCGGCATCATATTCCTTCATTTTTTCGCAGGTAGCCATGGCGATTTCTGCGCCGCCGGGAACCATCCACGGCACAACGCCAACGCCGCCGGGGAACACGACAGGGCACTCCGTAGCGCTCTTCCACAGCACGCGGCTGAAATCGCGGTCTGTCAGCGGAAGCACATACGTCAGAGCGATCACATTCGGGGTGTGTGCATGGTAAATCACACGGCACGCGCCATTGGTAGCGGCACAGCGCACAGAATGATTCATGAAGTGCGTCGGGAATTCGCTGGTGGGACGTCCGCCATTGACCAGACCCCACACAATGCGCCAGCTATCGCCGCGCTCGTTGATTTCCACCACACAGAGGCTATCCTCAGGGTCAATATCCACATTGCGGAAATACTTGCCGCTGCCCGTGGAGATGAAGTACTCGCCTGCCAGGTTTGCACCCGTCACACCCATGGACACCCACTCGCCAGGCTTCTCATTGAAGAAGCCGCGCATGGAATCCACTTCACTCTTGGTAAGGCGATACGTCAGGTTGCCGCCGTTGCGCTCGTGCCAGCCTTGATCCCAGCCGTCACGGCACATACGGATGTAGCGCTTCATAATGGGCAGATCAGTCATAGCCATAATGTTTCCTCCTCAAAATTGCACAATTGCGTCCTGTAAAGTCAAAGTTACACGCGCTTCAACTGTACATCTTTCTCATACTGGGTGACCTTTTCGAACCATTCGCCGTCAGCAGGCACGCCGCAACGGTGGCAGTACTCGTTCCAAACCTCGCCGAAAGGCATGGTCTTCATTTCTTCCTGACGAACCATCAATTCGGTAAAGCGACCTGTATCCTGCATGTTCTTCAGCTCATCATTGGGGGTCAGCAGAGCCATGAGCAAGGCCTTCTGCACATTGCGGAAGCCCGTGACCCAGGCGCTGACGCGGTTGATGGACGCATCAAAATAGTCCAGTGCCATATGCACACGGCCGTCCAGACCGCCGCAGCGCACAATCTCCTTGGCGATTTCCTTCGTCTCGTCATCCAGCAGCACCACATGGTCGCTGTCCCAACGGATGGGACGGGTGATGTGCAGTGCCAGTTCTGGGAAGAAGGTCAGCAGTGCAGGGATTTTATCGCTGACCACTTCGGTGGGATGATAGTGACCATTGTCCATCAGCGGGATGCACTTGCCAGGGTTCGCAGCGGCGTAGCTCAGGGCATACTCCGCGCTGCCGACGGTGTAAGCTTCCAGGCCGATGCCAAAGACCTTGGATTCCACGCAGGGCTTGACCTTGTTGAAGTCAAACGGCTCAGACAGGATCTCGTCCATGCTTTCCTTATAGCGCATGCGGGGACCCATACGATCAGCGGGGATGTCCTTAAAGCCATCACCCGTCCAAATATTCATAATGCAAGGCTGACCCAGTTCTTCCGCCAGATAGCTGCTGATGCGGATGCTGGCCTTGCCATGCTCAATCCAGAAACGGCGGGTTTCCTCATTAGGAGATGCCAGCGTCAGCGGGTCACACATGGGATGAGAGAAGAACGTGGGGTTGAAGTCGCAGCCCAGACCGCGCTCCTTGCAGAAATCCACCCACTTTTTGAAGTGCTTGGGTTCCAGCTTATCACGATCCACCCAGCCGCCATTTTCTTCATCAAAAATGGCATAGGAAGCATGCAGATTCATCTTCTTGGTGCCAGGCGTCAAAGACAGCACCATGTCGATATCTGCCATCAATTCTTCCGGCGTGCGGGCGCGTCCGGGATAGTTACCGGTGGTCTGAATGCCGCCGGTCAGGGGCTTTTCAGGATCGGTGTCGAAGCCGCGTACGTCATCGCCCTGCCAGCAATGCAGGCTGACGGGTGCCTTGCGGAGCTTCTCCATGGCTGCTTCCACGTCCACGCCAATCGCGGCATAACGTTCCTTGGCATAATCAAACTGATTCATTGGATTCATCCTTTCTATTTTTCAGATTTATTTCTTTTCAGGCTCATAGACATCAATCGGGAACGATGCAGGCAGGAGCTTGCGGAATGCTTCCAGCGATTCCAGTTCGCCGGAGGCAATCATCTGCGCAGCCAGGTTGCCCAGCGCCGTGCCCTCCGTAGGGCCGGCAAGCACAGGCAGACCCGTCATGTCGGCCGTCAGCTGATTCAGCGTGCGGTTTTGGCTGCCGCCGCCAACAATATTCACTGCCGTGAACTTTCGTCCCGTCAGTGTCGCCATTTCAGCAATACTATCCCGATAGCACACCGCCAGACCCAGCGTCACCGCGCGGTACAAATCGCCCAGCGTTTCCGGCGCAGGTGCTCCCTGTTCCTGAAGCGCAGCGCGCACTTCCTTTTCCATGCTTTCCGGCGCCAGGAAGCGATTATCAGCCGCGTCTACATAAGCGTCATAGCGGCTCTGTGCCGCCATGGCAGCCATTTCCGCGTAGGAATAGCGATCCGCATTCTCGTGACGCAGGCACTGGAGCATCCACATACCCATGATATTCTTCAGATAGCGGGTGGTGTACGCCCAGCCGCCCTCATTGGTGAAGCCAGCCAGACGGCTGCCTGCATCCGTGCAGGGCTTACTCAGCTCCGTACCCAGCAGACTCCACGTGCCGCTGGACAGGAAGGCTGAGGAATCATCCTTGGCAGGAACAGACATGTAAGCGCTGCCTGTGTCGTGGGTAGCAGGAAGCACCACCGTCACGTCAAACCCGACCTGTTCCTTCACTTCAGGCAGCAAATTACCCAGTGCCGTTCCAGGCAAAGCAATGGGCGTGCGGAAAATTTGCTCCGGAAGCTCTGCTGCTTTCAGTACTTCAGGTGCCCAGGTATGGGTTGCCGCATCAGCCAGTGACGTTGTCGAAACATTCGTCCACTCGTGCAGCTTCTTCCCCGTGAGCAGGAAATTCAAATATTCCGGCACCAGAAGAAAATCCTTTGCGCATTCACGATACTCAGGATGCTCGCGGAACACAGCCATCAGCTGATAAACCGTGTTGAAGGGCTGTTTTGCAATGCCCGTCAGCTGATAATGATCGCCAAAGAGCAGTGCTTTCTCCAGCAATTCATCCATACCGTTCGTACGCTCATCACGATAAGCCACAACGTCGCCCAAGCGGTGATTCTCCCCATCCAGCAGGGCAAAGTCCACTGCCCAGGTATCAATGCCCATGGTTTCCGGGATGCATCCTGCATCTCGGCAGGCCGCCAGTCCCTGCACCACATGACGGAACAGGCCATCAATATCCCAGCACAGGTGGCCATCCTTCATGGACGCTCCATTTTCGAAGCGATATACTTCTCTGGTGCAAATGCGACCATCCTCAAGCCAGCCGAGAATATGCCGTCCGCCAGACGCACCGATGTCTACCGCAAGATGATAGTGCATGACAACAAATCCTTCCCTTTCTTCGATGGAAGTTCTTTGACCATTATAGCATGGAAATGCCTCTGTGGGAAGGATGTTTCTCCATGAAATTTTCGTCGTTTTTTTGTAACCTTCTTCTTTTTCCTGTTTGCTTTCGCGCACTTGCTATTGATTTTTTCTTCTTCATCGTCAATAATATGGAGGAAGGAATTTTCTCAGAAGAGAAATCACGGAAAGGATGATCAACATGCGTATTGCACTGATTAATGAAAACAGCCAGGCAGGCAAGAATTCCCTCATTGAATCCACCCTGCGCAAGGTGGTAGAACCCATGGGACACACGGTGGATAATTATGGCATGTACGCGGCAGACGACGCCTGCCAGCTCACCTATGTAAAGGCTGGTCTTTTGGCTGCCATTCTGCTCAACAGCGGTGCGGCGGATTACGTGGTTACCGGCTGCGGCACAGGTGAAGGTGCCATGCTGGCCTGCAACAGCTTCCCCGGCGTTCTGTGCGGACATCTGGTTGACCCGTCGGACGGTTTCATGTTTGCCCAGATTAACGATGGAAACTGCGTTGCCCTCCCCTATGCCAAGGATTTCGGCTGGGGTGCTGAGCTGAAGCTGGAAATGATCTTCCGTCAGCTCTTTGGTTTCGGTCACGGCAACGGTTATCCCGCCGAGCGTGTAGTGCCCGAGCAGCGCAACAAGAAGATTCTGGATGAGGTCAAGAAAATCACGCACCGCCCCATGATGGACATTCTGCACGATATCGACCAGACCTTCCTGAAGGAAACCATCAGCGGCGAACACTTTGCTGAGCTCTTCTACCCCGCCTGCAAGGACGAATCCATCGCTTCCTATTTGAAGGCACTGTGAGGAACGGGATTATTGCGAGAGGGGAGCAACCGCTTTGAAAAGCGGTTATCTCCCCTCTCGCGCTCTCCCCTTTTCCCGAAACTTTCATAATATTTTATTGCCAGGCTTGACATATGAAGAGGGGCGCAGCCGCTTTGAAAAGCGACCATCGCCCCTCTCGCGCTCTCCCCTTTTCCCGAAACTTTCATAATATTTTATTGCCAGGCTTGACATATGAAGAGGGGCGCAGCCGCTTTGAAAAGCGACCATCGCCCCTCTCGCGCTCTCCCCTTTTCCCGAAACTTTCATAATATTTTATTGCCAGGCTTGACATATGAAGAGGGGCGCAGCCGCTTTGAAAAGCGACCATCGCCCCTCTTGTGCTCTCCCCTTTTCCCGAAACTTTCATTGGGAAAAGGGGCGCTTTTTTATTTTGCCTCAGCCCAGTTCTTGCCCTCGTGTACGTCTGCTTCCAGCGGTACGGCAAGGGAAATCACGTGCTCCATGGCATCTTTCAAAAGTGCTGCGGCATGCTCCGCTTCTTCAGGCGGACATTCCAGGAGCAATTCATCGTGCACCTGCAGAATCAGGCGGCTTTGCATATGTTCACGGCGCAATGCTTCATCCACACGCACCATAGCAAGCTTGATAATGTCCGCCGCCGTTCCCTGCACAGGGGTGTTCATGGCAGCACGCTTGCCAAACTCGCGCACCATCTGCCTAGGCGATTGCAATTCCGGCAGATAACGTCTGCGGCCAAAGAGAGTTTCTGCATAGCCGTTATCCTTGCCCTTTTCCACGGCTTCATCCATAAAGTTCTTCACGCCGGGATATTTGGCAAAGTACCGATGAATAAATTCCTGTGCCTCTTTGGGCGTCACGCCGGTGTTCTTCGCAAGGCCAAAACCACTGATGCCGTAAATCAGGCCAAAGTTTACCGCCTTGGCACGGGAGCGGAGCTGCGGCGTCACCTGCTCCAACGGAACTTCGAAGATTTCACTGGCCGTGCGGGCATGCACGTCCTGTCCCGTGCGGAAGGCTTCCACCATGGCAGTATCCCCGGAGAAGTGTGCCATCAATCGCAGCTCAATCTGGCTATAGTCCGCATCAAGCAAAATCCAGCCATCCTGCGGCAGGAAAGCCTGGCGAATTTCCTTGCCTTCCTCTGTGCGCACGGGAATATTCTGCAGATTCGGCTCTGAAGAGCTGATACGTCCCGTTGCTGTAGCCACCTGGTCAAAGTAACTATGTACGCGGCCGTGATGATCCACCAGGCGAAGCAGACCTTCTACATAGGTGCTATTCAGCTTCACCAGCTGACGATAGCGCAGCAACGGCTCAATAATTTCAGGAGCAATGTCCCGCAGGCCTTCCAGCACCTCAGCCGAAGTTGAATAGCCTCGGCTTGTCTTTTTGCCGTGAGGAAGTTGAAGCTTTTCAAACAGCACATCGCCCAGCTGCTTCGTACTGTTCAGATTGAAATTCTCGTTACCGCAGGCGGCGAACACCTGCTGCTTTGCTTCCTCAATGTCTTTGGTATACTTAGCGCCCAAACCACGCAAAAAGTCTGTATCTACGGTGAATCCCGCAGCTTCCATGCGGAACAGAACATGAGCCAGCGGCAGTTCCATTTCTTTCATCAGCGTCATCTTATTGTACGCGGTGATTTCTGCTTCCTGATGAACTGCCAGTTTCATGATACCGCAGGCGTCAGCCCCATAGCCTTCCGTCAAGGTTGCAAGCCCGTATTCCTTCTTCTGCGGGTCGAGAATATAGGCGCCCAGCATCACATCCCAATGGAACGCTTCCGGCAGGGGAAGCTGATGCTGGTGCAGCAGATGCAAAAGATGTTTGCTGTCATACACCACAGACGGATGCCTGCACAAAAAAGGTGCCAGCACTACCAGTGCCGCTTCAGGGTCGATGCCAGGGTTCAGCAGGTCGCCGCCCAAGGTAAGGAGCATGCTCTTTCCGCTAACTGTCGCAGCAGAAATATCGCTTGTGCCGATGCAGAAGGCAGCAGGCAGATCCTGCTCTGCCAAGCCATCCAGCCACTGCTGAAGCATTTCTGCGCTGCTGATTTGTTCCGCCTCGCCAAAGGACAGATTAATTTCCGCAGCTTTGGGTGCAGAAGTGTTCTTTTCAGCAGGAGTCGCTTCGCTCTTCTCGCCTGCGTTTCCGCTAATGCGCTTAACAAGGCTGTTCAGCCCCAGCGCTTGCAGTGCAGGGACCGCGTTCTGCAAATCAGGCAAGGCACATTCCTTCAGTGTCCACTGAACAGGAGCATCGCGGCGAATCGTAGCCAGATCCTTGCACTTCCGCGCCTGTTCCGCATAGGTAACCAGTTTTTCGCCCAGCTTGCCCTTCACTTCGCCTGCATGGGCAAGGATTTCTTCCAGCGAGCCATACTGCTGAAGCAGTTTCACCGCTGTTTTGTCGCCCACACCCGGAATGCCGGGAATATTATCGCTGGAATCGCCTGCCATGCCTTTCCAGTCCGTCACCTGTTCGGGGGTAAAGCCGTATTCCTCATACAAAGTAGCGGGGGTAAAGCGGATGGTTTCCGTAATGCCTTTGCGAGTGAACATCAACTCCGTTTTGCCATCGACCAGCTGCAACGCATCACGGTCGCCCGTCAGTACAAGAGGCTGCACGTCCTCCTTTTCTGCCTTAAGAGACAGAGTGCCCAGCAGGTCATCTGCCTCCCAGCCCACCATGGAATACCACTTGATGCCCATATCAGTCAGTAGTTTTCGAATGGTGCCCAACTGCTGAATCATCTCAGGAGGCGTAGGTGCGCGTCCCGCCTTGTAATCCGGATAGGCCACATGACGGAACGTCGGCGCATGCTCATCGAAGCAGACGGCCAGATAGCGCACGTTTTCTTCCTTAATAACCTTCATTAGCATGTTCAGAAAGCCATAGATTGCATTCGTATAGGTTCCCTGATAATCCATGATGGGAAGCGCATGAAAAGCGCGGAACATCAGGCTGTTGCCGTCCACAATCAGGAATACATCTTTCACGTTACATTTCCTCCTGCCTGATTCATTGCCGTCCATAAAGGAAAAGCCGGGCAGGTGCTTTTCAAAGTACACGCACTTCCCGGTATCACGGCACAAAATGCCGCCTGTCTGATTACTTTTTCAGCATCCGCTTGATTCTGCCAACTAACGTTTTGCTTTCGCGCAGTGCCACTGCCGCGTCCAGCGCGCCCCGTCGGTACTCAATGTTGTTGGGCTCACGTTTCACAGCCTCGCGATAAGACTCGTTCGCTGATTCATACTGCCTGAGCATCATCAAGATCTGCCCCTGCATAAAGTACCATTCGCCGTCCCGTGTTTCTGCACGAAGCATGTATCTCAGTGCACTTTCCGGATTCTGTTGCCCCAGCATTTTCCGTGCCAGGTGTTTTGCTTCCTCTTTGGGCAGGGAATTCGTGTAGGTCACTGCCTTCCGTGGTGCAGCAAGCTTGATGGCCTCTTCATAGGCAAGATTGATCCGAATCAGTTTTTCCTGCGCCGTCTTCTGCTCTTCAGGGTCACGGAAACGGTCAGGATGGCAGAGTTTCACCAGCGAATGGTAAGCGGTGCGAATTTCATCCACCGTTGCCGTGGGCTTCAGTCCAAGAATCTGGAAAGGATCATTCAAGACCGCTCACCTCCCGCCTACAAATTTTTTCTTACTCGATGGTTTCACGCCGGATATCCGCGCCCAGAGAACGCAGCTTTTCCTCTATATGCTCATAACCGCGGTCAATGTACTCAGGCTCGTAGATTTCCGTCACGCCCCGAGCCATCAGACCTGCCACGACCAGTGCTGCGCCTGCCCGAAGGTCCGTGGTTGTCACAGGTGCGCCATAAAGCTGCGAAACGCCCTCGATCATGGCCACCCGATCCACAACACGGATGTGAGCACCCATGCGACGAATCTCATCCAGATGCTTAAAGCGTTGCTCAAAAATCGTTTCAGTGATAACACTGGTGCCGTGTGCCGTGGTCAGCAAAGCACTCATCGGTTGCTGCAAATCAGTCGGGAAGCCGGGATACACCTGGGTTTTGATATTCACTGCCCGATGTGCCCCCAAAGTGCGGACACGAATCGCATCATCACTGTCAGAAACCCTCACGCCCATTTCCAGCAGCTTAGCAGTCAGCGCTTCCATATGGGTAGGGATGCATCCGCGAACGATCACATCACCACGGGTAGCCGCGGCAGCAATCATCAGGGTGCCCGTTTCAATCTGGTCCGGGATAACCGCGTAATTCGTGCCATGCAAATATTGCTGACCGCGAATGCGGATCACATCCGTGCCCGCACCCTTGACCTTGGCGCCCATGCTGTTCAGGAAGTTGGCCAGGTCCACAATATGAGGTTCCTTCGCGGCATTGTAAATCACCGTGGTGCCTTTCGCCTTTGCCGCCGCCAGCATCACATTGATGGTGCCGCCAACGGTGACCATATCGAAAAATACGTCACTGCCGCGAAGGTCATTTGCCTCCACAATGATCATGCCGCCGCGTTCTTCTGCCTCAGCCCCCAGTGCCTGAAAGCCCTTCAGGTGCTGGTCGATGGGGCGGGAACCGATTTCGCAGCCGCCGGGAGCAGCCACTTCCGCCTTACCGCATCTTCCCAGGAGAGCGCCCAGCAGATAATAGCTTGCCCGCAAGCGACGAGCCAGCTGATATCCCACATGGCAGCCTTCCACGGTTCTGGGGTCAATGGTCATGAATTCATCCGGGACATAGGTTACCTTAGCACCGAGGGAACGCAGAATATCCACCAGTGCGTGGACATCCTCGATATCCGGCAGATTTTCAATGGTGCAAGGCTCATCGGACAAAAGCACTGCAGGAATCACAGCCACTGCCGTGTTCTTGCCGCCGCTCACCCGTACCTCGCCTTCCAGCGCGTTTCCGCCGGTAATCAGCATTCGTTCTTTCTTGGGCATAGGGTTCTTAACTCCTCTCGTGCATTGCCAAAGGGAAATTCTCAGGCAACCGCCGGGGTAGATTCTTTTGCGCAATCCTGCTTGCGCCACAGGGGAAGAATGCAGCATACCATCAGCACGCCAGACAGGGCGGTAATGAGGTAGCACACATCCATCGGCATCCATTCAAGGAAAACGATCTTCTTTTCCACTGCAAATTCCATGGCCAGCACCAGCAGCATACCGCACAGCGTACCGCACCAGGCCAGAATAATTTGCTTCATGTTCCTCTGCTGTTTCGGCAAGCGTGCAATGCACCACACAAGGACGCCTGCAATCGCCACAGCGCTGAGAATCTGGTTGACACGTACAAAGCCCCAGCGGAGCACGGCATCTTCCCGTAAGCCTTCGCACAGTGCCTGCGATGCGCCGTACATCAACAGCAGCAGCGTAACTTTGCTACCTTCGCGCTGTGCCTTCGACTTAATGAGCACCAGCATCATCACCAGTGCAAACACAGCCTCCAGCACGAAGACAGCCCAGCACCATTCTTCATACATGTCTTCCACTGCAAGGGGAAAATGCTCCAGGAAGGAAGTATCCTCCAGTGCGAACAAGCTCATGCCGGATTCGCCGTCGAACCAGTCGCTCAGGTACCGTCCATAACCCTGACCGACCAGTCCTTCCGCCAGACGGCACAGGGCAATCGTCAACGCTGCAGGAGCCGCTGCGGCATCCAGGAGTCTGCTCAAAGAAACCTTGTTCAGGCGAGACACCACCAGTGCCGCCAGAAAGCAGCCAAGCATGGTGCCGTACAGCGTAAAACCGCCATCCGTCAGGCTCAGGATGTGGCCAAAGCCCTTTTCCATCAGCCAATCAAAGCGAATCAATGAATAGACCACATGGGACATGATGGTACCCAGCGGCACCGCAAGCACTGCAAAGCCGCTGACCACGCCGTTTTTCAATCCCATTCGGCGGCCATTCTGACTCATCCAGATCAGGCCGATTGCTGCGGCAAGCGCCACGGCAAGGCCATAAGGATAAACCGTTAGTGAACCCAGTTGGATCGGCTCCATGTCAATCCTCCGATGCAGCAGACGCGAAATACAGAATGTCGCTGATGTTGCGGGCATCCGAATTCTTGTGGATGCGGGTATTGTTCACAATCACGTTGGTGGATCCGCCGCCATCCAGATTGTAAGCCAGGATGCAGTCAGGGAACAGGCTCTGCACATACTCCGCAAAGCTGGCCATGGTCATGCCGGAGGTAGCGTCTGCCTTGCCGTCACACTCCACAATGGCATACTCCAGTTCACCCGTCTGCACAATGCAAACGCGCTGCATCTTGTAGCGATACTGGAATTCGCGGGTGGTAATTTCCTGCACCTCGCCATTTTCCACCAGCACAGGACCCAGGGTGAAGGTATTCATCACCGTGCGATCCGACGGGAAGGTGTTTGCCAGATAGTCCGCCATGCTCTCACTGGTAGCATTGCGCACGGCATGAAAATCGCCCTTGTCGTCAATAATCAGCACATCCCGTTCGCCATTCAGTGCATCCCGATAGAATACGCCTTGGCGCACCACATAGCCGATTTTATAGAAATACTTGAAGAAGTCACCATTCACGGCGGCAATAGCATTCACATGCTTGGCCATAGCGGTAGCCTTCACGTAGGTCTTGTCGTCATAATTGTCCTTACTCATGGCCGTGCGAATCTGGCTGGGATCAGCAATCTTAATCCGCACAATGCTGGTTTTCACCTTACCAACGGTGCTATGCTCCGTCGTTACATGAATCGACTCATCTTCATATTCTTCATCAGAAATCCAGCCGCTTTCTTTGGCAGGGTTTCCGGGTACCGTCTGATCGATGTCCAGCGGCACAACCTCCGCCAGCGCAGGTGAGGAAATCAAAAAGGCAAGTCCGCACAGCATCAGTGCGCAAACAATACCACACACAAGCGAACGCTTCATTGGCAATAAGCCCCTTTCTACTAACTCCTTGTATTATACCATGTTTCGCAATCTCCTGCAACTATTTCAGCCGAAGAGGAGCAGATTGAATCGCACAAAAGCCGTTTCAACGCAAAGAAAAGGCTGTGAAAGAATCTTTTCTCTCACAGCCAAGGGATCAATCACAGTCGAAGATCGCCTTTTTCGCCATCAGGGGACCAAATTCGTCCTTCCAGCGGTGGTGTGCCTCACTTTGGTCGTAGGCATCCAGCGCTTCTTTTTCCATGTCAATGACAATCATCACATCGTATCGGTTGGGTCTGTCAACGACATTGGGGTGAACCGACACGCTGTGAATGCCATCCACTTCTTTCAGAGAAGCAAAAATCTGCTCAATGCGAGGAATCAGCGCCTGCTTATCGGTCACATCCTCTGTATATTTTGCCAGAATATGATGCAGCATAGGATTCTTCCTTTCACTGTGCGTCCGTCGCTGTTGCCAGATCCGTAGGCGTCGCGGCCTCTTCGCCAGGCTGCATGTCACGGATCATGCACTGCAGAAGCTGCACGGCCATGTCATTATTGCCGCAGTTCACCATGACGCACAAATACATATCTTCCGGATCAACACTGTATGCTTCAAATCCCGTCAGAGAGCTGGCAGGAATACCGTAAAGATGTCTTTCGCCGCTGTCGCTTTCCGTGCGCCATCCCTTTCCGGCGTCCAATCCCACCGCGTTCAGTTGAGCGAGCAGATCCTCATAATCCTCCAGCGGAAGCATCGCACCGGAGGTGGCGTACTGCTGGAAGGTATCTGCCGTGAGGAGATACACATCGCCCTCCCCTGCCGCAATATAGGTTGCCAGCTGCATGGCGCCATAATACTCATCCGTTGTCAGCACCACGGATGTCATCTGTTCCATATCCGGCATTTCTGATACGCGGATATTTTCCAGATACTCATCCAGCATATTCTGGTCAGCCATGGCGCTGGAAAGATAGAAATCCACTTTTTTGTTGGCCGGCGGACGATAGGCCGTCATGGTGTAGATGAGATTCCACCCCACAATGGACAGAACAATCAGCAGAAAATATTTCCACCAGCTATAATTCCAGTGCTGGCGCAGGGTCATCTTGTTCACAGGTGTCTTCATTCGCCGCAATACTCCTTTGCACTAAGCATACGCTTTGCTGTCATTAGAGGAAGTATACCACAGGGCGGCAAAAATCACAACGGAACAAAAGCTGCAATATGTAGACGGCGACCCATGATTTACGCATACAGCGGATAGTTGCGCATCAGTGCTTCAACTTCCTGCCTGACCTCAGGGCAGGCTGCCTCGCCTTCACGCACGACCCGTGCAATCCAGTGGGCAATCATAGTCATCTGTTCTTCCTTCAGGCCGCGGGTAGTGGCAGCAGGTGTGCCAACACGGAGACCGCTGGTCACAAAGGGGCTGCGCGTTTCGTTCGGCACCGTGTTCTTGTTCACGGTGATGTTGGCTTCTTCCAGCCAGCCCTCCAGCTGCTTGCCTGTCACATCCTTGCCGGTAAAGTCCAGCAGGAGCAAATGATTGTCCGTACCGCCGGACACCATGCGGATGTCTTCCTCACGGAAAGCCTTCTCCAATGCCTTGGCGTTGCGGATAATCTGTGCCTGATATTCCTTGAATTCCGGCTTCAATGCCTCACCAAAGCAGACAGCCTTGGCTGCAATGATGTGTTCCAGCGGGCCGCCCTGGGTGCCGGGGAAAATAGCCTTATCGATGGCCTTGGCATACTGCTCCTTACAGAGGATCATGCCGCCGCGGGGGCCGCGAAGGGTCTTATGGGTGGTGGTGGTCACAAAATCGGCATAAGGCACAGGACTCGGATGCAGCCCGGTAGCCACAAGGCCTGCAATATGTGCCATATCCACCATGAGCAGTGCACCGACTTCATCGGCGATTTCACGCAGTTTGGCAAAATCGATCACGCGCGGATAGGCCGAGGCACCAGCCACAATCAGCTTCGGCTTGCACTCCAGTGCCACCTGTCGCACGGTCTCGTAATTCAGCATCTCCGTCTCAGGATCGACCCCGTAGGGCACGAAATGGAAATACTTGCCGCTGATGTTCACAGGACTGCCGTGGGTCAGGTGGCCGCCATGCGACAAATTCATGCCCATCACCGTATCCCCAGGCTGCAGCATGGCAAAATAAACCGCCATGTTCGCCTGTGCACCAGAGTGGGGCTGCACATTGGCATGCTCTGCACCAAAGAGCTGGCAGGCGCGGTCCCGTGCCAGGTTTTCCACAATGTCTACATACTCGCAGCCGCCATAATAACGGTGTCCCGGGTAGCCCTCAGCATACTTGTTGGTCAGCGGCGTACCCATGGCAGCCATCACCGCCGGGGAAACGAAATTTTCTGAGGCAATCAGCTCAATATGTGTCCGCTGACGCTCCAATTCCTGATCAATAGCCTCCGCCACCGCCGGGTCTGCTTGCCGAATAACTTCAAGCTCCATGAAACTCCGCCCTTTCTTTTTGAAATTAAGAGGCATTATAGCCGTTTTTTTCTCTGCGGTCAACGAAAAAACAGCTTCAAAGCTGCACTTCTCCTGTTCTTTGTTAACAAGAATACAAGTAAACACATTTTCTTGTGTTCCGAGAATAAAGTTTCGTATTTTTTTCGTTTTCTCGCGAAATTGCAACAATTTTTGGGAATTCATCCTTGATTTTTTCTTGAAAAAGTTTCCTGAAAAGGTTATAATCAAGTTGTATTATATTATATTACGCGATCGTATCACTCCCTATGCGGTCGTTACTTCATTTTTGCGAGGGCGTGTAGATTATGGCAAAAAAGAGCTCCATGGACGCAGTTCTTGTAGATAGCATCACAGAAAAGCTCCTCAAGGCATTTCCTGTTTTCCCGAAGAAGCTGCTGAAGGCAGATGTTCTCCAGCAGGCTCATGGAATGCCTGCTTCCCAGATTCAGATTCTTATTCTCCTGCAGGAAGGGTCCATGTCTGTGGGCGATTTGTCCCGTCGCCTGGGCATTGCCAAGCCCAACATTACCCCGCTGATTAACAGTCTTCATAGCAGCGGTTTCATTTCCCGCATGCGGGATGAAGTGGATCATCGTGTAGTGCGCGTTGAACTGCTTCCCGCCGGTGAGGAACAGCTTGAGGCCATCTGTGCCTCCTATCGTGCCTGTGTAGAAGAATGGTCTGGCAAGCTGAGCCGCAGTGAAGCAAAGGAGCTGAATAACGCGATGGCAACGCTGCTGAGGCTGGTAAGTATTCTTTCAGCAGAAGAATAAGTCTCTGCTTCTGAAAAAAAGCTTGCTTTTTTCTGCCATATAAGCTATACTTGTAGAGCCGTATTCGCGATGAAGATTGGGTCCTGTGCGATCCGTCAGCGTGAACCCTGTCAGGTCCGGAAGGAAGCAGCAGTAAGCGTTTGCCGGATGTGCTGCAGGTTTGCCCAGTCTGAGCGGGTGCGGTTTTTTCTTTACCCTTTTTTGCTCGTCCATTGTTCCATTTCTGTCAAATTTGCATTTTTCGGTTGATTTTTTGCCATTTTGGCGTATAATATAGACATAAAGATTGTTTCCTTCTACGAAGGGAGGTTATCGCATGTCTGATTATCACGTCATTACCATTGCGAGAGGTTTCGGCAGCGGCGGCCACGCCATGGGCAAAATGCTGGCCGAAGAGCTTGGTTGGTCCTTTTATGACCGTGAGCTGTTGCAGCTTGCCTCCAACGACAGCGGCATCAATGAGGATTTTTTCGCCAGAGCCGATGAAACCTTCCGTCGCACACCCTTGTTCCGCATTGCCAGCAACGTATTTGATGGCCGCACCATTCCCCCGGATCGTGACGACTTCATTTCCAATGAAAATCTGTTCCGCTATCAGGCAAAAATTATCCGTGCCCTGTCCGAAACAGAAAATTGCGTAATCGTAGGCCGCTGTGCCAACTATGTTCTTCGGGATTCGCCCAACGTCATCAAGCTGTATGTTCACGCGCCGGAAGATGTATGCGTCCGCTCGGTCATGAGTAAGTACGGCATGACCAACGAGGATGCCGTGAAAGCCATCCGCAATATCAACAAGCGTCGCGCAGAGTACTACCACTACTTCACCGGCCACGACTGGAAGGATGCCGATTTCTATGACCTGTGCATGGATTCTTCCAAGATCGGCCGTGAAAAATGTGCCGCTATTGTAAAGGCCTATTTGAGTGAGCTGTAATAATACATCAAAAGCCGTGAGGATTTCTTTGTGAGTCCTCACGGCTTTTTGCTTGCGCAGAAAAATGAGGAGAAGCAAGCGCTGCTTCTCCCCACAGGTCAATAATTCAGGATTTTCATCGAATTTCCCCGCGTCATTCTTTATCCGCGGATGACGGCGTTGTACTTTTCGGAGGCAACCTTCTGCAGCTTGTCCATGGCCTTGGTGATTTCTGCCTCGGTCAGGGTATGATCGGCTGCGCGGAACACGAAGGAGAAAGCAACAGACTTCATGTCCTTGCCTACCACTGCAGAGCGGTACACATCGAACATTCTGGCATCTTCCAGAATGCTGCCAGCAGCGTTCGCCATATCAGTGAGCAGCGGACCCACCTCGGTAGATTCCGCCATCACCAGGCTCAGGTCGCGGCTCACAGCAGGGTAGCGAGGCATGGCCTTCACTGCGCCCATGGGCGTCTGCATTTCGGCAATCACCTGCATGTCCATTTCCGCAATCAGTGCACGGGAAGGCATATCGAAGTTTTCACGCACCGTGGGATGCACTTCGCCCAGGGTGCACACTACCTTGCCATCGTGGGTCAACACAGCCTGACGACCAGGGTGGAGATACTTTTCCTCGCTGCGGGCTACCGTAAAGGTGATTCCCAGCTGACGCAGCAGACGTTCTACCACACCGCGCATGGTGAAGAAGTCAGCTTCCTTGCCGTACATGCCCACACACAGCTTGCGGGTTTCAGTGGGCAGGCCTTCCTCCGTGCGATGGTCAGGATCAAACACGTTGGACACTTCAAACAGGCGTGCAGACTCATTGCCATGGTTCATGTTCAGTGCCAGGGTGGACAGCATGTCAGGCACCAGAGTCGTGCGCATCACGGACGTATCCTCGCCCAAAGGATTGCGAATGGGCAGCATGTGACGACGTGTGTCTGTTTCATCCAGCATGAGCTTATCCACTGTTTTGGGGCTCACGAAGGAATAATTCATGATTTCGTAGAAGCCCATGGCCGCCAGCACCTGGCTGACTTCATCCTTCAGCCGCATCTGGGCAGAGCGTCCGCCAGGGGTGGTTTCGCCGCGGAGCAGGGTGGAAGGAATCTTGTCGTAGCCATAGACACGCAGAGCTTCCTCGCACAGGTCTGCCTCGCCCTCTACATCCTGACGGAAGTCAGGCACGGTCACCGTCAGGGTATCACCGTCGCGTTGCACATCGAAGAACAGTTCCTTCAGAATGCGCTCCGTGTCATCCGCGGGAATATCCACACCGGCACGGCGTGCAATCTTCTCACAGGATGCGGTAATCACCTGCTTCTTAGCAGGTTCGGGATAAATATCGATGACGCCGCTCACCACGTCACCAGCGTCCAGCTGATTAATCATCTGGCAGGCGCGCTGCATGGCTTCCATGGCAGTCTTCACAGAAACGCCCTTTTCAAAGCGACCGGAAGACTCGGTACGGATGCCCAAACTGCGGCTGGTCACGCGGGTAGCCGCACGGTCAAACACTGCGCACTCAAACATCATGGTGTGGGTCTTTTCGGTAATTTCGCTTTCCTCGCCGCCCATAACGCCTGCAACGCAGGAAGGCTTGCTGGCATCGCAGATCACCAGCTGACCAGCCGTCAGGGGATGCGGCTTGCCATCCAATGTGGTGATGTGTTCACCCTCCACTGCCTTACGAACGATGATATGATGACCCTCCACCATGTCCAGGTCGAAAGCATGCATGGGATGACCCGTTTCCAGCATAATGAAATTGGTGATATCCACCACGTTGTTGATGGAACGCATGCCGGCACCATAGAGGTACTTGCGCAGCCACATGGGGCTGGGTCCCACACGCACGTCCTTAATCACGCGGGCGATGTAGCGGGGGCACAGGTCAGTAGCCTCCACATCTACCTTCACGTAATCATGCACATCACCGCCAGCTTCGGTCACGGTGATTTCCGGCTTGCGGAAGGTCGTGCCGCAGGCCACTGCCGTCTCGCGGGCAACGCCCCACACACTCAGGCAGTCGGGACGGTTCGCCAGCACTTCAAAGTCCATCACCGTATCATCAATGCCGAGGATCGGCTTTACATCGCTGCCAACAGGATAATCCTCCTGGAATTCCAGGATGCCAGCCGCGCCAATGGACGGATACAGTTCCACAGGCACGCCCAACTCTTCCGAGGAGCACAGCATGCCCTCAGACATTACGCCGCGGAGCTTGCCCTTCTTAATCTTTACACCGCCGGGCAGGTGAGCGCCCACCAGTGCCACAGGGGTCAGAATGCCCGCGCGGCAGTTCGGTGCGCCGCAAACAATCTGCAGGGGTGCATCACCGCCAACATCCACGGTGGTCACGTGCAGATGGTCGCTGTCGGGATGGGGCTCACAGGTCAGCACGCGGCCAACCACCACGTTGTCCACCTCGGCACCGGTTTCTTCATAACCTTCCACACCGTTGCCGATCATAATCATTTTATCCTGATAGTCCGCCGCGCTCATGGGGATGTCGGCGTACTCCCTGATCCATTGCATAGGTACCTTCAAGGGAAGACCCTCCTTCTATCGGAACGATTTCGCTCTTCTGTCGTTTAGATCCATGAACACAGCTTACCGGAACTGACCCAGGAAGCGCACATCGCCTTCGTACAATAGGCGCATATCCGGAATGGAGTAACGCTGCATGGCGATACGCTCCAGGCCAATGCCGAATGCGAAGCCGGAATAGACAGAGCTGTCAATGCCGCACATTTCCAGCACCTTGGGGTTCACCATGCCGCCGCCCAGCACTTCAATCCAGCCTGTGCCCTTGCAGACGCGGCAACCCTTGCCATGGCAGGCTGCGCAGGTCAGGTCGACCTCAGTTGAGGGCTCAGTGAAGGGGAAGAAGCTGGGACGGAAACGAGTGGTGATGCCCTTGCCGTACAGGCGCTCTGCAAAGGCATTCAGCGTACCGCGCAGATCTGCCATCGTGACGTCCTTATCCACCACAAGGCCTTCCATCTGATGGAACACAGGGCTGTGGGTGGCATCCACCTCATCAGCACGATACACACGGCCAGGGCAGACCACGCGAATCGGAGGCTTGCGGGTCAGCATGGTGCGTGCCTGCATGGGGCTGGTATGGGTGCGCAGCACCACATTGTCATCAATATAGAAGGTATCCTGCGCATCACGGGCAGGGTGATTCTTCGGAATGTTCATCAGCTCGAAATTGTAGTGATCCAGCTCTACCTCAGGGCCTTCCACCACTTCAAAGCCCATACCGGTGAAGCAATCGATCATCTCATTCATCACCAGTGTCAGGGGATGTTCGCTGCCCATGGCAGGCATGTCTGCCGGCTGAGTTACGTCGATGGTCTCCCGCTTCAGGGCTTCCTCCTGCTCACGTGCCTTCAGTATGCGGAGCTTTTCATCCAGCATTTCCGTGAAGTGCTCACGTGCCTCGTTGATCATCTGGCCAGCCGCAGGGCGCTCTTCAGGGGACAACTGTCCCATGCCGCGAAGCAGTGCTGTCAGTTCGCCTTTCTTGCCAAGCACACGCACACGCAGATTTTCCAGAGCCTGGGTGCCATCCAGCTTGCCCATTTCATCATTCATCAGCTGATGGATCTCTGCGATTTTTTCCCTCATGCCCATGTTCCGTGTTCCATCCTTTCTATTCGGCAATAAAAAAGCCCTCGTTCCCCTGAAAGGGACGAAGGCTGAAATGCCGCGTGTTACCACCCTAATTCCGCACAACGAAAAATCGTGATGCGCTCGATGCCTTTCACGGGGCCGATCCGTCACCGCCTACTAGGGAAAACCGTTTCAGCAGTGCAGCTCAGGAGGGAATTTCCGGCTCAGCCATCAGGATGCTTACAGCACACGCATCCCTCTCTTAGGTGGCCAAGGTACTCCGGCATTGTCTCCGTCGTCGCCTTTAGTATTCGCATTGCATTATACCACGCATTTTCCGCCTTGGCAAGCATAGACAGCAAAAAAGCTTTTTTGATGCCCACTCCGGAAATCTTCCTTGCCTGCCTCCCCTATCTATGATATGATAGTTTACGAAAGGCGGTACAACCATCATGAAGAAAATGAAGGCTTTTTGCCTCTTAACGCTGCTTATGCTCTGTATTTCGTCCATCGCGCTGGGCGAAACTTTCACCTTTTCCCTGGTTGGTGACTGCACGGTTGGCGACCAGTGGAAATACCACGGCTACGGTGCTTCCTTCACATACAAAATTTCTCAGGCCGGTCTGGATTATCCCTTCAGCCTGGTGGCGGATTTGTTCGCTGCGGACGATCTGACCATCGCCAATTGCGAAGGTGTTCTCACCGACCGCAGACCCGGCAGCAACGCCAAGTTTATGACCCTGGGCGCGGAAACGAAGTTCGGTGAGGTTTTCAAGCTGGGCAATGTTGATGTGTGCAACATCGCCAACAATCATGCCAGGGACTTCGGTGAAAAAGGCCGTCAGGACACCATTGACACGTTGACCGCCCTGGGCATCGGTGTTTTCGGTGATGACGATCTCTACGAAACCGAGATCAAGGGCGTAAAGATCGGCATCGTGGGCTACACATATCCCATCAACGAATCCAAGATGAAGCGCTATGCCGCATCGATCCAGCAGCTAAAGGACGACGGCTGCACGTTCATTATCGCCAGCGCCCACTGGGGGAAAGAGGAAAGCTACAACATCAATCTGGATCAGCGCACCTACGGTCCTGAGCTCATCGACCTTGGCGCCGATATGGTGTACGGTCATGGTTCTCACACCCTGCAGCCCATTCAGATCTACAATGGCAAGGTTATCTTCTACAGCCTGTCGAACTTCACCTTTGGCGCCAACGCATCCCCAAAGGACGATGACACTGCAGTTATGCAGGTGACCTATATCATCAACGATGACGGCACCATGGATCTTCAGCAGATCACGGCGCTTCCCTTTAAGATGCACAACAACAGGGACTTCCGCCCTTACCCGATTGAGGATGAAGAAGGCAAGCTGCAGGTGTGGAAGAAGCTGGTCTTCAGCAAATCCAAGGATCCCGATTCCGGTTTGCCTGAAAGCTTTCTGACCACAGGTGTTGCCGTCTTCAGGGACATCGAAGCGGACGCGACGCCCACTGACCTGACCGTTGCCACCCCTGTCGATTTGACCGTTGCCACCCTCACGGATTTGCCCGAGGCAACCGGCAGTGATCTGAAATGACCCCCTGCGGAAATAAAGGAGACTGAATCATGAACATTCTGCTTGTAAACGATGACGGCATTGCCAGTCCGCATCTGCACATGCTCTGCCGCGCTGCCGCAGCACGGGGACATCACGTGCTGGTGTGTGCCCCTTCCGCCCAGCAAAGCGGTAAAAGCTACAGCCTCACCATCTCCACGCCATTGATGGTCACCCCGTATGAGATGGAAGGTGCGGCGGCGGCATGGGCCGTGGATGGCACCCCTGCCGACTGTGCCCATCTGGCGGTAACTGCCCTGGCGGAAGAACCCATCGACCTGTGCATCAGCGGCATCAACCACGGCTACAACGCAGGCTTGTCCATTTACGCCTCCGGAACGGTCAGTGCTGCCAGAGACGCGGCATTCCGCGGCATTCGCAGCATGGCATTGTCCATGGAGGTTTCCACCCCGGCAGAAACGGCTCGTTTCTTTGCGGAGTGGGCCATCCGCCTGGGCGAACATCTGGTGGAGTCAGACGCGCCAAAGCAATCTGTGCTGAACGTCAATCTGCCCCCTGTGACCTTCTTTGAACTGAAAGAGCCCCGTTTTTGCGACATCAGCACCGCCATGTGGACGGATGGCTATGAGCGCCGCGTAAGTCCCCGCGGAAAGAGCTATTATTGGCTCAATCTCTATCAGGACGCCGCGCCGGATCCTGACAGCGACATCGATTTGCTTGCCAAAGGGCATATCACCTGCACTTTTCTCGGCCCCACCGGCACGGTGAATGAAGGTTACGAAAGTCTGCTGGAAGATTTGTGATCTTTTCTTGACGAAAGATTCCGCAGGCGCTACAATCAAATCAGAAAAGGATGTTTTCATCCTCAAGGGAAAAAGGAGCATTCAACATGTTATACGATGGAAAGATCTGGGTTGGCACAGGTGATAAAGCCGTTTGCCTTCTGCCGCAAATGGCGAACCGTCACGGACTGATTGCCGGTGCGACAGGCACGGGTAAAACCGTATCATTGAAGGTGCTGGCAGAAGGTTTCTCGGACATGGGCGTTCCCGTGTTTCTCAGCGACATCAAGGGTGACCTTAGCGGCATGGTGCGCCCCGGTGAGCACAGCGACGCTCTTGCAGAACGGCTGACCTCCTGCGGTGTGCCAAGCTTCCAGTACAGAGCATTCCCCACGGTTTTCTGGGATGTATACGGCGAGCAGGGTCATCCCGTGCGCGCTACCATTCAGGAAATGGGACCCCTGCTGCTCAGCCGCATGCTGGGACTGAATGATACCCAGGCCGGCGTAATGAACATCCTCTTCCGCGTGGCGGATGATGAAGGCATGCTCCTATTGGATTTGAAAGATCTGAAGGCCATGCTGGCTTATCTGGGCGAGCACGCGCGGGATTACACCCTGCAATACGGCAACGTATCCGTAGCCTCTGTCGGCGCCATTCAGCGTGCGGTGGCGGTGCTGGAGGGTCAGGGCGGCAACCTTTTCTTCGGTGAACCTGCGCTGAACATTGCCGACTGGATGCAGCTGGACGAAGATGGCCGCGGCGTCATCAACATTCTGGCTGCTGACAAGCTTTTCAACAATCCCACCATGTATTCCACCTTTATGCTGTGGATGCTCAGCGAGCTTTATGAGCTTCTGCCCGAGCAGGGCGACGCGGACAAGCCTCGCATGGTGTTCTTCTTCGATGAAGCCCATCTGCTTTTCAACAATTGTTCCAAGACCATGTTGGAAAAAGTGGAACAGGTGGTGCGCCTGATTCGCTCCAAGGGTGTGGGCGTGTATTTCATCACCCAGTCCCCCGCAGATATTCCCATGACCATCCTTGGCCAGTTGGGCAACCGCATTCAGCATGCGCTCCGTGCCTACACGCCCCTTGACCAGAAGGCCGTGAAGGTAGCTGCGCAGACGTTCCGCACCAATCCCGCTTTCGATACCGAGGAAGCCATCAGCGCCCTGAAAACAGGCGAGGCGCTTGTTTCCTTCCTGGATGCCCACGGTGCCCCGGGCGTTGTGGAACGCGCGACCATTCTGCCGCCTCAGTCCTATATGAAGGCCATTGACGCCGAGACTCGCAGCACCTGCATTGAAACCAGTCCGTTTGCCGGTGTGTATGACGAGATGGTGGATCGTGAGAGCGCCTACGAGGTGCTGTGCTCCTCCTTCCAAAAGGAACAAGCAGCGCCCGTTGCTCCCCAGCCTGTGCAGATTTCCACGCAGGAACCAACCGTCACCAAGCCCCAGGGATTCATGGTCTTTGATCCCGCCACCGGCACCTATGTACAGCGTCAGCTTCCCAACATGACGGCTGTTCCCCAGCAGACTGCTGTTCCCACCCTGCAGGTGCCCGTGCAGCAGGCACAGCCTCAGGTGCAGCAGATGCCTGTCATGATGTTTGACCCCACCACAGGCCAGTACGTGCAGCGGATGATGACCATGCAGCTTGACCCCACCACGGGCAATTATGTCGCTGTGCAGCCTCAGCAGGCGGCAACCCCCGCCAACGCCAAGGAAATCGAGCGCCAGCAGAAGGCCGCCGCAAAAGCTGAAAAGGAACGCCTTGCTGAAGAGCGCCGCAAGCGTGCCGATGAGCTCCGTGAAGAGCGTGCCGAGCGCGCCCGCCGCAATGACTCCGTGCTGGGTCGTGTGAAAAACACTGCCATCTCCACTGTGAGCCGTGAGGTCACGAAGAGCATCACCCGCGGATTGATGGGCGGCATTTCCAGCCTGTTCACGGGGAAGAAGTAACAAACGGAAGATTTGCGGGAGGACAGCTTTTCAGTGAAAAGTTCCCCCTGCGCCGCTCCGAAAACCGCAGGAGCATCATACCTTCACCATTATTACCAAGCATTCTGTTTTTCAGAGAATAGAAACGATGCAAACAGGGACTGACTCATCAGATGATAAGCCAGTCCCTGTTTTTCATAGATTACGCTTTTTCAATCCATGCCATGGTAGTCATCTTCGGGCCCACATAGGTGCCGATTACCGCGCCAACGTGTCGGCAGAGGATTTCCACCCCGTCAGCCACGCCGCTCTGCTCAATGGCCGTGCGGGCAAGCTGCACCTCTTCATCACACATGGCACCGGCAATAATGATCGGATATGCCGCATCCGGCGGGCATTCCTTCAGGCGGTCGATGTACCACTGGCGGCTCTTGGACAGATTGCGTACAAAACCAACCTGGTGCATTTTGCCTTCCGCCATGCGAAGCAGCGGCTTAATGTGCAATGACGAACCCACCTTGCCCAGCGTGGCGTTAATGCGGCCACCCATCACAAGGTACTTCAGCTCTTCAAAGCAGCCAATCAGTCGGCTGCGCTGAACCAGTTCTTTCAGCTCTGCGGCTATTTCCGAGGCGCGGTTCACGCTGCCGGTCTTCTTCAGGGCATGCATCACCAGCAGTGCCTCACCCAGAGAGGCGCTCAGCGTATCCACCACCGTGATGCGCTCCTTGTCATCCGACATTTCCCGTGCCAGAGTGGCAGATTGGCAAGTACCAGACAGTCTTGACGAACCCGTGATGCACAGGATTTCATCCTCCGGATTCTGCAGCAGATGGCGGAAGATGGTTTCAAAACGTTCCGGCGGCACCTGGCTGGTCTTTGGCAAAACTTCTGATGCGCTCATCCGCTCGAAAAAATCTTCGCGGCTGATTCCGATGCCATCCAGATACTCTTCCTGTCCAAAACGAACCGACAGCGGTGCCACCGTGATGCCCCACTCTCCGGCTTCCTCCTGACTGATATCAGACATGCTGTCCGTAACAATGTGAATCATACATTTTCCTCCTTGATGGCATCCGTAAAGAAATGCCATGTCGCTTCCAGCACGCTCAGCACCTGATTCATCTGATTCTCCGGCACCGTTGCCAGAATGGCGTGCGTCATGTGTGAATGATATTCCTGGTGA